>JAHELJ010000013.1:95393-103116 GCA_024644235.1 Lewinellaceae bacterium
TTCAAAATTATGTTTAAATTATTCCTAACTGGCAAATGTAGCGAAGTTCTCACGCGATGGTAAAGAACAAAAAATTCTATGCAGTACTAGTAGGTATGCTTCTGACTTCTATTGTTTTGGCTCAGACAGGCGAGACAGTTTTTGGTGTACAACTTAGTCCCACTTTTGGTTGGATGAAGACCAATGACAATCAAATCAACAGCAATGGCGTGAAAGTTGGCATCCGGCTTGGTGGCGTTGGTGAGTATTATATTTCGGATTGGATGGCTCTTACGGCCGGGTTTGGTTTTGGGTTTTCGCAAGGAGGCGCATTGCTGCACCGAATCGGAGGCAACTTCCTGCCAAACTCCGACCTTTCCGATGATAATCTTAACCGAGGCGAAAAACCTCTTCCGGATGATGTGGACATCACTTACACGCTACATATGCTTGACATTCCCCTCAGTGCGAAGTATGTAGTTCGAACAAATAGCGATTTTGATTTTTTTGCAGAGTTTCCTGTCCTCACTTTTTCGCTGGTAGGTCAATCGCGGGGAGCTATTCAGGCGACTGGCATAGATGTGAAGGGAGAAAACATAGGTAAGGATGTAAACGCAGTCAATTTTTCGTGGGGATTTGGACTTGGTATGGAGCGCCTTCTCGACAATTCAAGCATTCTTCACGGTGGTATTTTTTTCCAAAATGGCTTGGCAGATCTGACCCGCGATGAAGCTATCAAGGTAGAGGATCTGGATGATGGAACGCGCACAACGTCCATTGAGAATTCCCGGGGAACACTGAACGCCATAATTCTTAAATTCGCGCTCTTCTTTTAAACCACCTGACATGAATGAGAAGTTGATTCAAAACTTTATCGAAAGGGCTTTGGCTGAAGATGTGGGAAATGGCGATCACACCTCCAATGCCTGTATAAAACCGGATTCTGTCGCCGAAGCCGAACTCTTGGTAAAGGATGTGGGAGTAGTAGCCGGTGTTTCCCTAGCAGAGAAGATATTTAAGTATGCCGATCCCGATGCAGATTTTTCAATATTGATACCGGATGGCAAGGACATTGATCACGGCCAGGTGGTTTTTCGTGTTCAGTGCAATGCTAGAGCTCTGTTACTAACAGAACGGTTGGTTCTAAATGCTATGCAACGCATGAGCGGTATAGCTACGCTAAGCAGTCGTTTCGCCATTGAAGTAGAGGATCTGGATGTTACCATTCTTGATACTCGAAAGACCACTCCATTGCTACGATTTCTGGAAAAATGGGCGGTCAAGATTGGTGGATGTTCCAACTACCGATTTGGACTATACGATTGGATCATGATCAAGGATAATCATATTGATGCCTGTGGTGGCATTGAGAAAGCGATCGACAGGGTTCATGATTACTTCAAAGACAACGATATCGAATTAGGGATAACCATCGAAGTCCGCAATTTGGTTGAATTGCACACCGTACTGCAGCATGGCAAGGTCACGCGAATCATGATGGATAATTTCGAAATACCCATATTGCGTGAAGCAGTCGCAACGGTGCAACACAAATTCGAGACCGAAGCCTCAGGGGGAATTACACTACAAAATGTCCGCTCTTATGCGGAAACAGGGGTGGATTTCATCTCAGTAGGGGCCTTAACACACTCGGCCGGAAGTTTGGATTTGAGTCTGAAGATTGTCAAATAGGGGAACTGACGACAAATGCTAGAAAGATTATCGTCAAGACAATTACTACCCAAATTCTAAAGTCCCGAAAGTATGATCTAGCGTCATTATTCTGCATGGTCTGTACTTTAGATCATTAAACATCAATTATACTCTTGTCACAATTGCCGAAAAAGCCACAAAAAAGATGCCATAGCGTATTCTAGTAATATGTTGAAATGCCGGCCAGCAAAGGAAAGTGACGGTTTTCAGCTAGCCTTCTGGATCAACAGCCGTTTGATCTGTTTGATAAGTGAAGGACCTTGATAGATAAGTCCGCTATATATTTGGATAAGGTCAGCTCCCGCTTCAAGCTTTTCAATTGCATCAGATTTCTCCATTATGCCACCTACACCAATGATTACCAGATCAGGACCGGCTATTTTTCGGATCATCCGGATGATTTCAGTAGATCTGGACTTTAAAGGCAATCCACTCAATCCACCGGGGCCTATCTTCTCGATTTCACCTTCCGGACTGGTTAGATTACTTCGATCGATTGTGGTGTTGGTGGCGATGATACCTGCCAAATCTTGTTCCTGGACGATTTCGACGATTTCCTCAAGTTGGTAATCAGTGAGGTCAGGTGCAATTTTCAGCATGATTGGTTTGGTCTGCTGATGAAGGCCATTGAGGAATTGCAATCGCTCCAGCAATTTGGTCAAGGGTTCTCGATCCTGTAACTGCCTTAACCCTGGTGTATTGGGAGAGCTTACATTTACTACGAAGTAGTCTACATAAGGAAACAGCTTTTGGAAACTGATCTCATAGTCAGTGATCGCGTCTTCAATGGGAGTATCTTTGTTTTTGCCAATATTCCCTCCCACTATGAGACCATCGGATCTTTTCTGGACAAGTCTGCTGACTAATGCATCCACGCCGTCATTATTGAAGCCCATTCGATTGATCAGCGCCTGATCCTTTGGTAATCTGAATAGCCTTGGCTGAGGGTTGCCGACCTGAGGTAAGGGTGTGACGGTTCCAACTTCGATGAATCCAAATCCCAGTGAAGCCATGATGTCGATATATTTTCCATCCTTGTCGAAGCCAGCTGCAAGCCCAATTGGATTGGGGAAAGACAAATCCATGAGTTGCTTTCTTAGAACTGGAGATTCCAATTTCCATGATCCGATTATGATCTGATTCAGAATAGGGACCTTTCGGACAAAGTCAAGCATTCTGACGGTAAAACGATGGGCTCGTTCGGGAGGGAGGAGGAATAGAAAAGACTTTAGTAACTGATACACCTGCCAATCTTGTTGATGGCAGCAAAAATAAATTTTATGGATTCATTTCCAGTGACAGTTTTTCTTTGTCACGAATCAGTAAACGGCGTCGATCGAATTTGATCAGGCCTTTGTTTCTCAAATCGTTCAATACAGTAGTAACAGTTTGTCGAGAGGTAGCTGTCAGATTGGCTATCTCCTGATGGGTCAGGAATTTTCGGACTACTGTTTCGTATCCTACGCGTTCACCTTTCTTGGAGGCCATTTCTAATAGAAAGTCAACAATACGAGTCCGGGAGTCCTTAAAGACCAATGATTCCAGGCGATTCTCCATCTCTATGATCCGAGTGCCAAACAATTGAAGGAAGAATGTCTGTAAATTACTACGATCTTTAAACAGATTCTTTATGTCTCTTTTATTAACTATACATACTTCGGTTTCCTCCATAGCAATTGCAAAATCTCCTCGTTTTCCGTCACTTATCAGAGCTAGCTCACCAAAAACCTCACCCTTACTCAATACAGCCTTAATGATCTCCCTATCTGCGTCTCCATAACTGCCAATTTTGACTCTGCCGTAAAGAATGAAGTAGATCTTATCTGAATGATCATCCGGGAGATAGATATATTCTCCCTTCTTGAATACTTTCTCCACATGTTTCTCCGGATTTACCATCATCTTCTTCGGACAAAAAAACCCGGTCACATCAATATTCTCCAGAAACCACATATGACTGTTCTCCATGAGGTGCGATCTTTTCTAAATAGAACAGATTAAAGTTGGGTTATGTTGGCTAGGGCGGATTAAACCAAATATAGAAATTATGACCTACAACCCAGTTGTTTAAGGTTTTGGGTCATCCAGATGACACTTCTATTAATCGTGATCGATCTTTAAGTCAAAAGTCTTTTGAAACTCTTTGAAGTGTGGATTTAGACTACAAAGCAGTTCATATTTCTCTTTGGTAGTAAGCAGTTTTGGTTTTGGTTC
Source organism: Lewinellaceae bacterium (assembly GCA_024644235.1). Classification (GTDB taxonomy): domain Bacteria; phylum Bacteroidota; class Bacteroidia; order Chitinophagales; family Saprospiraceae; genus JAHELJ01. The sequence goes on from JAHELJ010000013.1 coordinate 99,300, forward strand.
TTCAGTCAATGCTTCTTCATCCACTTCTATTCGAATGGTCAACTTAGGGACCTTCAGATCTTTGCGGAGCCTTTCGATCAAGCCAGTCTCTTGTAGAATTACTGATTTGGAGATCTTTGATCCAACTAGTGCAACAATGGCATTGTTCTGAACCTCAAGACGGGTATTGGCAATAACCGTTTTTACAGTCTGAGACGATTGTTTATCCCCGTATTCTTTCCAGATTTTCTCCACAGTATCCAATTCAATGACTTTAGCTGCCTGACGTAGTCTCTCTTCCTGATTCGCCTCTACTTTTTTCACTAAAGCACTTAGTGACCCAATAGAGGGCATTTCGATATTCTGACTGGTCTTTATGTCAATTGAGTATGAATCTGCTGTGGCCGTCGCTTCCTGGTCTGAGCGAGCTTCAGGAACGATATCTTTATCCTGTTCCGGTATAGTAGACTTGATTTCAACCGCCGTTTCTACTTTGCCCTCGTTTGTCAGCTGCTCCACTGTAGAATTCACCCTTTTGAGAGCTTCTTTTTCAGTGGCTAATCTTTGTGGTTTGGGTTTTTCAGTCGGAATCTGAGGGAGTGCCGGGGATGATTCAAATAACAAATAGCTCATTTTGACTAAAGCCATTTCCACATGTAGTCTCTTGTTCCGCGCCATTCGATACTCAACGTCACAGGTATTGGCGATATTCAAACATCCCAGCACAAAGGCTTCATCAACAATTTCTCCCTGATGCTCATACTGTTGCATCAATGCCTGACTCAAATCCAGCAAGTGATGAATGCTGCTGTGTTTTACTACCAGGAGATTCCTAAGGTGCTCCGCGAGACCATTGATAAAGATGTCACCCTCAAAACCCAGCTTTTGAATTTGATCAAACAAATTCATCACCTCGGCGACATTACTTTCCAACAGGGCATCCACTACTTTGAAGTAATATTCAAAGTCTAAAACATTGAGATTGGAAAGCGCAGCTTGGTAAGTAATCTCTTTACCTCCAAAGCTCACGATCTTATCGAAGATCGAAAGGGCATCACGCAATGCTCCATCCGCTTTCGATGCTATTATATGCAATGCATCGTGATCGGCCTTGATATTCTCCCTGTCACATATTGATAGTAATTGAGAGACAATGTCTTTGGTTTGAATTCGCTTGAAATCAAATATCTGGCACCGGGAAAGGATCGTTGGAATGATCTTGTGCTTCTCGGTAGTGGCCAGAATGAAAACGGCATAAGCGGGAGGTTCTTCCAGCGTTTTAAGGAATGCATTAAAGGCTGACTGAGACAACATATGTACCTCGTCAATGATGAATATTTTATAATCTCCATCCTGGGGCTGGAATCGCACTTGTTCGTTCAAAGTACGAATGTGTTCTACACTGTTATTTGAAGCGGCATCAAGCTCAAGAATATTTAGAGAAGCATTCTTGTCAAATGACTGACAGGAATCACATTTCCCGCAGGGCTCTGCATCATCAGTTTGATTCTTGCAATTAAGAACTTTAGCAAGAATGCGAGCACAGGTTGTCTTCCCTACACCCCGTGGCCCGCAAAACAAGAACGCATGAGCTAGCGTATTTTGTTTCAGGGCATTCTTAAGTGTTTTGCTGACATGCTCTTGACCAATCACCTCGTCAAAACGAAGGGGACGGTACTTTCGGGCCGATACAATAAACTTGCTCATATGAGAAAAGCAAATCTACAAAATCAGAGAAGCGGCTCCTAGAGATGTTTAAAAGTTGTTTGACTAGATAGGCTTTTGACGAGATCCAAATCTAGACCAAGTAGCTTCGAAGCACTACCTTTGCGATCATGCGAATCGCGATAGCTCAATTGAATTTCCATATTGGAAATTTCGAAGGGAATGTCAAAAAGATGCTTCAGTACATCGAGCAGGCCAGGGACCGGCGAGCAGATATGGTGTGTTTTAGCGAGTTGGCAACCTGTGGCTATCCACCCAGAGATTTTCTTGAATTTGATGACTTCATTCGTCAGGCGGAAGAAAGTGTGCAACATTTGGCTGCGGCAGCATATGGCATTGCAGTTGTTGTAGGGAGCCCCGCTCGGAATCCGGTGGTAGAAGGGAAAGATCTTTTCAATGCAGCCTTCGTGCTTCTGGATGGTCAGATCATTTTTCAGGCCAATAAAGCTCTATTACCGACCTACGACATTTTTGATGAATACCGCTATTTTGAACCTGCTTCATCCTTTGATGTTTTCGAGTTCAAAGGAGTACGTTTTGCACTGACTATATGTGAGGACTTATGGAACATAGGTAACGAGAATCCGCTTTACACCATTTGCCCGATGGATGAGATGATGAAGGATTCACCTGACGTTATGATCAACATCTCGGCATCGCCATTCGCATATGATCATGCCGCTTCTCGCATACATGTGATCCGGGCAAATGCGACGCGGTACCAGCTTCCACTTTTTTATATCAATCATGTAGGTGCCCAAACAGAATTGATTTTTGACGGGGGTTCACTGGTCGTAAGTCCTGATGGTAAGGTGTTCGAGGAACTGCCTTATTTTGAAGAGAGGATGGATGTTTACAATCTGGATGAAGTGGTGAGGGGTGGAAGAGAATCTCCACAGCCGAAAGAGAAGATGAGCTTGATCCTGGATGCACTGGTCCTGGGAGTTCGTGATTATTTTGGCAAGCTCAATTTTAAGAAAGCCATACTAGGCCTATCTGGTGGTATCGATTCGGCCCTGACGGCAGCCATTGTCGCACGTGCTCTGGGCCCTGCGAATGTGCGGGGAGTGATAATGCCGTCCAGGTACAGCTCAGAGCATTCTATTTCCGACGCAAATGCACTGGCTGAAAACCTGGGAATTCGGGTGGATTTCATCCCAATTGAGAAGCCATTTTCTGCGTTCGATAAAGTACTGTCACCTGTTTTTGATGATTTACCCTCCGACATCACCGAGGAGAACATTCAGGCTCGTTGCAGGGCAGTGATTCTTATGGCGTTGTCGAACAAATTTGGATTCATCCTGGTCAATACTTCCAATAAGAGTGAAGCAGCAGTTGGTTATGGTACGTTGTATGGGGATATGTCTGGCGGATTAAGTGTTATTGGAGATCTGTATAAGCGTGAAGTGTACGAATTGGCTCGCTACATCAATTCCGAGAAAGAGATCATTCCAGTCAGTTCGATAAACAAACCACCGAGTGCTGAACTTCGTCCGGATCAAAAGGATTCAGACAGCTTGCCCGACTACGAGGATCTTGACCGTATCTTATATCAGTACATTGAAAAGGAACTTGGTCCCAAGGAGATAATAGCTATGGGATTCGATGAGAAGCTGGTGAGGCGAGTACTTCGATTGGTCAACATCAATGAATTCAAAAGATTTCAGACTCCGCCGGTACTCAGAGTTTCAAACAAAGCATTTGGTATGGGTAGAAGAATGCCCATCGTCGGAAGATACCTCAATTAAAAAATTTGTCATCCAGGAATCAATTGCTTGGAAAGCTATCAAAGAGTTGGGGATCTGTGTGGAACCAAACATAAATCCAACACAGGGGTAGAATTCGATACAAAAATTTGTCTGACAGCCCATTAAACCGACAGACATTTCCTCCCGGCTCCTACCTTACTACAGCCCATTTTGCAAGCTGGCACAAAGTTCATGAAGAAAGGCCAGTTCTTTGCTACCATCACCCTTAAAAATCCATCTAAGAATTTCGAAAAAATCCTCAAAATCATACCTTTGTGGCCAAATTTGGAGCAAGGGTTGGAATAATACATGGATAAGTTCAAAAAGTCAGCACTGCGGTTCATCGTAATTACTCTATTTGGAGG
>JAHELJ010000013.1:103216-109159 GCA_024644235.1 Lewinellaceae bacterium
TTACTGTGGATGTTCATCGGAATTGCCAGGGCATATAGAGCCCGACAAGGGATGGCCCCCAGAGGCGTGCAGTCTTTTATGGAACCGATGTTTCTATTTATACAAGATGAAGTTGCCAAGCCATTCTTGGGAAAACATTGGGAAAGGTTCCAGCCATTCCTGATGGCTTTGTTTTTCTTCATTCTTGCATTGAATCTTTTTGGCCAGGTGCCTTTTTTCGGTGGAGCTAATGTAACAGGTAATCTTGCTGTAACGATGGCACTGGCCCTGTTTGCTTTTGTGATCACAAACATAAATGGCAATAAGCATTATTGGGAGCATGTATTTTGGATGCCTGGTGTACCGGCAGCGGTCAAAGCGGTCATCATAACACCAGTGGAATTCCTCGGCTTATTCATCAAACCATTTACCCTCATGCTGCGATTGTTTGCCAATATTACTGCCGGCCATATCGTAGTGCTAAGTTTTGTTGGATTGATTTTCATTTTTGGTAATTCAGGGCAGAGTATTGGTGGGGCGAGCTTAGGTGCGGTGGTGTCTGTACCTCTCACAATGTTTATGATGGCAATCGAGCTATTGGTAGCATTTATTCAAGCGTTTGTTTTTACGATTTTGACTGCTTCTTATATAGGAGCAGCTACAGAAGAACATCATTAATTCATATATAAATATTTAATTATGATAGGTTCAATTGCCGCGATAGGAATGGGATTAGCAGTGATTGGCGCTGGCATTGGTATCGGTCAAATCGGTGCCAAAGCTATGGAAGCTATTGCTCGTCAACCTGAAGCTGTAGGAGATATTCGTGCGAATATGATTCTGATGGCTGCTTTGGTTGAGGGAGCTGCTTTGATTGCCATCATCGTTTCCTACATTCTTCCGATCTCGGCTTAAATCGCAGGGGTTGGCTTAGCAACGATTGGTTGGAGCCGACCCCATTTTTGAACTTTTTCAAAAATTCACTTAGATGATTTTTCTAGCGGATTTCAGTGTAATAAAACCGGACTTTGGATTGTTCTTTTGGTCTTGTATCATATTTGCGTTGTTCTGGTTTTTAATGAGCAAGTTTGCCTTTCGCCCTATCGCAAACGCTCTAAAGCAGAGAGAAGAGGATATCCAGGGAGCTTTAGATGAAGCTGTAAAAACCCGGGAGGAGATGGCCAGGATGAAGAGCGAGAACGAGAAATTACTGGCAGAAGCTCGCGAAGAACGTAGCCGTATGCTTAAAGAAGCTAAAGAAACAAAAGACTCGATCATTCGTGAAGCGAAGGAAAGTGCAAAAGAGGAAGCCGGAAAAATTTTAAATAACGCCAAGGTAGAGATAGACAACCAAAAGAGGCAGGCGATCGCAGAGGTGAAGAATCAGGCCGGATTAATGGCAATTGATCTTGCTGAACGACTGCTCAAGAGAGAGTTGAAAGACGGTGCTTCTCAACGTGATTTGGTCTCTTCATTGGTGGATGAGATAAGCCTTTCATAAACTTTAGGAATGTCGTCAATCCGGATTGCAAAACGATATGCAAAATCTCTGCTCGACCTGGCAGTAGAGGAGAATGCCCTGGAATCAACGTGGAAAGATATTCAGTTTTTTCAGCAAACCCTGAAGTCGCGTGATCTTCTTCTGTTGATAAAGAGTCCCATAATCAAGGGCAGTAAAAAGCAAAGAATATTTGACAAACTCTTTGAAGGGAAGGTGACAGTCCTGACAAAATCATTTTTTGAACTCATCATCCGAAAGGGCAGGGAAAGCTTACTTCCAGAAATAGTAGAAATGTTCAATAGTCAATACCGGGATTTTAAGAGTATCTCGACAGTCACCTTGAGGACCGCAATCTCCCTGGAGGAGGATGCTATTGAGGCCATCCGTAAAAAACTGAAGAGTAGCACCGAAACCAAAGAAAACATTGAGTTGAATGTAGTGGTAGATCCAACATTGATAGGTGGATTTACCATTGAGTTCCAGGACAAGCAATACGACACTAGTATTGCTTATAAATTGGCCCAAATGAGAAAGCAGTTTTCTTCAAATTAGAAATTTAGATCAAAAGCAAAATAGCGAATCATGGTGGATGTAAAACCTGATGAAATATCAGCAATACTTAAACAGGAATTATCCGGGTTTAAAACAGAGGCTGAACTGGAAGAAGTAGGAACAGTACTTCAGGTAGGAGATGGAATTGCCAGAATATATGGTTTGACCCAGGTACAGGCTGGAGAGCTCGTAGAATTCGAGGAAGGTACCCAGGCAATTGCTTTGAACTTGGAAGAAGATAATGTTGGTGTCGTACTACTTGGCAGCGGTGATCTGATCAAAGAGGGTTCTACCGTGAAGCGTACTGGTTCGATTGCATCAATCGATGTGGGGGAAGAGTTTCTTGGCCGGGTGGTGAACCCGCTTGGAGAACCGATCGATGGCAAAGGAAGCATTGGCGGACAGAAATACAGTATGCCGTTGGAAAGGAAAGCCCCTGGGGTCATTTATCGGCAGCCGGTAAGCGAACCACTGCAGACAGGTATCAAGGCAATCGATTCAATGATACCAATTGGACGGGGTCAAAGAGAACTTATCATTGGGGACAGGCAGACAGGAAAAACCGCCATTGCCATTGATACCATCATTAACCAGCGAGAGTTTTATGAAAGGGGTGAGCCCGTATACTGTATATATGTGGCATCAGGCCAGAAGTCATCTACAGTAGCCCAGGTAGCTAAGGTTCTTGAAGACAATGGGGCAATGCCCTATACAGTTATAGTTTCAGCATCTGCATCTGATCCTGCTCCACTACAGTTTTATGCTCCTTTTGCAGCAGCGGCGATTGGCGAATACTTTCGTGATACCGGCCGTCCCGCCTTGATCGTTTATGACGATTTGTCAAAGCAGGCAGTGGCCTATCGAGAAGTATCCTTGTTGCTTCGGCGTCCTCCAGGGCGAGAAGCTTATCCCGGAGATGTCTTCTATTTACACTCAAGACTATTAGAAAGAGCAGCAAAGATCCTCGCTAATGATGAGATCGCCCGGAATATGAACGACCTGCCGGAATCATTGAAAAATGCGACGGATAGCAATGGTCAACCACTGGTGAAGGGAGGTGGCTCATTGACAGCCCTGCCTATCATTGAGACCCAGGCCGGAGACGTGTCGGCGTATATCCCTACTAATGTGATTTCGATTACTGACGGTCAGATCTTCCTGGAATCGAATCTTTTCAATTCGGGGGTTCGACCAGCGATCAACGTTGGTATATCCGTCTCCAGGGTTGGTGGTTCGGCTCAGATCAAATCCATGAAGAAAGTTGCGGGAACGCTCAAGCTGGATCAGGCACAGTATCGCGAACTGGAAGCATTTGCCAAATTCGGTTCAGATCTTGACGCTGCGACCCAGGCTGTTTTGGATAAAGGTTCGAGAAATGTGGAGATCCTTAAACAGCCTCAATACAGCCCGGTGCCAGTGGAGAAACAGGTGGCCATAATTTACCTTGGTACAAAAGGCCTATTGAGAAAAGTGGCTGTTAACAAAGTGAAAGACTTCGAAGAGCAGTTCCTTATCACTCTGGAGCAGCGACATCCTGAAGTCTTGAAGGAATTCAAAGCTGGAAAGCTTACAGACGAATCCACAGATAAAATCACAAAGTTGTCAGCTGAATTAACCCCCCAATTTGCATAGGTATGGCGGCAAATCTCAAAGAGGTACGGGAGCGAATCAAATCGGTTAAGTCGACGCAGCAGATCACCAAAGCAATGAAAATGGTGTCTGCGGCAAAACTGCGCCGAGCTCAAGACTCGATCGTTAGGATGCGACCTTACGCTGACAAACTCAATGAGATGCTTTCTCATATCCTGTCAAATATGGAAGGAGATCCTTCGGGGTCATTTGGGGTAGCCCGGGAAGTTAAGAAAGTGCTGATTGTCGTAGTTACCTCCAACCGGGGATTATGCGGAGCTTTTAATTCGAATGTCATCAAGAAAGCCCTGTACCTTTGTGAGACGAAGTATGCCAAGCAATTTGACGCTTCCAATGTCGACTTACTCTGTATTGGCAAGAAGGGCCGGGACTTTCTTCGTAAAAGATTCAAATCAAGAGTAAATGGAGATTACGTCGATTTGTTCAACGATTTGTCTTTCGATGCGATTGTAGAGGTACCCGTTCTACTGATGGAACATTTCAGCAATGAGAATTATGATGCGATCGAAGTTTGCTATGGCAGATTCAAGAACGCAGCTGTTCAGTACGCCGAATCTACTCAGTACCTCCCAGTTCCAAAAATGAAAACCAAAAAGGTCACTGATAAAAGAAGAGCGGATTACATCTTTGAACCAGACCAACAATCCCTTTTGGAAACACTGATTCCCAGTATTTTGCAGACCCAGTTTCACCGCTTTTTGCTCGACACGAATGCCTCAGAGCATGGTGCCAGGATGACGGCAATGGACAAGGCAACAGAGAATGCCGAAGAATTGCTGAGGGAACTAAAGATCTCATACAACAAGGCTAGACAAGAAGCCATTACTTCCGAGATCTCAGAGATAGTGGGTGGTGCAGCCGCTCTTGAAGGATGATAGCCTAAAGAATCCCTACTTTCTCAAGCGAAATCATTGTCACTTTTTCTCGATTCCATCACATCAAACGATAAAACATCCATTGGACAAACGTCAAAGTTCCAGTCCAACTTTGATGAGTGGATCTTCGGCGGCATCACCCTTAAAGAAATAAGCTATGAATCTTGCTTTCGCCATGCTTTTCAACAGCCGGCAGCTCGGGATAAGAGGGTCTCAGGCGAGTGGGCCAAAAAGAATTTTAGCTTCTTGCTTAAGTGTTTCAAGCATAAAAAAACTGAGGGTTCTCTTCGAGCAGTTTAAGACTAAGTTAGTGACCATTCAATATTTTCTACTCCATTAAATACAATTTAGCACATTAATTGCTTATAGAAATTTGGTAGATCAATCTCGAGGGTCTCCTAAATGTCATATTATGGCTGGCGTTGTTATCTAAACGTTAAAAAAATATGGCGAAAAAGCAGATGTGATTGAAATTGCCGTATTTTGCTTGTGGAGAGGACACCTCATATACGTCTAATAGTTGTAAACATACTGGATGAAGCAAATTTTACTCTCTCTAATTCTGCTCACTTCTTGGTCACTTAACGCACAGGTGACTTTATCGCTATCTCCGGATGTGATCGAAATGGATGTAGATCCACTGCAATTCGAGACAGTGGCGCATTCATGGCTTACAAATACTTCAGACGAGACGAAGACTTTTCGCTGGTTTCGGATAGTAGAAAGCATTACTACTGGCTGGGAAAGTGCTATCTGTGATATGAACGCTTGTTATTCGACAACGGTTGATTCTACAGATGAAAATACCGATGTAGTACTGGGGCCAGGAGATTCCACGATGATAGACGTCCATGTCAGGCCAGCAGGATTAGAAGGCGATGCTCATATTAAAGTCAGAGTTATGGAAGTAGGGAATGCTGACAATATTATTGAGGGGAACTACTTTTTCAACCAAACTTCATCATCGCAGGATTTTAACCGGGTAAATCTTAAACTATATCCGAATCCTACCAGAGACTATTTTCAGCTTACCGATTACACAGATCTGGATCAGGTAATTCTATACAACCTGGTTGGTCGTGAATTACGCAGATTTAATGCATTTCCAGGCAGCAAATTTGCAGTAACTGATCTCACAAGGGGAATGTACTTGGTGAGATTAGTGGATAATCGCCGGAGGGTAGTCAAAACCCTACGGCTGAATAAGAGGTAGAATTTCTTATGCAGGATACTCCACGTAGTTTCTAGGCGTTTCCCAAAGCCGGACTGTCAGATCATATTTACTGTCAAGGCTATCCCGCAGGAGCTTCCAGATCACAAAGCAAATATTTTCAGCCGTGGGATTTAAGGTCTTAAATTCATCTGTATCCAAATTCAAATTTTTGT
>JAHELJ010000193.1 GCA_024644235.1 Lewinellaceae bacterium
AATGGTATTGCCGGTTTGTATGTCGAACGCCTCCATGCCTTGAAGAATGTTTACCGGGGACTGGAGTTCGAAGATGAAATCGTACCACTGTATTACCATTGTCTCTTTGATCTCGATAGCAAAGCCCCATCTATCGATACCGCCTTGCATGGTCTCCTTCCTTTCAAGCACATTGATCATCTGCATCCCGATTCGGTGATCGCCGTGGCAGCAGCTAAGGGAAGTAAGGAGATCACTAGAGAAATTTGGGGAGATGCGATGGGCTGGCTGCCCTGGCAAAGACCTGGGTTTGATCTCGGTATTCAGTTGGAGAAATGTGTAAAGGAAAACCCTGGGATTCGGGGAATTATACTGGGTGGTCATGGACTTTTTACCTGGGGTAATACATCGAAATCGTGTTATCTCAATAGCCTGGAGGTGATCGAAAAGGCGTCGGCATTTATCGAAGAAAGAAGAAAAGCATCGCCAATTGTTTTTGGAGGTGTAGGCACTCAGCCGGTCACGGAACGGGACAGAAAAAAACATGCTGCTCATCTGGCACCAGTGTTGAGAGGTCAATGCTCGACAGAGAACAGAATGATCGGTCATTTCACCGACAATGAGGTAGTTCTTGAGTTTATCAATTCTACGGATCTGGATCGGCTGGCTCCCATGGGTACCTCTTGTCCTGATCACTTTCTCCGCACGAAGATCCAGCCCTTGATATTATCGCTACCCGAGAACCTTGATTTACCACCTGACCAGCTACAGAAATTGATTGAACCACAATTTGAAAAGTACCGGGAGCAATATCAGGAATATTATCAGTCGTGCATGGATGAGGAGAGTCCGCCAATGCGGGACCCAAATCCGGTCGTCATTCTTTGTCCGGGCATTGGGATGTTCACTTTCGCCAAGAACAAGCAGACTGCCCGGGTAGCCAGTGAATTTTACATCAATGCTATTAATGTGATGCGGGGAGCTGAAGTGCTATCTGAATACACTTCGCTTCCGCGACAGGAAGCATTCAATATTGAATATTGGGCACTTGAAGAAGCAAAGCTGCAAAGGCAGCCTGCTGAAAAGCCATTATCACGAAGAGTAGCTCTCATCACCGGAGCGGGAGGTGGTATAGGGCTAGCCATCGCAAATAAAGTGGTTCAGCAAGGAGCCTGCGTCGTGTTGACAGATGTCTCGAGTGAGAATCTTGAAGAAGCGAGTACCTCTTTTACTTCTGATCAGTCTTGTTCGCAGATCTGTGATGTAACCAATGAAGATGATGTCGGGAAGGCATATGACACAGCTGCCCTTAACTTTGGAGGTGTGGATATCGTAGTGCATAGTGCCGGACTGGCGATATCTAAACCACTGGAAGCACATACATTAGATGACTGGAATGTTTTACAAGACGTGATGGTGAAAGGCCAGTTCCTTCTTGCTCGACGCGGCACTGAGATCATGCGTCAGCAGGGATTTGGAGGTGACATCATCAATGTAGCCAGCAAAAACGGATTGGTAGCAGGTCCTAACAATGTGGGGTATGGTACAGCCAAAGCCGCTCAACAGCACATGACCCGCTTACTGGCAGCTGAGTTGGCTGTTGATGGCATCCGGGTCAACACCATTAATCCCGATGCCGTCATCATCGGCAGTAAAATCTGGGAAGGAAAATGGGCCGAAGGAAGAGCAAAAGCTCACGGGGTGGAAGTGAAGGATCTCCCACAGCATTACGCTGATCGAAATCTTTTGAAAGAAATTATTTTACCCGATGATATCGCGAATGCAGTGGTTGCATTACTAAGCTTGCTAACCAAAACCACTGGAAATATTATCAATGTAGATGGAGGAATAACAGGAGCATTTCCCCGCTAGGAGTATGAAGATATCACGTGATCAAATCGAGAGTTTTAACCGGAGTCAGCTTCCTCAACATGATGAGGCTTTCAATTTCTTCTGCAGCCGGTTGGAAAGGAGGGGCTTGGATGTAGAGCTGCTGTTGAAGAAACTTAGTTCGTTCCAAGTGGCGGTACCCAGTTGGGCGTTGGGAGCAGGTGGAACCCGTTTTGGGCGGTTTTCTATAGGGGGAGAGCCGCGCAATTTAGAAGAGAAGATTTCAGACGCAGCCATTTTACATCAACTAACTAAATCGACGGATGCTATCTCCCTACATATACCCTGGGATATTCCGACCAACGCAGCAGCTATCAGGGACTTGGCATGGGGTTATGGATTAGGCTTTGATGCGATGAACTCCAATACCTTTCAGGACCAGGTCGGTCAATCTCTTTCATACAAATTTGGGTCACTTTCACACGTTGATCAAGCGGTGAGAGATCAGGCAGTGGAACACAATAAACAGGTGATCGACTATGGAGTCGATCTTGGGTCGAAGAGTCTTACGGTATGGTTGGCAGACGGGACCTCCTTTCCAGGCCAATCGAGCTTCCGAGGTTCCCTGGAGCGGACCCTCGAAAGTCTTAGACAGATCTACGATTATCTACCGGACGACTGGAAACTTCTAATTGAGTATAAGCCCTACGAGCCTCAATTTTATTCAACCGTGATTCAAGATTGGGGAACTTCCTACATGCTGGCAAGTGAATGTGGTTCTCAGGCTTATACTTTGGTTGATCTTGGTCACCATCTGCCCAATACTAACATTGAACAGATCGTGGCGACCCTGATGATGAAGGCCAAACTGGGTGGTTTTCACTTCAATGACAGCAAGTATGGGGATGATGACCTCACTGTCGGGAGTATCAAGCCATATCAACTCTTTCTGATCTTTCACGAGCTTGTACAAGGGATGGAGGATCCCCGGTCTGCCAATCCTGTGCCGGTCTGGATGATTGATGCCAGCCACAATCTCAAAGATCCTCTGGAGGATCTGATGCAATCCCTGCAAGCAATCCAAATTGCATATGCAAAGGCCCTGCTGGTCGATCAAACCGCACTGCTGAAAGCTCAATCTACAAACGATGTGACCCGTTGTCAGGAGATATTACAGGACGCATTCCACTGTGATGTTCGACCTCTTATAACTGAATCAAGAAGGAGGACAGGCGCAGCCTTAGATCCGATCGCAGCATTTCGTCACTTGCACATCAGGAAGCAGCT
>JAHELJ010000194.1 GCA_024644235.1 Lewinellaceae bacterium
AATTTACTGAAGCATGAAGAAGGGTTTCCGAAAGCACAGGATCTATTAGATTTGGTCAAAAGCTGTCTGCCAAAATATGGTATGACCGGCGTGGGCGACGGCATGGATTCGGAAGGATCTGATTTTATCATAAAGATATTGGAAGAAGAGGACGATCGACCATTATGGATTTCGGTTTGGGGTGGTGTAAACACTTTGGCCCAGGCCCTTCATAAAATCGACCAAACAAACAGCAAAGAGGAAGCTGCAAGATTAATTTCAAAACTAAGGGTATATACCATTTCTGACCAGGACGATAGTGGTATCTGGATCAGGAATAATTTTCCCGGCCTGTTTTACATTGTGAGTCCGGGCGACCATTATGGAAGTGCCACCTGGACCGGCATAAATAATGTGATCGAAGGGATAGACAACACCAGCATCAGCAACGCCTGGTTTGCCCAACATATTCAGCAAGGTCATGGTCCCCTGGGTGCTGTTTACCCGGATGTATCCTGGGGAGTAGAAGGCGATACGCCAGCATACCTGTCACTAATACCAAATGGGCTGAATGATGCTGAACACCCGGAATGGGGTGGATGGGGTGGACGTTACGAACTGTACACCCCGGATTTTTCGCAAACAAAAAAAGGTGGCTCGATCGTGGAAATTGCTCCGGAAACAAGACCTATTTGGACCAACGCCAACGACAAAATTTCACGTTACACTCAAAGAACATACGGCAGGGCGGTTAGAAAAGATACCGTGACATTTACCGGCTATAAAGAGACTTTGTGGCGGTGGCGAGATGACTTTCAACATGATTTTGCCGCCCGCATGGACTGGTGTACCAAATCCTACAAGGAAGCCAATCATCCGCCTGTACCAGTTCTATCCCATCCCGATAAGCTGACCGTCAAATCCGGCGAAAGTTTCCGATTGGATGCTTTTGATTCCACTGATCCTGACGGAGACAATCTGAGTTTCCTTTGGATTCCCTATCCAGAAGCTGGTACTTATGAAGGTGAATTTAGTCTAGGGCAACCTGAGAACGCTCACCGGGCATACGGCCAAGCTCCTGAAGTCAGCAAGACGGAAACCATTCATATTATACTGAAAGTCACAGATAAAGGAACACCTGCCCTTTCGCGATATAAAAGGATTATCGTTACAGTGGTTCCCTAGAAATGTGAGAACGCTTACTAAAATGTTCAAATGAATTCTGCAAGCACAACCGAAGTTGTCAGAATTCTCACCAATCCATTTTGAAATAGCATTGTTGAAAAATTGAAGCTCAATTCTGCGCTTTCTGCGTAATATTTCAGCGTAGTTCAGCGAGAAAAGAAAACGAATTCTCGCAGAAGTTCGCAGAAGCTTTGCACCTCGCCTGATAATTCCATTAACTATTGAATCAATGCGCTCCCGATCAATATAGATTGTTCCCGCAGAAGTTCGCAGAATTTTCATCCTTATCACATTGACTGATATGCTGCAAGATTAAAGCTCCGTTCAGCGCCTTCTGCGTCATATTTTCAGCGTAGTTCAGCGAGAAAAGAAAACGAATTCTCGCAGAAGTTCGCAGAAGCTTCGCACCTCACCTGATAATTCCATTAACTATTGAATCAATGTGCTCCCGGCAATTTAGATTGTTCCCGCAGAAGTTCGCAGAATTTTCATCCATATCACATTGAATGATATGCTGCAAGATTAAAGCTCCCTTCAGCGTTTTCTGCGTAATATTTCAGCGTAGTTCAGCGAGAAAAAAGCCTACATCCAAGTGCTTGGCGAAGACGCGCAAGCACAACCGAAGTTGCCAGAATTCTCACCTCTCTATTTTGAAATAGCATTGCTGCAAAATTGAAGCTCATTCTGCGCTTTCTGCGTTATATTTTCAGCGTAGTTCAGCGAGAAAAAGCCTGTTTCCAGGTGCTTGGCGAGGACGCGCAAGCACAACCGTAGTTGCCAGAATTCTCACCTCTCTATTTTGAAATAGCATTGCTGCAAAATTGAAGCTCCGTTCACCGCTTTCTGCGTAAGCATTCAGCGTAGTTCAGCGAGAAAAAAGCCTGTTTCCAGGTGCTTGGCGAGGACGCGCAAGCACAACCCGTCCGCCGGTGCATGTTGATGCCAAGCGGAGGCACCAAGTACGTATTATGATAACATCCCCATCAGACATGCGATATTCCAACATTTGGATGGCTGCCATAGTGAAAGGTTCCCCAGAATTGTAGAAATTGAGAAAGAGTTCAGCACTGCAGAGCACCCTGGCAGATTTGAACGAACTCGTAAAACACCAATCCAAATGAAGATCACTAAGCACATCGAATCCGAAATCTTGGAGGTGATGGACGACTATTGGAGAAGCTACTTCCGTGGTGATCTGGAAAATTGGGCATCCTACCTGCCGGAGCATTACCGGAACATCGGCACCACCAAAGAGGAAATCTGGAACAGTAAGCAGGATATCGTTGACTACACCCTAAGGGTTCTTGATCAGATGGTCGGCATGGCGGAACTACGTGACAAGACCACCCAACTCATCCCGATGGACCCATACATCATGGTGCATGAATTGGGAGACCTCTATGTTCATGCTGAAGAAGGATGGATCTATTACGCCCCCCTTCGACTTTCATCGCTTCTCGACAAAACAGACGACGGCTGGAAGATCTTGCATCAACATGGTTCCTTCCCCGATTCCAAAGCGGACGAAGGAGAGGCATTCGGTTTTGAAAAACTAAAAATCGAAAACAAAGAACTCCGCGATGCCATCCAAAGCCGTACCATCGAACTGGAGCGCAAAAACCGGGAGCTGGAAATCGAAAGCGCCCTCGAGCGGGTGAGAGCCGTGGCAATGGCCATGAACAAGCCTGATGATATTCTAAACATCTGTAAGGTAGTTTTTAATGAATTGCAAGAGCTCGGTTTTGAGTCTTTACGCAATGCCATCATTCATGTTTTTGAAAAGGATCAGAAGCATTGGATTGACTTTGACTATTCAGAACTTTCCGGCGGAACGATGGCTCGCATGCCGTATATCGGTAATTCACTGCTGGAACAATTTATTGGGAAAATCCGGAGAGCCAAAGACAGCTTTTTTGAGATGGA
>JAHELJ010000195.1 GCA_024644235.1 Lewinellaceae bacterium
CTTTTTGTGGAGACGAGCGACTTCAGTCAAGGCAAGGTGGTCTTCACCTTTAGCAATCACCAGTTGCTGCCCATGGAAGTGCAACTGACTGATGGATTTTCCTGGGACCTGTCTTCGGAAATTAAGTCGGATCACTTTACTCTGGCTCCTGGCGGCAGCACTACCGTTACCATCGACCTGTACAACCGGAATACGTTGCCGGTTGAGCAGCTGCGACCGCTACCGGTAAGTTTTAAAATGAGATTTGATTCCGACGAGTTGGGCATGGTGGAGATTCCCGTTTCCTACCGGATAAAGCCTTTGTCAAAACACGTTGTACAGACACCATCAGCAAAAATTGATGTTGATGCAGATCTTACAGATTGGCAAGGCACCTGGTACGATTTCGAGGATGAAAGATCGGACAATGCAATTCGATGGGCACTGGCTTACGATGAGGAATTTATCTATCTCGCCGCGCAGGTAAGGGATGACACCGTACTGGTCGACCGCACTCTACCCACCTGGAAGCAGGATGGTTTTGGCTGGATGATCGCACTGGGTGCTGATCATAGCCTTTCGACCCAAAGCGGAGCCGGTACCTACCGGATCACTCCGGAGAAAGACGATATTCCCCAAGCCTACTACCGCTCCGACAACTGGCCAGAGCAGCTGCAGTACGTGGCAAGATGCAATGAAAGTGGGTATGCCGTGGAGGCCAGGATCCCAATCCAGCTTTTATACCGTGATTGGAGTAATCCCTGGAACCAGATCCGGGTCAATTTCTTTGTTGATGATAAGGACGGCCCGAAAGATCCTGCTCGTATCTATTGGCAGAGTCCCTGGCGAAGCGCTGGAGCAGTTGTGGGCAGTGGAATTTTTTGGAAGGAGTGAACGAATGACGAAATACGAATTACGAATAGCGATTTACGAATGATTAAGCCTTTAGCCCCTTTCACCACTTTGACCTCTTTTACCATTATACGGTATTCGGTTGTTGGTCATAGGTGATCGGCCTCGTTTAGACTTGTGTCGTGAGGGATGGGTCTTTCTTAGGGTATTATGGTTTTTTGGTAATGTGGTTTTCTGGTAATAGAAGTTTTGCAATGAAAAAAGTCTTTGACCCCCTTTACCACTTTGGCCTCTTTCGCCATCCAACGGTTTGCGGTCGCCGGTATGCGGTTTCCGGTTTTTGCGATTTATTTAATGAAATAGCTTCTTCGTTTGAACCAAGTCCCCTTTCAGGGGATTTAGGGGTTTTTCATTTTCACCCTCAAGTCTACAGATCGCCCCCTTTAGCCCCTTTCACCACTTTCGCCATGGAGCGTACAGATGCTGGCAGCGGTTTTCGAATGACGATTGACGAAGTATTAGCCCTTAGCCCCTTTTACCACTTTGACACCTTTGGCCATCGAGCGTAGAACTGATATGAGATCAATGTTTTCTGCAAACAAATTATCGAGGCGTCATGCACTCAAGATGGGTTCAGCTCTTGCATTGGGAATGTCGGGTATCAGATCTGTGCTTAGAAATTCTTTGAGTCCCGTCTTTAATTCCGTTTATGGAGAACTCATTCCCGATCCCAATGGCATTATTGATCTGCCAACTGGATTCAGTTATCGTACCTTCTCAAGGACTGGTGAAGTGATGGATGATGGATTGCTCGTACCGGGTGATCATGATGGCATGGCAGCTTTTCCTGGTCCAACTGGAATGACCATTTTGATACGGAATCACGAATTGTCAACTGATGAAATGAACAAAGGACCGTTCGGCAGTAATTATGAACTGTTGGATTTGATCGATCAGAACATGCTTTATGATCCGGGACGAGGAACACGTCCTTCCATCGGGGGCACCACCACCTTGCTTTACGATACGCGAACGGGTGAACTGGTCAAGCATTTTTTGAGTTTGTGCGGAACCAATCGCAATTGCGCCGGGGGACCCACTCCCTGGAACACCTGGATTAGTTGCGAAGAGAATGTGTCAAGAGCGGGTGCCATTGCAGAAAAGGATCACGGTTTCAACTTCGAGGTTCCTGTCTCAGAAAATAGTGGCCTCGTGGACGCGATACCCCTGACTGCTATGGGTCGTTTCAATCACGAGGCGGTCGCGGTCGATCCGGAAAGCGGGATTGTCTACCAGACAGAAGATCGCGACGATGGATTAATATATCGCTTCATCCCAGATCAATCCGGGAAGTTAGCAGAGGGAGGTCGTTTGCAGGCAATGGTATTGCGCGATATGGCATCAGCAGACACCAGGAATTGGAGTACCCAAACCGTGCTGGTCGGCCAGTCACTAGCAGTGGAGTGGATCGATTTGGATGATATCTTGGCTCCCGATGATGATCTGAGGGATCGGGGCTTCGCAAATGGAGCAGCAAGATTTGCAAGGGGAGAAGGCATGTGGTTTGGCAATGCTGCGATTTACTTTGCCTGCACAAATGGCGGCATCAGGAGATGTGGACAAATCTGGAAGTATACGCCCAGTCCTATGGAAGGACAGGCTGGAGAAATCGACCAACCCGGTCGGCTTGAGTTATTTGTTGAGCCAAACGAGTGCAGTTTGATTGAAAGAGCCGATAACCTCACCGTTGCCCCTTGGGGTGACCTCATTATTTGTGAGGATGGCGATGGTTCTCAATTCCTGGATCTAGTCACTCCCAACGGTGAAATTTGTAAGCTTGCGAAGAATTCTCTGAACACAGATGAATTTGCCGGTGCGACCTTTTCGCCTGATGGAACCACCCTTTTTGTAAACATTCAAAAGCCAGGAATCACCATAGCCATCACGGGACCCTGGCAAATGAGTACCTCCACTAGGACTGTGACAAAACCCAGGATGCCGGGAGCCTCCCTAAGAGATCCATTTCCAAACCCCTTTGCATCAAAAACAGAGATACCCTTCACTATGCAGCGAGCACAGCAGGTGGAACTTCTCATTTTCAACACCATGGGAGCACCGGTAAAACGTTTGTATAACAGCTACATGGACGCGGGTGAACACAAAGCACTTTGGGATGGCACCGATCATGCCGGACGTAAGGTTCCTTATGGGACGTACTTTGTTCAGCTAAGGACAAAAACCATCACCGCTTT
>JAHELJ010000196.1 GCA_024644235.1 Lewinellaceae bacterium
TCAATCTCATATTCATATCCATCCCTACGGGCCTCCCATGACGAACAAAACTCAATCACCTCCTCGATGCCATTACACTGCTTTCGCTCTTGACTAGGCACCTTGAATCCGAGGCTGGCTAACATATTCATGCCTTCCCACTGGGTTCCAATCTTCTCCATGACGTCACGACCAAATGCGTCTTCAGCGTAGGCGATTTGATAGATAAAAGCTTCAATTCCTCGTTGAGCCGTCTCTCTTGGGTCCTTCATCCGCAAACCACCGGTGGCTGCATTTCTTGGATTTGCAAAGACCAGCATGTTTTGCTGAGCTCTGGCCTGATTTATCTTCTCAAAAATGTCTCTCCTGATGATTGCTTCCCCTCTCAATTCGACTTTTTCCAGTCCGTGCCGCTGAAAATCCGCCTTGAGTGGAATAGATCGGATGGTACGGATGTTTGCAGTAATTTCATCACCTTTCTGACCGTTCCCCCTAGTCGCCGCTCTACTCAATTTATTACCCTCGTAGAGCAAAGCGATGCTGCCCCCATCATATTTGGGCTCGACACAATACTCAATGATAGAACTGGGCTCGAGGTCGAGAAGCTTTTTGATGGTTTTGTCAAAGTCCAGTAAATCCTGACCATTATAAGAGTTTGCCAAAGAAAGCATCGGAGTGAGGTGGGATACCGTCGGGAATTCACTGGTGAGATCTGAAGAGATCCTTTGCGTTGGAGAATCCACTACGATCAGATCGGGATGTCTTTCTTCAAGGGACTCTAGTTTTTTGTAGAGCTGATCGTATTCAAAATCGCTGAGCACCGGATTATTTTGTACATAGTACTTCCACTCGTGGTACTGTATAACCTGGGTCAGGTCAAAAATCATCTGACTGGGATCGAGAACATCGTCAAGAGATTTTTCAATCAGCTGTTTACTGAGTTGATACAATTCTTGTTGTGCTTCCTTTGAATACATTTTAGACCGGTTATGCTGGATCGAAACTTTCCTCGGGATGCCGTCCTTTAACGCCTCTGAAAAAATCATGGATGATCTCGAAGTCCTTATCTTGATCTCCCGATGGATATAAAGGAGGGGAGAACCCAATTATCTTGTTTTCGTAATCCAATTTTATCATGATGATCGGCACCTTTGCCAACCTGGCAATATGATAAAAGCCGGTCCTAAGTTTATCAACTTTCTTGCGCGTACCCTCCGGTGCGATGGCCAAGCTGAATTGATCATGTTGGTTGTACAACTCGACAATATAGTCCACTAATTGATTCCGCTTTGACCTGTCTACCGGATGTCCGCCCAACCATCTAAAAAGAAAACCAATTGGAGGCTTGAAAAGGCTGTCTTTACCGAGGAAATTTACCTTAATATTTTTTGCACTGCGGATAAGTAGACCCATTGGAAAATCCCAGGACGAGGTGTGGGGGACTACAGCAAAAACTTTCTTGGGAATATGATTGCCCACATCACCCTCGATTCGAAATCCCCAAACTTTCAAAATAAGCTGACTCAAGGCCGAAAGCATCGAAAGGTATTGATTTGAAATGTGACCAAAGATATGAAAACAGGTAAGGTTTTAGATTTGTAGTTCAGGCCATTGATTAAGCAAAATTTTATTACTCACGATTAAACCTTTTGTCCTAATTCACGTCAAACAATGGCATCTGATAAAGACCCAAACTTTGATCGATTGAACGAGGAAGATCACTTATTAGAACTTTTAAGAGATAGCAAAACTCGAGATGAGGGGTTTCGCCAATTGATGTATAGATATCAGGAGAAGGTTTATTGGCATGTGAGGCGAATAGTGCTTGATCATGATGACGCCAACGATATCGTACAAGACACATTTATGAAAGCATACAAAGCAATTGACAGATTCAAAGGCGATTCAAAAATCTATACCTGGTTGTATCGAATTGCAAGTAACGAAGCGATTACCTGGATCAATAAGAAGAAGAGAAGGGCAACACATTCAATTGACAATGAAGATTCAGTGATTGCTCAGCGGTTGGAGGCCGATCCTTACTTCGATGGAGATCAAACCCAGAAACTTCTTTATGTGGCCATCGCTTCTCTGCCAGACAAACAACAATTGGTCTTTAATATGAGATACTTTGATGAACTCCCATATCGGGAGATCTCGAGGATTTTGAAAACTTCTGAAGGAGCACTAAAGGCTTCCTTCCACCACGCAGTGAGAAAGATTGAGAAATTTTTTCAAGATGTAGAGGTATGAAAGAAACAGATATGCATGAAAGTCATCCGGATCGGGGAGCCAAGTTGCCCGACTTCTTTGAAACTTATAGACAGGAAAATCCTTTTGTCGTCCCTCACAACTACTTCAGCGAGTTGCCCGACAAAGTATTGGATCGAATCAAGGAAGAGAAGCATGCATCGCTATTTTACAGACTCATTGATATAAATCGACTCTGGGCCCTTAGGGGGATTTTACGACCAGCTCTGGCAGTAGCCAGTGTTTTGTTGATCATAAGTGTATTCCTTCTGTGGCCTAATTCAACAGATCAGATTGCTATGTCCCAGTTGACTCAGGACGAAGTGACAGATTACGTCATCTACAACATCGATGAGTTTGAAGAAGAGTTCTTTTATATCGAAGAGGCAGACGATTTAGATTTACTCAGGGAGAGTCTTGAAGGAGAAGGCCTGGAAGGACTCTTGGACGATCTACTGGATGATATCGATGAAGAAACAATTCAAAATATACTTTAATCAATCTGTAATAATGAAAAATTGGATCATACTCATAAGTCTCTTGATTTCACCATTACTCTTGTGGAGTCAGGAGACTCAGGTGAATCAACAGCGGCTGGAAGAAAGAATAGAGACCCAGAGAATAGCTTTCATAACAGAAAGGGTAAAACTCACTCGGGAAGAGGCCCAGTCTTTTTGGCCGATATACAATGAATATCGTGACAAGGAGAAGGCACTTCGCACCTCCAGAAAGCCAGAAAAGGCAATCATGGAAATGGACGATGGAGAGGCCTCGGCACACCTTGACAGAGTGTTGGAGATTGAGCAGCAGGAGCTCCAGTTGAAAGTTGAGTATTCGGAGCA
>JAHELJ010000197.1 GCA_024644235.1 Lewinellaceae bacterium
CAACAACGTCCTTTACCACTTGTACGGGAGTCTTGTCTTCTACCCATACTTCTGTCCAAGCCGTTCCCCAGTTGCACCAGTAGTCCATAACAAGTAATTCTACCGTCACCGGTCCGCAAGCATCCTCGCAGGAGAAGGGTACAGCATCGCTCCACCCGCCTCCGATCTGCTGCCACTCATCGATGAGGTGGTCTAGCTCAAACTCTGCGTAGGTGCAAAACAGTCTGGTAGTGGATTCTGGACAGTCGAAGGCAAATTGTCCCTGACACTTAATCTTGTCAGCAATAGTCGGGGTTTCACCGGTAAGCCATTTCAGAAGGTTGAAATTTGGATCTGCAAATGGGTTTACCATCGCCTTTTTGAACAACTCCCTAAATCGTTGATCATCCACATAATGTGCTCCGGCACATTGCTGGGTAGCATATTTGATTAGATCATATTGCCAGCCATTGTAAATGTAGTCGCGGCAAGCCTGTCCATCTTCACATAACCATTCAAGCTGTTTGGCATAGTGTGCTTCAACTGCATCGCAATTTTTATCTGTTTCTAAATCAACACACCATAGTGTATCATGACCGTCTGTCCAGATTGGAAAGTACGCCGGCTCAAGGTCATCAGACGTATATGATTGACATTCAGCATCATCTTTTACGTTATAGCATAAATCCACACAGGCTTCAGCCCAATCACTTCGTCTCACTAAAAGGAAGTTTATACCACAGTTGTCCCAGCTCCCTTCATCAAAGGTTTCGGCATCCACCCAAACCTTCTTATCACTTAAGCTTACTGTAACTCCTTTGTCAGAAACAGGTACTGGCCGGGTGAGATCCTTTACCATGATGTAGCAGCTATCAATCGCATAATTATGACAACTATCCATTGCCTCATAAAATATCCAATAGGGAGTCTCGCTATGAGGAACCTCAAATGTCTGATCGGTTGTAAAGCACTCGGACTCGGCATCGTAGGTGAGAAAAGCGGTCCCGATGCCATCCATCCTGGCTTTGACCACTTTTACTCCGCTCCAGTCATCTTCGACAACTGCAGGTGGTATATGCACCTTAGCCGTGCAGTCGTGGGTGCCAGTGACAGCGACTTCGCCTCCACTCAGCAAAAAGAAGGAAGGTACCGCAAAAGTTGTCCGCACATTGAATTCAAACCGGATCACATCACCCTCTCTAAGGGCTACTCGTTCCCGTCCCCATTGGATTCTGGAAAACAAGTCCAATAGCTCTGTGGGGACACACGCAGGAATAGTAGGTGGATCCCGTGGTCTTAGAGTTTCATCTCTCAATGTTCCTACTTCTACAATTTCAGCATCGGATTCCGTTCGTGCTCTGAGGAGAGGAACGAACCTGTCAGATGCCATCACTGGTGGTGGATCTTCTGAATCATCGCCATAGCCAGTCTTTGAATCTAGTATAAGTGTTTCCCTTGGAATAATCCGGTATCCTCCATATCCTCCCAGGAAGCCACCGAGATCTGCAATGTTAAAATCCCAGTTGAATTCGAAGAAACCATCTCGGGTGGCTATAAGTTCTGGTGATCGATATTCCAACAGCTGCTCTTGCTGGTTTGATTGTGGTTCCGACTCGGCTACAACACCCAGTTCCCGGATCATGAGAACTTCAGCTTCATCCGATTCAAACCTCGCCCGTAGAAGATCATCGAAAAATTTGTTGCCTTTGCAGAAGATTCGAGGTGCCAATGTATCTAGATCTACAAGCCAGAAAGTACACCGGTAGTATCCTTCACCCAGAATTTCAAAACTGGGAGGTAGGTTAAATCCGTCGCAGCTGGTAATGCCCCCAGGACAATCTTGCTTCAGATCCAATTGAATCTTATACTCAGTATCGCAATCACTGGGGAACTCCCAGACATCCATGTGCAATTTGATTCCACATTTGTCGCCAAACTCCAGGGGTTCAAACACCAGGTTCCCTAAAGAGTCTACATAGATGTCAATTAGTTCGAATGTATCGCAGCCCCCAGATAACGGTTCCTCCGGAAGAATGATCAGTGGCCCTACTAGCTCATCTGATTCACCGCAGTATAAGGTATCACGTCCTGGACAATAAATGTCACTGGGTGACACGGCCGGTAATTTGAATACGACAATCGTATCAAATACAGATCCACGGTTCCCCGCTTTGTCAAAAGCTTCGTATTCACGGTAGATCACTTTGATTGTATCCTGAACAAATGGATCGCATTCAATCACTTCCACCCAATCGGCTACAAATTCTGCATCGAACTCCTCCACACAAGGCACAAATGCCAAGGGTGGCTCATCGTCTATGTGACCTCCCTTCACTAATGGATCGTAGCAAAATACATCCATGCTTCGGCCAATCAAAACCGGTCCATTGCCTTGCTTGAATGTGAGATAACTCCAACAGGCTCCAAACTGGTTGCTTACATTGATCTTCAACGTATGACCGAGATAGGCGCAGGCATTGAAAGTGATGGGATCACCCGGGTCGACTTGCATGGGACCGTATACGATCCCTCCAAAGCTATTGGTAACAGTAACTTCACAACCTGGTCCCAATTGGACATTGGTTACGAAATCCTGTAGCTCAAAATAAGTGTCGCCGTTAGCATCTAGATGAGCGTTGATGTCTCTACAATTGGGTCCAGCCTGACCACTTACTGATAGCGATAGTAAGATGGCACTGCAAAAGAGTACAAATCTGTTCATGACTGTTTTGGTTTCAAATAATTAAATCGGCGAAGGCAGGTGTCTACTACCCGTCTTCCGACAGTCTCGTACATATTAGCAACAAAAATAATTCCAATTTCTTCCTAATATGTAAAGCAAGAACAAAGTAAGACTTTTTCCCTAGAAATCAAGCCCTTACGAACCAATGCTTAAAGTAGATCCCTTCACAGAAACTAGATACGAAAAAATCCCCTGACCCACGATCAGGGGATTTTTCAATTTGAAGTCTTTATGCTTTTAATTCATCAGAATCATTCGCTTTGTCTCTGAGTATTCGCGGGCGTCCAGCCGGTAGTATAGGACTCCGCTGGTACCCAATGCGTCCTTA
>JAHELJ010000077.1 GCA_024644235.1 Lewinellaceae bacterium
TACAGCGTCGCGGGCACTATTTGAAAAGTGAACGAGAATGGATCTTTTCGTCCCACCAAGCGTATGAGGAGAAGCAAGCTGAAGATGAGAGACAGGAATATTGCGTATTTGATGGCTGTGGTTATTCCTTTGTCCCACGCAAGGATAACAAGAGAGATATACATGAAGAGTACGACCACAACAGCAAGGATCAAACGACCCCCAGTCAACCCCTGAAGTTGAAGATATTCTATGATGGTGAGGGCACAGAGTATCCCGAGAATGATCATGGCCGTCCACTCACCAATGAAGATGGGTGCGATGAGAAAAACTCCAAAGATGAGTGCTGTAATAACCCTCTGTAGGAATGGATTCACTGTGCTAGTAGTTGGCTGCAGCAGCAAAAAAACAAAAAGATCTATAAAGCATTAGGATTGTAGCCTTAGAGGTAACGGATTCTCCCGAGAAATACACTAGTCCTTGAGGAGCCATTTTATCAGATCATAGCAACAAAAAACCCCGTGAGCCATGATTCAAAAGCACTTTTTACGAATTCAAAAAGTCTTGAAGCGATCTCTTTCCAAGATGATGGAAGGAAACGAGGCTGCCGATGACACAGGTGGTGAAGAGGTGGAAGCAGTACCTGAGGTTATCCTTGCTGCGGAAACATTGCCTTATGTCGCCAACACTTGAACCTGTTCAGCATATTTGTTCAGCTTGTATTTCAACATAGTGCTTATATTTGTCGTAGAACCGACAAATTAAGATCTATGCACATGTATAAATATTTGATCCTAATTGGATTAGTGTCAATGTTGGTCAGTTGTCAGGAAGACGAGTCGGATGGGAACCTTGATGAACAGTTACGTATCCAATTGACAGAAGCTTCCAATGGCCAAGGTCTATCTTTTTTCCAACTCCCGAAAAGTGATGATTATCATCTCATTCCTCAAGATCCCAATAATCCACTGACACCGGAGAAGGTGGCTCTAGGCCAATTGTTATATCACGAACCTGGTATGGGTGTAGCGCCAAAATACGCAGAAGGTAAGTACACTTATTCGTGTGCTTCTTGCCACCATGCAAATGCAGGGTTCCAGGCTGGGGTCCGTCAAGGCATCGGAGAGGGAGGCCACGGTTACGGTTTTCGAGGTGAAACCCGATTGCCAAATCCCTTGTATTCATTGGATTCACTCGATGTGCAGCCCATTCGCACCCCCACAGCCATGAATGGTGCATTTCAGGAGAATATGCTATGGAACGGACAGTTTGGTGCCACCGGTGTAAATGTAGGAACAGAAGCTTCGTGGGTGGAGGGTACTCCTAAATTTGTGAATCACTTAGGATATGAAGGACTCGAGACCCAGGCTATCGCTGGTCTGACTGTGCATCGCCTTGGCATCGACAATCGGGTGAGAAATGATTATCAAGCGCATTTTGAAGCGGCATTCCCCCAATTGAATGACGAAGAGCGCTACACCAAGGAGATGGCGGGATTGGCGATTGCTGCTTACGAGCGTACGATG
Organism: Lewinellaceae bacterium; assembly: GCA_024644235.1. Classification (GTDB taxonomy): domain Bacteria; phylum Bacteroidota; class Bacteroidia; order Chitinophagales; family Saprospiraceae; genus JAHELJ01. The sequence continues at coordinate 1,506 of JAHELJ010000077.1, forward strand.
ATGTCCAACCAGGCACCCTTTCAGCGCTGGCTTCGAGGTGACTATAACGCCATGTTTCGTAACGAGAAAAGGGGGGCAATTCTATTTTTCGGAAAAGCAGGATGTTCGAGTTGTCATACAGGTCCAGCGCTAAATACAATGGCCTTTCACGCTATCGGAATGCCAGATTTGGTTGGTTCTGGTATATACGGATCATCTGATGATAATGACGCGCACCGTGGCAGGGGAGCATTTACCGGCTTGCCAGAGGACGATTACAAGTTTAAAGTACCTCAGCTCTACAATCTAAAGGACAGCCCTTTCCTCGGTCATGGTGGAACATTTCGCAGCGTAAGAGAAGTAGTTGAGTATAAGAATCAAGGAGTTCCGGTAAATCCGAAGGTACCAGAAAGTAAGATCACGGCAGACTTTGTCCCCTTGGATCTTACCACCACTGAAATGGAGCAGATTACCGATTTTATTGAAAACGCGCTGTACGATAATAATTTAACTCGTTACGAACCAGGAGCGCTGCCAACTGGATTTTGCTTCCCGAATAATGATCAGCTTTCAAGAAGTGACCGAGGCTGTAATTAATGATTAGGATAATCCCCTATTCCCTTCTTGCGAAGCCAAAGAAGTGCTAGTGGAGCGGACCAGTTCGCTGCTCTCTCGATGAATGCCCAAATCGATGCTCCGGTGATCGGACGCATCAGCGCCGCTGCAAAAGCCCAAGCTGTGGCATACATCAGAACATACTTATTTGGTCGTATGATGGTGACCAATGCAATACCCAAATCAATGGTGCCTATAGCTATCATCAAGTCAAGAGCAACCTCCTGACTAATTCCCCAATGGGTTAGAAAGGGTATCCATGCTGGATTTTGCTTGAGGGCAAATATGCCATGACCCAGAAAGGTGCCGCAGACAGCAATTCTCAAAATCCATTCAAGCAGGCTGATTTTTTGCATCGGCCTGAAAATAGAAACTTTTCGCTGATCCCAAAGACATGTTTACGGAGCCAACCGGTCAATATGCCAACCGGATTTCTTGCGGGTGTACTGGAATCGATCGTGCAATCTATTCTCACGCCCCTGCCAAAATTCGATCCGATCCGGAGTAAGGGCATAGCCTCCCCAGTGAATGGGCTTCTTCAACTCCAGTCCTTTGTTTGTCTTTTCTTGTAATTCTGCCAGCTTCTTTTCCAACGAAGATCGGTTCTCTATGACCTCACTTTGCGGCGATATGATTGCACTCAATCTACTGCCAAGTGGCCTGCTATCGAAGTAGGCTTTGGAGTAATCAACGGATACAGTTTCAATGTCTCCCTCGATTCGAACCTGCCTCTGTAAACGTCTCCACCAAAATACCAAAGCAGCCCTGGGATTTGCCAAAAGGTCCTGTCCTTTTCGGCTCTGGTAATTGGTGAAAAAGACGAAGCCTCCATCGAGTATTCCTTTCAGCAAGACCATTCGAGCCGAAGGATGGCCGGTCACATCAGCAGTGGCCAGAGTCATTACGTTTGCTTCGAGCTCACCCTCAGCTTCCAACGCCTCTGCAAACCAAGTCTTAAACTGCTCGACGGGATCCATTAAAAGATCTGCTCGCCGAAGTGAACCCTCGTTGTATTCCTCGCGTAATCGGTTAAGATGATCGTTATTCATTCTAGGAGACGCTAGGTGTTACCGTCGATGTTCCCTGCCTCCGCCAGGTTCTGAATCTCCTTACCATTTTAAAGGAAAGCCAATACATCGCAGGCACCACAATCAAAGTAAGGAAAGTGGCGAATACCAGACCATAAATAACTGTCCATGCCATCGGTCCCCAGATCGCGGTGTTGTCACCTCCGATAAATATTTTGGGATCAAGCTCTTTGACAAGGGAGAAAAAATTAAAGTTGAATCCAATTGCCAATGGTATCAAACCAAGCACCGTGGTGATAGCAGTTAGTAGTACCGGTCGTAAGCGAGTTGCTCCTCCTTCAATAATTGCCTCCTTAATTTGAGTGGCTGTCAGTTCGATGCGATCTGTTAGCTTCAGTTCCTGCAGCTTGCGTTTGATCAATAGGTTGATGTAATCGATTAGTACGATCGCATTGTTCACTACCACACCTGCTAGTGAAATGATACCGACCCCGGTAAAAACTATTGTGATGTCTTGACCACTAAATCCATATCCCAAAAAGACTCCGATGGTGCTGAATAGCACGGATAAAATAATGATGAAAGGTGACACAATAGAATTGAACTGAGCGACAATAATGATGAAGATGCTGAATATAGCAATGACAAAAGCTGTACTCAGGAATGCCATGTCTTCTTCTTGCTGCTGCTGCTCACCTGTAAACTCATATGAAAACCCGGGTGGTAAGGGATAGTCAGCCATGAGCTCATCAAGCTCCGCTACAATCTCATTTGCATTATAGCCCTCCAATACATTGGAGTTAACGGTAATCATCCGTTCCCGGTCCTTCCTCTTTATAGAACTGTAGGTCGAAGAGTATTTGATGTCTGCAACTGATGAAATTGGTACTTGTACTATCTGGCCATTGGCAGGATTTCTGAAAGTCACTTTTTGACTTAGTACATCAGTAATATTATTTCGATAGGTCTCATCCAGTCTCACGGTGATTGGGTATTCTTCTTCCCCTTCCTTGAATTTGGAAATTTCTTTTCCGAACACAGCAGTCCGTATCGTATTAGCCAAACTAAAAGTCGAGACCTCATAACGACGTGCTGTTTCCCGGTCTACATTGATGATCAACTCAGGCTTACCAATTTCTACGTCTGCCTTTAGTTCTTCGATTCCTGGAATGCCTTGGTTATTGATGTAGGTAATGACCTCCTCCGAAAGATTTGCCAGGGCATTGATGTTGTCGCCTCTGATCTCGAGATTGATTGGCTTGCCGGTAGGTGGTCCGGTTGGATTTTGGTCTACAATGATTCTCACCCCGGGATATCCGTGTAATGCGGCCCGCAAATCGTCCATGATTTTTGTGGTGGAGATTCCGTCTCGTTCCTGGGTAGGGACAAATGACACTGTCATTCGGGCTTTGTTAGGAGTTACTCCTGGCTCAGGCGGACTGTTGGGATCAGAGGTGTTTTCACCAATTTGGATCAGCACCTCTTCGACGATGTGCATATTTGGATCCAACGTTTCCATCACTTTTTTCTCCAAATCCTTTACCAGTATATTGGTGGCCTCAATATCCGTACCCATGGGCATCTCCACAAATGCGTTGATATACATAGGGTCGGAGGTTGGGAAGAAGACCACCTTGGGCCGGTTCAAAGCCAGAAATCCTATCGCGACAAACAAAAGCACGAAGCTGCCGAAGAAAACCAAGTAAGGTACCTGCTTATGTAATGCCGTCCGGATAAAACGATCGTAAGTTTTCTCAAGGATTGGCAACAGATTGTTCTGAAATCTAAATGCTGCCGGTCTTAGTGCAAAAAAGTTAACCAAGGTCACCAGCACGGCGATCCCCAACAAATTGCGCATCCACTCTACACCGGCAAGGTGAGATAATATGGCAAATACGGTCATGGCAATTACGCCAATGATGATGTTTCGTTTTTTTCTCTTTCTCCTTGCTGCTTCTCTGGCCGGAGAGTCGACCTGCATTAGTTGGCTGGTCAGTACCGGATTAATGACCAGTGCTACAAATAGTGATGAGGTGAGGACTATGATAAGGGTGATTGGTAAATATTGCATGAATTCTCCCACCAGTCCCGGCCAAAATGCTAAGGGAACGAAAGCTGCCAAGGTGGTCGCTGTGGATGCAATGATTGGAAGTGCAACTTCTCCTGTAGCATATTTTGCCGCGTCTTTACCCGACCAACCATTTTGCATATAGCGGTAAACATTCTCTACCACCACAATGGCATTGTCCACCAAAAGACCTAGAGCGAGAATGAGAGCAAAGAGTACTACTATATTCATGGTTACTCCCGACAGATACAACCACATGATGCCCGTCAGCATCGACAAGGGAATGGCAATACCGACAAACATGGCATTACGAAGTCCCAGAAAGAAGAGCAGAACCAGTACTACCAGGATCACTCCCGAAATGATGCTGTTTTCTAGGTTAGAAACTTCGTTGCGGGTATAGACAGATTGATCATTGAACACGCTAATGCTGAGATCTTCAGGGAGTTGCTTTATCCCCTTGTCAACCACTTCCTTGATGTGGTCAGACGCATCTAAAAGATTTTCACCTTTTCGTTTGATTACATCAAGAGATACCACCGGCAGGGAATTTGACCGGGCATAGCTGGTGCGGTCCTGGTAGCCGTAGATAACGGTTGCGATATCACGCAGGTAAATGGGCCGTTGATTTTCACTTTTGACAATCACATTCTTGATTTCCTCCACATCCTCAAATTGACCCATTACCCGTATTGCCCGCCGGAAATCATTTTTGATTAGCTCACCCCCTGACATATTAAGATTCTCTGAGGAGATAGCATTCTCGATATCCTGAAAGGTGACTTGCAAAGATTGCATCTTGTGCAAGTCAACGTCGATCTTCACTTCTCTTTCCAGTGCTCCCTTGATATCCACATTCGAAACTTCATCGACTTCCTCGATGAGGTCCTCCATATATTCGGCGAACTTACGCAGCTCATCATTGCTATAATCACCCCTCATATTTACGGTCATGATGGGTATCTCCGAAAGGTTTACCTCCAATACCAGGGGATCCTGGTCCAGATCGGTGGGAAGTTCTCCTTTTGCCAGGTCGACAGCATCCTTCACTTTTCGCAATACCTCATCGATCTCCATCTCGGTATCAAACTCTGCAGTGATTACCGAATAATCCTGCATGGAGGTAGATTGCAGTGTTTTCAAACCGGTAATGGACTGAATTTCTTTCTCCAGTGGACGAGTAATCAGGTTCTCGATCTCCGGAGCTGAATTTCCAAAATAGGGAGTGTTGACAAAGATCGTGGGAAATACTGCCTCCGGAAACTGCTCCTTTGGCATTCGGTTGTACGACTGCAGACCAAAAATGAAGATCATCAACGTCAGGATGAGCACTGAGGTGCCGTTGTCCACAGCCAAGGATGTCAGTCCAAACTGGCGAAGTCCTTTTTTCTTCTTTGTGGGCTTCATTGAGCTGAGGTGATTTTATCCTGGGTGATTTCAATACGTTCATTTGCAGATAACCCTCTCGCTCCCTGATCAATCACCAAATCTTCAGTTGTCAATCCGGACTTGATCACTACATCTCCATCATAACTTTCGCCAGTTTCGACATAGACTTTTTTGGCATAAAGACCATTATCGTCGTTGGCCGCCACCAACACATAATCTCTACCCCCAACTTCCTGTTGAACCAGTGAGAGGGGCAAAACCAGGACATCTTCCTCAGTAAAGTCGTTCACTTTGATTTCGGCCAGTAGATTTGGTTTTAATACTCCCGAGCCATTTCGTATTTGCATCTCGATCTGAAAAGTCCGGTTTGATGGATCAATGCTACTACCTATCAAGCTAATCCGTACTTCTTCCCTCTGGTCAATTGATGGGAAATATACTTCCACCAAATCTCCGGCCTTGATCTTTGTCAGTAGGTCTTCCGGAGCATCAGCCACCACTTTTAGATTACGGGTGTCCAGGATCTGTGCTATTGGTGCACCCGGAGCTGCCAACTCACCCGCTTTCAGCATAACCTTATCGACAGTACCGGTTATTGGCGAGTACACAGTGGATCGTGAACGTTGATATTGCAGGGTCTCCAACGATTTCTCAAGCCGTTCCTTGTTGTTTTTAGCCTGCAAGTATTGCACTTCTGATCCAATCTCTTGTTCCCATAGCCTGGATTGACGTTCGTAAATATCATTTGCCAATTCAAGTGATTTTTCAACTTCTGCAACCTGCTTATCGATGCTTTCCAGGTCCACCCTCGCTATTAATTGCCCGCGATTTACAGAGCTGCCCTCTTGCACCAGTACTTGCAATATTCGACCTCCAACCTCACTACTTGCATTTACTATATCACGTGAAGCGAGAGAACCCTGGATGGTGATGTAGCGTTGAAAATCCGTTGATTCCAATGGAAGAGTAGTAACCAGACTCTTTTTTTCCTGCAGATTGGTATCTAACTGAGCTATCATGGACTCGATCGTTTTGATCTCATAGCCCAAGGCTTTTTCCTCGCTCTTTTTCTGCCGTAGCAGATTCTTCAAGGATCCCAGATCTTCCGGAAGTCCATCATTACTTTGAGGCTGGCAGGAGATCAAAAGAGGTAAGATGATAAGCATCCAATAGTTGTTCATGATTTTACAGGTGTTCATTCTTGTCTGTTAAAGGGTACCCAATGCTGATTCTACATCTACTTTTGCTACCAGCAGATCGTACAAGGCATTGATATAATTTGATTGTGAATGATACAGGTCACTTTCGGCCTGGCTAACCTCCAGACTGGAGCCCACTCCTTCCCTATACTTTATTTGGGTGGTTTCGTAAATGCGTTCTGCCAAGGCTAAGTTGTCCTCAGTGGATCTTACAGATTTTAAGGCATTTTGGAAGGCTAGTCTGGCATTATATACTTCTAGTTCAATAGCTCGCTCGACATTTTGAATGGTCAGTGCATGCTGATCTCTGGAGATCTTCGCTCTCTGAATTTGGGCTGACTTCTCTGATCCGTCATAGATTGGGACACTCAAAGTCAAGCCTACCAATGAGGTAGGAAACCAGATACCTTTTAGAAATTGATTCCCCTGAAGTACTTGAGAATAACTACCGAATCCTCGTATGGTAGGAACATAGCCAACCTTCAGCCTTTTTATGTTGATCTCATTTAGTTCTTGGGCATTCTCCACAGCTACAAATTGAGCTCTTCCCCTAAAATCCGGCTCAGCAGTAACGTAGGTTTCTTGCTCATACTCAGTAAGGAGATGATCATCAAAAGTCTCTGTGAGCTCGATTTCGTCATCTATTGGATAACCCATTGCGAACTTCAGCACATTTTTGCTGATATCGATCAGGCTTTCTATTTTTTCAGACTCAACCAATAGGTTAGCTAATGAGAGCCGGATGCGATCAACATCCAATTTTTCGACGAAGCCGTTCTGGTAGGTCAGCTCCGTTTCATTTAGTACTTGCTCTAAATTGGAAATATTTCGCTGAAGGATTTCTTGATTTCTCTGTGCTACCAAAACGGCCAGGTAAGCTTTGGCCACATCTTTTGCTACTCCCTCGCGGGCTACGTCAAAGCGATCTTCGACCACATCTTTGAATAGCCGAGCCGCTCTCAAGCCCACAAAAAAAGATCCATCAAACAGGAGGAATTCAGCATCGAGACTGGCGGTGATGTTATTCTTGAAACCAAACTGAACTTCGAGATCTTCAGCCGGATTAGGAGGGATATTGAGATCCGCATCACCTTCAAAAAAACTACCCTGAGGTATTATCGATGTGGGGATATCGATGAAGTGTTGCAATTGTACATTGCCGGTCACCTTCGGCATTCCGATGGATAAAAATTCCTTGATGTTACCCTTTGCGTCTTCGATCTCCAACAAGGCGTCTTTGACTGAATTATGGTTTTCGCGAGCATAATGAATTGCCATCTCCAGGCTATAGTCATTTTGCGACAGCAAGGGGATAGCCCAGAACATAATGCCGGCAAGAAGGGATGTACGAAAAAGCATGACTAGTTTTTTAAGAGATGATCATATTTATTCATTAGCCGAATTCCTTTGGATGTGGCTATACCCCGGATATGATAGCGGATAAATTCGCGGTATAGCTGTACTTTTTTGTCGCTTCCTTTCAGTACGATCTTTTCGTCCATAATGAAAGTGGCCATCCGTACATATAGTGTCGATAACAGATCGGTGTCTACGTCTTCGCGGTATAAACCCTGTTCGATTCCACGATCCAGATTGCGCTTGATATCTTCATAGATCATAGTATGGCGCTCGAACTCCATCTTTGACCAATGTTCACCGTAGTATTTTCGAAGATCATAAAGGGTGTTGGCTGAAAGCTTTTTCAGCATTTCGGTTACATGATTGGCTATTAGTAAAAGTTCATGGATTGAATCACTTGCTTTATCCTTTATAGCCGAAATCTGTTCTTTCTCCTCCGATAGATAGTTGTCTAGTATTTTACCGACTAAATCCTGTTTACTAGCAGTAAGGAGATACAAGGTCTTCTTCGAAATTCCGAGCGATCGGCTGATATCATCCATGCTTACACTTTTGATTCCAAAGCGCATGAACATATCGGCGATTTTACGGTAATAAGCTGCTTCCATAATTGGCGGGCAAATATACTAAGGAAACTTTTATTGAGTCAGAAGTTTCCAGGGGTTTCGAAGATTGGATAGAAACCTCCGACAGAATGATCTAAAGTCTGGATAAGAGAATCGGGTAACTATCTCCTACTTGATGCTTTCTGCGAGTGATCTGTGGATGAAGTTGCCCCAGGTCAGATTCATCTGTCCATCTTCGTGTTTCTCGGCACGGTCTATAGCAACTTTGGCAGCATGCTCCACCACCCACCGGAAATTGTCTTCTCCTACGGAATGCACATCAGCATCAGGAGCGGGGTTGCAGAAATCGATGGCATAAGGTACACCATCACTCACAGCAAACTCTACGGTATTGAAATCATAACCTAGAGAGTGGTTCAGCTTGAGGACCAGTTCTTCAATTTGATCCAGCAACCCCTTGGCATATTTTGGAAACTCCTTGAGGTAGCGAAGGTGATGAGGATTGCGGGGTTCATATGGCATGATGTGAACATATTGCCTTCCTAAGCAATAGCATCGAAAATAGTGTTCAAATTCAACTTCTTGCTGGAGCATCATGACCAAGCGTCCTGTCTCAGCGTACGCTTTGAAGAGCTCGTCAAAATTATTCACTTTATATACGCTCTTCCAACCTCCGCCGGAATGGGGTTTCATATATAATGGGAAGCCACCCAGATAAGCCACGATTTTCTCCCATTCCATGGGATATTTCAGATTGCGAAAGGAATTAGCATCAGTGTCATCGGGCATGTCTTTTGAAGGCAGCAATACCGTTTTGGGTACGGGTACTCCGATTTGCTCGGCTAGCACATTATTGAAGAATTTTTCATCCGCACTCCACCAGAATGGATTATTCATCACAGCAGTGCCGCAAGCGGCAGCATTTTTCAAATATGCCCGGTAGAATGGGACATCCTGCGAAATCCGGTCCAGTAGTACTGCGTAGCCGGTTGATTTAGCCTGCATCACCTCATCGACATGGGCCAATTCGGCATGAATCCCCTTAATTCTTTGATTGTTGATATGATCAACAAATGCTTGAGGAAACGTGTTTTCCTTTCCATGTAGAATTCCGATTCGTTTCATTTCTGACTTTATTTTGGCGGCGTAAAAATAGGGTTTATTTGGCTCGTTACTTTCAAATCATGCCTGATCATTAGCCATTGCCTGCACCAGGATACTGTTTCTATACACCCCGGCACTTAAGCAGAGTTTCATTACCTTGCTTATTCGGATAAAATCAATGGTAAATGGTTGTACCTCATTCCTTGCTTACTGAATTTGATGTCGAGCTATTTCAGCTAGGCAAGCATTTCAAACTACATGAGAAACTAGGAGCCCATCTTCTGAGTGTGGACGGTGAAGATGGCTGCTACTTTGCGGTATATGCCCCCGGGGCGAAAAGTGTGGAAGTCGTAGGAGATTTCAATCAATGGCAGGAAGGTTCACATGCACTCAATCCGCGTTGGGATAGTTCTGGAATTTGGGAAGGTTTCATTCCAGGCTTGAAGAAAGGTGATCTTTACAAATACCGAGTTAGTTCGGGTCATCTCAACCAGGTCTTTTATAAGACCGATCCCTTTGGCTTTTTGCAGGAAGTGCCATCCAAGACCGCATCCGTAATTTGGGACCTGGAGTACAAATGGAAAGACAAAAAGTGGATGAAGAAACGGGGAAAAATCAATTCCCTGCAGTCTCCCTACACGATCTACGAGGTACACCTTGCAAGTTGGCGAATGCATCCCGATGGGAGATTATACTCCTATGACGACTTGATCGAACACCTGATCCCCTATGTGAAAGACATGGGATTTACTCATGTGGAATTCATGCCCGTGATGGAACATCCGTTTGCAGGATCCTGGGGTTATCAGGTGACCGGGTTTTTTGCACCCAGTAGCCGGCAAGGTGATACACAGGGCTTCATGCGACTTGTGGATGCCTTCCATCTTGCCGGAATAGGTGTCATTTTGGATTGGGTGCCCTCCCACTTTCCATCCGATGGTCATGGTCTGGCCACGTTTGACGGCACATGTGTTTATGAGCATCCGGATCCAAGAAAAGGGTATCACCCGGATTGGAAGTCACATATTTTCAACTATGAAAGGGGTGAAGTCCGATCATTTCTGATCTCAAGTGCTCTCTTTTGGTTAGAATATTATCACATCGATGGTTTGAGAGTCGATGCGGTAGCTTCGATGATCTACCTGGATTACTCGCGTGAAGAAGGAGAGTGGGTACCCAACCGATTTGGAGGAAACCAGAACCTGGATGCCATTGAGTTTCTCAGGGATTTCAACTCAGCAGTGTATAAATTCTTTCCCGATACGCAAACTATAGCGGAAGAATCTACTGCATTCCCGATGGTCACTCACCCGGTAGACCATGGTGGATTGGGTTTTGGCATGAAATGGATGATGGGTTGGATGAACGACACCCTTGCTTATTTTAAAGT
>JAHELJ010000198.1 GCA_024644235.1 Lewinellaceae bacterium
TCAAACCATCCATATCGCCACCCACGGGTGGTCGGTAAACTGTGTCCAAAACAAACTTGTCAAACTCGAAACCATCCTCCCGCATAGAGAAGCTAATTGTGTGCATACCCGCTTCGGGAATATCCAGGTAGATCTGTTGCTTGACTCCACAGTGTACGGTTTCGGTACGTTGTTTACTCGCCCAGGTCCATTCATTCTTGCCTTCACACCATTGCATGCGCTGACCGCTCTCCACCCATACTCCATTCAATCCGACATGAATGCCGTTGTCCTCTGTCCCGGTGGAATAGGCTCGAACCCAAACGTAATAGCGACCAGGACTATTGAAGTAAATCTCATAATTCAGTACGGCGACCTTGCCGGGTTCGCTGGAAAAATTCTCACCAGGTATCAATTCGTCATCATGATTTGCTCGGGTATCAGGCAATGCTTCGAGATAGGCCCCGCCACTAGCAGCACTGGCATGATTCGAGTCCGGATCCGGTAGAATATTCTGATGATATTGCTGGTCGATCATGATCCATCGGCGAATTTCGTCCAGATGTTGCGCAGTATAATGTTCGGCCTCAACTGCTACCCTCCCGCCTTGCTCCTCAAAGATGAGAGAGGTATCCGTTCCATGTTGGCAAGAAATCGCACCAAGCACAAAGACCCAAATGTAAGAATGACAAATCCTATCCATGTCAAAAACTCAATATAACAAGCCCCGATCCGCTTTCACCCTCCACCAAAGCAATAGGGCGATCAAATTCAATATTGCAGCAATATAAAAGAAGCTGTCGTTTGAACCTGTCCAGGCAGTAAGATAAGGGAAGGCCAAGGCTGTCAAAAACGAACCCAGATTGCCGGCCATGTTCATCGTGCCGGAAACCGCTCCGGAATTAGTCTTACCGATGTCAACACATAATGCCCAGGATGGGGGTAGGGTCATGTCTGCACCAAAGATGGCGATACTCAAAAAAAGTACTGCTCCGAGTGCTGATGCCATATATAGGCTGCCTATCAATCCTATGGCTGCCAAGGCAAATCCTGCCATCGCTGGTCCTCTTCGACTAAGGTTCCATTTGCCCCTACGAAAAATTGAGTCTACCCATCCACCTGCTATCCAGTTTCCCAGTGCACCTGCAATAAAGGGTGCAACAGCGTACCACCCAGCCTCCATCGCCTCCAATTGATAGGTTGTCTTCAGGTAGGGAAACAACCAGGTGAGCGCAAAGAAAAACGTGAAATTGCTGCAGAAATACTGCCCAATAGCCAGCCACATATTGCGCGATCTTAATAGTTGTGACGAGGAAAGCGTTGTTCTTTCATTCTGATCACTCTGCTGACGGTGCACTATGATGTACTCACGCTCTACACTAGTGAGGCCAGGTTGTTCTTCGGGTGTGTCCCGGAAGGCTATCCACCATACACCTGCCCAGACAATACCCACAAGACCGAGAATCACAAAGCTCAATCGCCAACCGAAAACATCGATCAGCCAGGCGACCATCGGCAAGGCGAAAGCAGCTCCCAGCCGGGAACCTGAAAAATTCAAACCCAGTATGAGACCTCTTTCTTTGATGGGGATCCATGAATAGATGGCTCTCGACATGCCTGGAAATGCACCCGCTTCCCCGGCACCAAAGAAAAACCGGATGAATAGCAATGAAGCAAAATTCCATGCTGCCCCTGTGAGAGCAGTAAGAGCGGACCAAAAAGCGACGATGCCCGAGAGCACCCGCCGGGGACCAATCCGATCAGCTAACAAACCGGAAGGCACCTGCAATAAGGCATAACCCAGTGCAAAAGCCGACAACACCCAGCCCATCGCCTTGTCACTAAGCTCAAGATCACTAGCAATGGGATCTTTGGCCACAGAGATGCAGATACGATCTATATACAGGAGAAGTGCCAGCAGAAACATACCCACGGCAACCCAATGTCTCCCCTTGATCCACGTTAGCATCTAAACATTCTTTCTTGCAAGGGCAATTACCCGGGCAGGTGATCCGTCGCTGCCGCTAATTTTCAAAGGAAGTGCAATCAGAGTCACCGGATTTGAGTGAAGCAAATGAAGGTTGCAGAGACCTTCAATGATGATTATATCCCCACCCAGGAGGATCTCATGGATTAAAGTCACCTCGTCAAGATTGTTTACATCAGCCACAGAAGGCGCCTCAACTCCCAACATATTCACATCGTGCTGAACACACCATCTTGCCAGGTCTTCCCCGATCCGTGGTAACTCGTCACGGTAACTTTTACTGCCAAATTTTTTACACCACCCAGTTCGTATCAGGAGACTATCACCTGATCGAAATTCTCCCTCGACCGGACGAACCACATTTGCAGGGATCAACTGTTGAGTGGTATCAACAGCGATATCAATGATCCAAGCTCTGCCGACAAAGCGATCCACAGGGTATGAATCGATACCATCTTTACTCACCCCGAAGTGGAACGGTGCATCCATATGAGTCCCGCAGTGCGAGTAAAAAGAGAGGTGACGGGCATTCCAGCCATGTTCCTTCAGCTTCTTAGTGATCCTGAAATCGAAGCCTTTCACTTCCTTGTTGAATGGCATTGTCAAATCGATTACCTGAATCTCATTCAGATTGATCATGTATTTGGTTCTGGTTGGACAATCTTACCCAATTGCTGCAAGGCAGCATCAGTGATCTGCTTAGTGGAATGGCTGCCTCCCAAGTCCGGTGTAATGATGTGTTTAGTTGTCAGGTACTCGATCGCATTCATAATATCTCCCGCTGCATCCTGCTCTCCCAGATGATCAAGCATCAAGGAAGCCGACCAAAATTGACCTATGGGGTTGGCTATGCCTTTGCCTGCAATATCAGGGGCGGAGCCATGGATGGGCTCAAACATACTCGGGAATGTTCGCTCTGGATTGATGTTACCACTGCCACCCAGCCCCAAACTGCCCATGATGGCACCACCTAGATCGCTAAGAATGTCGCCGATCATATTGGTGGTAAGGATCACATCAAAGTATTCCGGATGAAGTACAAAATTTGCCGACGCAGCATCGACGTACATCTTTTTATAT
>JAHELJ010000199.1 GCA_024644235.1 Lewinellaceae bacterium
GGCATTGGATTGATCCAATGGCTCTTGGAGGGTTAAGTTGAAAATGCCAGCTTCATCAGTGGTTGTAGAATCTAAAAACACAATGGTCTGATTTCCATCGTCTCGGTAAATTTCAATGATTTCGCTGCGTCCACCTTGTCCGGTAACAAGTAATGCAGATACTGAGTGGATAGTTGGAGGTGTAAGTTCCAGGTTACCTCCCTCGATATTCTCAATATCCCCTACCGTATTAGCGTAGAAATTATTTCGCGAAAACACGTTTTGTATCGTTGAATCTCCTTGACAATAGATCCCGTAGACTTCATTTTGTCCAATGATGTTTTGAAGGAGCCGGTTTTGCTTTGCACCAAGCCACAAATAAATACCTGTCTCATTTCCAAGACTAGTGGAGCCGGTTTCATCTGTACCTATGAAGTTGTTGCCAATCACATTCGCTATGCCCCCGAAGATTCCGATCCCTTCTCTGCTGCCTCCAATATAGTTATCGAATATTTCATTTGAATTGCCCTCCAGGTTTATGCCCCTGGATACATTTCCCAGCGCATCTGAAACATCTCGGTTTACACCTATTCGGTTGCCGATGATGAAATTATTAGTTGCAGAATCGACAATGAAAACTCCAATACGATTATTGCCTGAAATAATGTTGCCCATTGGAAGATGTTCAGATGGTCCAATCACATTATCATGAGCTTTAAAGCCTATGACCACACCATCATTGTTGCCCGCTGCTTCCATGCCGGTATGGTCGGTTCCGATGTAACAGCCGCTGATTATGGCAGAACCCGCTGATAGGATATCGATCCCATTACCATTGAAGTTTTGTACAACCAGGTCAAGTATCTGAATACCAGCAGTAGCGATTACGAAGCAGGAACCAAACGAGCCTTCATCTTCTCCATTGATCACAATTTCAGGACCAAGGGGATTTGCGTCCGTTCCATCAAAAAGAGCCTGGGACGGACCATCGATGACCAGACCTTCATCGGACAGGAAAGAATAAGGAGTATCTGGCTTGATCACCCAAATACCTGCTAACGAATCGAAACCAGGATCCGTTCTGGGAATTTGGAAACGAATGGTGTCTGGACCAGGCCAGCTGTTTGCGGAATCAATAGCTGCCCTCAACGAGCCATCTCCTGAGTCAAAGCTATGGGTTACAATAAGATCCCGTTGAGTAGCGCTAATCTGAAAGGGTTCACTGAAAGCTGTAGTGTTGTTCATAGTATCTGTGGCGGTCGCAGTGAAGTTTAGATCACCGCCGAAACCTGTAACATCGAAGCTGAACCAGCCATCCATATCCGAAACCGTTGAATCTATATAGAAGCGACCCTGATTGGTCTCATCCAAGAACAGCTCGATGATCTGCTTGATGCCTGCGTATCCGGATAAGGTGTTTCCTGCGATGGTATCAAGGGTGGGAGGTATAATGGCTTGGTTGGCTCCATTCTCATTTAATATTCCTCCCGTGCGATTGCCGGATATGAAATTGCGTCTGAACAAATTACCCTGGCTGGCCATTCCGGTATTCCGGATACCATAATCATGATTCAATCCAATTTGATTCTCGACTATTTGGTTCCGTTGGGACATACCATCAATATGAACACCAGATCCTTTGTTGGCCAGTGAATCCCGGAAGTCGATGTCTGTACCAATCTGATTGTTGATACAAATATTGTCCGATGCATCTGAAAGACTGATCCCACCGGACTGATTTAAGCCTATCAGATTATCGATCACTTCGTTGTGATGACTTCCTTCAGCGATTGAGATGCCAAACAATCCATTTCCCGGTGAGAATAAACCAGGGTTGAAATTGCTGGCACCAATTTGATTGAAGATGATGATGTTGAATGCGGAAGAGTCTTCAATACGGATGCCATGGCCAGAATAGCCGGAGATATAGTTGCCAACATCGGATAATGGAGATGGACCAATAGCGATATGCGAAGAAGATGATATAGTAATCCCATTTGCTTCATGCTGAGATTGTCTACCCGGTCCAAACTCTCCTGTGTCTCCAATATAGCAGCCAGCTACACTGCTACCATTTGCTCCTTCCATGACAATCCCACCACCATTGAAAGCATCCAGAGCCAGGTTTGCTATGTGCACTGATTCCGCACGGATGTGAAGGCCTATTGCGGAATCTGCCAAGATTCGGAAGCCGGTTATGATTACTCCGGGATGATGCACGCTAGTTCCATTTTCAAAAGTGGTGGACGAATTCCCAAGAACCACCAGTTCAGCATCGGTAATTTTGGGCAGGGCAGAATCTAATTCAATTACAGACGGTTCTCGGTCATCTGCATCCATGATAAGGAAGGTAATGGTATCTGGCCCGGGTCGTTGGTTTGCGAGGTGGATTGCGTCACGTAAAGAGCCCGGTCCCGCATCAAGGAGATTGCTTACTACCAAATTCTGAGGGTAAGCACTTAATGGCAGACCCACGATGATACAGAGCAAATAAATAAATTCAATTCGTTTCATAGATTATGAGGTATACCAATGAATGCTGGAGGTCAATGACTGATATCATTGAAGCTGATGGTCTTGATTGTGCCGGTAATTTTGGATGATTTCCGGTATCGATAGGTGCGATAATTAGCTTTGAATTCTGCGCAATCAAGTGATGACACGGCTGTTCTGATGCTGTGTCCAGGTTAAAACATGACACCAGAGAACCAGCTAGGAAAACGAAATGTTCACTCGAAACATAGGTCCGGCAATTGACACTAAAATAAGTTGGTAATTAAGGAATGAATTTACTTATTTAAGTACTTGCTTAAATAATGAAATTGCCTTATTCTTGTGCTATGAAATCAATTCTTGCTAATACTTGTGTCAGAGCCGACAGGGATGAGAGACAGATCGTACGGTGCCGTGAGGTGCTAAAAAAGTCAGTTGAGGAAACCGCGAGCACAGCCAGAATACTGGGTTTGGTCGGAAATGAAGTGAGGTTGAAAATCTTGTTGCTGATCAACTCAGAAGGAAGATTGTGCGTATGTGATCTCAGTGATGT
>JAHELJ010000078.1 GCA_024644235.1 Lewinellaceae bacterium
CACTCAGTTGATCGACGGACAGTTTGAAGACAGTATCCGTTACCGCATCCGTCATGATCACAAGATCAGGGAAGTGGCGAAATGGACTGAGGTACTCAGCGCTTTCAAGATCTGGCTGGCCCGGCAAGTGGCTAAGGGGATTTAGTTGATTCGGTTGCTAGTGTCTGGCGATCGAGACCTTTATCTTTAGCAATCCACCAGGTTTTGAAGTAAGAATCCAGAGGGGCAATTTCTGACTGCTTTTTCTATATTTGTGCCGCTCAAAATTTTGGCCACACATACTCAAACCTTCACACCCACACCCAAACTCACACCCAATCCGGAGGAGTGGCAGAGCTGGTTGAATGCACCGGTCTTGAAAACCGGCGTACGTTTACGCGTACCGGGGGTTCGAATCCCTCCTCCTCCGCCAATAATTCCAAAAGGCCACAGAGTGTGGCCTTTTTTGTTTAAGTAAGATTTTATTTCAGGGTGCTTGATTTCGTATTACATGATACCAATCTGGAGGTGATTTGAGTTCCCTGAATAAGCCAAGATCAATCCATTCTCTACAGCTCGTCTTACAAGCACGGCTACATTCTTTGCATTCATTTTTCTGAGCAAATGCTTCCTATGCGTCTTGACGGTTTCTTTACTTATTGAGAGGGAGCTGGCTATATCACTGGTCGTAAAGCCTAAGGAAATCAAATTCAATATCTCAGATTCTCTTTGAGTGATTATTTTATCCCAGGTTGTATTCGATTGTGATGGATCTATGTCTGTGCGAATCATTAAAGTAGTATTAGATAGCTGGAGTTTTCGAGATAGTCGATCCGTTTTTCATTTCAAGTTCTCCATCATTGAGGAATATGACTCCGGTAGACCCATCGCCAGCTATCTGAACATTGTCAAGAATCAAAGATCCCTGATTCCAGACCACTCCGTTCGGACCGTTCCCACCAAATATCGTTATCCCAATGATTTCGACCGAGGCTCCTCCTGAAATACTGACGGTATTGTTGATACCGGAGCCATCAATAGAGATATTTTGACCGGGTCCAGTTAGGATAGTCAAATCCAGATCTATGATTAGAGCCGAGTCCAACGAAATGGTATCATCGGTCATGCCAGCGGCAAAAAATATAGTATCTCCGGGAGTTATATTCTCTATGGCATCACGTAGCGATCCGGGTCCACTGTCACCGGTATTGTTTACAGTATAACCACTGGAAGTGCTGCAAGCAGTTTGCACTTCTTCGGTGCTGTTGCAACCGGGTGCGTTGCCTGATATATTGGCAGTTCCTCCATTTTCCAAGTAGTCACAGATGCTAGAGACTTCGCAGATGGAAAGAACAGTAGAATTTTGAATTAAGAGGTCAGTGATTGAAGTGTGATTGATATTATCCAGACCACTCAAGCTGTTCAAGGCATCGTTGTTCCAAATATAAAGGCCACCATTAATCGATGTGACATTGCCTAAGTCTTGTATGTCAGATAAAGCATCATTATTCGCTAACTCCAGGTATCCATCGATCGAAGTGAGGTTATTAAAATCATGCATGTCGGTTATGGAATTATATTGAATCTGCATCGACCCACCTATTGAAATGACATTTTCAAGGCCATCTAAACTGTCTAAGGAAGGATTAAAGTAAATCGTTAAATATCCGGGGATACTAGTGAGGCCGTTTAATCCACTGATATTGTTTAACGCTGCATTATTGGTGATGTCTAGATAATCTCCGATATAAAGAAGATTATTCAGTCCATTTAAATCTGTCATATTCCCATTGTTTGTGATGCGAAGGAATCCACCAATGGTGTCGAGGGCATTCAATCCCTCCAGGTCCGGCAATGGTAAACTGCCGACCGTAACATTTTCACCGACATAAGTAAGTCCATCAAGATCGAGTTCTGCCAACAAAGGATTATGTTGAAGATAGAGCTCTCCTCCAATGTTCTCAAGCGCAATCATCCCAATTCTCACTAAGGCCGAGTCATGCAGAATCTGCAAATATCCACCAATGGATTCCAATGCAACTAGAGCGCTCAAACTAGCCAAAGCATCATTATCGTAGATGCGCATGTTCCCGCCCACAGAAGTGATATTATTAAGCCCGCTCAGGTTACCCAAGCCATCGTTGAGTGTTATCTCCAGATTTATTCCGACGCTAGTGAGGTTGCCCAGCGAATTCAGGCTGATTAAGGCATCATTGTTCTCAATCTTTAGGACTTTGCCAATACTAGTGAGGTTATCTAGACCAGTCAAACTGGTTAAATTCGAATTGTTTAGAATGGTAAGCGTCCCATCAATAGTCGTAATTCCCGAAAGTCCATTCAAATTGCCAATATTGCCGGGGCTAGTCTCATCAATGGTTACATTTCCTAAGATTTGGCTACAGCCAGGATAGTTGATGGGAAAATTATCGATCTCAATTTGGGTATGAAAGATTATCCCATCCGTGAGGCAAGTTTGTGCCAATATGGGCACGGTAAAACATGACGTAATCCACGGAAGCAGGATCAACAATAACCTAGAGTATCTTGCTGGATAACACCAACTTTTCATTGGGATTTGAATTCATCAAGTAGAATATTGTTACTCCTCTGCAATTGCAATGATCAGGATCAATAAGGGATCTGACATTTTTCAATTAGGATACCTCATAAAAAGGCTTGAACCAGTCGTATCCTAGCGTGGCCTGTAATTCTGAGCGATAGGTGATCGAGCTTTGCTCGAAATCACGCTAAAGCAAACAATAAAGGATGCACGACAGGTCTTTTTATGCAGCTCCCCTTCTGGGTTCGCCAATGACAATCCCTCTATGAGTCACCGAAGCTTTGGCAAATGGGACCTCCTCCGCCTTCGCCCTTTGGGCTCCGGCCCTGCGCGTCGAAGTTTATGAAGGTTAGGACAAGTCCGGAGATCAAAATGAGCCTTAGTATGGCTTTACATTCATTAGCTTTTATGACTTCATTTTTCTACCTTCTGGATATCTTTTTTTGAAGTGTAATTACCGATTAAATGTTCTCAATCATGAAACAAGTCTCATTCCTGTTAGTATGCTTTCTCTCTCCCCTAATTGCCAGTGCGTTTTCACACGTTGATCGTGCAGCCAGTTTCGAGTACGGTGATCCGGGCATAAAATCTATGCATGCCCTTGCCTTCTCACCCGATGGCGTGCTTTTTATTGGCGATTCGAAGAGTGCGACAATTTTTGCCATTCAAACCGAGGATGTGAGCGCCGGGAAAGAAGTGGAAGATATTGAAGTGAATAAGGTCGACGAGTTGATTGCCGATGCCCTGGGTACGGAGGTGGAAAACATTACCATTCAGGATATGGCCATCCATCCTTTGTCGAAGCGGGTCTATCTGGCTGTCCACCATGTTGATGGTACTCCGGTACTGTTGACGATCCAAAAGGGCAGATTGGATGTAGTAAACCTGAGTAGTGTCAACTATTCGAAGGCAGCTCTCGGCAGTCCGGTGGAGGAATCGGCCACTGATCGCCGGGGCCGGTCACTAAGGCAGTGGGCGATTTCGGATCTGGAATACTTTGATGGCCGGGTCCTGGTGAGCGGTCTGTCTAACAAAGAATTCAGTTCGTCTGTCACCATGATGTCATACCCCTTTAAAGAAAACGATCAAGAGCTGGCCAGTTTGGAGATCTGGCATGCAGCTCATGGTCAGTTTGAAACCCATTCTCCGATCAAAACGTTCACCACCGCCATTATCAACAGTGAGCCTCAGGTGGTGGCCAGCTACACCTGTACTCCATTGGTGCTATTTCCGCTGAGTATGATGAAATCAGGTGCCCATGTGAAGGGAAGGACAGTAGCGGAATTAGGGAATCGCAATACGCCACTCGACATCATCAGCATGGAGAAAGGCGGTGAGTCGTATTTGCTAATGGCCAATACGAGCCGGGCATTGATGAAGATCAGTTATCAAGCGTTGGAGTCATTCGATGGGTCACTTACCGAACCAGTTACCGAGAACAGCGGCACCGCGGGAATTGACTTTATCAATCTTCCTTTGGTGAATGTTCTACAGCTGGCGAAACTGGATGATAAAAGATTTGTAATGCTTCAACGCCGGTCGAACGGGGATCTGGATCTCCATACCGGGAGCGCTGACCGCTGGTTGTAGTTTTGACCAGGATACGGGTTCTTGGATTGATAATAGTCACTACCAGTCTCAGTCAAACCGGGCTGAGCCAGATGGAGGTGTTGTGGAAGGGTGGAAAGGCCATAACAGTTTGTTTTGATGCTTTTGAAACCCATTCTCCACTTGAGGTAATTCTTTTGGGCAAGCAGACGTCCATCTTCGGAAATTGGGAACAGAAAAACGACCAGTGGTGCTTCACCCCAGTTGTTTCGTTTACGGAGGCATTGCAATATGGGATTGTCCGTGAGGGAGTCATTGTCGACACCCTGGTGATTGAAGGACAGACCAGAGAGAAAACCAGGGTAGTGGCAACTTATCCATCTGCAGATACCGTTCCGGAGAACTTGCTAAAGGTGCATTTGCTATTCTCTGCTCCAATGGGTGAACAATATTCTGAAGGATTCATTACAGTAACAAATGCAGACGGCGATACCCTGTCCAAAACCTTTTTGCCATTGCAACCGGAACTATGGAACGTCACACATGATCATCTGACGCTGTGGCTTGATCCGGGCCGGATAAAAAGAGGGTTGGGGCCGAACTTGTGGCTGGGACAACCATTGAACAAAGGTCAAACGTACCATCTGACCATTTCGGCTGAATGGAAAGACCGGCAGGGCAGACCCTTAGAAACAGAGTATCGGAGGACATTTGTCGCCGGAGATGCCGATCGACAAAAACCGGATCCTTCGGGTTGGCAGTTTTCTATTCCAGTAGCTGGGACAAAAGATCCTCTGCACATTCATTTCAATGAGGTTATGGATTTTTCACTAATCTCAGACTGCATCTCCGTTTGGCAGGGCCAAAGGTTCATTCCTGGAGATTTTCGAATAGGAAAAGGAGAAAGCTCTATCACATTTTATCCGGTAAATGACTGGGCTCCGGGTCGCTATCAAATTTCGATCGAAACTAGGTTGGAGGATTTGGCAGGAAATAATCTCATTCGTCTTTTTGATGTAGATGTTGGAGATATCGACAGCCACTCAGTCACAGAGGATCAAATAATCGAGATGGAATTTGAGATTGGCAAATGACAGAACCGAATTCAGACTGATCTACACTTAACTGACCTTCTTCTGCTAAGAGAGTTGGTAGAAATGGTATTAATCTCTACCTCAGCTAGCAAAAAAAGGTACTGAAATTATTTGCAATCGTCTGATGCTCATTCCGTCTGACAGTTTTCAGCCAATGCATTGACCAACATCATCTCAACTCAAGGATTAATCAATTAAATATGTTATCAATAAGATAATGGTATGGAACAAGATCGTCAATTTCACTGTCAGACACTCGGGTTCTTATTTCTTCTGATTCTGTGCATCCTAACCGCCGGGTGCAACCAACAAGCGCAAGGCTTTGCACTTCCTGAAGGGGATATCGAAGAAGGAAAGTTGACCTTCGTGGGACTTAGTTGCGATCAGTGTCACAGCATTGGCGATATCGAGTGGCAGGGCGAGGCTGATGCATTGGATCTTCACGTACCGATTGGAGGCAAGGTCACATCGATCAAATCTTATGGTGAGTTAGTGACCTCAGTGATTAACCCATCCCATAAAATAGCAAAACGTTTTCAACAAATCACTAAGACTGCTGATGGTGAGTCAAGAATGGAAAACTATAACCAGGTGATGACGGTAGAGCAACTGATCGATCTGGTGACTTTCCTGCAGTCGGAGTATCAGGTGGAGGTGCCGGCTGCTCCCCAATTCTAGTCAGTCCTTGAGGATCAACTGAATGCTCAGGAGTTGATGGCTCAGGTTAGATGCTTTGACAAAATACAGACCGGCTGGAAGGCTGGATAGATCAATTTCGATCGGCCCGGTTTGCTGATGGTATGCCTGGTGTACCTGTCCGATGGCGTCCAAGACTTCAATGGAATATGCACTGACTATACCATCGATGATAAATTTTCCCTGGGTGGGATTGGGATACAGTTGTAATCCCAGCTCTTCGAGAAAGAGATCATGATTGGTGGTGATTCCCAGCTCATCTGCTCCGATATCTACTCCGGAGCCAGAATACCGGTCCTCGCAGTCATAGTCCAGGCTAAGATCCGGAAGATTTATGCCGGCATCGGTAATGCCGGCAGCTGGGCCCGCAAGATGATAGTCGTAATCTGTAAAAGACTGAAAGATTCCCATGTCTGTCGCGGTGAAGTTGCTCTCTACGGTACCGCTTGAACCGCTACTTCGGTCGCTGATCGCTTCATTGACCAGGCAGTTGGCGATATGGACTCCGCTGGTGGTTGCAAACCGGTACTCAATCGAGTTGAAGTAGTTCTCGGTGATCACGGTATTGTTGTAGACCTTAGCTCCTGGGGCCGATTCCAGCCCGATACCCACGTCGCGGCTGGTGTGTACAAAATTATTCATGATGATCCCATGGGTGTGACCGGATTCGAGATCGCTCCCCAGGCCAAACCCTATGCCACGGTCGCAGTTGATGATCTGATTTGCTTCCACAATGGTTCCGGACGATTCGCGCCAAAAATGGATGGCATGCTCGGCTAGACCGCTATCCGGACTGCGGATATGTTTGAAGACATTGTTTTTTACGATCCAGTCTCTGGATCGATGCGCATCAATGCCACCGGTGTACCATTGATAGGCTACACCTCCCGTAAACTCAAACAAGCAGCACTCCACTCTGCCGCTATCTGCTAGCAGATCACCTCCTCCTGATACTTTTAGCAATTGTTCTTTGGCATCGTAGAACCGAACATTCTGAGCTAAGAAGTAATCCGCATCATTAGGATTGCTATGAACCTGGATGGGGTGATAGTACACTTCACCAATCGTCATATCCGCTACTATGAAGTGATCTGCAGCAACATTGAAGATGTGGGTGACGCTATTATCATCCCATCCCTGACCTTTGATGATCACGTCATCCCGATTTCCGGTGACTCCCCGTATGGTTAGGTTGGACATGTTTGGAGAGATGAATAGAAGGTTGGAGGTAAGTGTGTAAGTGCCGGGATTTAACTCGATCGTGAGATTGCCGTTGCTCGTACTTGCTTGTGAAAGAGCGGCGTCGAGTTCGGAGACGTTATCCACTGTGATCACTATGCCCGTCGATGGACCTAATGGTTCACAGGGACACTGGCTTTTGACATCTGAGAAACAAAGACTGGAAAAGGCGATGGCTAGAAGTAAAGATCGCATCATCAATTTGTTGAAAGGGCTTCAATACTTAAACGTAGTGACGTAGATATTATGATCTTGAGCCAGGACTTAGACTATGGATCTATAAATCTGACTGAGATGATCCATCATACGTTTTATTGAAAATTGATCAGGAAGGTCTTCTGGAATCTTGTTTGCCAGTTCACTATAATGATGGATTATCCCGTCGATACTTCTTAATAGCGCCTCCACAGTAAAATTGTCAATTACCTGTCCACATTCATGCTTCAGCACATAGTCGGCCATGGGAATCAAATCGCTGAGTATAATCGGCCTGCCGCTGGCCAGGGATTCGATCAACGAATGCGGAAAAGCCTTGACCAGACCAGCCTCTTTGGCTAGCAAGACGGTTACATGCGTTCGTTCCATGATTTCACGCACATTCACTTTTCGGTCAATGATTTCAACTTGGGAAGCAAGGTTCAGACCATCAACCTTTTGCCTCAAATCATTGATGTACAAGCCTCTCCACAGGAGGATCAATTTGATCTCGGGAAGAGCCTTGACAGCTTGAAGCAATAGGTTGATCCCTTTCGTTTCAAATTGTCTTTTCTCCCAGGGGGCAGAGGCTAACAACAAGGTAAACTTTCCCGGAGGTGGCTGCGGCAGTCTGGAGAAGCCAGAGAGATTTATACCTGGTGAGACCACTTCCATGTTTGTAAATCCCCAGCTTTGAAGCAGATCGAAGTCCCTTGAATTTGACACGATAATTCGCCTCCATCCCTTCATCTTGCTTAAATAAGCAGGCCTCTTGGAGCCCACATTGGCTGATACTGAGAAGACAATCGGTCTCTGAAGAAGATTTAGGATGGGATAATTGGCCAGGGTAGGGGAGAACACGTGATGAATGGTCTCTTGCTGATCCAATGCTCTGAGTCGACTTAGTCTATGCCACCCATATAGTGCTCTGGGTAATAGGGACGAAGGCCTTCGAAATGGATAGAGATTGATAATGGTACCGTTGAAGAGAGCGGCCAGGCGGTCCACTTCATTGTGCACGGCATCGGTTCCATCCAATGGTGGGGCTGGAGTAGTATGGAGATAACTTATCGTCAGGTCCTCTTTCATCATCCCGTGATCACAAACCGGATTTTATTAATAGATGGTTTTGATTGCCAAAATCTCCCCCTATACCATGCTGAAGGGCCAGCCAAATTGCTCTGGCTTTGCTGATTCTGCCCCTCACCAAAGCGCCAATCAGCTGCCGCATACAGCGGTAAAGCCATCGATGTCGAAGCGTACCTCGCTCTTCACTGTGCCATTTCTCCACAAACAGGAAGCGATTTCGAAGGCTGTAGTAGACATAGAGACTCGATCTCAGGCCTGCTGGATCAGAAGCGCTATGGATGGCTTGCAGCTTGGTATCTATACAAGTGTTGTATCCCATCTGCCTGATTCGAAAGCACCAGTCAGCTGTACTGCCACCAAAAAAAAACTGCTCATCAAGCAACCCGGCTTTTGCAAATAGCTCGGTCCTGGTCAGAAAAACTGTTCCAGGTACATAGTCAACTTGGTATATCGGAGGATGAGCAGATGTGGGTTCCCATTCGATCCTCGAGTCCAGGTGAAGAGCCAGATCACGACCACCAGCGTAGGTTTTTTGATTTCTTGCGTTAATTAGAAGCGGACCGATGGCTCCGATCTTGTGATCATTCTCCAATGATTGAAGAAGCTGGTCAACATCGTTTTCAGTAAGGTCGACATCTGTATTTAGCAGCAGGACATGACTTGCCCGGAGTTCGAGAGCCTTAGTGATACCAAGATTGTTTCCTCCGGCAAATCCCATATTGACTTCGGATTCAACAACAATGGCGTGTTCTCTAAGTTGCTGGTAAATTGAACTGGATCGATTGGAGGATGCGTTGTCTACGACGATGATCATTGGCCTCTTGTCCTTCCAGTTCATCAGTGCTTGCACCTTCTGCCAGGTGGCTTCATGGTGGTTCCAATTGATGATGACGGCCGCCAGCCTCATATCACTTGAGGGCTATGAACATGGACCTTGAATAATACCTCGGATATCTTGTCCATTCTCCCTTTCCCACGTGGTCGAAACGCTCGAAAACATGGCGAAATCCCATATCGCTCAATGCCTTTGTCAAATCGGTTCTGCAAAGCCAGAATGATTTGGGATTGTTGTAGGAAGAGAGATAATTTTTCTCGATGTGTTGCGGTGAGCTGTGTGATGGCCATTCAGTATACCAACGGCCGCGATAACCCTCATTGGTGGTCAGTCTGGACAGCTGGTAATTCTTCGCATGTTCGAGGAAATGGGTTCGAATTTGGATGGGGGCGATAACATAACGGTTCAACAAACCGAGATCGTACCGCCAGTCTCTTTCTGGTGCATAGTGGGTATGCAGCATCAGCATTCGGTTGGTTTGTTGAAAAACTTTCTTGAGAAATGCTACTGGGTCGTCCAGATGGTACAATATGCCGTAACATAGCACAATATCAAAAGGACCATATTGGTCGAGATTACGAACATCATCCTGCACGAAATCGAGATTGGGAAGACTCAGCTGTTCTTTGACATGCAAGCACTTGTTCAGATTACTTACTCGTGCTTCAATTCCCAAGGTCTGATAACCTTGCCTGGCAAATTCCGTCGCATAGCCACCTTCCAGGCAGCCCAAGTCGATTACTTTCA
The DNA here is from genome assembly GCA_024644235.1 of Lewinellaceae bacterium. Taxonomy (GTDB): domain Bacteria; phylum Bacteroidota; class Bacteroidia; order Chitinophagales; family Saprospiraceae; genus JAHELJ01. The sequence goes on from JAHELJ010000078.1 coordinate 9,983, forward strand.
GCGAAGCCGGATGTTCTTTGGATTCAGGTAGGAATTGATCAAGGCTCTCCTTGATACTCAACCAAGCCCGGGTGCGAGAAAGTAGTTGTCGCTGATCTCCCATCGTCTTGCTTCCGTCGGGCAGAATGATATTATGGGAGATGAATTTCATGGGGATAAAAATAGCAAGGCGTGAGGAAAATGAAGAAATGTAAATTTCACGTCGACTGACTTAAGCGGCGATGCATTCTACATGAGTTATCATCAAACTTCATATTACTACCTAATCTCTTTGTAAAGATCTATATTGCAGGTGATTATATAGGGGTGGCAGTAAATTGCAATACTTGGCTATTTTTGATCGACATACAATAATGGCAGTCATTTGAGCCGAAAGAGAAAATGCATATTTGTCCTGGGGATGCATCGCAGTGGGACCTCTGCCATGGCGGGAGTGTTGAAGCTCATGGGGGTTGAGCTTGGGGCTGATCTCATGGCAGCCGACCAATATAACGAGAAAGGATACTATGAGAATAATAAGGTCTACCGGCTAAATGAGGAGATTCTCTCTATTCTTGGAGTGCGATGGGATACGACCTACCTTTTAGGAGATAGATGGGAGCAGAGATCAGATCTTACTCAGTTTTATCCAAAGATTAAAGAGATAGTTGTGAACGAATTCGGAGCATCTAACCTCTTCGCTATAAAAGATCCCAGATTGTGTTTGTTACTTCCAATTTGGAGAAATGTAATGGATGGGCTAAGCATTGAAAGTTCGATCATAATAGTGGTTAGACATCCAGAAGAGGTTTGGAAATCGCTGAATAGTCGAGAATCCTTTAACACGGATAAAGCAAGTCTACTGTGGCTTGATCATAATCTTGCAGCCGAATCGAACTCACGAGGATTCAATAGAATATTTGTCACGTACAAACAACTACTCACTGACTCGGATAAGGTCTTAGAAATATTTGGCAAGAATGCCATTTTAAGCGCCGAAGATCAAAGTGAAAAGTTAGCTGCCTTGGTTAGTAAGTTCATCGACCCCCGTTTGGATCATTCAAGTGTTTTGAAGTCTCCGACGTCGCAAATTGCTACCCAATTAATGAAGTTATATGATCTCTTCGAAAGACTAGCTAGTGATCAGGTTCAGTTAGATTATACTCTGGAACAAATTGACGAAATCAAACGAAACCATCAGATAAACTTAAAGCTGTACCTGGGCACGCACTTTAAAGAATTAGATTCTGACATTGAGAGACTTAGGGAAGAACTAGATCGATATTCCCAGAACCAAACTCTGCTAGAACAACAAAGTGATCGGTATAAAGAGCAGATCCTGAAGCTCTCTCAAAAAGAGCGAGAAATCCTAAAAGAGCTTGCCATAGAAAAACAGGTTTCACAGAAAGTGTCTAAGATGAAAGCTGACTACTCTATTGAATTATCAGCTCTTAAGAAGCAGCTCGAGGAAAGGCAAAAGCTTCATGATAGACTTCAAGAAGATGTCGCAAAGCAGAAAAACGAAAATTCAAGGTTAGAAAAGAAATTTTCTCAACTACATCATGAGTATTCGAATCAATTTCGAGAGTTGGTTGCGCAATCCGAAGCAAGGGCGAGTGAATTAGCGAAACAAACCAAAGTCTTGAGTTTGAGCGAGGAAAAAAACAAAGCAACCCAGCTGGAGCTAGTTCAGTCGCATGATTTGGCAGATCGGTTGAATTGGTACCTGACTGAAATTGAAAACTCTAGAAGCTATAGATTGGGCAGGTTTGTAACCTGGTTTCCGCGGAAGGTTCATGACTTCATGCTGAACGGTTCAAAGCAGTCCTCGATAGCTTCAATGGGTGTAAGAACCCTTGCAATTTGTCTTGTCCATCCTCGCAAGCTGTTGAGCTTATTCAATT
>JAHELJ010000079.1:0-8093 GCA_024644235.1 Lewinellaceae bacterium
TCAAGGGTTTCAAAAAGCGCCTGATCGGCCTCAGGATCATAAAAAGGCTGTCCCTTCACTGCTAGGGCTGAGACTCCCTTTTCCGGAAGCAATAGGTTCACTGGGCCTGTCATCTGGTTCAGTTTTTCCGCGATCCACTCGCCGATCAATCTGTTTTCATCAGGAGTAGTGCGCATGAGCGTAACTTGCGGATTGTGCACATAGAGATTTCTTGAGCGATATGACTCAGGCACTGTCTCGATGGCTCCAAAATTGACCATATCGCAGGCGCCAACCGAAACTACGTATGGCACTTTAGTCCTGATAATGCTATCCATCCTCTCCTCACCGGCACTCAAAACACCTCCCATCAATAAATCGCAAATCTCGGTTGTCGTGATATCAATGACAAACTGAACAAAACCAGAATCTATCAGTTTCTCCATACTTCTCCCACCGCTACCAGTAGCATGAAAAATCAAACATTCATACCGGTCTTGGATTTGCGCCTTGATTTGTTCAATACACGGAGTGGTCACCCCAAACATGGTCATACCCACTACCGGCTTGCTCTCTGTGACTTCGGGCAGGGCATTCTGAACCATGCCCACCATAGCATGGGCCGCTTGCCCGAGTATGGTTGATGATATTCGATTGATGCCGGATATATCAGTCACTGAATACAGCATGAAGATGTCACTCTCGCCTACGTAGGGCCGGACATTTCCTGATGCCACTGTCGACACCATGACCTTTGGAATGCCGACTGGCAAGCTTCGCATAGTTCTCGTCACCAAAGAGGTGCCACCCGAGCCCCCAAGCCCCAAAACCGCAAGCACATCTTTTCTCTGCAAAACAAATATCTCAAGAGCCTCAGCCATCGCAGTCACTGCATCGCCCCTTCCTTTGTTGTCCTTCAGAAAATCCGGTCGTGAGGGGTGGAATGAAGCGACTTCTTCGGCCCTGACATCAGGATTCTTATTGTGTGATCTTGTGCTAACATCAACCGTACAGGTACGAATTCCCTTTGTTTTCAATAAGTTATTTACATAACTTAATTCATCGCCTTTTGTGTCATAAGTACCGATGATATAAACCCTTCCCATCCGATCAGATATTGGGCTTTCGGACCTTAAGAACACCATTCATAGACAACCAGTGCCCGGGAAAGGTGCAAACGAATACGTAGTCTCCCGGTTCTTCCGGAACATCAAAAAACAACTGCACCATTTCACCTGGATTCACTAACCCAGTAGAACTAAGGACCTGCGAGATGGGAGGAACATAATTGTCCGAGTTTTGATTGGTCTCTACCATCTTGTCCGAAATCCTACCAATGACATCTAGACTTCCCGGCTCTGCCAATACTATATTGTGCTGCATCGATAGATCATTGTTGGTAAACTCAATCAAGATCCTTTCTCCAGCAAATGCATTGATCTCAGATTTGTCGAATTTGTTTTGCCCGGGTATCGTCTGTAAAATAATTTTCCGATCATATTCGTCGGTATTTGAGGTCAGATCAGCAGTCAATTGCTTTGCAAATGGACCGTAATTTTCCAGGAAGAGCTCTACGATGCCCTTACCTCCTGAAAATGCAGACTGACCCGATCGAAACACCTCGGCCATTTTGAATTTCCATTCCCCTGCCAACGGTATTCTATCATTGCCAGCTTGCAAATAGACATCCTCCGGTGGACTACGCATACCTCCACCTCCAGAATTATCCTCGACCCTTATCGCTATAAGATTCTCACCTGGCCGAACAATATTTCTGGGTACCGGATATTCCCTCACTCCATCCCAGCGACGAATCATTCCACCAATCCTTGCTCCGTTGAAGTAAGTATCGTCCGTATCATCCACAATACCTAAATGTAGTCGTAGCTGTGAGCTCGCCTGGGCTTCCGACAACTCTATCACTTTTCGATGCCAAACCACTCCATCGAATTGATTAAGCTCGGGTACTCCTGTTTGCGACCACCAACTGGGTACTCTAATTTTCCCCCAGTCACTGTCGTCAAGTTCAGGATCTGCACCTCTGATTTCAGAAGGCGCTCCAGATTGATCTTGCTGGATCAAGTCCGGTCGCTGGGAATGAACTGCTTTAATAAAAGTTTCTTTATGCTGGACCGCAACTCCGTAGGTTGCCCTGGCCAGCCAGTCGTCACGGAGCAAACTCCTATCCTGGCTCAGCTCGAATAGGATTTGGCCAATCGAATCTGTTGTTGGCATTTCTCCAAGAGCCAGTATAGCTGCCAGACGCACCTGCGCGTCACGGTCATTTAGATTGTATCGATGCAGCATTTCAGTAAGTGATTTCTCATTTCTTGGCATGACCAATAGTGCAGTTCTGCGCACACCTGCTGAAGGATGCTCTAGAGCCTGATACACGGCTTCAAGCACCTCCGAATATCCATCTGAGATCAGGCCCAGTCCATGCAACGCCCATAGCGAATGGATGGCTCCGGGAGAGATACCAATGGCATCAACTGATTGATCTTGCACAAGTCGAATCAGGTCATTCTTTGTCGATTTGTGATCCTCCTCCACCAACAGCCTCTGCGCATGAAGTCGCCAAAGCAGATTGTCATTGCTCAATTCAGCAACTAGACCAGCCGCATCTTTTGGATCGAGAACTGGATATGGCTTGGGATCGGATGTTTTATAACTTACCCGGTAAATGCGACCATGTTGCCGGTCTCTGAGAGGATTAATATGGGCATTGCCAAGTCCATTGTCAAAACCAGGTGGTGTCGGGTTGTGTTGGATAATAAAGTTATACCAGTCCAGGATCCAGAGTGCTCCATCCGGACCCACCTCAGCGTGCACTGGTGACATCCATTCATCAGCACTCGCAAGTATGTTCCATCCATCCTTCTCGACAAAGCCAGCACCATCTGGTTCCAGTACTGCATTGTGCAAAAGGTTGCCGGTTGGCTCGCAGACAAATGCAATCCGGTTCCAGTATGCTTGCGGAAAGTCGCGCGCTGTATAGAGATTGTGTCCAGCGGCTGCTGTAAATCCTCCGAACACATCAACCTGTCGGTAATTGTGAGTGATGGGGTGAAAAGCGTAATGTCCATCGATCTTCTCAACATCTTTCATATTCAATCCCTGAGCTTGCTCCAAAAAGCGGCGAGGGATACCCATGTACCCGCTATGGGTGTTATTGGCAGTAGATATGAACACATCAAAGTTCTCAGAGAATCCAAGTCCCCAGGTATTGTTGGTCGTAGCACTCATAAACTCGAGTGAAGATCCATCTTTCTGGAAACGATAAATCCCTTGGCGAAACTCATGATTCTGAGTACCCACCACGCCCTCAAATCCCGAATACCCGACGACGCCCCAAATCTGGTTGTCAAATCCGTACTTCAAGTTGGATGGTCCGGCATGTGTATCGAAAGTTCCCCATCCGGACATTATGATCTTTCGAACGTCTGCTTTATCATCTCCATCCTCATCTTTCAAAAAGAGAAAATGAGGAGCCTGGGAAACGATCACGCCTCCATCAGCAAATACCAAACTGGTAGGAACACTCAGCTTGTCAGCAAAAATGGTAAACTTGTCTGCCTTGCCGTCGTTATCAGTGTCCTCCAAGATCTTAATTCGGTCATTACCTACTCCCTCCTCGATCTGGATTTCATTGGGATAATCAACTGATTCCAGGATCCATAGTCTCCCTCGATGATCCCAGGCTAAACTCATTGGATTGATTATGTCTGGTTCTGAGGCAAAGAGTTGCAAATCGAAGTCCACTGGAACCTGGGTGATCTGTTGAGATTCTTCCGGAGAGAGAGGTGCCTGCAACTGAGGTGGAGGATCCCTTCTTTCGTAGTTGGCAATTTTGGCGGGAGAATATTGTAGCTGCGGAAAACTCAAAGATTCAAAAATCCGTTTTTTCTCATTTCCCACTGCCCAGAGGATTGCATTTTTTACCAGGTGTTGGAAACCACTATGGCTCCAGGTCTGTTCATCATGTCCCAAAGCGGTATAGAAGACCCGACCCTTGCCTACTTCTCTCGTCCAGGTGTACGGCTCTCTGTGTTCACCCTCTACCCTCTCCATTAAAATTGTTCTTTGGGCGTCAGAATGGACGTGGACGTAGGTTTCGTCCCAAGTTTCAAACTCTTCAAGGTTAGCCATGACTTCGTGCTCCGGTCTGACAATAGTTGCAGTAAACCTCGCCGTATCGTGACTTACAAATTGTCCGCCTACCAGCTTGACATACGCTTTCGAATTTCTAAAGCAATAACTTGCACAATGAATAGGGAGAAAACCGCCACCGCCCTTTACATACTGCATAAGAGCCTTTTCCTGCTGCGATGAGATCGAATCGTGATTGGCATACAACATCAAAGCGTCATACTTCACCAGGTTGTCGTAATTCAGGTCGTCAGGATCCTCAGTATAGGTAAAGAAGATTCCATCACGGCCAAAGGTTCCGGAGAGCAAGGGAAGATAAGCGGCAGAGTTGTGATGTTCACTATCATGACCGAGGAACAGGACTTGAAGATTACGAATATCTCTGGGCGGATTGGTAGTTTCACATCCTACGGACAGGAGGATGTAGATGGCTATTGTGAAAATGTACAGGCACCTGCTCATATTGCGTATAAGTTTCAGTAGACTGAAAATACAAATCTTGTATTGGCTAATGACAATATCTCAACTTACACAATGGTCGATTTTCAGAGAAGAGGTTAATTGCCTTGTCGAAGGCTTTGCAGCGAGTCCTTCCGAAGTTGTCGAGCCTGTCGTCGAAAGTATCTGCGAAACAAGAAGTTGCTTTTGAGGGCTTCCATATTTTCGTTAAACCGAGTGGATCCTTCCCGTATGTTCTCGAAAATCTCTATTAGATCGGCTCTTGCAGAAGAATCAGAAAGAAGTGCACCCACCACTCCCTCTCCACTCCGAAAGTCTGCAGTCAATGCCTCCATTTCTGCCGCCAGAGTGGTGAATTGCGTGCCTGCCAGGTCCAATTGATCAACAAAAGCAGCCACTGAATCAAATGGTAAGTCTTTCAAGTCGGAGGTAAAAGATCGCATATCAGCCATTATAGAGGTATCGTGTAGTAATTGATGCATCAGCCCCTGACTTTTGTTTACCTCCTGGGCCAGGTGGCTAAACTCTCGGGTGGTTCGACTCAAATTGAGAGAAGTTACTTCAATTTCATCAAGTACCCGGTTCAGTTTTTTCGATAGATCCTCATTATAGATCAACTGAGAAATAATACCATCTCCTTCGGCTATGGCTTGAGTAATCTTTAGCAAATCATTTGAGATCAGTGCAATATTGTCATTGGTAGATCCCAATGTATTCAATAGTTCATCTGGATCAACCCTGCTGTAAGAGACAAGTTCATCCAAGTCAACAGCAGGTTCGGCAAGTCCTTCCCCGGGTGTAATGTTAACCAGCATATTGCCAACCAATCCATCGGATCCTATTGTGGCGATCGCGTTCTTCCGAATAATACCACGTACATCATCGTCAAGATTCATTCGTACAAGCAAAAGCGAATCACTGATGAATTCGATGCCTTGTACAGTTCCGATATTAATTCCTGAATAACGCACATTATTGCCTTTCTGCAGGCCGTTCACATTTTTAAATACAGTAGTCAGCTCAAAACTGGCTCGAAAAAGATTCTGTCGCTCACCGATGGAGTAAATGAAGATCACGAATAAGGCAAAGCCAATGGCCACAAACAATCCAAGCCTTACATTATTTACTTTTTCTCTTGCCATATTTCTCACTTAAAGAAAGCACTTACCTCGGGGTCAGTCATCTTGGACAACACATCATAGGTACCCTCTGCGTAATTCACTCCATCTACCAGGATAATCATGCGATTAGAGATCACCCTGGCGCAGTCCATGTCGTGGGTGATGATCAAGGATGCAGTCTTATACTTCTTTTGAACCTCCAGAATCAGTTGGATGATCTCTTTGCCCGTGATCGGATCGAGGCCACTAGTTGGCTCATCATATAATATGATTCTTGGTTTCAGAATAAGGGTTCTGGCTAGTGCAACCCGTCTCTTCATACCGCCCGATAGCTCCTCGGGCAAAAGATCAATGGCATCAAGTAATCCCACATTTTCAAGAGCCTCTTCCACCAGACTGGTTTCATCTTCACCCCGGAGCCTATCCGAGTGGCGACGCATGGGGAAAAGCAGATTCTCTCGCACAGTCATGGAATCGTACAAGGCACTTCCCTGGAACAGAAATCCGATTTCAGTGCGCAACTGATCCAACTCATTTTGATCAAGGTCAGGTACCGATTGATCGAAGACAAACAACTCTCCTTCATCTGGCACCAACAGTCGCACCATGCACTTGATCAAGACGGACTTGCCAGAGCCTGATTTACCCACGATGACCAGATTCTCGTTGGGGTAAAGTTCAAGATTAAATCCCCTAAGCACCTGGTGATCGCCGAAAGACTTTTTCAAATTTTGCACACGGATCAAAGGTGATCCAGCCGTCGATGACGCCGTCATTTGATCTACCCTGGAAGAATTAGATTCAATCATCAGACATCAGATTTCATAGAAAATATCGGTGATCAATACCGCAATAAAATCAAGCATGAATAATAATAAGGAAGCCATTACTACCGCGGCATTTGCTGTACGGCCCACCCCAGCGGTACCTTTCTCAGAATGATATCCTTTATAACATCCCACTAGTCCGATTGCGAAACCAAAGAAAAACGATTTGATTGTGGAAGGTATCAAGTCACCAAAATCAAGACTGGAGAAAACCTGATTGACGAACAATTGCCAGCTCACCTCACCCTTTATATTTTCTACGAGGAAAGAACCAAAAATAGCTATCGAGTCGGCAGCAATGACCAAGATCGGGAGCATCAGAGTGGCAGCGGTAATTCTCGTAACTACGAGGAACTTGAAGGGATTGGTCCCAGAGACTTCCATGGCATCGATTTGCTCTGTCACCTTCATGGAACCTAACTCTGCCCCGATGCCCGAAGCAACCTTTCCAGCACAAATTAAAGCCGTGATCACCGGGCCAATCTCCCTCACAATGGATATTCCTACCATAGATGGCATATAAGCCTCCGCACCGAACTCCATCATGGTAGGCCTGATTTGCAATGTGAGAACCAGACCCATAATGAAGCCGGTCATGAGGACGAGAAATAATGACTTATTTCCTATGAGAAAGCATTGACGCAAAAGTTCCCGAAACTCAAATGGAGGTTTGAAGACCTCCCTGAAATAGCGCAAGGCAAACCTGGTAACCTTCCCTGTTTCTTCCAGATTGCTAATAAGACCTGAGAAAGCGTGCTTCAGCGCTGAAATCATGAAGTGGATGGCTATTTGGTATTATAAATGTAAACCATCAGGACATGACAATCTACCTTGACAAGTGATATTGGTCAGGATAATCAGTGATTAGCTCCGCAATTTGCTACGGATTATACACCTGAATAACCACCTTTCCCATTGCCTTTCTTTCCTGTAACCAAAGCATAGCATCGACAGCTTCTTTTAATGGGTATGTCCTTTGGATCATAGGCTTTAATTCACCGGTTGCTATCCATTTTACCAGTTGATGATGATTAATCGCAGCTTCCTCCGGAAACATCCTCATCCATCTTCCCCAAAAAACACCTACTAGTGAAGCGATCTTAAGCAGGGGTAAATTCAGGGCAATCTTGGGAATCTTTCCCGCAGTAAACCCTACCACCAAGTATCGTCCATTGTAACCCAAGGATCGAAATGCCATCTCGGCCAGATCACCTCCAACCGGATCAAGTACCACATCGATTCCCTGCGAACCACCAACTTTCTTCAAGGCGGCACCCAGGTCCTCATTGCTATAATTCACTGTGGCGCTAGCACCATAATTTCGCGTCAGCTCGAGTTTTTGATCAGAAGAGGCACAAGCGGTGACATCGGCTCCCAATTTGTGTCCCAGCTCCACAGCAGCTAGTCCCACTCCACCAGCTGCTCCCAAAACAGCCAATCTTTCTCCAGGCTTGATCTTCGCCCGGTCTTTCAAGGCATGAAAAGCAGTGCCGTATGTGACGAGAAAGGAAGAAGCCACTTCAAACGACAATTGCACAGGAATATGGGTGCATTGCTT
>JAHELJ010000079.1:8193-11846 GCA_024644235.1 Lewinellaceae bacterium
TCGCGATTCTCCGGTTCGACCCAAGCTAGAGCCCTTCGTTGAATATCTGCTGACATATCTATGTCAACCTGTTTGATCAAATCCTTCCGCATCTGATATTTCGCATTCAAAAGTATTCCCTGATTTGCCAGCAGTAGACCCTGCATTTTCTGTTCCGCAATTGGAAGCAAATCTTCCAAAGAACAGACCTCATCAACCAGGCCGTACAGCTTTGCTTCGGCTGCCGAAAATAAACGTCCCTCCATCAACGACTGATGGGCGAGCCTCGATCCTAACCAAAAGCTATAAAGCGGGAAAATATTCTCTGAAATCGGAATCCCAACAGCGGTCTCATTAAGGCCAATATGATACTTTTCGCCATCAGCCATGATCCGGTAGTCGCAAGTAATGGCAATGATTGCCCCTCCCGCAGGACTATATCCACTTATCGCTGCAATTAACGGCTTGGGAAACTTGGTGAGATCAATCATCATTCCCATAAAATCGGTCCAAAACGCAGCAATTTCATCGGCAGAGTAATCATATAGCTCGATGAGATCAAGTCCAGCACTGAAGTAATGCGGTTTACCCGTCACGATCACACCCCGATTTTGGGCATTTCCAGACAGTTCGTGGAAAGCGGAGCGAATTTCACTGACCATCTCGTGATTGATGGCATTCACCTTGCCACGATCAAGGTGAACAATAACATAATCGCCCTTGTCGGTGATCCTGAGATGTTGATGCATTAATCCTGATTTACCTTCAAAATAAGTTTACCTAGTTTTTCTCCGCTGAAAAGCCGAAGAAAGGTCTGGTAAAAGTTTTCAATTCCTTCTACGATGTGTTCCTTAGATCGAATCTTCCCCTGTGATAACCAAAGTGCCAGCTGCCGAGCTGCAGTTTCGTATTGATGGGCAAAGTCAAAGACAATAAATCCCTCCATTCTTGCTCTGTTCATCAAGATCGAATAGTAATTCTTTGGTCCTCGCATCTCATCCGAATTGTATTGTGATATACCTCCGCATACAACAATCCTGGCTTTGCGATTAATCCTTGTAAGCGCAGCATCTAGAATTTCTCCACCTACATTGTCAAAAAACACATCTACACCATCTGGACAATGCTCTTTGATCGATTTACGTACATCTTCATTTTTGTAGTCAATCGCTGCATCAAAACCAAGATCTTCGACGATGTAACGACACTTTTTCTCACCTCCGGCAATTCCAACCACCCGGCACTCTTTGATCTTCCCAATCTGACCGACCATACTGCCCACTGCACCTGCGGCTCCTGATACCAAAATAGTCTCACCTGGTTGCGGCTTTCCGACCTCCAACAAACCAAAGTAGGCAGTGAATCCGGTCATACCTAAAGCACTGAGAAAGAGAGGTAATGGAGCAAGGTCTGTTTGCACCGGATACCAGCCTTTACCGCTTGTTGCGATGTATTGCTGTACGCCACCCGACCCAACTACGTAGTCGCCCACCTTGAATTTCTCGTGCTTCGATTCAATGACCACACCCGCCGTTATGGCTCGCATTACATCGTCCAAGGCAACAGGTGGAAGATAAGATCTCTGGTCCCTTATCCAGCCACGCATCGCAGGATCAATAGATACATAGATCAGCTTCACAAGTATTTGCCCTTCACTACATTCAGGTATTTCATTGTCGACGACTCGCCAGGTGGTCGCATCCGGGAGACCCTGTGGACGGCTATGGAGTATAATTTGCTTGTTCATCAATCCGCTTTTTATAAGATGCCGCTCACCGAGAATCCACCATCTGCTGTAAAGACTGCTCCAGTGCAATAGGATGATGCTTCTGAAGCAAGAAAAACTGCCAATCCAGCCATCTCATCAGGCTCTGCTTCACGGCCTGCAGGAACATACTTTTTCATGTATTGCATCAAACGATCGTTAGAGACGAGAGCCTCTGCAAATTTAGTTCTCACCAAACCAGGAGCAATGCAATTGACTCGAATTCCGTATCGACCCCACTCCTTTGCTTGGCTCTTAGTTAACATTTCGAGGGCGGCCTTGCTAATGCTGTAAGCACTCATACCTTTGCCTGGAGTGACCGCTTCAATCGAACTGATGTTGATGATGCTTCCTCCTTGCTTCTTCATCCAAGGTAATACTGAGTTACTTAGCTCTACCACTGATTTTAGATTTACGTCCAGAGTCTTTTGATAGGCCGACATTGTGATATTTTCAATGGGTCCATAATATGGATTCACTGCCGCATTATTGACCAAAATATCAATCCGGCCAAATTGGTCAGCAACAGCTTTTATCATTGCTGCCCGGTCCTCCTCCCTACCTACATGACATACTATTCCTGCAGCTTTAAGTCCCTCTTCGCCCAAGGTTGAGGCAGCTTGTTCGATGGCTTCTCGCTTCCGGCTACACAGTACGACCTGTGCGCCGAACTCAGCAAGCCCTTTTGCGATACTGAATCCAATGCCCTTGCTTGCACCGGTTACAATTGCAACTTTGCCAGTCAAATCGAAGCGGTCCCTAATACTACTAGTCAAACCGAGACTTTTGGAGATGAACTGACGGTGAGCTGATCCGGGTGTATCAACGTCAGCGCATTAGATTGAATCTTGGGCATCTCGTATTTGTAATAAAATCGAAGGGCGTGCAGAACGTCTTCGTAGAAAGGAGGATTCTTAAACCCCTGGCCATCAACTAATTTTTGATTGGCTTCAATTCCCATTTTCAGCCATTGCCATCCGATCACTATCGTACAGAACAACTCCATAAAGATGGTAGCATCAGCAAGAAAGGCTTCATACTCACCTCTTTTTGCAAACGTGAGTAGAGTATCAAGGACATTCTGCAAAGTCTTCAATGAATCTTCCAATGCATCTGCCTGATCCTTTAGCTTTTCTGAGTTCTTGGCCGATGCTATCGATTGACCCATTTTGTTCAATAACATTTTCAGCGAAAGGCCGTCTTTCATGACGATCTTCCTACCCAACAGATCAAGTGACTGAATTCCAGTGGTACCTTCATAAATGGCTGTGATCCTAATGTCGCGATAGTACTGCTGCAAGATAAAGTCATCCGTAAAGCCATATCCACCCAATACCTGAAGTCCATTGCTGATCGAGACCTGGCCCATCTCGGATGGATAAGTCTTGGCCACAGGCGTCAGTAGTTCAAGAAGGAGGTTGAATTTTTTCCGGTCTTCTTCGTTCTCTGAAACTTCGACCATATCATTTAGCTTCGAACACTCGAGAATAAGACTTAGTGCACCCTCGGTAATCACCCGCTGCAACATCAACATTCGCTTTACATCGGGATGTTCTATGATGAGGACTTGTTCGGAGTGTACATCCTTCTTGCCCGAGCTAGTCAATTTCCTTCCCTGAGGTCGTTCTTTTGCATATTGAAGCGAGGCATAATAGGCCGCTGTAGCCATTGAAGTTGCTGAGATACCCACCGAGATACGAGCATCATTCATCATCTGAAACATATAAGATAAACCCTGGTGTGGTTCTCCTACCAGCCAGCCATGGCAATCTCCCTTCTCACCAAACACAAGATGGGTTGTACAATAACCCTTCTGCCCCATTTTCTTGAAATCGCCAGCAGTAAGGACGTCGTTCTCAACCAGAATTTCATTTTGACCAATCCGAAATTTGGGAATGGCAAATAGGGA
>JAHELJ010000200.1 GCA_024644235.1 Lewinellaceae bacterium
TAAAACCTCTTCTTGAGAAACTGAAAGCGAGGCCCTATGATAAGATCAAGGATTTTCAATTGCGCGAGATGGGTCTGGATCCGGCACGCGTCCGGAGGTGGTTCAAGCGGGAGCATCAAATAACCTTTCATGCTTATCAACGGTCAATCCGGATAAACCGGGCCTTTGGACAAATGAAGAACGGTGATTCTGTGACGGTTACAGCCTATGATGTGGGCTTCGAATCGCTGAGTGGATTTCAAACTGCTTTTAAGAATATCACGCAATCAAATCCAAGTCATGCAGGTGAGATCAATACTGTTGTAATCAATCGAATCGATACTCCGTTGGGACCGATGCTCGCCGGAGTGTCTTCATCCGGTCTCTGCCTGTTGGAGTTTGCTGATCGCCCAATGCTGGAAACCCAGCTAAAGCGAGTTAGCAAGAAGCTGAATGCCCGATTGATCCGAGGACGGCATGAAATGATAGAGGAAACGCAACAACAATTGGAAGCCTATTTTGGCGGTTCAGATCAACATTTTCGGGTTCCACTTGATTTAACCGGCTCTCCTTTCCAGGAAGAAGTTTGGAGCATCCTCAGATCAATTCCATATGGAACGACACGTTCCTACAAGCAGCAGGCAGAAATTCTGGGTCGGAAGAGGGCTGTTAGAGCAATAGCCCGGGCAAACGGAGACAACCGGATCTCCATCATTATTCCTTGCCACAGAGTAGTCGGATCAGATGGACAACTAACTGGTTATGGAGGGGGACTATGGAGAAAAAAGTGGCTTTTGGACCATGAGCGCAGGAATCTTTGATCTTTTTTAAAATATTTCTGACTGAATTGCTGGCAGATTATTTATCAGTTTAGTAGATAGCTTTCATATCTCTTTTCATCAGGGATATATATCAATATTTTAATATTAAGGATAGATTGCATATATATTATACTCATAAAAAGGACACTAAAGATCACAATAATTATATTAATAATAACTATTATATTACATATAGAACTTTTTACAATTTGTATCTAAGTCGATAAAGCGATGATTATCGTCATATCCCGAAAAATATGTATAAGTTGCTCTTCTAATACGTTGTAATTCTAGGCTTTTTTTTGCATTTTCAAACCACGGATTGATTGTTCCTGGACAGCTCGATCAATCCACCTGAACCCAAACAAAGTTATACCCGTGAGAACCAACCAAGGGGCTTTGGCCCTATTCTTTTTTGGCACACTCAGCACCGCAATCTCCGATCGATTCCGTGGTGTAAAAGCTAAGTTTTATTCTTCTCTCTTAGCTCTTAATCTCGAATGTCTTATTGGATTTGTTGTTGAACAGGATTTTGGTCCTGATCTCCCGAGTGCGATGGTGACTAATCAGAAGGCTCCGGCCTGGAGCCTGGGTTTATTTTCTCACAGTAAAACAGAGATTATATGAGAGAACGTTGACATGCGCATCCACCCCCCAACCCATATCAAAACTATTTCCCTTCTCATCACCTTGCTGGTGGTGACAAGTAATCTTTATGCCCAGCCTCCATGGTTCATTTGCGATTATGTACCCATCACCAATTGCAATAGTGTGGTTCCCAGCATTTTTGTTGATCTCAGAGGTTTCCCTAGTTACAAATGGTATTCATGTGAACAGGACCGCGGAAGCAATCAAGACACCTGTTGTGGCATGCCTCAAATCTTTAGTAATGAGCGTTGTCTTGAATTCAAGATTCTATTAGATCCTCAGACAGAAGGATTTCTATTTGAGTTGATCAACTCAGGTCAGGATCCTGAGTGGAAAGGCCCACCCGGTGGCCCGGGCGACAAAGATGCACCCGGTGCACCAAATATCTCAAACTCTGGTAACTCCGGTAACTTCGAGTATCGATTAAATTGTGATCCGAATTGGTACACTGCATTTGATCCAATCTGCATTGATGACATACCTGGCAATTGGACTCTGGCGGACACATTATTTGTCAACTTCTGTATGACCGGAGCAAATGACAATATATATCGAATCAAAGCGCTTAAAGCGGAAATCAATCCAGCAATAGAAGCTACGGCCGAGGGATGTGATGTGCCAATTGTGGTTGATGCTCCTGGATTAGATAGTACGACAGTAACCTGGTCCTCAACTCAAGATCCAGCATTTGATGCGTACTTGCTGTATACATCCGGTAGATTGCATAACCGAGTCTTGGTACCACCAGGATCTCCCTTACCAGCTGGAAATCCACCGGTTCTTAAATACTTGGTCTGCGGATCTGCCGCTGCCAATCTTCCTCCAGCTTGTGCCGGTGATCTTATGGCTTGCGATACTGCTTATGTAACAATAGAACCGATAGGATCGATCGTGATCGACTATCCAGAATATTGTGCAAATGATGTAAATCAATACTTCCCCACCGCGACAGTTCTTCCTACCAATACATATGAAGTGTTTTGGTACAATGGTCCTGGAGCCTCGGGCACCCTGATCGATCAGGGTATAGATTTGTATACTCCCAATAGTCCTTACACAACTTCTGGCACCAAATCGGTCGCAGTAGAGAATCCTAACTATGGCGCATGTTCGAGAAGAGTACAGGATTTTGTGATTTCGCTCCTGCCGGTCCCTGATGCAGTCATCAACCCGCCCGCTGAAATCTGTGTAGATCAGGCAGTAACCTTTACAGCTCAGAATGAAGGCGCAGGAGCAGTCTACGTCTGGGACTTTGGCTCCGGAGCTAGTCCGGGCTCACATACCGGCACCGGTTCAAGCGGATACAATCCACCCTCTGTCACCTATTCAACCTGCGGCGATAAAACAATCACCTTGAGTGTTACACTTGATGGATGTACTGACACTGATCTGGTCGTTGTTCCTGGCGATGCCACCCCACCAGTGTTGACTTGTCCACCTAATATCACCGTTAACTGCGACGACTCTTTTGATCCCTCGAATACGGGCACAGCTACAGTTACGGATAACTGTGGAGCAA
>JAHELJ010000080.1 GCA_024644235.1 Lewinellaceae bacterium
TGAATAAGAAAATAGACAAGGCGGGTCGCGGACCTAGATCCAGTGGCACCGCCCTGTCTCAACACCTCAGCTTATATCTTCTCTTCTTATGATGAGTCTTAAACCTTTCTCTCCAAAGAAACGGCACTGACCGAACTCCCAATATGACCCCTGCCAGCGTTGAGAATGATCTGAGTCATTACTAAACACCGTCCAGACCCGCGGCCAATATCTCAAGCAGACGGGCATAGTGCATCCGCACTTCAAAAGCACTGGCAGCCAGTTGATCACCATCAGCAGATTCAAGGGCAAGATCGAAATCAGTAAGTGCATGTGAGATACCCTCCATCGCATTCCTGCCAATATTAAAAGTAGGCCCCTCTACTGCAAACAATATCTGACTCTCTATAATCTGATTCCACCTGGCATCCATCTCATCATGCATCCAAACCAAAACCTTCCAATCCACCAGTTCAAGTAATTCATCACTGGCAATGTTCACCACATCTCGCATGGCACACTCAAAATTCCATAACTCGACCAGGTTGTAATCAATCTGATGTATCCTAAACCATTCGCCAGTGTGGTACTTAATTTCATCTAGATAATAAATGGCTTGATCCCAATTCTTATCCTGGCTGGCCCCAATAAATTCGGAAATCAAGTCATCGATCTCCTGGCCTGTTTCCTTCCGGTTTCGATCAAAGGTATAATGCCAATGTAGGGATCTTTTTATGGAGTGCCAATGATCGTCAATCTGATGAAAGTAAAGCTCCGAATTCGCATCCACATGCAATAGATCTCTGGAAATCCGGATGACAGAACGATTCCAGGCCCTTACCTGATCATCCAGATCAATTGACTGGGCAAACATAAGACCGCCAACTGCAAGGGCAACCACTAGCAACCCCAGGAATAGTCTCTTCATAAACTCAAATGTCCAAACCTTTGCCGATCTGTCAGATGACTGTTGTCAGCCGGCCACATGATCCACCTGGAATCAGACTTCAACCATTGCGCGAAAGCTTGCAATCAATTGCTTATCTGAGAGATTACTATCGGCGGGCTCCACCTTACGGATCACAATGCTATGCCCGGGTAAACTCTTGAAATATTTCTTCAATCTCAATTTAGCCTCACCAGGGCCAATGATTGCGATCGCAGTCACTCCCCTGAGTGAGCCCGCAATATCCTGCATGTACTCTTTGATTTGTTGCTCCTTTCGCCTTGCATGACCAGGTTCAGACACTTGATCCATCGGCCCCCATGGCGTTTTAGAGCGACTCCCTCCCTTCACCTTTCCCTCGTCTACTTTCGATGGAATCACCGTAATAAGGGCTTTGCCATCCGCTGGTAAAAAGACAATCCTGGCCTCTCTAAAGTCGAGCCAGATACCTGCAAATCTCTCTACACTTTCCATAAGATTCTCATTGTTTTGCATGGAATATTAATAGTGGAATTTCACTATGAAATAGTTCTCTTTTCGTTTGACTGGGCTGTGACAGGCGCTTGAAGAAGCCCTTGTCCCGTCGAATCATAGCAATCAGATCAGCACCTACATCTTTGGAAAATCTATTGATGCTTCCGAAGACGTCATCGTGAACTGTACTATGGTAAGAATATGTGCAATCAGCCAGATATAAGTCCAGATCAGCCGGATACTTCATGTCGTCGGGATTCTCCGCGACATGAAAAACATAGATCTGACTATCAAACATTTTTGCTATGTCACGCAAGGGCTCGTATTGGTCCTTAGACAATCCCCCCGAATCAATTGCAAAAACAATATTCTTTACCGGCCGGTATTTACCCTCTCGCGGAACGGCCAGCAGGGGTGTTTCAGTCTGTCGCATGACTGCCAAAGTGGTGCTACCGATGAAAACCTCCAGTATCCCTGAAGACCCCTGAGTACCCATGATGATTAAGTCATACTGATTTTTTTTCGACATTCGTCCAATGACGTCAACTGGATCCCCTTTAACTACTTCACTGCCTATCGATGCATCTTTAAGCACCATCGGTACGATGCCAGCCATCAATTTGTCCATATCTTCCTCAGCTGTCTGGCGAATCACCGGCTCCATCGATATGATCATGTCGGTCCGCGAAACTACCGTATAAGTATGGATAACATCCAGGTGGCCATGTATCGAATTATTCATCGCCACAGCATATTGCAGGGCGATATTGGATATTTCTGAGAAGTCGGTTGGAACGAGTATCCTTTTCATTTTTCAAAGTCATTTATTGTTGGCATGAACAACCAGTACCGGCAATGGTGACTGCAGTACTACCCTTCGGGTCATGCTTGTGTTAATCATTCTTCGCAGGAAATCGCGACGGCTGGAGATCATTACCAGAAGATCAGCACTATTTTTTTCAGTGTATTCAAACAAGCCTTTAACAACGTCTGTCCCTACCTGTTTCTCCAGTTCAAATACATGGTTTGGTTCACCATAGCTCATCATGTAGTCAAAGATCTCGTCTTTTAACCCTTCAAATCGTTGATCCTCGGCACTTCCCACATGAAGAAAGTGCAGACTAGCTCCAAACGGTTTATTGAAAGTCAGGATTCGATCCAACACCATGAAATTCGAAGCATGATAATCGGTGGCGACAACCATTCGCTCGTAGCCCCTAAAAGTGCTTCCATTTGGTACCAATAGTACCGGACACTGAGCTTCCTGGGCAATTCCCTGTGAAACGGTTCCAAGCCATTTGTCCGAGAGATCGTGCTTATCCCGAGTGCCAGCGACGATCATGTCCACTTCCAACTCTTTAGCAAATCCAGTGATCTCATTGAGGATATCTCCCTGAACAACCTCGCAGTGAGTCTTTACCGGTGCCAGAACATTGCTATTTTGATTGGGGTGCAAATGACTAAAGGATTTCAAACGATTTTGCAGTTCGGTGTATTTCCCTCTACCGCGATTGACCTCCCTGGCACTGATTACATCGAAAGTTCCTTCAAAAACATGAAGAAGGGTGAGATCTGCATCGAATTGATAGGCCAATTTATTGGCGTATTGATAGGCATTGAAGGCATTATCGGTGAAATCTACCGGAACGAGGATATTCATTGCTTGACTGATTAACTAGAGTTTGTCGCCAGCGTGAAAAACGAGCAGGGGCAGCTGCGGATTGAGGGCAACTTTCTTGGTCACGCTTTTATGTACCAGATTCTCCCAAAAATTACGGTGCCGGGTTCCCATGATCAACAGTTCGATATTGTTCTTTGCAGCATACTCATTCAGGCCTTTGACAATATTTGACTCCGGTATATTTCCTTCGACCAAATGTACGTCATAACCGTTCTTTCCGAACAATCCCTTCATCTCCCAGTCCGGATAATAGTCAGAACCTTGATTGACATGCACACAGTGTAGCTGTGCATCAAATGTGGATACAAACTGCTTGATGACTAAGGCAATCTTCTCATCAAAGCGAGCTTCATTTGAAGCATACATGATCTGCTTGTAGGGTGAAAATGTCGCTCCCGATGGTATGAGCAATACCGGACAATGAGCCATCCTGGCTACCCCCGAGGAAATACTTCCGAATACCTTTCCAAACATTCCTGATTCACCAGTAGCTCCCATGACAATCATGCAATCTTCAGATTTCGATAGTCTTACAATCTCTTCAATAGGAAAACCCATAGCAAACTGTGTCTTGATCTGGAGGGTGGTGGCAACATCACCGGCAGTCCCTTGATTGAGATTGGCTGCTTGTTCCTTTAAGAGATTGCGTTTCTTATTTTCGAGCTCCGGATCAAGATAATATCCAGTATTGATATCTACTGCCGGATGAAATATGTGAACCAGATTGATCTCGCAATTGAAAAAATGAGATAATTTCACTGCATATTTTGCAGCATTATTTGCAGTCGGCGAGAAATCGGTGGGGACAAGTATCTTTTTCATCTTCATCTTTTTAAATCTCTCGACAAAGTCGAAAATGGCGTGGGCAAAACTGCGCAGATCACTAAAATCCTTTCTTTGAAATTTTATGTGATTATTGATGACTACCGCCGGGATCGATGTGATCCCCGACTCAATAAAGTCATCAATCTCTTTAACATCATCCACTGCAAAAGGTATCTTTTGCTCCCTCATCCAGTCGACGATCATTTGCTTGAGGTACTCATGCTCGGAAGTACCCACGCCTAAGATTTTAAAGAATATCATGGTTCACTCTGTACAGTTTCGTCGGACAGGGCAGCGATAACGTCATAGGTGGTAACCAAGCCTACTAACTCCTTGCCTTCCACAACCGGGATAGCATGAAAGAGATTCTCCTTGAAAACCTCCAAAGCCACGTTGATCCGATCGGTTGGTCCAAGTTTTGCAATTCTTGTGGTCATGATCTCTCCTGCGGTAAAGCTTTTTAATCTGCTTCTTTCAAAAACTTCTGCGTAAGGACTATTCTTGTTACCTCGTAAGAACTGGAGCATATCCGATTTGCTGATAATCCCAACAATCTCTTTGTACTTGACCACGGGAAGATGATGGATCTTATGCGTGTCGAATATATCCTTCACCTCCGCTAATGTGTCTTTTGGATGGACCGTGATGAGCTTCTCGGTCATTATGGTCGAAATCGGTGCGTAAATGTTGATAGCCATGAGAAATAGATTTTGTTATTTTCGAAGTGAAGATAGAAGCCTGCCTGAGGCATGACTATGATGCCACTCATACAGGTTTATGATCATCATCATAAGTGCCTCTAATGCAGTGAAAGGCACTACTTTCGAGGGTCAATAACCTTAGCATATGGATGAAGCCGGTAAGAGATTGCAGGCCATCATTGACACGGTCATTGATGGGATTATCACCATTGACATAAATGGCGTTATTGAATCGATCAACCCTGCGGGGGCAGTCTTATTCGGCTATGATATCAAGGACTTAATTGGTCACAAGATTAACAAGCTGATGCCCCAGCCCTATCGAAGCCAACATGATCAATACCTCACCAATTATTTGACCACCCGGGAGCCAAAAATCATAGGTATCGGCCGGGAGGTGGAAGGCATGAGAAAAGACGGAAGCACCTTTCCCCTAAGGCTGGCTGTTAGCGAGGTCCAGTTAGACAATCGAACCATATTCACAGGGATCATTCACGATCTCTCTGCAATGAAAGCGGCAGAGCGTTCCTTGAAGGAATTGAATGACAAACTGGAAACATTGGTAGACGAGCGGACCAGGGAATTGGAGGGAGTCATCAATAAGCTCCTTAAAGTCAATGAACAGCTGGAATACGAGATCTCCGAACGCAAGCAGATGCAGGAGATCTTGCAACAAAGAGAAGAACAGTTGCAGATTTCTCTTGCGAAAGAGATGGAGCTCGGAGAGCTTAAATCCAGATTTGTATCAATGGCTTCGCATGAATTTCGAACCCCTCTAAGTACAATATTATCTTCTGCCGCCCTACTGCAGCGATACACCCTAGAAGAGCATCAAGACCGTCGGGACAAGCATATTTCTCGAATCAAATCGTCAGTTGCAAATCTCACCGGAATCCTGAACGACTTCCTTTCCCTGAGCAAACTGGAGGAAGGAAAGATCGAAGTAAATTATCAACGAATCACCTTGTCTGAGCTTTGTGGCGAAGTGGTCGACGAAGTGCAGGGTCTCCTCAAAGAAGGACAACACATTTACCATGAAGATCGTACCAGCGGGAAAGAAGTTGAACTCGACCGGCGAATTATGAAAAACATTCTCTTCAATCTTCTTTCCAACGCTATCAAATATTCTGGTGAGGACAAACCGATCCATTGCATCGCTGAGTTTGAAGAATCAAATCTCTGCGTCACTATCCGCGATCAGGGAATTGGTATCCCGCTTGCCGAGCAGAAGCATTTGTTTTCCCGTTTTTTCCGGGCGACTAATTCACTTAATATTCAAGGCACAGGATTAGGCTTAGATATTGTCAACCGCTATCTTAAGCTTTTAAATGGTACGATTACCTTTGAAAGTGAAGAAGGAGCAGGAAGCTCATTTACGATAACTATACCTCAATAGTATGCAAAAGAAAATTCTGGTAATTGAAGACAACACCGAGGTTCGGGAAAACCTGGTAGAGATCCTTTCTCTTTCGGACTATGATGTTCTTGCCGCTCCGGAAGGAAAGACCGGGGTATCCCTCGCGACTGAGCACCTTCCAGACTTAGTGCTATGTGATGTGATGATGCCGGAGCTTGATGGTTTTGGAGTGCTGAGAATTCTCAGCAAGAATCCAGCTACCATGGATATTCCGTTCATCTTCTTAACCGCAAAAGCTGAGAAAACGGACTTCCGGAAAGGGATGGGCCTCGGGGCAGATGACTACATCACAAAACCCTTTGATGACGTGGAACTACTCGATGCTATTGAAGTCAGGTTAAAGAAGAGAGAACGGATGGTCGAGGTTTTTGACGGCACCTCCCAAGGCCTTCACCACTTTTTCAGTGAGGCTAAGGCCCAAAAGGAATTGGATAAGTTGTCAGAAGACCGCGAAGAGCGCAAATTTGCTAAGCGTAGCATCATCTTTGAAGAAGGCCAACGTGCCAACTGGTTGTACTTCATCGTTGACGGCAAAGTGAAGTGCTACAAGACAAGTGAATATGGCAAAGAACTGATTACCCACATTTACGGAAGCGGTGAGTTCTTCGGTTACATTCCGCTCATCACTGATTCGATATATACAGAGTCCGCATCTGCTCTGGAGGATGTCACTTTATTACTGATTCCCAAAGATGACTTCAACCTGCTTCTCTATCAAAACAAAGATTTTGGACTGCAATTTATCAAGATGCTTGCCAACCAGGTTCATGAAATCGAAGAGCATCTCGTGAATTTGGCCTATGACTCGGTACGGAAAAAAGTAGCGAAGGCCCTGCAGGCCTTGTATGACAAGTATCAGGAGGGCACTCAGGCCAGGTTTTCGATACTAAGGGAAGATCTTGCCAGCTTGGCAGGCACTGCCAAAGAAACCGTGATCCGGACTCTCTCTGATTTTAAGGACGAAAAACTGATCGAGATCGATGGCAACGATCTGATTATTTCCAATGTGGATAAGCTAAAACATCTGAGATACTGAAAAGGGAAAGCCAGATCATTGAAAGATCTGGCTCTGCCCGTCATAAGAACCCTGTCAATCTTTAATCAGTCAACCCAACTATGCAGCCATAGGGTGCTGCTTCAAATTTTTAGTGGGGCCTTCGATTTTATCTTCTTTGGTATCATCCTTGGATCCAGGCCAAAATTGGACACCTAGCATTGAGCTTAGAAAAACTGGTAATGCCACTATTGCGATCCAGAAATTGTGGCTAAGTACTGCCACGAGCACAATCGCCATCATAAGATAGAATCTCCATACAAGCGTGTCGACCGATATGCTAAACATCTTCATCTCTCTTATAATTTTACTTTTGACCATCCAAATCTAATGGTATGCGCCACACACCAGAATGATCAGGATCATTCCCAATACTGATAAGCATTCGAAGCATGAAAAGTAAGCGGATGAGCATAATTTCCATGACCTGCCCACGTTGCCGGAAGGGAAAATTGTTTGTCACACCATATCGAGTCAGCACGGCCTATCAAATGCTTGAAGCTTGTCCCCATTGTAGCCAATCTTATCAACCGGAACCTGGTTTTTACTACGGTGCAATGTTTGTCTCGTACATCCTCTCCGCCTGGCTTTTCTTGGGCATTGGGCTCACTCTGGTCTTTGGCTTCTCCTGGTCAATCTTACCCACCTTGCTGACCGTACTGATCGTCACGGTTTTACTCCACAACTACCTTTTTCGTATAAGCCGGTCGATATGGATCCACCTGTTTGTGAAATTCGATTCAAAGTATGAATGACAAAGGCCTGTGATTTCGATCACAAAGTGCTTGGCTTCCGCTATTTATCTTGTGTGATGCTTGGGTGAGAATTCTTTGAAAAAGGACAGTGATCAACAAGTTTTTTTTTGACAAGCGGCGAACTCAAGATATCTGAATTGAATCAAATAATTGTTTATTCGAAGGCATAATTCAACTTACCGAACCTTAAAATAAAGTCTTATGGAATGGAAAATCGATCCCGATGAGTACCAGGCAATCGCCAAGATGATTCACAGCAGTAGTAGCCCGGTGGGCATAGATGCAAAGAAAACTCACGTTCTCATCCTGAAAAAACTAATGGATATCGAAAAACGATTAATCAATTTGGAAGGTGAGAAGACTTAGGTCACTTGGCAATGACCAGTGACGAGTGGCACTTGAATACATGAACAAGTCTTCATATATTCGTTACGATCAAAAAACAAGGGAATTTAGCATATGAAAATAGAGCAGTTGTATACGGGGTGCCTGGCTCAGGGAGCCTATTATATCGAGAGCGAAGGCGAAGCAGCCATTATAGATCCATTGCGGGAAACAGAGCCCTACGTGGAGATGGCAAAGGACCGAAAGGCCAAGATTAAATACATTTTTGAAACCCATTTTCACGCAGATTTTGTTTCGGGTCATTTGGATCTGGCGAAGAAAACCGGAGCTCAGATCGTTTATGGTCCAGGCGCAGCGACCGAATATGAAAAGTACGAAGCAAAGGACGGAGAAGAATTTAAGCTTGGAAAAGTGACGATCCGCGTGCTTCATACGCCGGGGCATACACCCGAGAGCTCAACTTATCTCCTTCTCGACGAGGATGGAAAAGAGCACGCTATATTTACGGGAGACACCTTATTCATTGGTGATGTGGGTCGTCCCGATCTTGCTCAAAAAGCGACCGGATTGACTCAGGAGGATTTGGCCGGCTGGTTATTTGATAGCCTCCGGGACAAAATCATGACCTTACCGGACGATGTCATAGTATATCCGGCACATGGAGCGGGTTCTGCATGTGGAAAGAGTATGTCGAAGGAAACTTGGTCAACGCTGGGAGAGCAAAAGAGGACGAACTACGCTTTACGAGCTGACATGACCAGGGAAGAATTTATAAAGGAAGTTACCGAGGGTTTGCTGCCACCACCCGAATACTTTGCCAAGAATGCAGCCCTGAATAAACAAGGGTATCAAAGCATCGATCAGGTCATGAAGCGAGGAGCCGTGGCGTTGACACCGGAAGAATTTGAACTAGTGGCCAACGCTGAGGGAGCCCTATTGCTGGATGTAAGATCTAAAGAGGAATTTGTGAAGGGGTATATTCCGAATTCGATCTTTATCGGATTGGATGGAAGCTTTGCACCCTGGGTAGGGGCGCTGATTCCTGATCTTCAACAACCCATTCTGCTTATCACGCCAGAAGGTAGTGAAACGGAAGCAGTCAAACGCTTGGCCCGGGTAGGTTATGACAATTCAATAGGATACCTAGAAGGAGGATTTGCGGCCTGGAAAACAGCGGGAAAAGAAGTAGATTCCATAGCTACGATTGGAGTTGGTGATCTTGAAAAAGCCTATAGCGCGAATCCATCAATTCCGATTATCGATGTACGCAAGCCAAGTGAATTCGACAGTGAACATATAGATGGTGCACAGAATCTCGCATTAGACTATATCAACAAGAACATGGCACTGATAAAGCCGGACGAGGAATACTACCTACACTGCAGGAGCGGATATCGGTCCACCATAGCAGCATCGATTTTACAAGCAAGGGGTTTTGATAAATTGATCAATGTACATGGCACCTTAGATGAGATCGTGTCCTCTCAAATTCCGACCACTGATGCAGTATGCACTAAATCAAAGGTAAACTGACAAGGGAAAGGACGGAAGAAGGATGAACCTGAGTAGGCTGGTACCCGCGTTGGATTGGGCAAAGACCTATCATAGAGACTTTTTTCGAAGAGACTTACTGGCAGGATTCACTGTAGCCATTATGGTGATTCCTCAGGGTATGGCTTATGCGTTGCTAGCCGGCCTGCCTCCAATCTACGGCCTCTATTCTTCCATAGTACCCTTGATTCTTTACGTCGTTTTTGGCACCTCACGCCAGCTTTCCGTAGGACCCGTGGCAATAGTTTCACTGCTGGTCTTGGCTTCATTGAGCAAGATCGCACCACCGCAGTCTCCTGAATTTATATCGCTGGCCATCACCACCGCCTTCTTAGCAGGGCTGATTCAAGTGGCACTGGGCTCACTACGGCTAGGCTTTTTGATCGAGTTTTTATCTAACCCGGTTCTCGTTGGATTTACCGCTGCCGCCGCTCTCATCATTGCTTTCAGTCAAATCAAGTTTCTACTGGGCATCACTGTGGAACGGGTCAGTCAGCTTCATGTCGTGTTGATCGAGATCGTACAGAATCTTGGCAACATACATGTATTGACCATGATGGTGGGACTTGGAAGTCTACTTACTATGATTCTCGTCCGAAGATTCAGCAGGAAGATACCCTATGCCTTAGTAGCCGTGATCGTAAGCACAATTTCAGTCTACATTTTCAGGCTAGACCAAGCGGGCGTGCAAGTGGTCGGAGATGTGCCCAAGGGGCTGCCAGCATTTGCTGTACCGAACATGTCCTTGAGCACCCTGGAGTTGCTTCTGCCATTGGCTTTAACCATTTGTTTGATCAGCTTCATCGAATCCCTGGCCATCGCTAAAAATCTGGAGAAACGAGACAAAACCTACCGGGTGGTTCCCGACCAGGAACTGATTGCTCTTGGCATAAGCAAGGTCGGAGGTGCCTTCTTCCAGGCTTTTCCAACTACGGGTAGTTTTACCCGGTCTGCAATCAACTTTTTTAGTGGGGCAAAGACAGGGGTCTCCTCATGGATAGCTGCCCTTGTAGTTGCATTTTCATTGCTCTTCCTCACTCCCCTCTTTTACTTTATTCCAAATGCGGTATTGGCAGCCATTGTGATTATGGCCGTGTCCAACCTCATTGACATCAAGGAGATTAAAACTCTGTGGAATCAGGATCGAAAAGATTTTTACAGTCTACTAGCTACGTTTCTGATTACCCTATTTGTCGGAGTACAGCAGGGGGTATTAGCCGGTGTCATTCTCTCCCTGGCTTTCATAATCTATCGCAGCACACACCCGCATGTTGCCATACTCGGTCAATTGAAAGGCAGCACTGACTTTCGCAATTTATCCAGGTTCCCGGAAGCCAACACTTGGCAGGATATTCTAATCTTAAGATTCGATGCCCAATTGTATTTCGGCAACTCCAAATACTTTGAAGATTTGATACACCGGTTGATGACTGAAAAAGGAAAAACCCTGAAGTATTTGGTGGTTGATGGTACAGCGATAACAGACATTGATTCAACTGGTTTTCACATGCTTCATCACTTGATTGAAGAATTGTGTCAGGAAGGCATCGAACTGCATTTAGCTGGCTTTCCCGGACCGGCACGGGATAAAATCTACAAGACAGGCACTCTGGAAAAACTCTTGGGAGGGCGGATGCATTTCAACGTAAACGATGCCATCAAATATATCAAAGAGGGCAAGGCAATCTCAGGACTACTTACCGATGAAATCACCAGCAGTCATCATAACAATGATAATGACAGACAATGAAATACGGATTCATAATTGACAATAGAAAATGCATCGGGTGCCATGCCTGCACTACTGCTTGTAAATCTGAGCACCAGGTAGCAGTGGGGGTAAACCGGACCTGGGTAAAGCAGGTTGAAAAAGGAGTTTTTCCCAATACCCGAAGAGTGTTCTCAGTGCTTCGCTGCAACCATTGCACCAACGCCCCCTGCGTGGAGATCTGTCCGGTAGAAGCTCTCTTCATCCGCGATGACGGAATCGTCGATTTCGACA
>JAHELJ010000081.1 GCA_024644235.1 Lewinellaceae bacterium
ATCAGGGGCCTAGTGAAATTGACAATGCCCGGGAATGGGAATCATATGAGAACATATCGGATCCAGCTGATGGAGGCGATGGCCAAAATCATCCCGAGAGGGTACCACGACTTGTGGTTTACTTCACGCCACCCCCTCCCGCAGCTGGTATGATCGATGTACCGATCGTAGTAACAGATACCATTTTTGACGAAGACGCTGGCGTTTTTATCCCGGTTTCCTCCGATGATGCTGAGCAAGAAAATGATGCCATTGATGCCTTATTTGACGATGATATAGATGCCGGTTGGGAAGGGGCACCTGATCAACAGAATATCCTTACAGCCGGAATGCGATTTCAGAACATACAAATACCCCAAGGTGCAACGATTGATTCTGCTTGGTGCGTATTGAACTCTCATGAGGGCAAGACTCCAGAAGAAGTGGCCCGCATTACCATTTATGGTGATGCCACCGATGATGCCCAGACATTCACCGAAGATGCCCTTATTACCGATCGACCCAGCACCGATGCCAGCTTATTATGGGTGGTAGACACAGAGTGGGTGTTATGGGGATTTTATCGTACCCCCGACATAAAGGAGATCATTCAGGAGATCGTGAATCGAGACGGTTGGGAAATGGGTAATTCACTGGCTTTGATCTTCAGAGGGGAAGACCAGGGCCCCAGTGAAATAGACAACGCACGAGAATGGGAGTCGTATGAAAATATCTCAGATCCGGCCGACGGTGGCGATGGACAAAATCACCCTGAGCGAGTGCCTCGGCTGATCGTATATTTTACGGAAGGAACTACCACCGGAGTGATCGAGTTAGGAAGGGAGGTTAAGGAGCTTTTGGTCTATCCTAATCCTACCAGTCCTGGCTTCGTGAATATAGAACTTGAAACTGATGATGCCTCGGTGATCAGGTTGTATGATTTATCAGGCAGGTTGATCAAAACGACGGAAAACCAAGCGGGCAATCAGGTACGATTCTACACCGGAGACTTGCCCAATGGTACCTACATACTGCAGGGTCATCAAAATCAGGAACTCTATGTGCAAAAGTTGGTGATCAGAGAATAAGTTACCGGATTATGGTACCAATCTGGTGCCGATGTGTGTACGATTGAGAATGATTGAGCGACATAAGTGGGATGTAATAGCAGTGTGCTTACTAAAAAAATTATTATGAATCTTCACAAGATCACAATAACAGGTTTCCTTCTTCTCGCCTTCAGTCTAATCAGTTTGAACGGTCTTGCCCAGAACAATTCCGTGAGCGGCAAAGTGATCGATAAAGCAACTAATGAACCGCTCATTGGGGCAACGATTGGGATTGTCAACACGAACATTGGCACTACATCAGATGTAGATGGTCAGTTCAACTTGGATGGTCTGACACAGAGTTCAGTGATTTTAGTTGTGGAATATCTTGGTTATGGGAAGGATTCGATATTTCACGACTTTACGACCGATCAGTCACCGAATTTGGTTTTTGCTATGGAATCTGAGACCATTAACTTGGAAGCGATACAGGTAGGGGGAAAAGCAGAAGGAGCTTTAAAGGCTTTCATCGATCAGAAGAAAGCGGAAAACATCAAGAACATAGTTGCTGCTGAACAAATTGCAACCTTCCCCGATATGAATGCCGCTGAGGTTCTTCAACGAATCCCTGGAATTACCTTGCAAAGGGACCAGGGAGAGGGAAGATATGTACAATTGCGCGGTACTCCTCCGGAGTTGACAAACTTCAATGTCAATGGCGAACAAATTCCCTCACCTGAGGGGGGTGTCCGCTACGTAGGCATGGATATTATTCCTGCTGATCAGATCGAGTTTATTGAGGTGACAAAGGTACTGACGCCAGACATGGACGCGGATGGCATCGGGGGTTCGGTAAATATCAAGACCAAAGAAGCGCTGAGTGAGAAACCCGATATCCGAGCCACCATTGCAGGTGGTTACAGTCATCTCAGAGAAGTACCGAACTATCAGCTGCAGTTCTCCTTTGGTCAACGCTATGGAAAGTTTGGCTTTAACCTCAATACCAGTTTTTTTGAAAACAATCAGGGAACTGACAATGTCGAGTACAAATTTGCCAAGGGGCCATTTTTCGGCAGTCAAGACCTAGGCGTAGAGAATTTCCAAGTCCATTTTCGCGAAGTTCAGTTTCGATATTATGAAATTAAGAGGACCAGAATTGGAGTAAGCCCGACCCTGGATTATCGCTTTAGTAAAAATTCCTACGTCTATTTGCGGGGTATGTATGATAGTTTCTCAGACGATGAAACTCGCTATCGCCTCATTTACACATTGGATGATCCATTGTCAGAGACTTACTACTTGTTTGGAGGACTAGAACATGATGTAAAAGACAGGATTAAGAATCAAGCATTAGGCACGCTAAGCCTTGGTGGTGAGCATAAACTGGGTGCAGTTTCTATTGACTATCAATTATTTTATGCTTATGCAAGTGAACGGCAACCCAACCGGTTGGAGGCGACTTTTGATAGTCCCGGACAGGCTATACAGATTGATTTTGATTTTACCGATCCTGATTTTCCGAGAGCAACGTTTCCCAATCCCGACAATGCTCAAAACCGCCTAGCTTATGATGATTATGATTTGGATCCAATGCTCCTGGAGAGAAATGAAGTGATAGACCGGAACATAACCCCACGATTGAACATCAGTGTACCAATTGCCCTCTCACGAAATGGCTCTGGCTATTTCAAGTTCGGAGGAAAGTATCGATATAAAGAGAAGGAAAGGGATGTGGAAGCGCAGGAATTTGGTGCTTATTTTGAAAAATCTTCCATTTATCCGGGATTGGGCGCACCACTTAATTTAAATTCCATCAATGCCGGCTTCAGTGAAACAAATCTGCTCAACCAAGGGTATGTTTTAGATCATATGCCAGATCCTCAAAAGCTGAGGGACTTCTATGAGTTTTATCCCCAGCATTTTATTTTCGACCGCACTGCGACGAAGACGCGATCATTCGGAGTTGACTACCGGGCTCACGAGAAAATCTATGCAACCTATGCGATGCTGCGGCAGGATTTTGATCGGCTCATGCTGTTGGGAGGACTCAGATACGAGAGAACGGACATCGACTATGAAGGCAGGAAAATTTTGACAGACAAAGCACGCTTTGTAGGGATTGACACACTCGAAGACCAAAGAACACATGAGTTTTTACTCCCACAAATACAAGCCAAATACTCGGTCACGGAAGACTTTAATTTGAGAGCGGCACTTACCTACTCTTACTCAAGACCTAACTTCGAAGATGTACTACCTTACCGGGAAGAACAACGGCGGGAAGGAGTTAGATTTGGCAATCCCGACCTGAAATATCCAACCTCGACGAATGTAGATCTGCTGGCAGAGAGATATTTCGCTAAAGGCATAATCTCCGGTGGCCTTTTCTATAAACAAATTGATGATTTTATTTTCTTCTTCAAGCGTTTTGCCCATGAAGGGAATCCTCAAGATTATCAGATACGAGAAATAACGAAAGCGGTCAATGGCAACAAGGCTTCCGTATTCGGAGGCGAATTCCAGGCCCAGTTTAAATTTAGTTTCTTGCGAGGATTTTGGAGAAATTTTGGACTCTATACTAACTATACCTATACCAAATCTGAAGCTTTCATTAACCAACGCTTTCCTGCAAATGAGTCAGAAGCCGTAGTGGTATTTGGTGATGATGATCTCAATGATTTCACCTCTCCTGATATTGAGGAGGAAATTTCTTTGCCTGGACAAGCGGAACACACGGCCAATGCCGCACTATTCTACGATTCACCGAAATTCTTTGCTAAACTAACAGCTAATTATCAAGACGATTTTCTTTTTCAATTAGGTGCTGATCAAGATCTCGACGAATATTATGATGAATCGTTACGATTCGATTTCACGGCCAACTTTTTTATCACGGATCACTTGAAGCTATTTACGGATATTAACAATATCACAAATGCTCCTCTAAGATTTTACCTAGGCACAAAAGACAGGATAAAGCAGCTGGAATTCTACTCCTGGTCCACGAGGTTTGGTGTCAAACTTCAGTTCTAAATATTAATATCTACTATTAGATTCGGACTCAAGAGAGCCTAACGAATGCAAGATACTTGTTACTAGTCAACGGGATCAAGCCGATTCCCTCTGATGCACAAAATACTACGCTGCATAAGTCAACTTCATTGATTCCGACATATCAAATTGATCGACTTCGATGGGTATCGTATTACCAAATTGCTATTTTGGAATAGTCTAAATCGGGTCTGAAATTGATTTGTAATGATTGGAGTCATTTTTCTGACCAGGGCCTTGGTTCATAAATGATTCACTAGCTCTGCAATACGATAGCAGGACTTAAAAAGATGCTATGAAGAGAAAAAAAAACGTTGGAATAATTGGTCTTGGTAATATGGGAATGGGAATGGCTGGCAACCTATTACTAAAAGGCTTTTCCGTGACCGGATTCGATTTGCGTGAGGAAAGAGGACAAGCTTTGGTTCATAAAGGTGGCTCCAGTGCTGAGACCATTTTGGAGGTGGCTGAGAAGTCGGATACTGTTTTCGTTATGGTCCTGAATGATGACCAGGTCAAAGAGGTTGTCAGTGGAGCAGGTGGCCTTTTAGAGAAAATGGAACCAGGTTCGACCATCATCGTTACAGCCACAATTCACCCCAGTTCCATGAAGTCTCTGGTTGAACCTGTATATGAAAAAGGAGTAAACCTGATCGATAGCCCCGTCAGTGGCGGGAAATCTGGCGCTGACAAAGGTACCTTAGCACTTATGGCAGCTTGCAAGAAAGAGATATTTGAGCAACAGCAAGATGTACTGCAAGCTATTGGTGAGAATATTTTTCATGTTGGTGAGCAAATCGGCCTGGGTCAGACTACAAAGGCATCATTGCAAGCCTTAATTGGTTCAACATTTACAGCCATTTTTGAATCGCTGGTTTTAGGAGTTAAGGCCGGAGTAAATCCTGAAGTACTTTATGATGTGATAAATGCCAGCGGAGTTCGAAGTCCACTATTCGAGAATTCGGCAAGATTGATCTTAGACCGCAAGTTTAAGGATACCGGAAGTCATATCGATACCATGTACAAGGATCTAGGTATAACCATGACTATGGCAAAAGAAAATGGGGCGGCTATGTTTACAACAGCAGCTGCATTCGAATTATTCCGTGCTGGTAAGTCATTATTTCCGGAGGAAGATAATTGGTGCATCGTAAAATTACTCGAGCAAATTGCTGGTGTTGAGGTCAAAGGCAATTCAATAGAAGTAGAGAAATGAAATTAGGAGTTATTACTGATGGAATCAGTCGGGATTTGGAACATGCCCTGACAGTGATGAAGGAAGTTGGCCTTGACCATGCTGAACTACAGTACGTTTGGGACAAGGAGGTTGGTGATCTTGACGATGGAGAGGTTGGAAGAGTTCACGATCTGATTAAAGCCTACCAGGTCAAAGTCTCATGCATTTCAAGACACATATTTGGTGGGTTATCACTGGGTGATATAAATAGTGAGGATCAAGTTTACTTATCTCATATCGATTCCCTGAAAAGATGTATAGAGATGGCCAAGGCACTTGATTCACCTTTGGTCCGTATAATGAGTTTCAGAAAGGAGATGATTTTGTTTGGCAGTCATGGAGCGGAAGAATGGAATGTGTCCAAGGGAGCATGGGATAAATTGATCAACTTGATAGAACTTCCTGTGCAAATCGCAGAAGATGAAAACATTACCCTGGTGGTAGAAACTGGCAACAATGCCATGATCACCTCGGCGTACCTAGCTCGTAAACTAATAGAAGCTATCGGATCAGAAAGGTTGAGATTGTTGTGGGATCCGTGTAATAGTTTGTATTGTAATGAAATACCGTTTCCGAATGGATATCAACAGGTAGGCGGAGAACTAATCAGTCATATCCATATGAAAGACGCATTGGTGGATATTCCTAAAGCTACCGTGGAATGCACACAGCTCGGTGCAGGGAATATGAAACCATACCTCCACTCAATCGCTAAGGCCCTTAATGATGACAATTACCAAGGAGTGATATCATTAGAGAGCGTGTACCGACCCGAGCATGGCCTTTTCGAAGATGGATTTAGGGCTAGCCTCCCTGTATTTAAGCATTTATATCGAGATGATTCTGCGAAGATATAGAGTCAGCTACTGACAGTTTCGAGATGACTTTTAGCCCCATTGACACGATAGTCTTCTTCGGTTTCATCGCCTTTGTGATTATAGTGTCATTATATATGTCTCGCGGCAAGGAGACCGACGAGGACTATTTTCTGGCCGGGCGAAAACTTACCTGGTGGCTTATCGGATTTTCCTTGATTGCAACCAATGTTTCCTCTGAACATTTTGTGGGTCAGGCAGGTCAAGGCTTTCGCGACGGGGTCGGCCTGGCCATAGCAAGTTGGGGATGGATGGCAGCATTTGCAATGGTAATTATGGCCTTGTTCCTGCTGCCGAGGTTTCTCAAGATGGGTATCTATACCCTTCCAGAATTTTTAGAGTACAGATTCAACCGGTCAGTTCGTACTCTAATGTCTATTTCTATGCTGGTGTTTTACGTAGGGATCACCATTGCGACCGTACTTTATTCTGGTGCACTGGCGCTACAGACAATCTTCGATCTTCCTATGGTATATGGAATTTGGAGCATTGGAATGATCGCCGGTATTTATACTTACTATGGTGGACTCAAAGCAGTGGTTTGGTCAGACGTTATTCAAGGTACAGCTTTGCTGCTCGGCGGAATGCTAATATTCTTCCTGGCCCTTAAGGAAGTTGGTGGTTGGAGCCAGTTCGTGAGTCAGTCCGGCAATAGATTACATACAGTGATGCCACTGGATCATCCTGAACTTCCCTGGCTCGCTGTGTTTTTCGGAGGAATGTGGATACCCCATTTGTTTTATTGGGGATTGAATCAATTCATCGTCCAGCGCAGCTTGGCTGCTCAAAGCATTGAAGAAGGGCAGAAAGGGATTTTGTTCGGAGCTTGCCTGAAACTTCTTGTGACGCTAATGGTGATAGTTCCAGGAATTATTGCATTTGAACTTTACGAAGAAGAGATTATGCAGAACTGTGTGGGAGGAAATTGCGGAGACGCAGCTTTTCCCACGCTAATAAAAAATCTTCTACCAACCGGTCTTATGGGAGCAATGCTGGCAGCTCTGTTTGGAGCAGTCATGAGTACCCTTGATAGTCTTTTGAACTCAGCGGCGACTATCTTTACAATGGACATTTATAAACCATTCTTCAATAGAGAGGCCAATTCGACTAAACTCATCAAAGTGGGAAAGACAGCCACGATTGTGCTTGTGATCATAGCATGCTTATGGGCTCCGATAATTACGGGATTTGAAGGGGGCTTGTATCTCTATATTCAACAGTACTGGGGCTTCATGCAATCCGGTGTAGTAGCAGCATTCTTCGTAGGGATCCTCTGGAAGAAGGTCCCGCCAAACGCTGCTCTTGGTGGGATGATCCTGAACTTTCCAGTTTATGGATTGATGTTATGGGCCTTTCCCGATCTTCCATTTTTACATAGTGCTGGTATTACTTTCCTTATCGTAGTTTTATTTATGGTTGTCTACACTCTAGTTTCTCCACTAGATCAGCCCAGGGTAATGCCATTGAAGTATCATCAGGACTACAAGCTATCTCCACTGGTGAAGTATTGGAGCATCTTAGTTTGTATTGCAACTATCCTTCTTTTCGTGACCTTTTGGTGATATCGCTCCGCCGGCTATTGCTAATAGTTAGCCCTTTTGATTGCTGTTGAGCTCTTGGACAAAATGCTGTATATTGATATACTCAAATCTGTCGCTGTCAGGTAATTTTTGATATTTCAATTTCATATCCTGGCAATAACTAATGACTACACTTATAACCCGGGAAAAGTCATCCAGTTGTACATGCATCAAAGCTGAAACCTTTTTTCTAGTGTTTAAGAAGGCGAAGACATTATCAAGTTTCCAAACGATCATTTCATGCTGACGAAGGCAGCTGGATTAGTTTGGTTGTTGCTATTCTTTTTGTGGAGAGGAGAATCTTGTGTTGGACCTCAGCTGAATCAGTCGGAATCTCAAAGTATTGAACCTTTACACGTATTTGATAATCCTGTCTTCAAATCTGCCGAATTCAAACTTTGGCTGAAGGAGGACGATGCTGAAAATAGTCAGATTGTCGTTGCTGATCAGGAAAAGGGAGGGATCCTAACTTTCAATTTGAATGGTAATGTTCTAATCCAGTCACAATCCAAACCAGTCTGCAGAAGTAATACGCTAGCTCTTGCTTATGGTCTTGAACTAGCAGATGGATCAGAATTAGATGTGCTGGGTTTTGTTGATGCAACAACCAATAAGATTCGACTATTCCGTATGCCAGACCTTGTGCCACTGGATGGTGGAGGGATCCAGATATCTGAACCACATGATTTGGGATCGATATTGGGATTCGAACTATACGTCAGGGATAGAGATGATAAACCATTCATCTTGGTAGGATCACAGACACCAAATAAAAATAATTTTTGGACCCAGTTTTTACTGAATTTTCAGGAGAATCATAAAATCAAATTGACGAAGATTAGGGAATTTGGCAAACTGGAAAGTGGGCAGAAACCATTACTTACTTTGGTAGATCGAGAATACTTCTACTATTCGGATGGTCAGGTAATTCGAAAATATTTCACAGATCCGGATAGGGGAAACGAAGAATTGGCAGTCCTGCACAATGGAAATGAAAACCTTCAGTCTTTGAGTGCCTATGGACTTAAGAGCCCTGGAGGTTATATCATAGCCGGAACAAAGGATGGATTGGATTTTTTTTTAGGAGGCACTAACTTGGCTCCCCACCAACACGAAATGGTAAAGACTCTACCTTTGAGTGTACATTCTCTTGCTGTCACCAGTGCATCTCTGGGGGATTCGCTTTTCTCAAAGGGAGCCCTTTTTGCTTTGACTAAGAATAGATTAAATCTTTATGACTGGAGGGATATAGCCGGCAGTGAGTTGATTTTGGCACCCAATGGCATTCCTGATCATAGTGAACACGCTATCAAACCTCGATTTGTTACCGAACATACAATACATGATACGGACGATCCTGCTATCTGGATCCATCCTGATGATCCTGCTTATAGTCTGGTCATAGGCACTGATAAAGAAGATGGAGGTGGCATCTACGTTTACGATCTAACTGGAAAAATTCAGAAGGACAAAACAATACTGGGCTTGCATCGGCCAAACAATGTTGACCTGGAATATGGTTTACAAGTAGCTGGAGAGGAGATTGATTTTATCGTAGTCACTGAACGAAACAACAGGGGTGTCCGGGTTTATAGCTTTCCTTCGATGAAGGCGATCGATGGTGGAGGAATTCCTGTTTTTGAGGGAGAAGAAGAAGGAGATCCCATGGGAGTAAGCTTATATAAGAATCCTTTGAGCGGTGAAATTTCTGCAATCATAGGCAGGAAGACCGGACCTGCTGAAGGATACTTATGGCAGTACAGGGTGATTGATGAAGGATCTGGAAGCGTGAAATTTGAGAAGATTCGGGAATTTGGAAAATTCAGTGGTAACAAGGAGATCGAGGCGATTGCTATTGATGATGAACTTGGTTTTGTCTATTACAGTGATGAGGGAGTTGGAGTAAGAAAATATTTTGCGGACCCGGTTATGGGGAATCAAGA
This sequence comes from Lewinellaceae bacterium, assembly GCA_024644235.1. Taxonomy (GTDB): domain Bacteria; phylum Bacteroidota; class Bacteroidia; order Chitinophagales; family Saprospiraceae; genus JAHELJ01. The sequence goes on from JAHELJ010000081.1 coordinate 9,715, forward strand.
GCTTGCAATTTTCGGTCAGATGGATTTTGGGCAAGATATGGAGGGGATCAGCATCTATGATTTGGAAGATGGGACTGGCTATATCTTAGTTTCGGATCAACAAAGGAACAGATTTAACATCTATCCCCGGGAAGGTTCACCTGGTAACCCACATAGGCATGAATTAATTAAGAGCGTGGAAGTATCCACCATGGAAAGTGATGGATCGGAGGTGACTTCCGTTGCATTGGGGAGTTTGTTTCCCCACGGATTAATGGTAGCAATGTCGACCGACAAAACTTTTCATTTTTATGATTGGAAAGACATCGCAGGAAGTGATTTGAAGTTTCTGTCGAAGAAGTAAAAGTACCGCACGGAACTATCTTGCGGAAGTCGTGACGGCCTGAATTCTAAATCTTAATAAAGATCCTTTTGCGATACAGCCAATAGCAGATATACCAGAGCAAGAAAAGTACAATTAGGCTTACCATACTTTCCATAACAAGCTGAGTAGACCAACTCATCAGAGAGGCCCCAAAAGGCCAGACGATTGTTCGGAGAAAATCTGCACCACCTACATGAGCAAAGAGGTAAATAAACAATGGATTCATTCCTACAATAGCGAAAAAGAGGACTGCCCTGCGTTTGCCCTTTATATCAATCAACCAATAGCAAAGAGCCAGAGCAAGAATGGTCCACCCGCCACTGACCAGGATAAATGAAGAGGTGCAAATGCGTTTGATGATGGGAGTAACCGGATCTAGTGCATATCCTATGATCACTCCAATGATTCCCGCAATGAGCAAGATCTTTAGTTTTTGATCATTGGAGCGTTCACTTCGGAGCAGTTGCCCTGCCAGCACACCCCAAATCGTATGTGCCGTGGTTGGGATGGCGTTGAAAGATACCCAGCTACCATTCAGATCTTCACCTCCATATTGTAGGTCGAACCAGGTACCGAAATTTTGATTGGCCACAAAGGGCTGTTCGAATCCTGTCACATTAAAAGAACGGTATATGGCCTCGGTAGCAATAATGAGTAGAAACGAAATCAGTAGCTGAACCCTAGCTGCTTTCCGCATGATCAAATAGGCGATGAGATAGGTCACAGCCAGCTGAGCCAGTACATTTTGAAACCGGAATACAATCTGTCCCGCACTAATACAGTACAAACCCCAGCCCAACAACAAAAGGAGAAAGGATCGTTGCAAAACATGGGCAATTATTTCAATGCGGCTTTGTCCTTTTTTTTCCCGGTTGGCTACCGAGAACGGGATGGCAACCCCCACGATAAACATGAAGAAGGGCTGAATCAGATCCCAGAATCTGAGACCGTTCCAGGGGTGATGATGGAATTGAGTACCGACGGCATAAAGCCAGGTCCCCTCCAATGAGGGATCTGTCATCTGATTGAAAAGGGTGGTGAATTCCGCAATGAGGAGAAACATGGTGAGACCACGAAAGAAATCCAAAGAGAGTAGGCGACCTTTCGGTATCTGTTGACTCTGGATGGAATTCACTTCAATTGCTTGATTACTAAACAATACCAAGGTAGGCTCACCCAAGCGAAACAACAAAGATTGAGTCCGGAAATCTTCAAGTACCGACTTCAAAGGACTACTTTGAGGAAGGTTCCCCTTTTCAGCCTTCTTTGCCTCATCCTCCGCCTTAGCCCTTGTCTCTTCTTCATTCTATTGGCTCAAATTGGACGGCGATTTAGACTGCTCGACTGCTTGATTTCACCCATACCCTGCCAATGGAACGCCTGGACCTTTTGTAAAATCATTGTCATACGTCGGTATTTTACGTGTGATAACACATCGATTTCGTCGCATGTGGCATTGTTTTTGGACTGTACTGGGAGAGATTAATTTGCAGGCTTTACCGTGAGATCGTGTAATCCTTTTAACACAATGTCCGGAACTTTTTAGCGGTGAACAATGCAGTTCCATTGTTTTAAAAAGAATTCTATTATGAAAAAGAAGAT
>JAHELJ010000201.1:0-772 GCA_024644235.1 Lewinellaceae bacterium
CTTCGGCTGTCATCTGAAGCATCGTGTCTAGTGAAATCGGTGGTTCTGAATCCGGACCTTTGCCCACCACTCCGGGCCAGGCAGCATTATGGAGTTTGGGGAAATTATGGTTGCTCATGATTGTGCTGGTTCTATGAGATCAAGAAAAATTTTATCAGAGCGGGAAAGGGGAATCGAACCCGCCACCGTCAGCTTGGTAAGCTAATGCTCCACCACTGAGCTACTCCCACTTGTCAGATAAGATAATTCATAGAAGTTAAAACTCCATAGTCAAGTCAATTTATCTCACTTTTCAATCCCACCAATCTTCCTGTTCGACCAAATACTTTCCTTTGATCAACTCTTCGTTGAGCTCAATTCCAAAACCTGGCCGATCGCTCAGCTGGATGTAACCGTTCTGGGTCATTTCCTTATCATAGCCGAGGATATCGGGATCACCGTTTACTCCTTTTCCTCCAGCATTAATCGGATTCAGAATAAATACCTCATGGCCCAGGAACTCGCGAACAGATGCCGCTAGATTTGCCGAAGCTATTGTTGCCACTGGCCCTGCTACATTGTGGGTCGCAACTGGTATAAAATAGGTTTCTGCCAGATCGGCAATTTTCTTCGCCTCGAGCAAGCCTCCTGCCATCGCCACATCAATTTCAATCATATGAACCCCCTGGTTCACAATGAAAGGCCGGAAGTCTGCCCGGCCATAGAGGTTTTCTCCACATAAGATGGGCACGGGTGATTGCTCGGTTAGCCGTACCCATTGCTCGTTATACTC
>JAHELJ010000201.1:782-2922 GCA_024644235.1 Lewinellaceae bacterium
TTCCCTGAGATTTGCATATCCCTCCGCGTTGCGCTGCACTTCAATATTAGAGAGGCGACGATTGTCCAGTCTGCGCCAGTCCTGATCGCGAAGGATGCCAACCTTGGCAGCAGTCCATCCCATCGAATTCATCTTGTCCGCATATTCACTGCAGGACCCAGGATCCAACATATTTTCCGGACTGGAAGACACGTATGCTCGAACTTGGTCAACATGAGATCCGCCTCCCAATATCTTATGGACCGGCTGGTCAGTGATTTTGCCAATCAGGTCCCATAGTGCCATCTCAACTCCAGTGACGGCGTGCATGGCAATGCCATGGTTTCCTCCATAGTACGAGGTACGGGTAGTCATCTTAAAGACTAGCTTTTCCAAATCAAGTGGATCCTGATCAAGAAGTATAGGTTTGCACACGTTCAAAACCACATCTTTGGCACCCAGTCCATTTTCATCGTGGTGACATTCCCCAATTCCAACCAGTCCTGCATCTGTCTCGATTTTGACCAGAGGACTTACTCTGAAACCTATCAACACCCTTACACATTTGACATCTGTGATTTTCACCTGGTTGCGCAGGCCTTCTGTCACTAGCTGGAAGTAAGGCATGCAAGCAATAGATGGTAAAGAACTAGCTATGGCCTGGATGAAATGTCTTCGAAGCATAGAGAAAGAGTTTAGTGTCAAAAAGGACAAGCTGAAAATTTTGAGGCAGCTCATCTCGGCAATTAGCTGAGAATGGAATGTTGCGCTCTAATTCACAGGGACAATAAGTTAGCGCTAAAATCTCGCTTTGTCACGTCTCCTACCTCCGTTCAGGTACAGGATGAGTGTTATCAACTGTTCAACAATAGGCTAGGTCCGGTGATTCCAGAAAATGGGCTGATGTGGATCAGAAACTCTTCAGGACTTTTCGTAAGATATCTGTGGTTCTTTCGACATTTCGAAGTTTGTCGAGTCCGAATAGTCCGATTCGAAAAGTTTGAAAGTTTTCTGGTTCGTCGCAGCGCAACGGAACTCCCTTAGCGATCTGAATTCCAGCCTCTCTAAATTTTTTCCCGGTGTGAATGTCCGGATCGTCGGTATAACAAACCACTACCCCCGGAGCTCCGAATCCTTCCGCCGCCACACTCTTGAAATCATTCTCTTCTAATACGTTTCTGACAGCCTTACCAAGTTCTATTTGGTTGGACTTCATTTGCTCAAGTCCTTCCTCTACGGTTTCCATCATTACGTCACGGAATTTAACAAGCGCGTCAGTGGGCATCGTGGCATGATAGGCATGGCCTCCGCTTTCGTATGCTTGCATGATGTGGTGCCATTTCCCAAGGTCACAAGAGAAACTGGTACTTGAGGTCGCTCGCATTCGTTCTATCGCTCTGCTGCTTAGCATGACCAATCCGGCACATGGTGATCCACTCCAACCTTTCTGAGGTGCACTAATCAACACATCCACCATGGCTTGCTTCATATTTACCCACACGGTACCAGACGCAATGCAATCCAGCACAAACAAGCCACCAGCAGACCTAGTAGCAGCGCCCACCTTAGCGACATATTCATCGGGCAGGATCAATCCTGCGGACGTTTCTACATGAGGGGCAAATACTACTGCCGGCTTTTCCCGGTTTATCGCTTCCACTACTTCATCTAACGGGGGTGGTGAAAACGAAGGTTGACTGCTTGAGTCCGTACGACGTGCTTTCAATACCAATGCTTCTGAAGGGATATCCCCCATCTCAAAGATCTGAGTCCATCGATAGCTGAACCATCCGTTTCGAATGACCAGGCATTTGCGGTTGGTTGCAAATTGGCGGGCAACAGCCTCCATTCCAAAGGTTCCACTACCTGGCACAACCACTACTCCGTCAGCTTGGTAGACGGCCTTGAGGTTGGAGGAAATGTCATTCATTGCAACCTGGAAAGACTGAGACATATGATTTAAGGCTCTGTCAGTGTAGACAACAGAGTACTCCAAGAGCCCGGAGGGATCTACATCGGTTAATAATCCTGGCATTTTGGTTCCGGTATTTAATGAGTTTGGAAATTAAGACAAAGTGGTGCATTAGCCAAGGAGAAATCAAACCGAAGTGATAAGTCCTGACCTACCAGATCATGATCCAGTCCATTTCTTTATCTTTTG
>JAHELJ010000202.1 GCA_024644235.1 Lewinellaceae bacterium
CGAAGTCACTTATTCATCAGGTTAGTGCTCATTTTCAGACCAGCTCCCTACAGCAAGATAATCCCGTACTTGAAATGCGAAATGTGACAGTTCATTCCCTTAATTCGAACATTTTCACCAACTTCAATTGGACGATACTCCCTGGAGAAAAATGGGCCCTTACCGGTCCCAATGGAAGTGGCAAATCCACCTTGCTCGCGCTGATTTACGCGGATCATCCCCAAGCCTACTCTAATCATGTAAAGCTTTTTGGCCGGCAAAGAGGGAAGGGAGAAAGCATCTGGGAAATCAAGAAAAGGATTGGATTTACATCTCCGGAAATTCACTCCTATTTTCATCAACCATTCACAGGGCTTGAATTGGTGCTAAGCGGTCTGAAAGATTCTTTCGTGGTTCCAAAAAGAACCACCAATCAAGAAAGAAAAACTGCAAAACTATTATTCTCACTATTCGAAATAGATCATTTACTGCACCGGCAGTTTTCCCGGATGTCGACAGGCGAACAGCGTCTAATATTCTTCTTTAGATCTCTGATTAAAGCACCGGAGCTACTTCTGTTGGATGAACCATTCCAGGGAATGGATGCACAGATGATTTCCCTTTGCCGGTCTCTTCTGTCATCGATTCTTGATGACCGCCACACTTTAATATTCGTATCACATTTTGTCAAAGAGATTCCAGAGAACGTGAATAGGATTTTGTCGATTAAAGTTAGAAGCTGAACATCCAAAGATCGGCAAGTTCCGGACCTCCACCGCGGTTACCACTACCCGATGATGTGTAAAGTTTGTTTTGGTAGAGGACAACGCCCGTACCATGTCTACCTTGTGGCTGTGATGGCAAAGTTTTCCAGCGTCCTGTACGCACATTTAAACTTTCTACTTCAGCATGAGCTGGTTCTTGCGAAAAGGATTCTCCTCCTAGAACCAGAATCTCCTCGCCAAGGTTAATAATAAAATTGCCTGCCCTCGGTGTGGGTAAATGGTTCTCCAAAGTTGACCACGATCCACTCTGCAAGTCGAATACATCCACTTCTCCTATAGTGTTCTTGAATGGATTGTCGGCCGAAACAGTGGTTCGACCACCCACCCCATACAGCTTATCATTGACAATCAAGGCTTGAAAATGGTCTCTTGGTCTTGGTGCATCAGGTAATACCTCCCAGCGGTCGCTTTTGAAATCATACACGTCCAGCCATTTCTTGTGGTCTCCACGGTGACCATCTTTGATACCACATACCAGATATAGTTTGTCACCGTGTAATACTGCCCCCGCTCCTCCCCTCCGGCGATCTTCTGGAATCTCAGGACCTTCTCGCCAAGCATCCAGTTGAGGATTGTAGATATAAATATGAGGCACGGGTGTCTCTCCGGGGTAACCTCCTGTCATCGCACCTGCTACGTAAATATTTCCTCCATAAACCACAGGCTGAAAGTGATGCATCTCGATCGGTGGCTCCGCGCCTTGAGTCCAAGTTTGACTATCAAAATCATAAATACTAGTGGGCTTGTCCCCTCGCCCTCCAAGTAAATACAGCCGGTGTCCCAGGCCTACAAAGGCTGCTTCATGTCTTTCCACCGGAACACTGCCGTCAACTGATTTAACTTCAGTCCATTGGCCCTTGGATAGCTGATTTATTGATAAACCACGTGTCGAACGGCATTGCCACAGCAGCATGATAATGACTAGACTCAGCACCGGGATTAGTATCTTCTTCATAATTGGATAGTTTAGTCTGTAACACATTGTTTATAAATCAATCCTTTTACCGCAATCCGCACTTTCATAAATGGCTTCCTGTATTTCCAGATTGGTAATATAGTTTTCTCCTTCTATTTCAGACGGCTCATTACGAAGCAGGCTTTTTATAATATGTCTTTGAGTAAAATAAACACAGTCCCCACCAAAATTTTCGTTCATAAAGATATACTCGACTGGCTTCTCAGTTTGCCCTAATCTCTGATGGGTGATCTGTCCATCGGGATACATACGAATTGTGCCATCAGTGCCCTCGATCATCATCTCACCAAAGGTTAATCTGGGATTTGGATAATTTGGCTCATTATAGCGGTTGGCATCCCAAACTCCTCTGGCACCATCTGCAAAACCAAAAAGAACCAACCCTTCATCTTCTCCCGCAATTTCCTGATTTAGCCTTCTCAAATCTGCATACACACTCCTGATTTCTCCACCAAGAAAACGGAAAACATCGATGAAGTGAATCCCCGTCTCAAACACCAGGAATCTCGACATGTCGCGGAAGTATGGCTGCCGTGCCATGTAGGCATCAGGTTGCCAACCGTCTCCGGTACGCATACGAAAGGAAATGGAATGTAATTTATCTCCAATCAACCCTCCCTCTAGCAGTGACTTTATCTTTCGATGCCAGGGCTGGAATCGAAAATTCTCATGAACAAAAAGGCGAACTTCGTGACGTTTGGAAACTTCAACCATTGCCTCTGCCTCAGCCATACTGGGGGCAAACGGTTTTTGACAAATCATATGAATCCCCTTTCTCGCTATTTGATCAACAAGACTCAAGTGACTTTCCGGGGGTGTGATAATATCCACTAAATCAGGATGCTCTGATCCGAGTAAGTCATTCAGTGTTTCGTAAGTCCTGACTATGCCGAACCGTGCAGCCATCTCATTGGCTTTACTGATTTCGGAGTCACAAAGAGCGACAAGCTCCACCTCTGGAATTCGCGACCATGCTTCTAAATGGTATGGTGCAAAGTAGCCCGCTCCTACACACACTATCTTCCACTTATCCCTCATCTATTTTTTTATTCATATTTCAAACCATCCATATCGCCACCCACGGGTGGTCGGTAAACTGTGTCCAAAACAAACTTGTCAAACTCGAAACCATCCTCCCGCATAGAGAAGCTAATTGTGTGCATACCCGCTTCGGGAAT
>JAHELJ010000203.1 GCA_024644235.1 Lewinellaceae bacterium
ACTTTGACTATTCAGAACTTTCCGGCGGAACGATGGCTCGCATGCCGTATATCGGTAATTCACTGCTGGAACAATTTATTGGGAAAATCCGGAGAGCCAAAGACAGCTTTTTTGAGATGGAAGTGTCGGGCAAGGAATTGCAGGATTGGAAGGATTTTCGGAAAACAACCGAAATGGATGACGACCCCCGGCTCGACCATACAGAGGCCTTATTCTATTATGTGTATTCGGTCGGTGAAGCCAGCATCGGGATCTCGAGTTTCCAATCCATTAGCCCTGATCAGCTTTCTTTACTCAAGCGGTTTCGTAATGTCTTTGACCTGGCCTATGGACGGTACGGCGACATTCGAAAAGCAGAAGCCCAGGCCCGGGAAGCGCAGATCGAAGCATCCCTCGAACGGGTACGTTCTAAGACGATGGCGATGCACCAAAGCGAGGATCTTGGGGAAGTCGTAGCCAGTTTATACAAAGAATTGGAGTCACTGGGATTGTCTGCTCTCGGTTTCGAGTTGATCCTATTCAAACCAAAAAGCAATACCCTCGAATACTGGAGTAATCCGGTTTCGTTGGAAGTTGCCAGTTGTTTCGAAGTGCCGAGAGCAGGGCACTCCTTCTTCCAAAAACAATGGTCCGCCTGGGAAAAGAAAAATGAAAGACTGATTCTTGAACTATCCGGTCAGGAGAAGGTTGATTTTGACAACTTCCTATTTACAGAAACCGAGTTTCGCGAGCTTCCGGAAGAAACTAAAGAAGTCATCAGAAATGAATCTTCAGCCACCTTCTCACACGCTTTTATGAAGTATGGCTTTTTGGAAGCCATAGACGACAAACCTCTTTCAGACGATGAATTTTCAGTGCTTGGACGCTTTGCGAAAGTATTTGAACAGACTTACACCCGTTTCCTGGACCTTCAAAAAGCAGAAGCCCAAGCACGGGAAGCGCAGATCGAAGCCGCCCTGGAACGGGTACGAGCCAAAAGCATGGCCATGCAAAAAAGCGAGGACCTGGCAGATCTCTCCCTGGAATTGGTTCAGCAGGTTCAGAAACTGGGCATCGAGACGTGGTTCTGTGCTTTTAATATCCAGGATGAAGAAGGTGGGCTGGAATGGGGTAGCAATGGTCAAGGGGTATTTCCAAAATATAGGACTCCGAGAGAAGGTATATTTCTGGAATACTATCAAGCTAGCCAGAGCGGAGAGGATTTATATGTGAGGAAAATCGACGAAGAGGAATGTCCCGGTCACTATGAATATTTATGCACCTTGCCGGGCGTGGGTGAGCAACTGCTCAAAATGAAAAAAGCGGGAATTCCTTTTCCCACCTCCCAGATCGATCATGCAGCATTTTTCAAATACGGGTACATCCTCTTCATCACTTTTGAACCTGTCCCGGAATCACACGATATTTTTAGACGCTTTGCCAAAGTCTTCGAGCAGACTTATACCCGTTTCCTCGACTTGCAAAAAGCGGAAGAACAAACCCGGGAAGCCCAGATCGAAGCAGCGTTGGAGCGCGTCAGGTCATCTTCGATGGCGATGCATTCCTCCGAACAGTTAATACAGGTAGCCTCTGAACTTAGGAATCAACTTTCAAAACTTGATCAGGAAGGGTTGGAAACCTGCGCCGTTCATTTATATGATGAATCTCCTGATTATTTTTTCTCTTGGGCTGCTTTACAATCTCCTGATAGTTCATCGGGAGCGGTACTGACTCAGGCTCGTTTCCCAAAAAAAGGTGTTAGAAGTATTGAACAGATGATGAATTACTATCACTCTAATGAAAAGGATTATGTGATAGTCAATGACGAAGAGAAATTCAATGAATTTCTTCTAATGCTTAAGCGGCATGCACCCGATATTCAGAAAATCGTCAAAAACACAGTTAAGGATCTGAAAAAGAACGACATAAAATCTTATTGGTCTGTGGCGGATTTTAAAGGTGGTTCGCTTGTAATGACAACCTTGACAGAGCCTCCTGAAAATACGAGAGCAATATTAAGGAGGTTTGCTAATGTCTTCGATCAGACCTACACTCGCTTTCTTGACTTAAAAAAAGCAGAAGCCCAGGCCCGGGAGGCACAAATCGAGGCAGCACTGGAGCGGGTGCGAGCAAGATCCATGGCTATGCATAATAGCCATGAACTATCAGAGGTTGTGGCCCTGATGTACAAGCAAATGGAACCATTGGAACTTGCCAAACATGGATGTGAAATCATTTTGTGCAATGAAGACAAGGATCAATTACAATACTGGTCTTCTAATTTCATGCAGCCCGATTTGACGAATCGTTATGACATCGACAGACGGTCGCATCCCTTATTTAGAAAACAATGGAAAGCCTGGAAGAATCAAGAAATACGTCTGGAAGTAATCCATACAGGCAAAGTGAAGCATGATTTTGATGAATTTATTTTCAGTAAAACAGATTTCCAGAAGTTCCCTGATCACGTTCAGAAATGGATCCGCTCAACCGATGTAGACGTTTTTACTCATACGACTATGAAGTATGGTCTGCTAGAAGCAGTGGATGAGGCGCCTCTTTCTGAAGAAAAGTTTAAAGTTTTGCGACGTTTCGCCAAAGTCTTTGAACAAACTTACACCCGCTTCCTCGATCTGCAAAAAGCGGAGGAGCAGGCCAGAGAAGCCCAGATCGAAGCAGCTGTTGAACGGGTGAGAGCGGCCGCAATGGCCATGCACTCCTCGGAAGATTTCCCGAATGTCGTGCAGGTCTTGCACACCCAGGTGGATGCGTTGCAAGTCGAAGGATTTGCTGGTGCGGCGATCATACTGGTGGATGAGAACGATATCGTCAGCGTCTGGGACCTCACCGATCCGAGCGGGCATCGACGACCACAGACTTATCGGTGGTCATTTGATCCCCGAAAATACCCGGTGATGGGTGAATTTT
>JAHELJ010000082.1 GCA_024644235.1 Lewinellaceae bacterium
GATCCGGCATTTGAGCTGCATCTCTCTTGTTCTGATCCTTTCACGGACGGTTGGGGACAATCGGGGGGACCGGTTCAGGGTGTCGACGTCAACTGGCAGATCGCGTTCTTTACGGTCGCGCGTTACAGCCCACAGGGCTTCCTGAAGTCCTGCGGAAACGTGGTTAACGATTTTGAAGTACCGAACACAGCAGAAGCATCCGGCGATGACTCATTTGGAACCCAAGACGTATCTGATGATGCCACTGTGACTGTCGGGCCTGGTATCACAATTGATAGACTTTCTACTAAAGGTAAGCGACTCACTGCACGGTTGACCAACTGGACGGGAGAGGCTAAGGTGATCAAAGATATCGAGCTTCTCTGGCCGGTGGCAAACGGCGACTTGAAAAAAGTATGGCTGACGTATGGCAATACCAGTGATGTGATCTGGGAAGGAGTCAATGATCCAACCGATGCCTTTCTCGATGCGAGTGATCCGGATTGGAATGGCGCTACGTTGTTTACAAATCAAGCGATCTTGCGGTTTGACTTCCAGAATAAGGTTGTTGATTGTCCTTACACGATTAGAGTATCGTTTACAGACGACACGTGGTTGGATATTAACGTGTCGGAGGTCGAGTGCGGAGAACCTTCTCGGACTAAGCCCGATGACGCTCTTCAGGCAGTTATCAATGAGCAGATAGCAGTGCCTGCGCTGGACTCCGAGATCAGGGCTTTCCCGAATCCTTCACCCTCGGATGTGATGATTGAATTTAGGGTGTACCAGACGACTGACGTTACTTTGGATGTTTACGACCTGATGGGGGCAAGAGTCATCACGCTCTTCAAGGGCGAGGTGGATCAAGGCGTTACCAATACCGTGACGCTCCGCAAGAACTTGCTTCCTGCTGGTACCTACGTGTACCGACTCTACAGTAAGAATGGAACCAATCAGGGTAGAATCATTCTCCTTGATTAGTAAGCGATAAAGAGTTTTTGAAATTGATAGCCTCCCTGCTCGAAAGAGCAGGGAGAGCTTTCTTGGTTGAAGGACAATTGGAAAAGGATTTGAAGGTGGAGCACTGCAGTTGTAACTCTTGGATCTGCTGGGACAAGTAGTAATGAACGGAAGGTATGGGGTTCGAAGCAGGAAAGTATGACAACTGATCAGACCCGATGGTATACGAGATGGCCTATATTTCATTCGCGTCATGAATGAACCATCGTTCAAACCTCTTCCCATCGTGATCTATCAGAGGAATTAAAGAGAAAACTATCCGTAGTTTTTTCGACGAAAAGGCGTATGATTTTCATGCGCCTTTCGCTTTTTCTGGGCTAGACTCCTTCAGCAGGCAATTTTATAGTCCAAACAAATAACACCTCTGCGTTAGGTCTTCAACCTGGAATAACCTATCTTATTGATTATAAACACTCATTGAATAACTCAATACGTAGAGATTCCGGGAGACCAACTACCTTTTGACAACATCTGACCATGTCCATTCGGGTCATGCGGTCCCCTATTTTTAACCAAAAAATCAAAAAGTAATGAAGAGATTCTTAAGAAACCTAACCTTGGCAATGGTCTTATTTGCCACCAGTTCTTCCTGCCTTTTGGCACAGTATGTTGTAGTTCAATATCGAAGTGTACCGCAGGAGAATATTGGAGAATTCCTGCATAGAGAGACAAATTATTGGAGCAAGGTTGCTCAAAAGGCCATCGATGAAGGAAAGATGTCAAGTTGGGCACTGTGGCAGAAAGTGGGAGGTTGGGATCTGCCCAACCGGCCAAATTTCATGTTTGTCAATGTATTCGAAGAAAAAGCTCACCTTGACGATATGGGTACGATCTGGGGAGCTGCTTCTGAAATGTTTCCGGATATGCCAATGTCCAGTATTTCCACCAATGATCTTGGCACAACTAATCACCAAATGGTGCTTGTCGGTGTGGCTGGGGAAGGAGAAGGACCACCGAACTATATCAGAGTTAACTATGCAAAGGCCTCGGATATGACCAGGTACCTGGAACTTGAGCAGAACATCTGGGGACCCTTTGTGAAGGAACGCATGGAGTCGGGAAATACGTCTGTGAAGACCTGGCGCCTGGCACAGGTAATGATGCCCGCCGGTACTGATCTTCCATTCAATGCCTTGACCGCTGATGGCTTCGAGAAAATGAGTGATGCGATGGTTCCGGCTGGTACCTTTACCGAGGGAACAGAATTTCCCGACTTGACAGAATTGAACGAGGTACATGAAAAGGTATATATCCAAACATATGCACTGGTCAAATCCGTAAATTAATTACTACGGATATTCAGTCACCCATAGCCCGAGCCACTAGGTCCGGGCTTTTTTTATACTCGAAATTCAAATAATCATGTTTCAACGACGAAATCCTGTGAGTCACCGATTGTTTTTGCTTCCAGGCAGTGGATTGACCTAGATTTGTTTCAAAATCTTTAAAAAGATGAAACGGGTAATATTGAGTATTTGTGTGTTAGGGATGCTGGCTTTGTCGAGTTGTATACCCACCGTACATCCCCTCCATTCATCCGATACCACGGTGGAGAATCCATTGTTGGAAGGACATTTTTTAGATGAAGATTCTGCCCAATGGCAGTTCCGGAAAGAGTGGGATCACTATTACTTGCAGATGAACGATGATGGAAAAGAGGCATTTTTCTTCGTGCATCTGGTTCAATTGGGTGAGTATTTCTATTTGGACTTCTTTCCGGATAAGGTGGATGCCCTGGAAATCAACGAATTCCTTTTGTGGCATCTTCTCCCCGTCCATCTCTTCACAAGGGTGGAAATTCGAGAAGATCGGATAGAACTGTATTTCTTTGATCCGGAGTGGCTCGAAGAACTGCTAGACGAAAGGAAGATTCGGATCAAACATGAGAAAGTGACGGGAAATTATCTGATCACCGCCTCTACGGAAGAGTTGCAGAAGTTTGTCAGTAAATACGGACACCTGGAGGAGGCTTATGTTGAATCTGAACCCGTAGTCTTGCACCGGTCATGAGGGAAGAATTGAGGAGGTTATCGCGTAATGCTCTCGTACAACACCTGGTCTTTTGGGTGGTTGCCTTTTTGGTGCTTCTCCGCATCTTTGCCGAGCATGAAATGTGGAACAAGACAGATGTAGTTTACACCTGTCTTTTCATACTAAGTATCATCGGCGGAGTTTATCTCAATCTAAAATTTCTGATCCCGCAGGTTCTAAACCGGAAGAAGTGGCCCATTTATCTGTTGTCAATCATTTTAGTCCTCATATTATCCATTCCATTCAATGAATTGATTTTTGAAGTGCTAAGTGATTGGATTTTCCCCGGGTATTATTTTATCAGTTACTACACCTATTTTGAAATCGGTCAATTTATCCTGGCATTTCTGTTATTGACTACTTTGCTCAAATTATCCAAATCCTGGTTTGGGCTTCAGGAAGCCCAGGCGAAGATGTTGAAGCTGGAGGGACTGCAGAGGCGTACGGAATTGGATGCTCTGCGCGCTCAGGTTAATCCCCATTTTTTGTTTAATAGTCTGCATAGTATTTATTCCCTTTCGCTCAGCAGTGATTCAACCACACCTCAAGTGATTTTAAAACTATCCGCGGTATTGCGATATATGCTTTATGAGAGTAATACCGAATTGGTTGTTCTGGAACGGGAGATAGACTGTATCAAAAACTATTTTGACCTCCAGAAGATGAGGCTGGATGAATCGGCAAGAATTCAATTGTCTGTGAAAGGGTCAGCGGACCAACTTGAGATTGCTCCTTTGTTGATGATGCCCCTGGTTGAAAACAGTTTCAAGCATAGCTTGCAGGAAGATGCAGCCAGCACCTATATCACCGGCTCGATATCGATTGAAGGTGGCACATTGGAGTTCAGGTTGGAGAACAGCGTTGGAGCTCAGGATCAGCGACCAGCTCATTCCGGTATCGGGTTGGATAATCTGAAACGCAGACTGGATTTGATCTATCCCGGAAAGCATCATTTTGGGTATAAACGGGACGAGGCTAAATTCGTAGTCGATCTGAAAATTGTGCTTCGATGAAAATACAATGTTTAGTGGTCGACGATGAACCTTTGGCCAGAAGGCTTTTGCAGAATTTCATCCAGAAGACTCCTCAGTTGCAACTGGTTGCAGTTTGCAATAGTGCAACTGAAGCTGAATCATATCTTCTGGATGAAGCAGTCGATTTGATTTTCCTCGATGTGCAGATGCCTGGTACCACCGGACTAGACTGGCTTCGTACATTGGAAAAAGCACCTCTGATTGTATTGGCCACCGCTTTTCCGGAATATGCTGTGGAAGGTTTTGAGTTGCAGGTTACCGATTATCTCCTCAAGCCCTTTTCTTATGATCGTTTTCTTCAAGCCGTGAACAAGGCTGCTTATCTGTTAGATCTCGAACGAAAGAATACGCAGGCAGAAAGCAAAGTCGGTAGGCGGCTGCTGGTAAAGGTAGATCGCAAACTTTTTCAAGTATCGGTGGAGGAAATACTTTACTTCCAGGCGTATGGGGATTATGTGAAGATCTTCCGAACCCGTGATAAGGTCCTGGTGACAAAAGATCGCCTGAGCAAACTTGAAAATGAGATTGACCCTCATTTATTCATGCGGGTACACCGCTCTTATATCGTATCGGTGAATGCGATCCAATATATGGAAGGAAATCAGGTCTCGATCAATGATACGCTGATTCCAGTAAGTGCAACTTATCAGGAGCATCTGAAGCACCGGCTCGAGCAGGGGTAATTAGTTTGCGTCGGCGATCCGATTCAGTCCGGCTTTTGCCTTTTGATGGAGGCTGCTGCGATACTCGTCAGATTTAATGGACAGGGTCAATTTGTAGTACGATTCCGCTTCCTGCCACCGTTCTTGAGCTTCATAAATTCTACCACTCATCAATGCCGCATTGCAGGCGAAATAGAAGCCTTCATATCGACCCTTATCAATCGTGGTTCGATAATACTTCAGGGCAGTATCATCTTGATCCAGCATGTCATGAACCCTGCCGAGGCGGTAATTGTATTCCAAATCATAGGCCAGTGGATCTGCCGGATCAGGTTGTTTGGTGGAAAGCATATGGAGGGCCTGTTCATAATAAGCTCCATCGAAAAGCACCCGTGCCTGCAGCAGCTGTTTGTTTGGCAATTTTCGCTGTCTCGCTTCCCTCAAAGCAGCCAGATCTTCGTCGATGATTGCCGAGCCCAATCTTTTGCAGGTCTCCATATATCGCCAATAGGCATCGGGCTGATCATGCAGTACTGCATGCCATGCTAACTTTTGATAACTTTCCTTTATATAGTTGCGTCCATTGCTATGTCGCAGAAAAGCAAGGAACGCCCGGTCACCATCAGGATCCAATCTATTGAGTTTGGCGGTTCCCAGGAGAAAATCCAGGTAAGGAAAGGGAAAATATCTGGCCCCTCTGGGTCTCTTACTTAAGAGTTCAATAGCTAAGTCGTTCCGACCGGTCCGCATAGCCAGGTTGGCCACTATGAAGCAGGCCAGAGGATTGGTAGAAGGGTCGATGTCGGCCTTTTCCAACTGCTCCCAGGCAAGATCTTCATCATTACTCAAATGCAGCAGTAAATAGGCGTAAAGGACCCGGGTTTCTGTCGAATAGACAAAATCCACCTCCTGAGCAAAAGCCAGAACTTCTTCGATTTCGCCCCTCCCTTGTTCGATCGTACCATCCATCCCCAACAACTTCACCCCCCACCGGTATTTATCAGGTACAGTGCCAATCATCGCATGCATGAGGCCGAGATTTTTCTTATTGGGTATAAAATCAGGAAACAACTGGGCATTTTTCTCCAGCAAATTGTAGGCTCGCCTCACTTCGATCACCGCCTGAAAGTATTCTTCAAATTTTGCCCGGCAAATTGCCCAATGCAGATGGATTTCGGCCTGGGCGAAAAGATAGTAGGGCGATTGCGGATCACCATCTTTGATTGCATCCAGCCTGAGCTGTTTATTTTGCTTCAGTTCGTCAAAGGCACTTTCATCCTCAGTGACGAAAATGGTGAGGCAATCGATATAGTTTGCCAATAGATGCCGGATCTGGTTGTCCGGTTCGGCAATCTTAAGTTCTATGATTTTGTCTTGAGCCTCATCAAATCGAAGCGAAAAAATGAATTGATAGGCATCTCTAGCTTTTTCTGAAAATTCAAAATAAGATGCCGATAAAGGAATGCACAGAAAGGTCAAGAAAAGAGCAAACGTGAAGTGCTTCAAACGGGAGCCTATTTAATATTTAAAGCTAGTAATCCCAATTTATTGCCCTGGGAACCTAGGCAGGTACCTCTTCGCTTACACTCGTATCGATCAGAATTCTGCCGCAATGTTCACAGGCGATGACTTTTTTCTCCAGGCTGATCTCCAGTTGCAGTTGAGGTGGGATCTTATTGAAGCATCCTCCGCACGAATCTCTTTCTACCGTCACCACGGCCAGACCATTACGATAACTGGTGCGTACTTTATCGTAAGCTTTCAACAATCGGTCTTCGATGGTTTTACGGTGAGAAGTGGACTTCTTTTTCAATTTGGCCTCTTCCTTCTCTGTTTTTGCAATGATTTGATCCAGCTCAACCTTCTTGTTCTCAAGGTCTTTGTTCTTTTGCTTTAGTTTGTCTTTTGCCGCCTTTATCACTTCTTTCTTTGCATCAATATTCACATCAGCTTCAGCGATTCGCTTTTCGGACAGTTGGATGTCCAGCTTTTGCAGTTCGATCTCTTTGGTCAGGGCTTCATACTCCCGATTGTTTTTCACATCATCCAATTGCTTGGCATAACGGGCAATCAAGGCCTCTGACTCCTTCATATGAGCTTTATGCTGAGAGATAGTGGTGTCAAATTCTTTCTTTGACTCCTCCAACTTGGCCAGACGGGTTTCCAGTCCGGCTATTTCATCCTCCAAATCACTCACTTCGATGGGAAGTTCACCCTTCAAAACCTGGATTTCATCTAGTTGGGAATCGATCTGTTGTAGTTTGAACAACTCAACTAAACGTTCGTGGACACTAAGTTCTTTCTTTGCCATATCTATCTATAATTGATTGGATTGGTGGTCTCCTTGGTACAATAGGCCGCAAATTTAGAAAATTTCCCCTGGATCAGTGCCTGCAATAATTCGATCGTAAACCTTTCACTTTCAAAGTGTCCGATATCTACTACCATAATCTGACCATTGGCTTCAAAGAACTCATGGTATTTGAAATCAGCAGAAATGAAAACATCACATTCCGCTTCTTTGGCGGTCTCGAGCAAGAATCTTCCAGATCCTCCACAAAGACCGACTTTGCTAATCATTTCCCGTACGATCTCCGTATGTCTAACTACTTCCAAAGACATACATTTTTTCAGGTAATCGAGAAATTCGCCAGCTTTCATTTCCCGGGGCAGAAACCCTATGGCACCACTTCCGATATTGGGATCACCAGAATTGACCTTGGGTGAGAGAATCTCTACTTCGATAAGACCCAATTGCTGGGCAATCCTTTCGTTGACACCTCTATGCAATATGTTGTCCAGATTGGTATGAATAGCATATATAGCGATATCATTTTTGATAGCCCTAATGATCGCCCGTTCCACGTAATGTTCGCCGGTAAGTTTCTTCAGGCCTCCGAAAATGATCGGATGATGGGCCACGATCAGATTGCAACCGAGCTGCTGAGCCTCGGCCACGACTTCCTCCGTAGAATCAAGGCAGGTAAGTACTCCTGTCACCTCCCGTGAAGCATCGCCACACAGCAGACCGGCATTGTCATACGACTCCTGAAGGTTGAGTGGCGCAACTTCTTCTAGGAAATCGAGAACGTCCCTGATAATCATGAATTCAGTTTTTTGATTTTTTCAATAATTCGGCTGGTGGAAAATCCATCGACGAATGGGATGACGACCACTTGACCACCATGACCTTTTACAAAGTTTCCACCAACAATTTGCTCTGGATGGTAATCTCCTCCTTTTACCAGATAATCCGGCTGAATGCTTTCGATCTCTGGGAGCGGGGTATCTCCCTCAAACAATATCACAAGATCAACCGCTTGCATGGCAGCCAATTGCAGTGCCCGGCTGTATTGGTTGTGAATAGGCCGGGAAGACCCTTTCAGCCTCCGGACGGATGCATCGGTATTTACACCCACTACGAGATGATCACCCAAAGCTCTTGCCTCACATAAATATTCGATATGACCTTGGTGCAGCAAGTCAAAGACACCATTTGTCCAAACCACTCTTCCACCTTGTGTCTTCCAGGAAGTCACAATGGATACTGCTTTTTCAAGCTTAACCACCTTTTTCAATAGATCTTGCAGCATTACTCACGCACGGGCTGATAGTTTGCATTCAGGCCAGGTAGTAAAAGTAAAGCGATTAAGCCGAAAAGGATGTTTCCAAATATGTTGACTGTAAAGAAGATGATCATGGCAAATGAAAAGGCATCATCAGCATGAATACCATATAACACCAACGCGGCAACTACTAAAGCATGGTAACTACCCATCCCACCTGGCGTTGGGATGACCATGCCCAGACTGCCAAAGACAAAGACCAACAATCCTGCCCTCGGCCCAAGTGATGAAGTTGGTTCGAAAGAATCAAAGCAGAGATAAGTCATCAGATAGTACATGCTCCAGATCATCACGCTATGGAATACGAAGCTGAAGGGTTTGGAGACATACCTCACTGATTGAATACCTTCCAGGAATCCTCTGGCTAAGCCTACTAACTTGACAAAAAAAGAATGGGCCATCAACTTGTGTCGAAAGCGGTATAGGACGACTGCTACAAGCAGGACCATGACCAGTACTCCCCATGTCCAACCCGAACTAGCGATCTCACTTGCATCGATCTGGACCATATTTTGATTGAGGTAGGCCCAGAGTGTATCAAATTCCAGAGCTAATGCCAGCAAGAAGACGAGAAAGAAACTTAATAGATCGATAATCCGGTCGGCAGTGACCGTACCCATCACTTTCTCCACTGGCACCCTTTCGTATTTCGCAAAGGTGCCTGCCCTTACAATCTCGCCAATCCGGGGGAAGCCGAGGTTTGCAAAGTAACCAAGCATGATACAGTGAAAACCGTTGATGAAGCGGGTAGTATAACCCATCGAGTCAATCAGATATCTCCATCTGATGGTTCGGCTCAGGTTGCTGATTAAAAAGCAAAGCACAATGACAGCCAACCAGAAATAATTGGCTGTTCCGATATCGTCAAAGACCTTTTTGATAAGTGAACACTCCCCCGCGGGGATTCCTTTTAATGCGCATTCTGCCTGATAATCCTTATTGAGCTTACTGTACAGTAGCCAAAGAATTGATAGACCGATCGCTAGGAAGAGTAGAATCCGCAGGACTGTCGATAGCGTCTTGTTCAAAGTCAGAGGTTTGTTGACACAGCCGGCAAAATTAAAGATTTCGAATCAGCTGACTGAAGGAGAAAAGTCTTATTACCGATTATACAGTGATTTTCACATCCTGTAGAATCATATTATCGATCAGGCGCACTTGCCCTAACCAGGCAGCGACACAGATGACCAGGTACTCATGTTGGTCCCATTGCTCCACCGTTTCGAGGGTATGACCATCCACCACTTCATAATATTCAACCCGAAATCCAGCTTGTTCAAGTTTGGAGGCACCTACCCGATTGACTTCGGTAGGAGTAGTCGAGTGCCATATCGTCTTGGCCTCTGACAGGATGTAGAAAATTGAATTGGCTCTTGGCCTCTGGGAAGGATCAATTCGAACATTACGAGAACTTAGAGCGAGACCATCCGCTTCGCGGACAATGGGATTTGCGATCAGTTCCACAGGCAAATGAAGCTCCTGGATCATATGCCGGATGATGGCCACCTGCTGGAAATCTTTTTGGCCCATGATCAACACATCTGGCTGGGTAATCTCCAACAATCTGTAAACGACTTTAATTACACCTTCGAAATGTCCTGGGCGATAGACACCTTCCAACACTTTAGTGAGCAGTCCAAAGTCAACATCCACTACAAAATCGAGTTCCGCTGGATAGATCTCTTGGACCGATGGTAAGAAGAGCACATTCGCTCCGATCGCTTCCAACTTTGCAATGTCAAAAGACAAAGGTCTGGGATACATTTCCAGATCTTTTGGATCGTTGAACTGAGTGGGGTTGACAAAAATGCTTACCACCACATAGTCAGCTACTTCTTGAGCCTTCTCTATCAATGAAAGATGCCCTTCATGCAGGGCTCCCATAGTGGGTACGAAGGCGATGCGTTTATTCCGTTCTCGGGCTGTAGCAACCCGTTTTTGCAGACCAGAAACCTGGGTAAATACATGCATGTTGAAGTGTGACTATCTGTATTTTAGGAGACGTTTGAAATCAATCGGGGGGTAAATTAAAGAAAGAAAAATCTATTCGCCTCTGAACCAAGTCATAAGGATCTTTTCTGCTAGTTTTCCTTGAGGAGTGTAATCCTTTTCCGGATAGCCCTCATGCCCCTGCATATTTGGAAACCACTTCCATAGAAATCCTCCCTGCCAATAGGGTTCGTTCCAAAATGTAGTATACAGCGCTTCCAATGCATTCGCCTGGGCAAGTTCATTTATTGACAGATCATGAATACGACTTTCCAGTTCCCAGGTTTTATGTGCACAGGCATCGACACTTAGGTAACCATATTCGGTGAAGATAACCGGCTTGTTGATCTTAGCTTGAAAATCTCTAATTGCTGTTTTAGGCGATTGCCAGGCCTCTACCAGAGTTTTAACATCTGGCGTTTTTTCGTCTAATAATGGGAAGTAAGCATTAATGCCGATCACATCCAGCTGATTCCAGAATGGGATATACTGGAAATTGTCCCAGTTGGCAGCATAGGTTAGCGTACCGGTATATTGGGCTCGTACTTTTTCAATCAGCTGTTGCCAAAATTCAGGTCGTTTTTGCACACTGGTTTTGAATTCTGTTCCAATGCAAAAGATGGGGACGGATAGCGAATCGGCCATTTGTGCATAATGGAGGATGTATTTCTCGTACTCTGATTCCCATCGAAGCCATTCTTCTTCAGATGCAAAATCATATTCACCAGTCCACCAGTGATGGCTCCATACCTGTGGTTTGAGCATCACCTGGATATTAGCCTGTTTTGCAAGGCGAATGGTTTCCAAAACTCCGACTGATGTTTCGCCCCACCATTGCCAGTTTGACAAGTTATGCTTGACTTCTGCTTTGCCCCCGGGAGTGTAGGCATAAGGAACCACTGCAATCCAATTGGCATGGACCTCGGTTACGTGGTCCATGGGGTTTTGCTCAAACGGTTTGGGCGGAGCAACCAGTGTCAGGCCCTTAATAGGCTCTGGATTGAGACTGGAATTGCTGCTTGAAATGTTGGAATCGATGAAACAGCTGGGACAGGCCAGAATTAGGCAAGCTAACAGCACCTTCAATAACCTATCCAGTAACATATGAGAATTTTCTGCTTTTGAAAAATACTAAATTC
>JAHELJ010000083.1 GCA_024644235.1 Lewinellaceae bacterium
TAGCCAGCCTCGGATTCAAGGTGCCTAGTCAAGAGCGAAAGCAGTGTAATGGCATCGAGGAGGTGATTGAGTTTTGTTCGTCATGGGAGGCCCGTAGGGATGGATATGAATATGAGATTGACGGCATGGTTGTGAAAGTCAATCAATTTCAACAACAGGACCTGATTGGATCTACCAGTCATCATCCACGCTGGGCAATAGCTTATAAATTTCAAGCCAAGCAAGCGACTACTAAATTGCTGCAGGTGGAATACCAAGTGGGTAAAACTGGTTCCATTACCCCGGTGGCAAAGTTAGAACCGGTGCAACTTGCCGGCGTGACCGTATCGAGTGTCTCTTTGCACAACGAAGATTTTATCAGCGGCAAAGACCTAAGGCTCGGTGACCAGGTACTAGTAGAAAGAGCAGGAGATGTCATCCCTTATATCGTGAAGTCCCTGCCCGAACTGCGTACCGGTGAGGAACAACCGATTGACTTTCCAAAATCCTGTCCCATCAATCCTGAAGATCCCCCCTTGCTGGTAAGAGAAGAGGAAGAAGCTGTATGGAGATGTCCACGCTGTACCTGTGGAGCCCAGGAATTGCAGCGACTGATTTTTCACGTTTCGAAATCTGCCATGAATATCGACGGCTTTGGCAAGTCCATTGTCGAGCGATTTTTTGACCTCGGTTGGTTGGAAAGCCTTGCTGATGTATATTGCCTCGATTATGAAAAAATTGCTGAACTGGATGGTTTCGGTACCAAGTCTGCTGCTAAGCTGAAGCGATCCATCGACAAGGCCAAATCCAATCCTATTCATCGGCTTCTACACAGTCTGAGTATTCATCATCTGGGTCAGCGTGCCTCCAAGCTAGTCGCCCAACATATAAATCATGTGCTGGATCTGACAAGGGTTACTGAAGAGGATCTTACAGCTATCAAGGATATCGGTCCAGTAGTGGCACGAAATATCGTTCGGTACTTTCAAGATGTTGATAATGTAGCCGTTTTAAAAGAGATGGAAGATCTGGGAGTAAATCTCACACAAACAGAGGAAGACAAACCCACTCTGATAAACACCGACGGAGTATTCTCGGGAAAGACCATTCTTTTTACCGGCAACCTCGAAAAGATGGGGAGAAAAGAAGCACAGATATTGGCTGAAAAAAACGGAGCCCGGAATATCAGCAGCGTAAGCAAGAATCTTGACATTTTGGTGGTTGGTGAGAAAGCAGGATCGAAACTAGTCAAAGCCCAAAAGCTGGGTTCAGTGCAGATACTTACTGAGGATCAGTTTCTCGAAAAGATCAGCTGGTGATAAGATATCTGACATCGTGGGCTTCCCTTATCATATTGATCTTAAGCTGCAATTCAGGTCACCCCACTTCAGAAGATGCATCTAGTCAGCCAGGTTCTCATGACTCACTATCGATAGTTTCTGATAGCCGTGGCTGGCAACTTCCATCGGGTTGGATTGATCTTGGCACTCTGGATTCCTCCATGATATTTGAGATGCGGTATGCCGACACCAATAACTTTGTATCTGAGAAATTATATCCTTGTGCCCGATGCCTCTTGAGAGAAGAACCAGCCAGGTCACTCCTAAAAGCGCAACGTCTCCTGCGAACGAGTGGCCTTAGTCTCAAAATTTTTGATTGTTACCGACCCTTATCCGTGCAGGAACACCTTTGGGCCAAAGTGCCTGATGCAAAATACGTAACACCTCCTGAACGGGGCTCGATGCACAATCGAGGGATAGCTGTCGATTTAACTCTGGTTGACGAAAACGGCGTTGAACTCGATATGGGTACTGCATTTGATTTCTTCGGGCCGGAAGCTCATCATACCTATCGAAATCTACCAGCCCAAGTACTAGACAATCGAAAGCATCTGATGGAAGTGATGCAGTTGACCGGTTTCCAGGAAATTCGAACGGAGTGGTGGCATTACTCCTACAAAGATCAAGACTATCCCTTGGAAAATTTCATCTGGTCATGCAACGATTGAAAGCGGCCAGGTGATCGGGTTTTGAATTCCATTAGTCGGAGCTTACTGCTGGTCACAAAACAAAAAAGCAACTTCCCCGTTTGGTTATTGTATTTTTTTAATTTTGAGCGTTTTACGACACCCATATCCAAATAATATAATCCTATATGTCTATCGCGGAAACACAATTCAAAACAGACGTCGAAGCCGTTGATGCATTAGCTGAGGCTTACCGGCAATTGAAGGAAGAAATAGCAAAGGTAATAGTTGGTCAGGATGAAGTAGTCAAGTCGGTACTGATCTCCTTATTTAGCAATGGCCATAGTTTGTTGGTGGGAGTCCCCGGTTTGGCCAAGACACTTCTGGTAAGTACCATAGCTGAAGTTCTTGATCTGGATTTCAAACGTATTCAATTTACGCCTGACTTGATGCCTTCGGACATCACCGGGTCTGAAATTCTAGACGAGGATCGTCATTTCCGGTTTAACCGCGGCCCCCTTTTCGCCAATATTGTGCTGGCGGATGAAATAAACCGAACTCCGCCAAAGACTCAGGCGGCCCTCCTTGAAGCCATGCAGGAGAGATCGGTTACGGTAGCTGGTGACCGGCATATTTTACCTATGCCGTTTTTTGTGCTTGCCACCCAGAATCCAATCGAGCAGGAAGGTACCTATCCATTGCCTGAAGCTCAGCTAGACCGCTTCATGTTTAATATTCCGCTGGAATATCCTAGCTACGAAGAAGAAATCCGGGTGGTGAAAGAGACCACTTCGAATTATGAAGCCGATCTGAAACACATCCTTTCTGGCCGCGAGATTCAGTTCTTTCAAGCGCTCGTACGAAAGATCCCTATTGCGGACAAAGTATTGGAATATGCGGTGGAATTAGCTAGTAAGACCCGGCCACCCAGCCAAAAGGCACCTGACATTGTCAAGCAATACATTTCCTGGGGAGCTGGTCCCCGGGCCTCACAGTATTTGGTGCTGGGAGCGAAATGTAATGCGGCGATCAGTGGAAAATATTCACCTGATATTGAGGATGTGCAAGTCATCGCTAAATATGTGCTCAGACATCGAATCGTAAGAAATTACAAAGCTGAAGCAGAAGGCATTTCGGAAGACAAAATTGTGGAGAAACTGTTTTAGACGGTAGCCCTTCTCAATCTTTCTACGGTTGCGATACACCAAAATGGAGAGTTATCTTCATCTTTCTTGCAGCAAATATCGGACATGAAATATCCTGGAACACTGCTATTGATACTTTTATTGGCTCTTGTCTCAACCCAGTGTACTGAAGAAGCAAGAAAGCGATT
This sequence comes from Lewinellaceae bacterium, assembly GCA_024644235.1. GTDB lineage: Bacteria > Bacteroidota > Bacteroidia > Chitinophagales > Saprospiraceae > JAHELJ01. Next base: position 3,279 of record JAHELJ010000083.1, read on the forward strand.
AGATCCGGTTCCAAATGCAATAGGTTCACTCAATCAGGTCGCTGTGATTTGTGATCAGGACGTTTGGCTCGGTGACATAGGAGACTCTCTCAGTTTCTATTTTGAGTCAGCCTATCCCATTCTACCCCAACCGGAACCCTGGTTTGATCTCAAGCATTTCACCCCAGAAGAACTAGAAGCAGAACCTACTCGCCGGGAATTAAAAGCATACGTTATTGTAGGAGATCTGGCAGATGAGGGCTCCGCAACCGGCAAGATGATTGCCTCAGATATTGGCTCAGAACGGGTGCGAAGGGCCTTGGAAGATAGGAGCTTCAGAACAAGCGTAGCTAAAGATAAGTGGGCAAACGGTCAGCAGCTGGTGTATTTATTTGCGCACGGCTCAGAAGAACTGAAGACAGTGGTAGTTAAGAGTTTTCCTGCTGTTTCAAAAATAATTCAGGACTACTACAGTCCTCAGATTGATGCCACTGTCTACCTGGGTGGAAGTAACGGAGTAGCGATAAACTCAGTTCAAAAACAGGTGAACGCCTATCTGAATGTACCATCTGACTACAAAGTGGCTCTGGAGGCAGAAAATACTATCTGGCTGCGACGAGACATTGATGATGGAGTCAGTAATCTATTGATCCACCGACTTCCCTACAACGATCAGAAGCAATTTGACAAGGATTATATTCTTAACATCCGAGACCAATTAGGCAAAGAATTGGTGAGTACTACCATCGAAGGCACATATATGCGGACAAATGATAAGGACTTACCAGTTTTCATTAATTCGATTCAGATCAACGATGCCTATGCCGTAGAGGCCAGGGGTATATGGGAAATGGTTGGTGAATTTCTGGGTGGCCCCTTCATCTCCTATATGGTGCTGGATGAACCCAATTCCGAACTGCTCTTTATCGATGCATTTGTGCTTGCACCTGGTGAAAGGAAACGCAACCAGATGCTGTATCTGGAGCACATCGTCTCTACCCTCAAAATCTAACTTCCAGCAATTAGCTAAGAGACAAATTCAAGACTTCGGTCGATGAATGTTGTCAGCTCATTCCCTGTCAGCATTTGCTGGTTTAGGCGGGCAAGATCATATAGGTACTTGACGAAATCTTGCTTCTTATCCTGGCTCCGCATTCGCAGCAATTTCGTAGCAATAAGAGGATGATTGCTGTTTACCACCACATTAAGCGACTCTGGAAAGGCTCCTCCTGGCATACCTTGCAGTGCCTGCATCTCCCGCATCCGTCTCATGAATTCAGGTTTAGTGATCAGCACGGGATGACCTTCCGGGGCCAAGGGTTTCACCTGAATCTGATGACCAGAATCCTTCAACACATCCTCAAAAAGATCTTTCACCTTACCCTGATCACTTTCCGACAGCACCGATTCGTTTGCCACATCTTTCTGCACCAGTTGATCTAAGGTGTCAGAATCGACGCGAACGAACACCGTATTTTCAATCTTGTATTCGAGATGCTGCATGAAGTGGTTATCGATTACGTGATCCATCACCAATACATCATAGCCCTTATCCTTGGCTGTAGTGATATAAGAATCGTGTTCACCATCTTGCTGCGTATATAGCATGACTATCTTATCATATTTGTCGGTCTGCAGATCCTTTACTTTGTCCCGATACTCATCAAGAGTAAATCGCTCGCCATCCACATTCTTCAACATCGCAAACTTCTTTGCTCGTTCAAAGAACTTCTCTTCCGTGATCATTCCGTATTTCACGATTGGTGCAATCTGGTCCCACTTTTCTTCATAGGATTTCCTGTCTTTCTTGAATAGGGATTCTAATTTCTCCGACACCTTCTTGGTGATATAACTCGTGATCTTCTTCACATTTTGATCACTTTGCAGGTAGCTTCTCGATACGTTTAAGGGAATATCAGGAGAATCGATTACACCGTGCAGCATGGTCAGAAACTCAGGAACAATGTCTTTGACTTCATCTGTAACATAAACCTGATTGCTATAAAGTTGAATCTTGTTTTTCTGCACCTCAAATTGATTCTTCAATTTCGGGAAGTACAGAATGCCGGTGAGGTTAAATGGATAGTCTATGTTGAGATGAATCCAGAACAGGGGATCATCAAAGGAGTGGTACAACTCTTTGTAAAAGGCTTTGTAGTCCTCATCTTTCAAGCTTCGAGGTGACTTCTTCCAGGCAGGGCTGACACTATTAATGATGTTGTCGACCTCAGTCTTTATTTCCTTTGCATCTTCACCCTCACCTTCAAATTCCGTCTCTGTGCGGGTACCGAACTGAATTGGAATAGGTAAAAACCGGCAGTATTTCTTTAGCAGACTTTCAATACGCGCATCATCTAAGAATTCTTGACTCTCTTCATTGATATGCAGGATCACATCGGTACCTCGAGGTTTAGCTTCAATATGTTCAATCTCATATTCCGGTTCACCTGAGCAAGTCCATTTGACCGCTTTCTCATTTCTTCGATAGCTCTTGGTATGGACCTCCACCTGGTCTGCAACCATAAAGGATGAATAAAATCCCAAGCCAAAATGCCCTATGATCGTGTTATCCGCTTTATATTTTTTAACGAAGTCCTCAGCGCTCGAAAATGCCATCTGATTCAGGTACTTCTTTACTTCTTCCTCACTCATACCAATACCATGATCCCTAACCATGATCGTTTTGGCTTCTTTATCAACAATGATTTCGATTCTTAGATCTCCCAATTCCGATTTCACCACCCCCTTATTAGCGAGGGTCTTCAGCTTTTGAGTGGCATCTACTGCATTCGAAACCAGCTCACGCAGAAAAATGTCGTGATCTGAATAGAGAAACTTCTTAATGATGGGAAATATGTTCTGTGACTGAACAGAAATTGTTCCTTTTTCCATGGTGCACTTAATTTTTGTCAGCTTATGTCAATATATATAGTCATTCTTCAGGGCCCCAAACCACATGCCACCTGAAAGGATCCTGCCAAATTGTCCGGTTCAACCTCAAATCCATGGAAATAATGTCTATTACTCCATTGTGAATTTGGAGTAATTTTTAGCTGATAAAAAAAATTATACGAATGCTTGGACTTTAAGAAAAAAGATCATACATTTGATATGTAAATAATTTTTAATAGATATTTTGTTGTAAATCATTTGTTTAAAGATTATTTTCAAAATAAATAAAAAAAAGTTCTTATAAATGGAGAGTTTGGCATTGAATCTGCAATAACAGTATTCAGAAAGCCAATTGAATAAAAAAATACAGTTGAGCGTTATATGACAACTTAAAGAAGCACACGTCAATTATCTCATGGTCTGGACCGGTTCTTACATTAGGGGGAAAAGAGCCGGTCTTTTTTTTTCCTGAATAGAAGGGGTCATCCTGCTTCAAACTTCCAGTCTTCCTACTCTTTATATCTTTGCACGTCATTTACAATTTGAGACACAATAGATGGAATACCGCACCTTCCAACGCCTGGACCTTCCTGCCATCGACCGCGAGATTTTAGCCTTTTGGGAAGAGCGGCAGATTTTTGAGAAAAGTACAGCAGGAGATCGTAACGAAACCTTTGTTTTCTACGAAGGCCCTCCCTCAGCTAACGGCAAACCTGGAATCCATCATGTGATTTCCCGCACTGTCAAAGATCTTTTCTGCCGGTACCATACTATGAAGGGAAAATTGGTAGAACGAAAGGGCGGTTGGGACACCCATGGATTACCGATTGAGCTTAGCGTTGAAAAAGAACTTGGAATTACCAAGGAAGACATAGGATCCAAGATATCGGTTGCTGAATACAATGAGCAATGCCGGCGCACCGTGATGCGATATAAGGATCTTTGGGATGACCTAACGCGTAAAATGGGTTATTGGGTGGATCTGGAAAATCCCTACATCACCTTTGAAAACGAATACATAGAATCGGTTTGGCATCTTTTGAAACAGTTGTACGATAAAAACCTGCTATACAAAGGATATACTATCCAGCCTTACTCTCCCGCTGCCGGCACCGGACTAAGTAGTCATGAGTTAAATATGCCAGGTACTTATCGCGATGTGAAGGATACCTCGGTAGTAGCTCAATTCAAGGTTGTCAAGAACAGTACTTCATCCCACCTATACGAAGGCATGGAGCCGCACGAAAATCTTTATTTCCTTGCCTGGACTACCACTCCATGGACCCTACCCAGCAACACCGCGCTAGCCGTTGGCAAGAAAATAAGATATGCCAGGATAAAAACATTCAACCCCTACACCAAGCTTCCGGTCACCCTCATAATGGCTAAAGATCTGGTAAGTCACTGGTTTAAGCCGGAGCAAGGTGAGATGCCCTTGGAGAGCTTCAAGACCGATGAAAAAATCATTCCCTATCAAGTCACTGGCTCTTTCAGTGGTGAACAGCTCCAACAGGTACAGTATGAACAGTTGCTACCCTACGTCGCTCCGGATGGTGAGGCATTTAAGGTCCTAATCGGTGATTTTGTTTCCACTGAGGAAGGAACCGGCATTGTACACATCGCCCCCTCCTTCGGTTCCGATGATATGAAGATTGCAAGGCAGCACAGTATTCCCAGCCTGACTTTGGTGGATCCTCAGGGGAAATTTACTTCAGAGATGGGTGAATTTGCCGGTCGCTACGTGAAGAATTATAAGGACGATCCGCAATATGAAGATGTGGATGTCGACATTGCAGTGAAATTGAAGAAAGAGAACAAAGCTTTCAATGTCCAAAAGTACAGCCACAATTATCCCCATTGTTGGAGGACCGATAAACCAGTTCTTTACTATCCTTTGGATAGCTGGTTTATAAAAACCACCGCTGCAAAGGAGCGTTTAGTCGAACTCAATAACACAATCAATTGGAAACCGGCCCACACCGGTGAGAAGCGATTTGGTAACTGGCTGGAGAATCTTCAGGATTGGAACCTATCCCGATCTCGTTTTTGGGGAATCCCGTTACCCATATGGCGATCGCAAGACGGAGAGGAGGAGAAGTGTATTGGTTCGGTAGGAGAGCTCGAGGTCGAAGTGGAAAAAGCCAACAAAGAGCTGGGACTAGAGCAGGATGTCCCGGAGGATTTGCATCGTCCTTATATCGATGATATCATCCTGGTGTCAGAATCAGGTCAAAGAATGCAACGAGAATTAGATCTGATCGATGTATGGTTCGACAGTGGATCCATGCCATATGCCCAATGGCATTACCCTTTTGAAAATCAGGAAAGATTCAGAGCCAGCTTTCCGGCTGATTTTATTGCAGAAGGTGTGGATCAGACCAGGGGATGGTTCTTTACCCTTCATGCGATTGCTGGAATGGTTTACGATAGTGTGGCCTTCAAGAATGTTGTTTCTAATGGCCTGGTCCTCGACAAGGAAGGAAGAAAGATGTCCAAGCGACTTGGCAATGCTGCCGAGCCATTTGAAACCCTAAGCAAGTACGGTGCGGATGCCACCCGCTGGTATATGATTGTCAATGCGCCTCCTTGGGACAACCTCAAATTTGATGTTAAAGGTATCGAAGAGGTACAGCGAAAATTTTTCTCGACCCTCTATAATACTTACAGCTTTTTTGCGCTCTATGCTAACATTGATGGTTTTCGATTCGAAGAGGAAGTCGTCCCATTTGCTGACCGGCCAGAGATCGACCGTTGGATCATCTCAAGATTGAATACACTTATTCTCGAAACCGATCAGGATTATGCCAGTTACGAGCCCACTCAGGCTGCCAGGAAAATTCAGGAGTTTACTGACGAGCATCTTAGCAATTGGTATGTCAGGCTTTGCCGGCGCCGGTTTTGGAAAGGTGAATATACTTCCGACAAGATCGCAGCCTATCAAACACTCTACGATTGCCTGATTACGATTGCCAAATTGATGGCACCAATCTCACCCTTTTTTGCTGATTGGCTTTTCAACAATCTTAATACTGTGACCAAACGGGATCAGCCGGAATCGGTACATCTGGCATTGATACCAGATGCCGACCAGGCCGGTATCGATACTGGACTAGAACAACGAATGGCCTACGCTCAACGGATTTCTTCGCTCATTTTGTCGATAAGGAAAAAAGAAGGAATAAGAGTTCGGCAACCCCTAAAACGGGTTTTGCTGCCAGTTCTTGATCCCTCTTTTAAGGAACAGGTAGAAAATGTAAAAGATTTGATTTTGTCCGAGGTAAATGTGAAAAACATCGAGTACATCACGGATACCAGCGGACTCATCAAGAAGCGGATCAAACCAAACTTCAAGACTCTCGGAAAGCGGTTGGGGAAGCACATGAAAGAAGCCAACCAGAGTATCAGCGGGCTCGATCAATCTCAGATAAAAAAGATTGAGGACACCGGCAAATTCACTCTCTCGTTGGGTGATGAATCTTTCGATCTGGACTTGGATGACTTTATTATTAGCTCCGAAGACATTCCCGGCTGGCAGGTAGCTACCGACGGTGACCTTACAGTCGCTCTCGATGTCACATTAGATGAAGATCTCATCGCGGAGGGAACTGCTCGTGAGATCGTTAATCGAATACAGAATATCCGCAAGGACAAGTCTTTTGAAGTCACTGATCGTATCATTGTACATGTTCAGCAGCATCCTGCCATTGTTCCAGCGATCAAATCGCATGCTGAATATATTCAGAATGAGGTGCTTGCTGATAAGATTCTATTGGAGGATGAAGTACAAGGGGAGGAAGTAGCGTTGTTTGATGAGGTCAAGATAACTATGAATTTAGAGCTGGTGTAATCAAATAAACCAGCGATAGCCTATTACGATGCATCCCAGACAAACCACAACACTTATCATAATATTTCCGATCGCATACGTAGTCTGCCCTGATTGCAGGAGTTGAAAAGTCTCTGCCGAGAATGTGGAGAATGTACTAAAGCCGCCACAAAATCCAGCCATCCAGAACACCTTCCAGGGAGAATCAGCAGCCCCTTTCATACTCCAGGCCATGAGGGCCCCTAAGACGATACAACTAAGGGCATTTGCAGTCAAGGTTGCTACCGGAAAGTCAAACTGATAACGAAACATTACCCGGGAAATGAGGTACCGACAGAGGCTCCCCAAACCACCCCCGAGAAATACAAAAAACCAGGCCATAGTACTTTTTAGACTTTTCTAAGTTGCTGCCGGCGCCGAGCTGCGATCAAAAGGATGGTCAGCAATGATGCCATTGTAAGTATCAGGATCAATAGGTTGAGAGTGCCAATATTTTGCAGTCGAAAAACCACAATTATGAACACGATATTGGTGAGTACTAGTATCCCGGTAGCTTGCATGTGGGTGAATCCGGCATCGATCATGAGATGATGTATGTGGGTTCTGTCTGCAGATAGTGGAGAGCGGCCCTTGAGGATCCGGATAGTAAATACTCTCAAAGTGTCGAATAACGGGAGGATTAGAATTCCGATCGCCACCGCAGGGACTGCACTCACTTTGTAAGGGGATTCAACGACTTGATGCAACTCTATAAATTTCAAAGTAAGTATCGCACAGATAATACCAAGCAGCAAGGCACCAGTATCTCCCATGAATATCCTGGCTGGGGTGATATTGTACTTCAGAAAAGCAATGACAGATCCTGCTAATGCAAAGGCAACGATAGCCAACTCAACATATCCGGTCAGGTAGAACCAAGATCCCAGTACCAAAGCAATCAGTGTACTAATGCTCCCTGAAAGGCCATTGATACCGTCGATTAGATTAAAAGCATTTATGATGACCAGAATAGCAAAAATGGAAAGGGGTATCGCCACATAGTCGGATATTTCGTACACCCCCAAAATTCCATAGAGACTGGTGAGCTTTACATTCGATTTAAATACTAGAATCGCTGCCGCAAATACTTCTCCTGCCACCTTCTTCCAGGGGGCCATAGGTAAAATGTCGTCCTTCGCTCCGATCAGAAATATGATAATACAAGCACAAAGAATGTACTGCAGATCCCCGAAGACATTGAAAGGCGTCCACATGACGATGGAGAAAATCACACCCGCAAAAATTCCAATCCCTCCCAGGGAAGGTGTCGGTGTACTATGCATTCTTCGTCCACCAGGCTGATCCACCAAGTTTTTCTTGGCGGCGATGTTGATGATCGACGGGATTGCAAAGTACGTTAGTGTAAAAGCCGTAATAAAGCTCAGTATGATGTCATACATCTATTCCACTTCAAAAATCTCACTAATCTTGTCGGCCAACTCTCCAAGGTCGGAA
>JAHELJ010000204.1 GCA_024644235.1 Lewinellaceae bacterium
CCCGGATGCGGGGAATCGCATAGGTCAGCAAGTCTTCAGCTTCTTCGGCGATTTTGAGTTCCAGTTCCGCATTATAGGTATTGATGATAGCACCATTTACCACCTTCATGTAGTGGATCAAGGCCAGATCCTTATCGATGTCAATTGTGAATACGTCCACATCTTTGATACGCACATTGGCGACGGTAGACTTACCCTGATAGTCCTCAAAGGCAACCAATTTTGATTTCCAATGCTGAGCGCGCTCGAAATCCAATTTGCCGGCCGCTTTGTTCATTTGGCTTAGTAGATGTCTTTTTACACCACTGAAATTCCCCCTCAGGATGTTCTTTACCTGGTCAATTCGCTCCAGATATTCCTCTTCCTCTTCCAGCCCCACACACGGACCATTGCAATTCTTGATGTGATATTCCAAACAAACTTTGAATTTCTCTTTCACAATATTTTCCTCCGATAAATGGTACGTGCAGGTTCTGAGAGGAAAAAGGTCCCTGATGAGATCAAGGAGTATGCCTGCTCTCCATTTTGACGTATAAGGTCCAAAATAAGTAGATCCGTCTTTCACCACCTTTCGGGTAAAAAAAACCCTGGGAAACCTTTCATTCTTAACGCAGAGGTAGGTATAGGACTTTCCATCCTTAAGGTCTACATTATATCTCGGTTGAAATTTCTTTATCAGTGAGTTTTCCAACAGGTAGGCATCGCTTTCCGTATCGACCAAGGTAAATTCAATCTGACGGGCATGCTTTAGCATCACCCTGGTTTTATTCATCTGATGCTTCTGGGAGGAGAAATAAGAGGAAACACGGTTTTTCAGATTCTTGGCTTTACCGACATAGAGGATCTTTCCGTTCTTATCAATGAACTGATAAACTCCGGGTTGACCCGGGATCGTATCGGAAATGGCCTGAAAGTCCTCTTTGGTCACAGTTTACCTAAAGCTTTTAGTCCTGCAATGAACAGTCGGGCTGCGGAGTGGTTAGTAGCCAGGGGAATGTCATGCACATCACATAAGCGCATCAACATCTGTACATCTGGTTCGTGCGGATGCTTATCCAGCGGGTCTCGAAAGAAGATGACAAGATCCAGTTCATTGGTGGCAACCATGGCGGCAATTTGAGCATCCCCGCCACGTGGTCCCGACAACAATTTTTTTGACTCGAGGCCAGCCCGCTCCAAGTGAGTACCTGTGGTAGCGGTTGAATAGAGGGTAGCTTTTTCTATTAGCTCTTTGTTCTGCAAAATGAAACTCACCAGCTCAGCTTTTTTCCCATCATGTGCAATCAAGGCAATTCTCAACATATCAACCCGGAATTTTGCCACCTGCCATCCGAATCAGTTACCGAGAGTTTGTGTGGCATATTTCTATTTTTACAGCCTCAAAATTACCACTATGTCTATAGACTTCAATCAGAAGCGTGTTCTTATCCGGGTTGATTTCAATGTTCCGCTCAATGACGCCTTCGAGATCACTGATGATACCCGGATCAAAGCAGCCCTTCCCACTATCCAGATGGTGTTGGAGCGTAGGGGATCAGTGATCTTGATGTCTCACCTGGGCCGGCCATCTAAAAAACTTCTTCCTGATGGATCGATTGACAAAGTTAAGTTCACACTGAGGCACCTGGTTGACCACCTCTCGGAGTGTCTTGGGGTGCCGGTAAAGTTTTGCCCTGAAACGGTGGGAAGTACTGCGGCTGAGATGGCAGCTAGCTTACAGGCAGGTGAGGTCCTTCTCCTCGAGAATACGCGGTTCAATGCCGGCGAGACGGTTGGCGACGAGGCATTTGCCCGTAAATTGTCGACTCTTGCTGATGTGTATATCAATGACGCCTTTGGATCTGCACACCGGGCTCATGCCAGCACCACAGTAGTGGCAAAATTCTTTGATAAAGACTCAAAGGCCTTCGGTTTGTTGATGGAAAAGGAAATTGAAAACGCTGACAAAGTGCTTCATGATCCGCCAAGGCCGTTAGTTGCGATTGTGGGTGGAGCCAAGGTGTCTGACAAAATCCTATTACTTGACCGCTTGATCTCATTTGCAGATGCGGTTCTCGTTGGAGGCGGGATGGCATATACTTTTATTAAGGCGAGTGGTGGCCAAGTAGGTAAATCTTTGGTGGAAGAAGACAAATTAGAGTTGGCACGAGAACTTATCCAAAAGGCAAAATCTAAAAGCATTGAGCTCTTGCTTCCAATTGATTCAGTAATAGCAGACGATTTCGCAGTATCTGCTGCCACCCAGATAAAATCAAGTGGTAGCATTGACGACGGTTGGATGGGTTTGGATATAGGACCTGAGGCCCGGAAGGAATTTGGCAAGAGAATAAGGGATGCCAGGTGTGTTTTGTGGAATGGGCCGATGGGTGTTTTTGAGATGGAACCTTTTGCTGCCGGCACTCGTGCCGTCGCTCAGGCGGTGGCTGATTCCACAAATACTGGTGCTTTTTCGCTAATAGGTGGTGGCGATTCCGTGGCGGCAATCAACCAGATGAACTTAGCAGAGCAAGTGAGCTATGTATCTACGGGCGGTGGGGCGATGCTCGAATATCTTGAGGGTAAGGAATTACCTGGCATCAAGGCCATCAGAAAGGTATAGATTATTCCTCTTCTTGATTAGTGATGTTATCCAATGCAGCATCGACTTTGTCTTCGATGACCACTGCAATAGCCTTAATTGTGTCTACCGCATCTTCGAATCCTTCGATCAGATTTTGGGTTGCTGACTCTACTTTGGCAACGGTCTCTGCCGCCTTTTGAATCGTTTCATCTCCCTCACGAGCACGTTCAGCCTCTTTGATTTCAGCAGCAATTTTCTCTTTGAGTTCCTCCTTGACTTCCTGAATCTTTTGAGCTTCAAGCCTGCGATCTTCTTTCC
>JAHELJ010000205.1 GCA_024644235.1 Lewinellaceae bacterium
CATCGTCATAACGACTCCGGTTCTCATTGGCGAGGCACTGGCTTTCGGCAGAAAAAGCGGTCTCGACTGGAATCAGATGATCGATGCTATATCAAATTCGGTTGGGGCTTCTCCGGTGATCGATTACAAGACTGAATGCATGAAGGAACGGGATTGGACACCGATGGCCACCATCGATCTTACCGCAAAAGATATCGCACTTGCACTCGAATGGGGAAAAGAAAACAAAGTTCCGATGCCCTTCGCGTCTCTCGTTCAGCAAATAACATCCGGGTTTCTGGCTTCAGACGATGGCAACAAAGACTTTTTCTATACGTTGACATGGCCCGAGCGTTTAATGGGAGAAAATGAAGATGACTGATCATCCGTAGACAACTGATCTTCTATCAACTCCGCCAAATTCCAAAATCAGTACCAACGAATGACCCGGTACGAATTCCGGAGAATCGAACTCCACTTTTCAGATTAAAAAACTAGACAGGAGTCAAAACTCTAAAGGGATTTTCTGACAATCACCGCTTTACTCCACCACAAAGATATCAAATACTTGGCGATCGGCTCAGAACAAAATCCTTGATGAAGAATCTTTCGATTAAATCCAAATTCCAGTTTCAATATTTATTTGTACGCCTCTAAAGTTTTCTTATATTTCGAGACTATTTTTGATCTGAACTGCCTCGTAAGTCGGATATAATTGGAACTTTTGTTGATGTCGGCTATGTGCCATGAGTTGACATTCATCGGTTGTCTAACATCAGCGCTTATGGAACAATTTAAGGTCATTGCATAAGGGAACGTTTTTGGCTCATCTTCACCACTATGGAGTGAACGATGAGACACAAATCAGAACGTCATCAGGATGCTGCTGAACGTAGTATCAAGGACATACGCCGCAAGACACGTAAGCGGTATTCCTCGGAAGAGAAGATACGGATTGTCCTTGCTGGACTTCGAGGTGAAGACAGCATTGCTGAACTATGCCGCCAGGAAGGTATCTCACAGGGCATGTATTACAGCTGGTCAAAGGAATTCCTTGAGGCTGGTAAAAAACGACTTGCCGGTGATACGTCACGTGAAGCCAATTCTGATGAGGTGAAGAATCTTCGCCGAGAGGCGCGAGATCTCAAAGAGGTGGTTGCTGAACAAGCCTTGGAGTTACGTCTCCTCAAAAAAAGCATGATCGGGGATGGGGGAGACGAGGAATGAGATATCCAGCATCAGAGAAGCTTGAGATCATCAAGCTGGTTGAACAATCCCATCTGTCTGCCAAGCGAACCCTGGATAAACTGGGTATACCCCGCACCACCTATTATCGTTGGTATGACAGATATCTGAAAGGTGGAGTGGAAGCCCTGGAAGATCGCTCTTCTGCTCCATCCAGGGTTTGGAACCGTATCCCTGATAACATTAGAGGACAGATCGTAAATCTAGCGCTGGATGAGCCAGAGCTGTCACCGCGTGAACTGGCAGTGCGGTTTACTGACACCAAAAGCTATTTTGTATCAGAATCTTCCGTCTACAGGCTGCTGAAGGGGCTTGATCTGATTACCAGCCCGGCTTTCTTCCTTATCAAGGCTGCCAATGAGTTCAAGGACAAGACCACAGCCCCCAACCAGATGTGGCAGACAGACTTTACCTATCTGAAGGTCATTGGCTGGGGTTGGTTCTATCTCAGTACAATCCTCGATGACTTCTCGCGTTATATCATTGCCTGGAAGCTATGCACCACGATGAAGACAGAAGATGTCACCGACACACTGGAACTGGGTCTGCAGGCATCAGGCTGTGATCAGGTGAATGTTGTTCATAAGCCCCGGTTGCTATCAGACAATGGCTCCTCATACATCTCAGGCGAACTGGCGGGTTGGTTGGAAAACGAGGGAATGGACCATGTTCGTGGGGCACCTTTCCATCCACAAACCCAGGGTAAGATAGAACGTTGGCACCAGACCTTGAAAAATCGAATCCTGCTGGAAAACTACTTCCTACCGGGTGATCTCAAGGCCCAGATCGGGGCCTTCATCGATCACTACAATCACCATCGTTACCATGAGAGCCTCAACAATCTCACGCCCGCAGATGTATACTTCGGGCGGGGACAATCAATCATCAGCAACAGAGAAAGGATCAAACAAAAAACTATCGAAAAAAGGCGTTTGCAACACCGCAAAGCCGCCGCATAATATATCAAACTAGATGAGCCAAGCTCCCTAGATGCATGGCACGCTGTTGATACAAAGCATTTGAAGACGCACAAACCAATCTTCTCTTGTCGGCTGATTTGTAAAGGATGTGATGAAATCAAATATCCGCTTCAACATCTCGATTTCCTTTCAGTGAAGATTGCAACAACATTGATGTGGGGGCAGGATCTCAATTGGATTGTGATGTAGATCACACTTTATTATTTGTTGATGCTTCAATGGGAGTATTTCTTAGAATTCTAAGCTAAAAGCCGTCTTCATTAGAGTCTCGTATGGTACCAAAATATTGTTTGTGGGGCACTTGGGAAAGGAGCACTGTCATATACAATTCCCGAATCGCTTTGGTTAAGGGGCTCTCGTTTTGTTCTGGTACCAATTAGAAAATTCCATTGTGCAAAATGGTATGAGGCATACGATGTCATCCAGGAGATGTATAACCAATGACAAAACTTGAGAACCGCCGTGTTTTACTCAATGCCCGCCCGATTGGCGTCCCGGGGCCGGAGTTCTTTAGCCTGGATACAGCGTGGGTAGACGATTTGAAAGAGGGGGAATTTTTAGTCCGCAACAATTTCCTTTCAGTTGATCCGGCCATGTGTGGCTGGGTCAATGACGCCCCAAATTATTTGCCTCCCGTTCCCATTGGCGACG
>JAHELJ010000035.1 GCA_024644235.1 Lewinellaceae bacterium
TTTACCGCGTCCTCTTCTGATTTACCCAGTACATCGACAGTAGCAAGCACCGCTCCTGGCATGGCACCGCAGGAACCTGCTGTAGGAGCAGCAACGATCACACCCATCGAACTTTTCACCTCCATGATGGCGGATACATACATCACTATTCGATTTAATAAGGCTCCACTATCAATCAGGCGATTTCCCTCCATCAATTCCTTAAACTTTACAGATTGGCTACCCAATATCCGGTCTTCGTACTGAGTGCCTTTTAGACCGCTATCGACAGCCCTGCGGAGAATGCCGTAGATCTCCGTCATCTGGTCCATCACTTCCTGCCGGCTAAGATTGCCTCTGGAACATTCGTATTCCAAAGCCAGTTCCCAAAGGGCCAAACCTTTGTCTTCGGTGTAGGCCAGCATCTCCTCGCAGGTGATGAAAGGCACAGCCATTTCCTTTCTGGAGTGAACTGGTAGTACCGGTCTGAGTTCGTTTATGCTAATTACTCCTTCCAAACCTAATATCTCTCCTTTGATAGCCGGAGCTAATTGACTTGCTGTCTTTAGATTGATGAAAGTGCCTGATGGTCCTCGATGAATGGATTGTTCCTCGAAGGACAAACTACTGATAATATATTCCTCAATCTGTTGTATATCGTTGGTAAAAACTAATGTTTCGAAGTAACCACCATCCATTTCAACTAGAGCGCCATCGATTGCCACTACTTCGATCATACCGCCTCCGGTTGAGATCGCTATGAGTTCATGAGATTCCACCTGGTTAGACAGGCTGATCTTATAGGTGTTCGGATGTTTTTCTTCTAATTCAGTCAATCGAAAGTGAACCTCTATACCGGCAATTGCCAAGTGCTCGGCAGCATCTTGCAAGCGCTCGTCATCGGCTTCCCAGCCCAGAAAACCTCCAAATAGTCCCATGTCTGATCCCTGTGCTTCGTGGGTGGTGGCAAGAGAACCGGCTGGATCAAATTCGATCAATACTTTTTGTATCTGGCCGTTCATGAGGTCCAGACATAATCTTCCGATTCGAAGTGAAGCCGCGCAATGCGAACTGGAAGGCCCTCGCATTACTGGTCCCACTACATCATTAAAAATACTGGGGTACTTCATTATAGTTGAATCTTAAGTTAAGCAATAACTGACTTATCCGTTTGACCTGACTAGCGACCACTGATGATATCAACCGCCTTGTCATAAATCGGGAGATACTTATAGATGCGTACTTCACTTTCTCCTTTCGTTAAGGTCGCGAATGGGCCGGGAACATTTTTGTCGCTGTGACGCTCTTCTCCGAAGAAGTCATCGTTTACCGTGGCATCAAAACTGAAAGGAAGATCTAAATTTTCCGGGGTGATTAGAGACACATAATTTCGAACCAAGTCTTCATCTAGCTTCATGTGTAGCAGGACTCCATGATCGGTGGGAATGATAGTTCCTTCAACTGCCAAGGGGTAGAGTGAGGCACTTTCATCTTGATAGTGTTTGGCCGCTCCGCCGAGATATGCATTCCCTTCAAAGAGCAGACTATCCGCATCGACGTCGGGTGTCATGCTTCCACTTAGGAATATATTATTGAACCAACGCAGATTGCCGATCGGAGGTCGATTACTCCAATCCTGATTGATCCAGCGGTGATCATTATCGATAAAGAGATTGTGCACCCATGCATCACCCCGGGATGAAAAAGTGGCAATTTCCCCTCCGACAAATATGTTGTTCTCATAGAGATTCGGTCCTCCCCAATTGGCTTCTACAAGGATGGGAAAGCTTTCAGCCTCAAGAACGATATTGCTACTGACCCTCCAATTAGTATTCCTCCAATCATTCCAGATTCCATGAGCAGCACCGATTTCGGGATCAGCGGTTCGGATATCTCTGATGAAATTATCTCTTACAATGAGACTATCAGCTGCGTGATGTTTGATGCCAGCAGTTTCCCATCCACCAAATTCTTCACGGTAGTTGATGCCCTCAATATGATTACCAACAATTTGTGAATGATCCGCCCACCATTGACCTGTCGTGCCTGCCTGGCCGCAACGCATGAGCACATTATTTCGGATTATGTGGTGACCACTGGAATCTTCATCAGCCGCTCCTGTAGGGATGCCAATGGAGATCGCTACTGTTTTTGAGTATAGGACAATATTATCTTCGATAATCCAATGATGGCCGCCATTTGTTCCGATAGCGCCCGGCTGCGGTACCGTTGGTGGTGCCCAATGTGTTGCTACATTCATGACCGTGAATCCCCTGAACGTAATGTAGCCTAAACCGGCAGTGTCGGGATAAAAAGCAAAGGGTCTGACATTGATTTCGACCTCCGATTCATTAGGATCGATTCTGCCGAAATTAGCAAGGATTGTGGTAATGCCGTTCGCATAGCTGACATGCCAGGTGAGACTATCTTCATCTACCTCCTCCGGTGTTTGCTTTTCGCTTAATCCTTCACCCTTGAGATAGACATCACCCAGATGGCACCATCGGCCATATCTCAACCATCCCCATCCGTCTCCGCTTTCATCGGCCTCTACATATTGTGGATGACGAATTGATCGGTTGAAAGGATTGAAATCACCGAAGAAGGTGTCTGGCAGATTGACTTTCCAAAGACCATTCGTTTCCTGAGTCCAGCCTTTGGTTGGTTCGGATCCCATTATCCGCACATCCTCCCCAGGAGCAGCCTGATAAGTTATCCGGTTATCTTCCGAATATCCTCCCCGCATCGGTCTCACCCACTCCCGGTAGGAACCTGCTCCCACCGTGATGGTATCGCCAGGCATGGCAATCTCTGCAGCTTTACTTATCGTAAGGAAAGGACTTGGTTGGTTACCGGGATTTGAGTCGGATCCATCTTTCGAGACATGATGGTGGTTGAATTCAGTACTCTGGTTTTGATCTGATAGACAGGACGCGGATGCCATCAAGATCAGTAACGGAAACAGACCATAGATCAGATTTTCAGTACTCAGATTCAAGGCCAGGATTAGAAATTTACTTCAATTGTAATGTACTAAACTTCTTAAAGAAAAGTTAAGGCTATGAGCTTTGGTAAGCTTGGCCGAAAATATGTTGTTAAACTGTTTCGTATCCGTCTTACTAAATGAAAAGGAAGTTTCTATGCGGATAATGATTCTCTTCTTCTTGAATCTACTCGGATCTTTTTATGGCCTCAGCCAATGCATCAATGCACCATTGGACAGCATCACCTGTCTCTATCACTTTGATGATGATAATGCCAGTAGTCACGGCAATTTGACTTTTAACGATATCTGGGGCTATGTGGACGGGGCCGGTCAGGAGTATGCCATCTTGGGTGGCTTTGATTCCATATACGTATTTGATGTCACAGATCCGGTCAACTCTTTTCGGTCAGCCACTGATGATCCGCCCGGAACCAGCATCTGGCGAGACTTCAAAACTTTTGATCACTATCTCTATGCCGTTGCTGACCAGGGCACAACTGGTTTGAGGGTATACGACCTTGATTCACTGGAGGTGGATAAATTGCATTTAGTTACTGAAAAGACGGACGATTTTGTTCGAGCTCACAACAT
This sequence comes from Lewinellaceae bacterium, assembly GCA_024644235.1. Taxonomy (GTDB): domain Bacteria; phylum Bacteroidota; class Bacteroidia; order Chitinophagales; family Saprospiraceae; genus JAHELJ01. The sequence goes on from JAHELJ010000035.1 coordinate 3,557, forward strand.
ATTCATAGATGAAAATCACGCCAAGCTCTATGTTGCGGGTTCCAATGTTGGAGCTGCCCGTGAAGGTCTCTTGATCTATGATCTGTCATCCGATGCTTTGGCTCGGGATCCTGCTTTAATCAGCATTTTTGCTTTCGACACATTGATCGGAGATGAATCGCTCAATTTTTACATTCACGATCTCTTTGTCCGGGATGACACAGCGTATTGTTCTCATGGAACTCAAGGATACTTTATCTGGGATCTGTCCAAGGCTGCTACTCCTGACAGTGTCAAACTGGTGGGATTTATGGAGAATAGTACCTCTACAAGTGGAGGATATGTCCATTCAAGTTGGAATACAGACGATAATACCTATGCCTACGTAGCTACTGAGCTGAACCAGGGAGACAATCTACTTCGACAGATTTACATTGTTGACCAAACCGACAAATCAAATCCGCAGGTGGTAAATAACTGGAAAGATCCCCTATTATCGGGTTGCGGAATTATTGACAATGTACCCCATAATCCATTTGTTGCTGGTGACCTGCTTTTTATTTCATATTATGAAGATGGCCTTCAGGTGCTGGACATCAGTGACCCTGCAAATCCGGGACGTATAGGTTATTTCGATACCGAACCCTCCAATACATCTTACAATGGCACCACTGCCAATTGGGGAGTGTATCCCTTCTTGCCATCCGGGACTATATTGGTGAGTGATACTAAGAATGGTTTGTTCGTACTTAAATTGGGATGTCAGAACGACCTGGTCGTTTCGAATGACCTCATCATTTCTGATAAGGTCATGGCAGCAAAAAATAGTGTTTCTATAGACAATACAAGCTTAGAGAATGAGTCAGTCCTGAGTATACACGCACCCATAATTTCTTTGCAAGGGGGGACTGAGATCAAGGTCGGTAGTCAACTCACCTTGATCAATGAAAATCTCTGCGGCAATTGATATCGCAATCAAATTCTAATCAAGCTAGCTCCCAACCCTCCCGGTAATCGCGATGTAAATACTGATTGGCCGATTCATCGTTGGTGATTTTCATACTTGCCGAGTCAAATTCGATTTTCTTGCCAGCTCTTAGAGCAACTACTCCGAGATTGATCATATCTGTGACGGGGCCGGCATAAAGGAAACTACCGGGTGATTCTTCTCCCGATTTTATGGCCCTGCTCCAGGTGTCTGATCTTCTTTCGGCTTCTACCTCCTCAAATGTCTTTACGCCTGCGTACGCCTTCATTTTTCTTGCTGGAATGATTTCCGGACTATTTCCCTGAAATCCTGCCAGTATCTTTCCTTGATCTCCAACAAACATCAACCCTTCGGCAGCTATATCTCGTCCATCTTCTTCTAATTCTGGTGGAGCGAAAGGTTTCATTCCTCCATCATACCAATAAAGATCGAATGCAGGCAATGACTGTTGCTGTAGAAATTGGAATTTGTACATACAAGAATAGGGGAAGGCCTCTTTATTATCCACAGGTCTGCATACATTATTGACAGTTGTGCGATAGGTAGTGCCGTAAGCTTTGGCACTCACTGGAGAGGAGGTGATGCCGAGGGTTCGAAACAATGGGAACATACTGTAATGCCCCATATCCGCAATACTACCGCCTCCGAAATCGAACCAACCTCGGAAAACATTGTGGGTGTAGTGAGGATGATATGGCCGGTCTTTCTCGGGTCCCAGCCATAATTGCCAATTGAAGCCATCTGGTGTAGGTTTGCTCTCCTGGGGTTTGCCCTGATATTGAGGCCAAACCGGTCGATGACTCCAATTGTGGATCTCTCGCAGCTTACCGATCACCCCCTCAGTAATCCAATCTCTAATTAACCGGTAAGCTGGCTTGTCCCTCCAGGCCAGCAAGTGGGTCTTTACTCTTGTTTCCTTAGCCGTCTCGATCACCTTCCTTCCTTCAGCAAGCCGGTTGGAAATAGGTTTGTGAGTGATGACATGAATGCCTTTCTTCATGGCAGCTATGGCCATCCAACCATGATGATGATCTGGAGTCATCAGTTTTATGGCATCCAGATCGGCTTCCTTCTCTAGCAATTCCCTGAAATCCTCGTAGGCATTCACACCTTTAAAAGATCCATCCTTGAGGTTCACGGAGTAATAGTCCTCCACATACTTTTGTCCGATATCTCGACCGCCTGGTATTCCATTGATAAACTGCCCCCACCCGGGCTCATTTAATGTTCGCCGGATGCCATTGACAATTCCGTTTGGCGACCAATCGAGATAGTCTGTCGAATATTTGTTGACATCACAAACCGCCACGACCTGTAGCTCGGGATTTTCTAGCATTCGAGGCATTTCACGCAGCCCTTGTGTGCCGCAGCCGATGTTGGCAACAGTAATACGATCGGAGGGTGGCACATATCCTTTGCCCAGCACGCTTCGGGGAACAATGGAAAAAGCTGCAGCAGAGGCTGCGGTTCCGGCTGCTTTACCGATAAAATTGCGCCGGTCGATGTGCTTTTCGGAGGATTTCATATGCGGGAGTTTAAAAAGGATAATTTATGAAATTATACTTCACCATGGATCTAGAAGGCATCAAGTCTCCACGTCAATCTACCTCGGTAAAAAATCTCAAAAGCGCATCGCAAGTTTCCTTAGGGGCCTCTTCGGGTAGGTAGTGGCCACAGGCAATGGAATGCCCCGTCACCTGGTTCGACCATTTGGACCATTCAAATAGTATATCATACTTTCTACCCACAAAACCTAGTTCGCCCCAGAGGCAAAGGAGGGGACATTGGATCTTGTTGCCTGCATCCAGATCCACTTGGTCATGGTCCAGATCAATTGTGGCGGATGCTCGATAGTCTTCGCAACTGGCATGGATCATCTGAGTAGTAAAACAGCGGTGGTATTCCGACATGGCTTCATCTGAAAAAGCGTCGCGGTCTTTCCCCCACTGCCCCAGCTTCGTATTCAGAAAGGATGCCGGATCAGCTCCGATCAGGCGCTCCGGCAAATCAAAGGGTTGGATGAGAAAGAACCAGTGATAGTAAGCGGATGCAAACTCCATATCTGCCGATGTATACATGTGATAGGTCGGTGCGATATCGAGTACAGCCAACTTTTCCACCGAATCGGGATGATCCAATGCTAATCGATGTCCCACCCTGCCACCCCGGTCATGGCCTGCCAGGTAAAACCGATCGAACCCTAGGTTTTGCATCAGATTGAGCTGATCCAGGGCCGTGACTCGCTTGGAGTATGGCGTATGATCGGGAGTGGTCGGGGGCTTGCCGCTATCCCCGTATCCCCGGAGGTCACTGACAACGACTGTAAAGTGTTTTGCCAATTCGGGAGCGATCTTGTGCCACATTACATGTGTCTGTGGGTACCCATGCAACAACAGCAACGGAGGTCCAGAACCACACACTCTATAGAAAATTGTGGAATCTCCTGCATCGCTAAACCGTTGCTTGAAGTGCTCAAACATTACTAATAGTCAAAATAGGCAATTATGGAAATGTGAGTTGCTGATATCAACTTACTCGCCTTTTTCGTTTTGCATTCTAGTGGGTGATCGTCAAACACATCTTATTCGAGGAAGTGACTGATCACAATATGGACAATATCTCTCCTTAGCCTTGTGAGAGATGGATAATGTCCGGACGCATCTATTCCTAGATTCTGCCGGTTGGTCAATAGTATAATACTCAGCTTGGCGGATGGGATGCCAAGTGCATAGGTACCCGTAAAACCAGTGTGTCCGAAAGATTCTTGAGGCAGTTCATCGACAGGCAGAACGCTTGATGACATGGCCCACCCCAGGCCGTTGTCAAATTGATCTTTTGTTAGGAAAGTGTCAATGACATTCTCACTTAGAATTCTCCGGCCGGAATAGCTGCCCCCGTTCATAAGTAAGTCGAGAAGGATCTTTAAGTCTGTAGCTGTCGAGAATAATCCGGCATGTCCTGCCACCCCATTATGTGCATAAAAGGCATTTCCGTCGTTTACTTCCCCGACCAGGGTGTAGTCTCGCCATCCCGTAAAATCATCCGGACTCTCATCGCACCGATAGCCGAAGTCATCGTCCTCGACCATCCTTTTCTCGAAGGGATTGCCGTGCGAGGTTGCGGCGAATGGTCCATCATTAGCATCGGGATTAAAAGAGGTACGATAAAGTTTGAGAGGATGAAAAATTTCTTCAAGTACAAATTGATCCAGACTAAATCCAGTGACTTCCTCAATCAGGTAACCAAGCAACATGAAGCCGAGATCTGAGTAATGTCTTTCGAGTCCAACAGGGTAAGCCAAAGGGAGACTGCAGATGTATCGATAGACCTCATCTGAATAACTGGCGTGGTAGTAGGTAGGCTTCCAAGGGTGAAGACCGGAAGAATGGGTCAAGAGATGGCGAACAGTGATGCTGTCCTTATGCTGGTCCCGAAACTCTGGTAAATACTGGTGTACAGGATCGTTAAGCACGATCCTTTGTTGTTCGACCAGCACCATTATACTCAGGGTGGTGGCAAAAACCTTCGTCAATGAAGCCAGATCGAATCGATGATCGACCGTCATGACGGGGGGATGCTCCAGCCGATTCATTCCATATTCAAACAGCTGAGCATGACCATATGATTTGTGGTGCATGATCTCCCCATCCTTTGCTATGAGAAGAACGGCTCCCGGGATTTGGCCCAGTTGGATAGATGACTCCACCAGGCTGTCCAGGTTTACGCTAAGTTTATGGTTGCTTTGTGAAATGCTATCGCTGGATTGGCAGGCATTAAGGACAAGCCAACTGCCTAGGAATATGTGGACTATGGAACTGAAGATCAGATTCGGCATCAGGTCAGATCTAGTTCGATTGTTCAAATAGATCGACGGTATACTGAAGCAATTCGGTTCCACCCACCTGTCCATGCCCTGGCACTACGTGCTTCAATTCTGGATATGCCTTCTGAATAGCCCTAACCGTTGAAGGCCACATTTGAAGGTTGGCATCATTTAGGTTTCCTTTACCGGCCCCGACTTCCTTGATCAAGCACCCACCAAACAATAAATCCTCAGATGGAATATAGCTGCCGATGTTATCTTGAGAATGTCCGGGTCCAAAAAACCTGTTGATGACGCTTCCGCTCCCCAATTGAATTTCCAAGGAATCCTTGAAAGAAAGCTTTGGCACCTCATTTCTGCCTTTGTCAGCCAATTCGATTGTAAGTTGGTTTGCAAAAGATATGATGTCTTTATCATGAAAGGCTGAAAGTCCTCCCAGGCAGTCGACATGAAAATGATTGACCACGACACCTACTATTTGGCTTTTGAGATTGACCTTTATCCAATCGATCAGCTGGAGAGATGATATGTCATCAACCGGGGTGTCAAATACCAAGGCCTCGCCTTTTGAAACATAAATAAGGCCGTTACAAGGAAATCGCTGCCCGTTTGCGAGCTCGAGATAGGAAATGTGCTGGTAAGTATTTTGAGTTAGTTGTTTGATTTGAAGTGCTGAAGATTCAAAGTTTACTGCTCCCAAGGTCTTTTGAGCGCAGTTAAAGAAGCTGGAAAGAACCACAGCTACGATCATCTTCATTACAACAGCGATCTTTGGCTTCATTCTTCAGGTATCCGTCCCCAAAAAACTATCACTCCTTTCTTGTTGGCGTTGAGTATATCTAAGATCCCATCCTTATCAATATCCTCAACGACTACATGCAACCCTGCTCCTGAGTCATTATCGATCTGGTGCAAGATCCATGAGGGCTTTTGATCTTGACCTCGGGACATTTCAATCCAGGAGAGTACCGCTGGTTCCAGACCTCCGGGATCTTTACCATTATGGGCGAAGAACCGTTTGCCGGTGACTAGATCAGGCAACTGATCTCCGTTCATATCGACGAATGCTACACCATGGGTCTGTGAAAAGGAGCTGTCGATGAGATGAGTCTTGAAAGAAGGATCATTGGCATTACCATTTGACTCGTACCACCATATTCCATAGGCATGTGCCGAGGCAGAGATGATATCCATGTCCCCATCGGCATCAAAATCATAAGCGTACATCTGAGAGGAAGGTTCTCCCAGGTCACCTTGGTGAAATTTCCACGGCACATCTCTGCGGTTCACGGGAGCTTCCCACCATCCATGGCGAATTATGATGTCATTTCTCCCGTCGCGGTTCACATCACCAAATCCCAGACCATGTGAAAACCGGTTTGTTCCAGCCGCTCCGGTGTCACTTATCGCGATTTTTTCCCAGGATGTTTCTCCGGGTGTTGCTGGTGACCTAAACCAGTACATTGTATTATCGGATTCATTTCCAAATACCAGATCGTTTCGACCGTCATCGTCGATATCTACCATCATGGGAGACTCATTACAGGCAGATGAATCAATTAGAAATTGAGGCCAGTGCTCGTCTTTTCCCTGTGGATTGCGATACCAAAAGGCCTCTTGCCCTGGGAAACCAATGACGATCTGGTCAATCCAGCCATCCTGATCCACATCCATGCTAAAGTTGAGGAAGGAATTGCTCCATTCACTAGTGTAGTCAAACTCCAGAGGATGTTGAATTTCATGCGGCTTCCAATCCGGGGCCTCAAACCAGTAGGCTCCAGCCATAATATCGGTTAGTCCATCGCGGTTGACATCTCCAGTAGCCACTCCCTCGCTAATAAACTTCGGATGGATGATCTGTTTGTAGAAGCTCAATTGTTGAGTATCGGCCCCTATAACTGTCTGGCAACTAACTTGCCATAGACAGAGTAAAAGCAGAAATAAGATCGTCATCAAGGGGTTACATAAACTCATATCTGATTCAGTAAGTAAGTGATCAAAGCATAATATTGCTTCTCAGGAATGATTTGTCCGAAATGCGCAGGCATCAAGGTATATGGCGAAACCGATCGAGTTGCAATCTCCTTTTTGAGAACTACAAATTCCTCTCCGGCAGCATCGGCAAATACCAGCCTCTCTGCTTCCTCAGATTTGAGTAGGCCATATTTTGTGCTTCCATCTTTTAACTCAATGGAGTAGGTAGAAAACGCCTTAGATATGTTTCGGTTAGGATCAAGGATTTTTTCCGTTAGCGCCACTAATCCCCAATTTCCGATGCCGTCCAGTTGGGGGCCGATCAGACTTCCCTCACCGTTGAGTTGGTGGCAGGATGCGCAAAAAGTGGCAAAGGTGGCGGGCCCATCGGCAGCCGAATGTCTTTCCATCCGGTAACCCCAAAGGCGTGCATCAATCAGTGCCTGCCGGTCTTGGCTGATCCCGGTGGTGACTAATGATTCCAACCACTCCCTATGCTTTGCAGATAACTCTGAAGCAAGTTCTTCCCTGAATCTGACCTCGGAAAGAAACTGACCGTTCACGGATTTGTCCTCGACAGCTCTTAGCAGAGCCTCTATGCCTTCGGGAGACTTGCACATGGCTGATGCGACTTGTTTTTGTCGCTGATAGGTAAGATCATTGAAAGATTGCAGAACAACACTTTGTATTTCTTCGGATAGATCTTCAACTAATAGCATTATCACCTCTTCCTTGACTGGCTTTGGACATAGATCCGAATCGATGATGCTTTTAAGAAGTGGAAGTGTTTCTCCTGGTTCTGTCTTCCAGAGTGCCCGGGCTGAACTGGCTCTGACGTAGACATCAATCCTTTCGTCGGCTAACAATCGTATCAATACTTCGGATGTTCCTGGTAGCTCCTCGTCACTGGCAATTTCAGAGGCAAATATCAACTTGTCTGCTAGTCGACCAGGACTTTCCGCTGGCAGATCAATTAGGGGAGGTTCCAAATCTCCGATACCGATGAAGTCACCTCTGGAACGTGAACCATCGGTGATTATCAGGCGAACTTGCCGGCCAATCTCTTCGGGTTCAAATTCCCAATGTACATTCTTTACAAACCACTCTTTATTAATCTCCTCTTTTCGAATTACCTCACCGCTGACTTCGACCAGCTCAATTCTGTTCTCGGGCGGGGTAGGAGCTTCATTGGCGCCAGGTGGACCCTTTGCACCTATCAGCATAAATTTGAAAGATGCTGGAATGATAAAATTTGGTGAAATCATTTTACTCACTTCATAGCCCTCATCCACCGGTCCACTTATCAGATACATTGCGGACTGGTTTTTGACTATTGCGGTGTCATAGAGAATCCATGGATTGCGATTGAAGGGTTGATGGTCAAAAGGTTCAACCTTCCATCGTAGATCCACCTCTGGGATGTCGCTGAATATCTGCTGAGCAAGTTTCCTGCCCCATTCGATCATTTGTCGCGGAGGCTTTCGACCTGACTGTTCGATACCCTCTGCGGCAACCGAGTAGAGGTCAAAGTGCTGATCAATATCCTGCCTACTTTGCTGCATGGTACTAATAAGATCCGAAATGGTTTCTGAAGATCCGTACGAAGCGATGTGTTTGGCATACGCACCCAATTGCTCCTGACTGATTGTTTGGCTTTTTATATACGCTGTGAGCTGTGCTGCTGAGGCCTGGGTGGTATCACCCAACATTGCAAATGCAAGAAGTTCATTTTCATTTACTGACCATGACTGTTTTTGTACCCACGCCATGATTTCAGGATTTCGGATGTGATCCCTAAGGCTCTGTTTGATGCAGTAGGCTAGATGGGTGTCATGCTCTGGCACCTGATGAGCCAATTTCAGCAATTGTGAAACCTGTTCTTTGTTCGGGTGCCTACCGGCGATCATAACTGATTCCCTCTGCACATGCGGAATGTTATCATTAAGTCCTTCTATTGCTGTCTGAAGCAGACCCGGCTCTACCTCACTCATTTCAAAAACTATTCTCCGGGTTTGTGTCCGTATCACTTCATGGTCATGCTGCAAGGAGTGAGTCAACAGGTCTGTATCCAGAGCGTCTAGACGGAAAAGAATCCACAATCCCTGCACATAACTTTTAAAATCAATCTGCGGATTATTCAGCATAGACTTGATTGTGACCAGAGCTTCCGCGTCGAACTGGTCGACAATATTATCGGCAAGGGACATCCTTAAAGGCAGATTCGGATGATTGAGATTTTGCATCAGCTCCTCCAAAGATGCAGCTGACCAGTCACGGTGTACTTCTTTGTCCATTCCCTCGTAGCTGATCCGCCAGATCCGGCCTCGTTGTCGATCTCTTCCCGGATGATCCAGTGGCACTTCATAATGCCCGATAATCCGGTTGTAGAAGTCGGCGACGTATAATGCACCATCCGGACCCAATTTCACATCTACTGGTCGAAACCAGGGATCTTCACTCACAATAAAGTCTTCTTGCCAGGTAATCTTTGGAGTGGTGCCTTGCATTTGCATGGTGGCCCGGTATACCCTGCTCTTTACTACGTCGCCCAGAAAGAAAGATTCTTGATATGATTCCGGAAATTGATCTGCCAGGTAATATTCCAGGCCGGCCAGGGCAGTCGAACCATAATTGTGATCCATAAGAGCCGGCCCGAAACCAATTCCCGTGGGTTTTTTGCTGAAATGCGGATAGTCTGCACCCCGGATCAACTGATAGATTGGACTGGTATGGCAATCGGATGAATAGGTATATCCCAGTTCGTCGTATGCATACCCATAAGGATTTACTCTGCCAGTGGTAGTAAATTCGATGCGGCTTCCATCAGTTCGAAACCTGAAGGTGTTTCCGGAGACCATCACAATCGTATCTCCATCGCTGCCGGCCACTGTCGACGTATTGGCAAAACCATGATCAGCATGAATCCAACCGTCCCATGATCGCATCAGATTATTGATCATGCCGTGTGTGTCATTGTATTGGAATCCGCTGTACAAGACTTTTCTTTCATCCACTTGATCGTCACCGTCGTGGTCCACAAAATGATAGATGCTTGGTATGCTATAGGCTATGGCTCCATCTTGTACGGCCACGATGCCAATAGGTATATTCAATTTATCAGCAAACGTTTTGATGACATCCGCCTTCCCATCTCCATCAGTGTCCTCCAGGATGGAGATTTTATCACGTGGGGTTCCGGTAGTGTCGGCAAATGGATATTCGTATGATTGGGTGAGCCACATTCTGCCCTTGCTGTCGAATGCCATGTTCAGCGGTTTGGCGATGTCAGGTTCGGATGCGAAAAGTTGAATTCTAAATCCTCGTGGCACTCTAAATCCTGCTTGTTCTTCAGAAGGCGATCTCGCTTCCGTTGAGCGGATATTTTTGAAAAATTCTTCCGCCTCCGGTTGCCTGACCTCTTGCTGACAAGAAATAAGGATGGCCAGGCCCAGCGCGAACATTCCTACCTGACAGCACCGGCCTACGTAGTGATTCCCATGCCAAAAATCTGTCATGATCGACCAATCATTTAACTGCAAGAAGATAGGATAATCTGTTGATAAAGGGGCTCCTGCTGCTTGAACACAACGGTATTATCGGTGAAGGATTGGATGGACAACAATACCTAACGAAGGAATGGACCGAGTGGGCCGAGCCTCACGGCCATTATCCCTTTCTGGTATAGAGGTAATTATATACCCGCAGGCCGGATATCTTCCCTTCTGAGTCCCGATTGAAGTACATAGTTTCTCCAAGCTCGCCGTCGTCCCGAACTCGACGGAATCTATCGTGGTCTATCGGCTTGTATATCGTTAAAGTTTCCCCTGGATCGGAGGAGGGGAGTGGTAGCACGGCAAGCTGGTTTTCCCAGCTTGTGACATACCATTCTTCTTCATTTTCCATTTCATAAAAGCCCTGATAGTCAGTGAGATCTATTTTCCCTGCTTCCGATTCTTTTTCCACGGGCTTCACTTTTTGAATCAAGCGATGCATCCCCAGTATGTATTTCGCCGGATCACCACCGCTGGAATTGATCATCACAGCATAGGCCATTTTGGTTTTCGGATGCAGCTGAAGCCTCGTCTTATATCCCGGACAGTAGCCACCATGGCTTACCCACCTGCTGCCGTCGCTGGCTTTACTGATATTAAAGCCCAAACCCCAGGTGGTGTTCCAGTCATCATCTGTCCAGTGCACTTTATGCATATACCGCAAGGTCGATGGTTTAAGCACCTCAGTGACCACGGTGTCCAATAGGCGAAATTGCCATTGGGCAAATTCTATGAGATCTTCCACATTTGAGGAGAAGCCGGCCGCAGCGGCAAGCCCATCGGCTTCAAAGAAATTCATCCGATTCCGCTTTCCATGACGGTTCAGTACTCCATAACCTACCGCCAGCTCATTACCGTGGAGTTCTCTTGGCATAGTAGGCCGGGTATGACCCAGTGCCAAAGGCTCTAGAATATTCATTTCCACGTAGGTTTCGTAGTCCAACCCAGATAGTTTCTCGACGACTTCTCCAAGTAAAGCAATCCCGAGATTGCTGTATTGAAAATAGGTCGAGGCCGGATACAGGGTCTGTTGATCGGAAAGCGATGCCCTGATTTCCTCACCGCTGGGAGAAGAATAATCTGGTCCATTCCAGTGCGGGAAAGCATTTTCACGCGGCAATCCGGACGAATGAGTCAGCAGGGAGCGAATGGTGATCGGACCGCTGTCCGGAAATTGTTGTTCCAGATTATACCAGGGTAAAATATCTTCAATACGATCATCCAATCGAAGTTTTTGTTCATCATAGAGCTTCATGATCGCAACTGCGGTAAAAAGCTTGGAGATGGAGCAAATGCTGAATAATGTTGAAGTTTCCATATCCAAATCCTCTTCGACATTGGAGTGTCCAAAAGCTCCTGACCACAAAAGCTCCTGTCCCTTACCAATGGCTACAGAAATGCCCGGCAATTGTTCATAATCCTTTTGGGCTTCCAGCCAGACGGATATTAAATGGAAGGCTTCACGGTAATCTTTGGTTTCGGTCTGGGCACTTGCACTGTAGAATAGCAGACAGGGGAGAACTAACACGGCCAGGATTTTCATAGATTTTGACTTTGAGGTCCAAAAGTTACTTGAATTGAACAACATGAAAAAGTGCTGGCAGCCAGTTGCCTCATCCGTGTTTCCAACTCTCATTGCCTTCGCCGTCAGACGGTGAAAGTCCCAATATGTCTCCTTCCGTGTGAACCCCCAACCCATTGACTGTACGGTTGACATAATTGAAATAGCTGACTACTTGGTTTATTTCGAGAATCTGTCCATCGGAAAAATCATACTGTCTCAGCAACTTCAAATCATCATGTTTCATATTGTGGTTTTCGACCGTAAGCCTTCGGGCATAGCTACATCCTGCAAGCTCCTTCGGGTCTAATAACTCATCCAACTTATCTGCTCTGATTGCCTTAGCTAGTAGCTCAACCTTTTCTGAATCGATAAGACGTGCCAAACCGGCGAGATGATGTCTAGAGCAGTATTCACATTTGTTCAAGTGACTGACGTACACACCAAGCAGTTCAAGGTACCACTTCGGCAATGTGTTGCCAGAATGGTGCAACACGGCTTTATAAAGCGTCATGTGGCCCTGCAAGGTATGCGGTCTCAGACTGTGGATCAAAAGGACATTGTCAACATTGTTTTCCGGGCCCTTAACCCGATCATAGATCTTCTTGAGCCTGTCTTCCGCCAGCTCATATGGGATGGTTCTTATCCAGGTCATGACTATATATTTATATGGGTGGCTGCAATACAAACTATCGTTAATTTACAGATTACACCCTGCCAAACGCTATACATCACTCGGAAAAAGTGGTCAAGGGGAGTCAAAAGATTACTGACGGGCAGGGCAAAAGTTTCTCAGTACAACTGTGGGAAGCATGATAAACGTTTGGCACTTCACCAAAAACCACGAATCCGTAACACGAATTAGTGTTTATGCTCCAAATAGTGTTGACGTAACAGGTCCTTTCCATAGTCGTTTCCATTGGGCGTGCGGACCACGACATGAATGTGCTGCCGGTGTGGCTCGCGACCATATAACTGTGTGGTAGCGACCGGTCGCTGATGATCAAACTCAATCAGAATTACCGGGCTTTGAATGCGATAATAGAATACCGCCTGATCGTCACTGCCACCAATCCAGGCAAACCAGGTGTTGTCAATATGTTGCTTCACTTCCTCCATTTTCACCTGTCCATGACCCTCGTCCATATTGTCCACAAATAATTTGATAAGGGCAAGAAGATCCGCTTGCTGCTCTGAAGAGAATGTAGACGTTTTCACTCCGGAATAGTCAAGAACCACATTGTCCTTGAAGGCTTCGGTGAGATTATTGTTTCCATCTTTGGATACTTCCAGCACGGCTTCAGCACGTTGTGAATCGCTCAGGGATCTCAACATGTCAAGCCCCCGGGCCTGTTCTTCCTGCAGAATGGATAAGCCCTTGTACTTTCCCATTTCGGCAATGACGGGCTCCGAACCTATGAAGAAAGGAGTCATTACCACCTGGTCGCCCAATACAAAATAGTTAATGATTAAATGGTGACCATCCATCTGCCAACCCCATGGCTCGGTTGCCGAGGGCTCACCCATAACAGTGATCCAATAGAGCCACTCGCCGTACTCCTCAAAATTGTCATTTATTTCGCCCAGGGTGTGGTTTAGCTTCATAATGTCGCGGCTTAGCTTCATACCTTTGGCGCTCAAGGAAGCTTCCATCAGGGCAAAGGCTGCTTCCCGCTGCATATCCGACATTTCATCAAAACCTACGCCCTGCCGAATGTAGAAATGTTGGTTCATCCATTTTCTCCATTCATCATCCTGTACCGGAAACATGGCTTTATCTTTTTGTTCGGCATTCAGCGTAGAAAGAAATGCGTGTGCAGCCTCTCGAACAGGCTCGGTGGTCACTCCGGTCGAACGAATTCTATATAAATCTTCCTCGACCTCACCCTGGTTGGTGATTCCCTTGAATGGTTCCGCCAAACCGCGCTCTTCAGCCTGCTTGGACATTGCCTTGAATCGGTTAAGTCGTTCAGGATCGGTGATCTGAGCATCTAACAGTGTGCCCAGCATAAATGTCACTATTAAAGACAAGAAAGTTGCGAGAGGCTTCATGATTTATTGGTTTTACCAGCATTAAAGTAATAAGAACTAAGCATTAAAATTTCCACACGTGGGGATTTAAATCGCTCACTGAAGAAGCAGATTATTTTTTGTCTGAATGAACCAAAGGATATGGTGGCATCCCGGACCAGAGTTGTCAACTTTTTATCAAGGTGTTCAATGGTCTATTCTAGAAAGTTGGTACATCCTCAAAGAAATAACTCCGATCCAAATAAAGACAAACACAATACCTAATCTTTGAACCAGACCTTCTATAGCTGGTACTCTTCGGGTTGCCAGAGTAATCCAGAGAAACAACCCTGCCATATTTGCGAGAATAGGAACGATCAATGTGAAGGTCTGGTACCTCTTCCATCGATCATCTCCCTTGAAGTTGGCATAAATCCAAAAGGGCGCAATGGACAGGCACATTCCTGTAATGAAAGCAAAAACTATATGTAGAGTTCCGGTGAAGTTCCGTTCCAGAATGACATTCGTGCAATTTGCTTCACAGTGAAAGATTGCAGACCCGATCAAGGCAAATCCGCCAACTATAAATAGAGATGCACCAGTTTTGGATTGGATCTTTTGCCAGAGTCCGAATCCGAATAAAATGACACAAGCGCCAGTCAAGAAAATTCCCAAATTAAATGCGAATCCTCGTATGCCTCCAACACCACCAAGGACACTCATCATCATGATCATGTGATCGTATTCCGGTTCAAGGAATCCCAATATGATGACTGTGGAGAAATAAATGATCGGAGCTAGAATTCCAAAACGAGCAGAAATATGAGATTGAGAGCTGAGACTATGCATATCTGACTGCAAAATATTTCACTTTTTCCTGCTTCCCACGCAGTGTGATGTCATTTACAAATTGAAAGTCGTATCCGTTTTTACCTGGAAAATTTTCAATCAGACTTTCGGTGACAAGCAGTGATTCGCTGTGCTCATTGCACTTTTGTTCTAATCGCGAAGCGGTGTTCAAAACGTCTCCATGAAACGCAATCTCACGCTTGAGCTCTCCAATCTCCGTCACGGTGACTTCTCCCATATCCATACCTGCTTTGAAGGTAGGTGCCACACCGTATTTTGTAATGAATCCATTTTCTAATTCTCTTAAACGTCGATCAAACTGAAAAAAAGTATTTATACACTTCAGCTCTTCCAATCCTTCATTCATCCTCCAATGCAACACGATTTCATCGCCGACATATTGATATACTTTAGCGTGATTTTTGATTAAAATGGGAGTTAACTCGTGTACACATTCTTTAATAAACTCACTGTATTTCTCATGGCCGAGTTTTTCCGCAATCGTGGTGGAGCCT
This sequence comes from Lewinellaceae bacterium, assembly GCA_024644235.1. Taxonomy (GTDB): domain Bacteria; phylum Bacteroidota; class Bacteroidia; order Chitinophagales; family Saprospiraceae; genus JAHELJ01. Next base: position 18,807 of record JAHELJ010000035.1, read on the forward strand.
TTAAGGTCGATGAAAAGGAGGATCAGATTTTCTTTCCGGGGATGATGGTATTTTCCCGTTAGTAAATCGAAGAGTACCCCCGGTCCAAATTTTTTATTGATCTGAATAAAGAAATTAGTCAATAAAATAAAAAAGAGAAAGTAGGTGCCAATTGAAGCAATGAATAGGCCGTCTGCTTTCGCTCGAAATAGTTCGAATTCTGTCCAGGTTATCATCCCAAACTGTAAAAAGAATTGAAATACAACGATGCCACAGAAGAGCATTGCAATGGTGTAAAGCAGACTCTTGACCAGGATAACGAAACCAAAGGATTTTTTTTGCAGTCCCGGATAATCAGTTAGTTTATTGACCAAAAGAAACAGAGTCCCAAAAATTAATCCTGTCAGAAAGATCTCGAGATGAAATAGATCGGAAAAGAAATATTGGGATAGTTCATCACGGAGAATAAATTGATTCAAACCATATACACCGAGTAAGGCATAGAAGTAGATAATTGCGATCCACAGAGTCACGAAGATTAGCCATCCTCTTAGGGTGGATACTGTCTTTTTCATCGCGGCTTCTATTTTAAATGGTGATCGACTCAGCTTTCTGTAAAATGGTACACAAAAACCCCAAGTCTTCAACTCCTTTTTTAAAGCTATCGGCATTAGCTGGGTTGTAATTCTTTTTGAAAAACGCTGGGCAATTGTAGTGACAGGGTATCACCATTTTTGGTCTGATGAGCCTCACAGCCTGTAAGGCCTCGTCTTCGTTCATAGTGTTGCCCACCGAGCGTCCACCGATCGGAATCATCAGGACATCAGGTTCCTCGACAGTGCTCCATTCTTCTTTGTGTAGAATGGTATCTCCCAAGTTGACGATCTTCTTGTGGTCCACTTGGATTTCAAACCCGATAGCACCCCATCCAATACGCTCCTCCGGTCCAGGAACTACCATTTTTCTGAAAGGTCCGAGGTTGATGGCTAATAGACCATGGGTGGCTTTAAGCCCCTTGATGGTCATACCATCGATTTCGAGGTTTTCATCTACATTAAGTCCATGGAAATCCTTTATTTCCGTAGTGAACTGGAGCCCTCGATCCCTCGGGCCCAGCATGAGATTCCTGCCATTGACATTTTTCACCATTGATCGATTTGCGATCAAGGGTGCCTTTGAAACTTCAGCCATTCGGTCGGCATGCCAGAAGTGGTCCGGATCTCCATGGGTGACAAGGATATGGGTGACGTCTCGCCATTCTGACTTAGGAATGAGCGTGGTGAATCGAAACCAGTAGAACATCAACCCACCGGGATCAATAGCTAGCTTTTTCCCACCTGATTCTATGAGAAAAGCATTGTACAGATAATGTGTGATTTTGATCATCGAGATATCATCGTACATCATATATGCCCAGGCAATGATCAAGATCTCATGTCGGAATGATTATACAAGTGTGATCAAAAAAATGATCGGGATCGATTAAGAGCTGGCTGCTTTATCCTTTAACGGCTTTTGATGAGGACTTCCTAGAATGTGGCTTCAACATGGGGAGCAAGCACTCCCCATACGTTCTCCATGACTATTTTTTGGCCATCTACATTTGGATGGATGCCATCGGGCAGATTCAACTCCGGTTGTGCCGCCACTCCTTCGAGGAGAAAGGGTAATAGATCTGCATCATTCTTTTTGGCCAGGTCCGAGAATATTTGTTCAAACTCTGTGACATATGCCTGGCCCATGTTAGGAGGTGCCTTCATTCCAGCGATAATAAGTTTGCTACCCGGATATTTCTGTTTCACACGATCTAGGATACCCTGCAAGTTGGCACGTGTTTCAGAGAGATCAAGACCCCGCAGGACGTCGTTAGCTCCCAATTCGAGAATGAATATTTCTACGGGTTGATTCAGTATCCAATCAATGCGGTTCAAACCGCCGGAAGTCGTTTCTCCGCTTACCCCTGCATTCACCACCTGGTAGGGCAGACCCAGGGAGTCAATCCGCTTTTGGAGAAGTGTAGGAAAGGACTGGCCTTCTTCCAGACCATATCCCGCGGTCAGGCTGTTACCAAAACAAACGATGCGTTTTCGACTGTCATCACTTTTGTCAGGTTCAACATTCATTTGATCAGTATTGTCCCCGACCGAAGTTTCAGATCCTGCATCACGCTCCCGAGATTGACAGGATATGGCGAGAATGGAAACAGCGATAAACAATATGCGATATACCATCATGGCAGCTAAATTACTAATGACGAAGAGAAGTCCCCAAAGGATCTAGCGTGTCTATTCAGGGCTGAGTCTGAAAGGATATTGTCCTTGGTTGAAACAAGGATCGCCATTCCTTGTTACTTTCGCATACGACAGAAGAGGAATAACCGATGATACTTGAAGTTAACCGTCTGACCAAGTCATACAGAAGCGGATCCAATGAATTGACCGTGCTGTCGGATATCACATTTTCCGCTGCAGAAAAAGAGACCCTTTCGATCGTGGGCCCCTCCGGCAGTGGAAAAACGACGTTACTGGGACTTTGTGCCGGACTGGATCATACTACCAGTGGCACCGTAAGTTTATGCGGGCAGGCACTTGGGGAATTGGATGAGGATGCTCGGGCGGCACTGCGGAGTCAACACGTTGGGTTTATCTTTCAGGATTTCCAATTAATCCCGACCCTTACTGCTTTAGAAAACGTAACTATACCGCTGGAGCTGCAAGGACAAAGCGATGTGCAGCACACTGCCCGGGAGCTACTGACGAGAGTTGGCCTCGGAGATCGTACCCACCATTATCCCAGTGAACTCTCTGGAGGGGAGCAACAGCGAGTTTCAATTGCCAGGGCATTCAGCGGACGGCCAAAGATCTTGTTTGCTGACGAGCCCACTGGAAACCTGGACGATGAAACCGGTGCTCAGGTAGAAAAGCTGCTGTTTGAATTGAATCAGGAGGCTGGAACAACCTTGATCATTGTGACCCATGACCTGGAACTGGCGAACAAAACGGATCGAATCATTCGATTGAAGGGTGGGAGAGTGGTGACCGATACATTAACCAATGCATCGACATCCCGATGAATAGGTTTGCCTTTCTACTTCGAACTGCCTGGCGCGATGGACGCCGGAACATTGGTAAGTTGTTCCTTTTTATGTCGTCCATTATCTTGGGGATTGCTGCTCTGGTGGCTATCAACTCTTTTAATGATAATCTGACCAGGGATATTGACCGGGAAGCAGCAGCATTACTGGGAGCTGATCTGGTCGTAACCGGGTCACGGCCTGCTGGTCCCCTGACGCTGGCCACCCTTGATTCGTTGCCGGCCGAGCGGTCGACTGAAGTGGAGTTGCTTTCGATGGCGTTCATTCCAAAAGCGAATGAGTCTCAGTTTGTGCGTTTGAGAGCGCTCGAAGGAGACTTTCCCTATTACGGAGAATTGGTAACGGATCCACCGGAGGCAAATATGCTTTTCCGGAAAGAGAAGGGAGTGATCATAGAGAAGGGCCTGATGCTGCAATATGAATTGCAGGTCGGTGATAGCCTGAGACTAGGAACATCTGTGTTCCCAATCCTGGGAAGTTTTGAAAATGCCTTTGCTTCCGCGGCGATCTCATCCACATTTGCCCCAACGGTTTATATCGGGGGCAGTCACATGGATTCCACCAGGCTAATTCAACCCGGCAGCCTGGTTAATTATTCTTACTACTTCAAGGTACAGCAACCTTTTGATGCAGATCAATGGGAGGAGGAAAAATCCACTCGTCTTCGCACAGAAAGTATGCGGATCGAAACGGTGAGTGAAAGGCAGGAGGACGTGACCGAGGCATTTTCCCAACTTAATTACTTTCTCAATCTCGTAGGGCTGGTGGCTCTTCTTCTGGGATGCATCGGTGTAGCCAGTAGCATATTTATTTACGTCAAAACCAAGATCCCTTCGATTGCGATCTTTCGCTGCCTGGGCATGAAGGGTCGCGAAGCTTTTCTTATCTATCTATTCCAGGTGCTGGCTCTTGGCCTGGTTGGCGTGTTGATTGGAGCGGGATTGGGTGCTTTTGTTCAAATGTTGTTACCAGAACTTCTCAGTGATTTTCTTCCTCTGACCATCAATATGCAGATCTCTTGGCCTTCAATATTTCAGGGCATTGGATTAGGCTTACTTATCACCTCGTTATTTGCTCTGCTCCCGCTGCTGGCAATTAGAAAAGTCAGTCCCCTTCGCACGCTGCGCGCAACATTAGAAGAGTCAGGAAAGCGGATCGATCTGGTCCAGGCCGCTGTGAGTGCCGGGATTGTTTTGTCTTTGTTTGTTTTTCTGTGGCTACTAACCGGGGAGGTCGAAGTAGGATTCTTTTTCGTTCTTGGACTGACGATTTCTTTTGCCGTTCTCTTTGGCGTGGCACAGCTGATCATGTGGTTCCTTAAAAAGTACTTTCCACGGCAGTGGAATTTTGTATTTCGCCAAGGTTTAGCTAATCTTTTCCGACCCAATAATCAAACCAGAACTTTGCTGGTTTCGATTGGATTGGGGACAGCAGTATTGACCACTTTGTTCATTGTGCAAGGTTTGCTTCTTCGAAATGTCGAAGCAATGGATGCTGGTGAGCAACCCAACGTCTTTCTTTTTGGTATCGAATCAAATCAGATTGATACGCTTATTTCAATCACCGAGGGGAGGGGCATGCCGATCATGCAGCAGATGCCCATTGTTACTATGCGCTTGGAAGGTTGGCAGGGTCGATCAAAAGCGGATTGGCTGCAGGATACCACCCGGAAAGCTCGCAACTGGGCGATTCACCGGGAGACTCGGGCTACCTACCGCGATTACCTCGATGCTAATGAGGAGGTGATCGAGGGTGAGTTTCCCCATCCGAGGGAATCGCCGGAAGACTCCATTTTCATCTCGCTGGCGGATGCGTTTGCAGAAGCTATGGCCGTCGAAATTGGTGATGAAATGGTGTTTGACCTGCAAGGAGTGCCCCTGACAACTTATGTAAGAAGCATCCGAAAGATCGACAACGCCAATATGCGGGCCAGGTTCCTGGTGCTCTTTCCAAGCGGAGTGTTGGAAGGTGCACCGCAATTTCATGTTTTGGTGTCCAAGGCTCCAGATCGTGAAATGATTGCCTCTTACCGGGGAGAAGTGGTAAAGGCTTTTCCAAATGTTTCCGTTTTGGATCTGTCCACCATACTTCAATCGGTCAATGAAATCCTAAATAAGATTTCTTACATCTTACAGTTTATGGCTCTTTTTAGCATTGTCACGGGGATCATCGTCTTACTCAGTTCGCTGCTCCTGAGCAAGTACCAAAGAATTAAGGAAAGTGTATTGCTACGCACCATAGGAGCCAGCCGACGTCAAATCCGTTGGATCAACGCCACCGAGTATCTGCTGCTGGGTGGGTTAGCAGCTCTTGTGGGTGTCATGATTTCGCTGATCGCCGGATTTCTTATTGCCCGTTTTCAGTTTGAACTCGACTACACCGTCAAATGGCTGCCTATTCTTATCGTCTTCACGGCGGTAGTTCTTATCACCTTGTTAATCGGAGTATTCAACAGCCGCGAAGTGGTCAACAAACCTCCGCTGGCTGTGCTTCGGAAAGAAGTAGGATAAACCGGTGTCCGGCAGCCGGTAAGCGGCAATCGGTGTTCGGTGTCCAACTGGTTTAGGCAATAACTGAGTGTTTAATCCAGCTCACACACCAAGTATTGACCTCCCAATACAAATTCCGATCATAATTTGATCCTGTCATGTCGGCTAAAACAGACTTCCAGACGACAAGTTCCTTTCCCTTTTGTAGGTCCTCACGGAAGCTCCACCCATTGACCGGATCAGGTCACCTGCCTTCTTTTGATAGTGCATGGGTTATACTTTGAGCAGGATGGTATCCGATCTCGAGATACTCAACTACCTTTTTGACATATCCTTCGAGATCAAGGGCCATATCTTTATAAAACCCTTGCACAGAAGGGTGCTTCCATTTCGCTGGGTAACATTTTTCTAAATACAGACCTCATAGCCTGTTAACCTCGTTACCTATTAACCTCATGAACTTTTCCACTTTCCAGTAATCATTCAATCTTCAGAGAAGTCATGGTAATGGCACCGCCTACTGCTTTATCGTTGAAAAGATTGACTTCTTCTCCTTCTTCCTGGAGGGCAAGCGTGTATAGCATGGGAAGGTAATGCTCTGGAGTGGGGATGGCGAGCTGAAAAGATCTGCCTTGAGATTCATAATGAATTAGGTAATCATGCCTTCCTGTGCTGATGTACTCATTCATTTTCTCTCTGGCTTCCAGCGCCCAATCGAAACCGAAGTCAGGAGTGTTTAATTTGTCCCAAGCCACCATACGAAGATTATGAACGAGATTGCCACTACCTACGATCAGAACACCTTTTCGACGGAGAGGAGCCAGTTCCTGCCCCAGTTCGTAATGATATTGTGGAGGTTTGCTGCGATCTAGACTCATCTGGATCACCGGAACCTCCGCGGTAGGGTATAGGTGTTTGATCACACTCCAGGCACCGTGGTCGAGACCCCACTGATAGTCAAGGTCTACATTGGCTTCGGAGACTAGCGTCTTTATCTTCTTGGCTAGCTCCGGGCTTCCTGGAGCCGGGTAATCCACCTCATAGAGAGCTTGGGGGAATCCTCCGAAATCATGGATGGTTCGCGGCTGCTCCATAGCGGTAACATAAGTACCTCTGGTTTCCCAATGCGCGGAGATGCAAAGAATAGCTCTGGGTGCGGGTAATTCTTTTGAGACCGATCGAAAGCCCCGGACAAATTCATTTTCTTCGATGGCATTCATGGGACTTCCATGACCCAGAAACAGCGCCGGCATCTGATGCGTATTCTTCCAGGTAGATGTGGTCTGATAGAGATCTTTGAGTTTCATAATAGTGCCTCCCAGGGAAAGTGATCCTAGATATTTTAGAAATCTTTTTCGATCCATTCCCTAAAGTTACGTACTTCCGAAATGACGAATGACGAATGACGAATTACGGGTGACGAAGTACGAATTACGAACTACGAGTGACGAATGACGCACTGTAATATCTACCACACCTTCTTTTCCATTTCTTTTTTGGAGATCCTCACGGAAGCGCTGTACCCACTCTTCTGAATGATTATCTGCAGTTTTTTGATAGTACATGGGCTGAATGTCCAGTTGACTATGGTCTATCTCCAGGAAATCAATGACCTTTCTAACGGTGCCCTCAAAATCAAGAATCATGTATTCATAGACGATTGAAAGTGGGGCAATTTCATACCGACTGAAATATTCTTGAATTGAACATTCACGGAGACAGACTTCGTTCAAGAGAGAGGTCAAAGCTGCAAAGTCGTAATTTGTATTGTAGAAGTCCGGATCGTTGCTTCGACGTTGCCCTGGTTCAATATGCCATACCTGATCTTTGATCGCTTTCCACCAGGAGACAGCTTGCCTTATCTTATTTCTTCTGGTGAGAAATATATGTTTGCACTCTGGAAAAAGATCTTCTATCAATGTTGTTTCGTCCACGGGCTCATCAGGCCGATGTCCCTTTAGTATTTTGATTTCCTTGATGATTTCACCATAATAGGTAGCATGCCTCGAATGCTTGATACCAAATATCTTATTCCTTGATGTTCCGGCCTCCCATAACTTTGCTCTAAGGTCCTCGTAAGTAGTCACTTGATATTTCTGACAGAGTGATTGATGGTCGAACGAATTGAAGAATTCGCCAGGTTTTCCCGCCAGCCCTGTTTGCTCTAATCCCTTACACAGGAGAGAACTTCCGTTTCGTTGGGTAAACCAAATGCGATATGATTTTGTCGGTTGCATGGCGTCGATGACTCATTATGAGGCTGCAAAAAGGGAATTTCGTAAACACTCATACATTGAGCCTGGTTGCTCTCGGCATCCGCCGAGAGCATTGCTGAGACGAGCATATTGAAAGAGTCAAGAAAGCGAAAGCGATCACTGGCTAAACTTTCAACCGTCGACCCTCAACAATTTCACAGTTCCAATATTACCGGTCTTGGTTGATTGCCCACAAGATCATGAGAACCACAGCTACCACAGAACCACAATACCACAATACCATAGAACCACATCTACGTATATTACTGTCGAAATCAAAGCACCTGTGACCACGAGTAACACAGTAAGAAACCGTTCGATAGATGCGTTACGCGGTATCGCGGCCTTGATGGTGATGTTCCTTCATGTCGGCTATTTCTTTGCCAAGATGCCGGGCACGGAAGGGGATGGAGATGCTTTAATTAGTGTTTTTCAGCAGTTCGATATCGGAAGGGTGGGCATTACCGTCTTCTTTATCATCAGTGGTTTCGTCATTCCGAAAAGCATCAGGCTGGATCGAGCCCAGCCCCTCAAGAAATTCGTGGTGAAGCGCTTCTACCGGCTCTATCCACTTTTTTGGTTTTCGATGATTCTGGGGCTTTTTGCGATCTGGTATTTGCATGATCGTGATATCAACCTATCACTGGTTGCCGGCAATGCCACAATGGTTCCTGCTTTTTTTTCAGAGCGATTTGTCATTGGACTCTATTGGACGTTGGAGACCGAGTTGATCTTCTATTTGATTGTATTTCTGATGACCTGGTTTGGTTGGCTGAGAAGACTGGAGTTGTACCTGGTATTCACGATTTGCTTGTATTTGCTCCTGATCGGATTTCTAATCATTCCTCAGCTTCACCCATCACTACCACATTGGACAGCGACTCCCTACCATCTCAGCCTAATGTTTTTAGGAGTCATCTACCGGCATCAATTTGATCGGGATGGACACTCCTTCAAATTATTGAACCAGGCCATTGAAACGAGGACCCTGTTTTTCCTCCAGTTGATCGTCATATTATCAATTCCAGTGTTGGTCCTTTTTCAGCATCTTACTGGCCTCGACTCAACCCACCAGCCCGACGCTGTTGCTTACCTGGCCGGGATCGCTATCTTTTTTGCCGGAGTGAAGTTGTGGAGGCGTCCACCGAGGTTTGCCGTTTACTTGGGTGTAATCAGTTACTCGATTTACCTTCTGCACCCGGTGGTTTTTAGTTTTCTGGAATATATTGCGCAGACTCTAAGCTGGTTTGCCGGGTGGCATCTTAGTGCCTATCTGATCATTTCCATTGCACTTACAATCGGTCTTTGCCATATTTCCTATTTATTCATAGAAAAGCCAGCAAATGACTTCGGACACCTAGTGGCGGATCGCTTAGAGTAGTTGGGTCGCTTATTAGATCTATTCCTCAAGCTGCCTCTCTTCCCGGATTTCACCAATATGGTAGTAGGCGATGATTTCACTGATTCGATTATCCCGGATGTAATACCACTCGCTCACATCCAGTTTAAATGCACCTTGGGTAGCAGTATATCGCACGCAGGCACTGTCATTACCATATAAGGCGTCGTGAATGACAAACTTGTATCCGAGAAACTTGTCTCGATTCTTCTCAACCAATTCGAGATAGGCCGTTTTTCCTTCGATGGTCCCAAAAGGACTGGTATGTCGAAAATCATCACTTACCGGAATGCTTTGAAAGTCCCCTTCTTCCCAGGTGGCAAACCAGGTTTTGACGAGAGTCTTTGTGGTCATTAATCAGTCTCGATCTTGAAGACTAGCGAAGTGAATAAAGATTTACTAGATAGAAAATTCCTATCAATTTAGTGTTTTGTAAACATTCACTATTTGTTTCGACTTTCAGAGTAGCGCACAAATTCACTTTTCTAATTTAACTAAATGGGTTAGTTTGAGGTCTGATGTTTAAGAAGCTTTTCTTACCTGGCTTGCTCATCCTACTTGGCTTTGTTCTCTTTACTAATCCAACGTTAAAAGAGATCGCCGCCGGTATCGCCATCCTTCTCTTTGGCATGATCATGCTGGAAGATGGATTTAATTCTTTTGTAGCCGGACCCTTGCAGAAGCTTCTGCAAAGAGCGACAAACAAGCTGTATAAAAGCCTTGGATTGGGATTCTTAATCACCGCTGTATTGCAATCGAGTTCTTTGATTTCAGTGATTGCCATTTCATTTATCAGCGCCGGACTTATCGGATTAAATGCTGGCATTGGGATCATTTTTGGTGCAAATATTGGAACTACTGCAACAGCATGGCTCGTATCTGTTTTTGGTCTAAAGGTCGACATTGCAAGCCTGGCCATGCCAATGCTGGCCTTTGGAATCATCCTTGTTCTACAAAAGTCGAAGAAGGTTAAAGGGATAGGGCATGTGCTTGCTGGTCTAGGCTTTTTTTTTCTGGGTATTTATTTCATGAAGGATGGATTCGATACGTACAAGGAGACTATTAATCTGGCAGACTATGCGATGCCAGGCATCACTGGGCTTATGGTGTATACCGCCATCGGGATTGCGATAACTTTGATATTGCAGTCCAGCAGTGCCACCATGGCGTTGACTCTCACCGCTCTGGCAGTAGGCCAAATCACTTACACAAATTCACTGGCAATAGCAATCGGAGCAAATATCGGAACCACTATAACCGCTATTATTGGGTCTCTGAGTGCAAATATTGCCGGCAAAAGACTTGCAGGTGCTCATTTCGTATTTAATATCGTGACCGGGTTGATTGCTCTTATTTTTATCGGATACCTCAGGCAATTTGTCGATTTCATTTCAATTAATTTCGGAGTTGCCGAAGACAATTTTACTTTCAAATTATCGATTTTCCACACCGTATTTAATCTCATCGGTGTGGCAGTAATGGTCCCTATGATCAACCCTTTGGTGAAGGTCCTGGTTAAGGTCTTTAAAGAGAAACTCGAGGAGGACTTGATTGACTATCCAAGATTCCTAAATCAAAGCTCAATGGCTTATCCTCAAACGGCTATACGGGCTCTTTTGAATGAAACCAAAAGGCTGTTTGAGGAATCCACTCTAAAGATCGTGGCTCATGGACTTAATCTGCACCGGACCGATCTTAGAAGTGAGGAGAAAATCAAAAAAGTCGTGGAGAAATCGAGGGAAGAAATCGATGTTGATATAGAAGAAATGTATGTGCAGAAGGTGAAAACTATCTACAGTAAGATCATTGAATATGCCACTATTTCTCAATCACAGTTTGCGTTGACACCCGAAATGACCAAGGAGTTTGCCCGGATTAAACTGGCAAATCGAAATATAGTTGAAGCTATCAAAGCTCTGGGTGGAATTAGGGAGAACATGAATGAATATCTGGTATCTCCTAACGAACACATCCAAAAGGAATATGACCGATTACGTCAAAAGGTGGCGAAAGTGCTGAGAGAACTATTTCAATTAAGAACAGCCAAGGATCCTAAAAAACACCTGGATAAGATGGAGAAGTTGAAGGGAAAGGCTGAGAAAAGTGATGTACTGCTGGATGGCACACTGGATGAGCTGATTCGTGAGCGCAAAATTACCAGCGCCATGGCTACCTCCCTGGCCAACGATAGTATTAATGTTGCCCTGATCTCCAAGAAATTGATAGATGCAGCAGAGCTCATCTACATAAAAAGCGATACCCTCCTGGAGATTATTGAAGAAGAGAAAGCCTTTAAATAAACTTCACAGCATTTATCACATAAGGAAGGATTGCCTGTGGGTTTTGATGTCATATGGCAATCCTGTCATTGATAGCTCAGCCCAAAACCAAATGGGAAAAGCGTGTCCTCTTGCGCGTAACCAGGTGCATCCGGTGCTTGCCGAAGGATGGCTTCAGCAGATTTGCCCAATGCAAAAGGCAACTTGCCAGAGGGTGTAAATCTGCCGGTGATGATATCCATGATGGCGGCATCCGATACTCCAAATGTGGCTATGATCCCACCTGCTTCCAGGAGCCTGCTTTCTGCATCCAGCACGTAAGGTTGACGAAAGTCAATGGATAGAATGGTTTTTTCTGCTCCCACACTTTCCATGATGGATTGAATGTCTTCCAGGGCCGGCTTCACAATCCAGGATTTTGATTTAGCCATTTCTGAGAAGGAAATCAGGTTTAATTCATCAGGTAAAGCTCCTCCAAACATCCTTCCACCACTACGGTCATTAGTCACGTGTATGCGGAGAAGCGCATAATCGAGATCTTCCGGCAAAGGGGGTAAGGATTCGCCAGCTTGGGGATTGTAATCTGCGGAAATTGGCATAAAACCGGAGAAAGGGTCTTGCTCAAAGATCTTAGCATCGACACCCATGGTGAGCATCTTGATGGTATCATCTTTCTCAGGCAGGCTCAATGGCAGATTCATATTATTCTGCAACAGGACAATGGATTTTCGCTGGGCCAGATCAGCCTTTCTTTGAAATGATGGATTTCCTAACAAGTAATCGGCCCGGTTCGGATCTATATACGGGTTTTCGAAGAGTCCCAGTTCAAATTGCTCTTTTAGCAATCTCCTTACGGATATGTCCACCCGGTTTTCGGTGAGCTTCCCTGAGGTTACCAAATCTTTGATCTGCGTGTTGTTGTCAAACCCGGACAAGATATCGGTACCAGCGTCCAGTGCAACCAATATCTGCTCATCGACGCTTTTCTCTTCCAATCCCCAGGCTCTGGATCCGATGATTCCGGTATCGGAATTAATGTACCCCTTAAAGCCCAGTTTTTTTCTCAGCAGATCCGTAAGGATCCCTTTGGAGAATGCCATTCCGACCGTATTGGGATGGTAAGGTTGATCTACCGGAATGCCATAATATGCCATGATCGAGGACGAGCCGGCATCGATAGCGGCTTTGAAGGGCGCCAGGTGATAATCAAAATGGTCAGTAGGATAAACTTGGTTCTTCCCAAAATCATAGTGAGGGTCACCACCTCCTTCCTGGGGGCCACCACCGGGAAAATGCTTGATCGTTAGGCCGATGCTTTCTGAAGTCAGAGATTCTCCCTGCAGATTCTTAACCAAGGTGCTGATGATGGTAGAAGCCAGATCACTGTCTTCCGTGAAGGTCTCATGCACCCGGTACCAGCGAGGCTCGGTGGCAAGGTCTGCCATGTATCCATACATGCCTCTGATCCCAACTGCTTTCCATTCCATGGCCATCGTACGGGCAAAGTCTGCGATCAAATCCATATCCCTGGTGGCAGCCAGTCCACTCTCTTTCGGCCATGAGGAGAATGCACCAGATGCGACATTGATACCCGCCCGGGAATCATAGTCCATATGATTTCTTGCGTTCGATTTGAATAGTAAAGGAATCCCCAGACGGGTTCCTTCGGCCAGTTCTTGCACAGCATTCATGAACTGAGCTGCTTCAAAGGGAGTTATTTGAGTGCCCCGGAAAGGATGTCCGCCACCTGATCTGTCGGGATTCCGTGCAATGGTGTTTCGGAAGATGAATCTGGTCATCTTCTCATCTTCGATCAGATCAATTGCTCTTTCAGGTACTTCACCATAATCTCCGGCATTGAGGGTATTAATCAGTAGCATGCCGACTTTCTCCTCAAGATTCATTTGACTGAGCAGGTCTTCGATACGGCCTTCAACAGGCGAGCGCCAATCCTCGTAGGTGTCTAACTTTTCATTCTTATTAAGGTCTTTAAAGATCAGGTTTCCTGTGTATAGCATGTCGACACTCCGGCCTTCAAGATCTGGTTGAGATGCGTAAGTGCCCTGACCGGCCAGTGGAATGACAGGGAAGATGAACAACAGAACGATGAGGTGCAGTGGATTGTAAATCATCAATTCAGCATTTACGCCAAGAAAGATGGTGGCACTCTGACTTTTCACCATCAAAAAACTCAGTGAATCAGTGGGATTAAATGTACGGATACTTTCTGCTAGATTATACTCGAATTCTCCAGGTAGGTCATGGCGAATCTAGATCGCTTTCCTGTGAGAATCAGAATCGAAGTTTGATAATTCTGGGAAAGTAGATTGCTTCATTATGAATCAGCTTTTCAAAATCTGCATGATTAATATTATAAGTGATGATCAATTTGTCAGACTTGAATTCCGGATGAGCATTTGCGGTGTAAACGAATGCTCCCTCATCTTCTATCGTAGGAGTATAGAATAATACCGGTTCGGACCACGGGCCCTGAAGTTGATCGGCCAGTCGGTATCCAATCGAGGCCTTGCCGAAACCGTAAGTCTGTATTTGGATGTACTTATTTAGTTCGTCATCAAAATGCACTGAAAATTCAGTCTGTCCAAGGAACAGGGAAGACGACCTTGGCTCCTTGTTCACGTTGGTGGTCCAGGTTTGATCCACCCACCATTGCAGATTGGAAAGGTCCCCGTTTATTATTCTGCTTTTTTCAAATCGTATTAAATAGGTTTCATGGGTGGCGGGTTCTTTTACAGCGAAGGTATAGATGTACTCTCCTTCCTCGAGAACTGCCGAAGAACCGGCGATCACCCCAAATGTTGGCGGTCCTTTGAAATACTTTATGTTCCATCTGTCCGGATCTTCTGAAGGATTATTGACGATTGCCACCCACCATCCAACTGCCTCAAATCCCAACCCGGTATTTGTCGATGTGATCTCCATCAGAAAGACAACCAAGTCATCGTCCAATAAAATTCCATGACCAGTCCAGAACCAATCTTCCCCGTCACTCAGAAAGAAATCTTCCGGTTTTTGCCTGGTACCTTTATAGTGGAACTTCAAGTCTGCATTCAAGGAAGAGCAATCCTGAATAGCGATACTATTGCGGATCATCACTTTAGCATTGGATCTTTTACCAGATCCGTCCTGATCGATAAATGTATCGCTGAAAAGCCATAGGATTTTACCTGAATCGAGGGCTACGGTTGCACCGCCATCGGCTCCTCGCCAGAATCTGTCTTGTTTAAAAATCGAGTTATCCACTTCGACAACTTTGACCCCATCTATCTCAAGCATTAGAAAGAAGGGAAGAACAACGACAACCAGTATCGCTCCTTTCATTTTGAAACATATAGAATGGCCGAAGATATCGAAGCCAGTTGAGTTACAGCAACAATTTTTTCATTCGTCAGGCTGCATCTGCTCAATAGCAATTTCAAGAAATATCGAGTCATTCTAAGACCAGAAGTCCTCCCAATTGCGTAGATCGAAAAAGTACTCTTTGCCGGAGTAAATTTGACCATCCTTGAAATCAAACACTATACAGCAATCTGTATCCAGTTTTTTTCCGTTACGCACCGCACTGTTATGGTGAATACCTACCACCCGTCCATTTTCGCTTACACAGGCTTCTTTCAGGTTGGCTTTAAACGTTCCATTTGTTTCGCCACCGTACTTGCCAAATTGGGCAAAAACGGCGTCCCTGCCCTTTTTATCACCCGCAATGGGGCTGGAGCCCGGGGTATTCCAT
This sequence comes from Lewinellaceae bacterium, assembly GCA_024644235.1. GTDB lineage: Bacteria > Bacteroidota > Bacteroidia > Chitinophagales > Saprospiraceae > JAHELJ01. The sequence goes on from JAHELJ010000035.1 coordinate 34,053, forward strand.
GAGGAATCTTTATGAAATATTTCAGTAAGTGTGGCCATGTCGGCAGCGTTGAAAGCTGCGTAGCCTCTCCGAACAAGATCGGCATTTTTTTCGGCGGTGCTTTGTGATTTAGGATCCATTTCAACTGACTTTTTGAAGGTTAGTAAAGTGCCAATTCTACTGGCGTTTCCCACGTAATTTAGCTTCTTTTCGGTCAATCTGCCTGGAATATTCATTTGCTTGTTTTGCCCTTTTGGCCAACTTCTTCGAGACCCCTTCTGATGCATAGCGATCAGGGTTCCATCCTAGTTTTGCATGGTTTTCTGTTACTAGGGTTTTCTGGTCTTTATGGTTGATAACCGGGAAATACTGAATGTTTATGAGATCAAAAAGTTGAAGAAGCATAGGGGAGTCAGATAGTGCTGTAAGAAAAAGGGGTGCATCAGGATCAGTCTGAAGCCTGATCGCGCTCTTTTGGCTTACGATTGAAATCTCATAGGTTGAGGAGAACAATTGTAAAGCTGTCTTTGGATGAATCTTAACATACAGTCAGAACGGCAAAATACGTATGATGCGATCGTTGTCGGATCAGGAATTAGTGGTGGCTGGGCAGCTAAGGAGCTTTGTGAAAAAGGCCTGAAGACCCTAGTACTGGAGCGAGGCAGAATGGTGCGGCATATAGCTGATTATCCCACCATGAATTGGGATCCCTGGGATCTGCCTTATGGAGACCGGTTGACTCCCAGGGAGATATCCGAGGTGTATCCAGTACAAAGCCGGACCGCTTACGCAGTTCGACAATCGACGAAGCATTTCTTTGTGAAAGACCGGGACTATCCATATATCCAAAAGAGGCCTTTTACCTGGATGCGGGGGGATCAAGTCGGAGGCAAGTCCCTGATGTGGGCCCGGTGGGCATATCGTTGGAGTGACTATGATTTTTCGGCTCCCGCCCGGGATGGTGTTGGCATCGATTGGCCTATCCGGTACCGTGATCTGGTGCCATGGTACGACTACGTAGAGTCTTATATCGGTGTGAGCGGTGAGAGAGATGGCATTCCTCAGACTCCTGATGGTAAGTTTCTGCCCCCCTGGGAAATGAATTGTATCGAGAAGCATGTGAAAGCGAAAATCGCCGAGCACTATTCTGATCGGATGCTGGCGATTGGCCGGAGTGCAAATATTACCAAGCCTCATGGCGGCCGCGGGGCCTGTATGGCTCGTAATCTCTGCGAACGCGGATGTCCCTATGGCGCCTATTTCAGCAGCAACGCAGTGACCTTACCTGCCGCCGAAGCGACCGGCAATATGACTCTACGACCACATTCAATTGTGCACACGATTATATATGATAAGGATAGGAAGAGAGCCTCGGGAGTCCGGATCGTTGATTCTCAGACGAAAGAGTCTATGGAATTCTATGGGAAGGTCATCTTCTTATGTGCCTCGGCTCTGGCATCGACTGCGATATTACTGCGATCAGTTAAGGAGTCGTTTCCTGATGGTCTGGGCAATACGAGTGGTGAATTAGGGCATAACGTGATGGACAATCACTTTCGGGTGGGAGCTTACGGACAGCACGATGGGTACACCGACCAGTATTATAAGGGCCGCCGGCCCGTAGGAGTATTGGTGCCCAGATTTCAAAATTTGGATGGAAAGACCCGTCGCAAAGACTACCTCCGGGGATTTGTACTATATGGCTTCGGGTCGCGCAGAGGTTATTGGAGGGATGAGCCGGACGCCTTCGCATTTGGTGCGGACTATAAAGATCGGCTGACAGTACCTGGTCCCTGGACCTTTAATTTCCTTGGTTTTGGAGAATGTCTGCCTAATCACGACAACCGCATCTATCTTGACTATGACCAGCTTGATCCCTGGGGACTACCAAAGCTGGTGATGGACGTAGCTCATGGGGAAAATGAGATGGCGATGCGAAAAGAAATGCAAATCGCCAGCGCCGAGATGCTTGAAGTGGCAGGATTCAAGAATATCACCACCTATGATGAGCCAAGCGAACCCGGGCTGAGTATTCATGAAATGGGATCGGCCCGTATGGGAAAGGATCCGAAGACGTCGGTGCTGAATCGTTGGAACCAGATGCATGATATCCCAAATGTTTTTGCCACCGATGGATCGGGTATGTGTTCCGATAGCTGGGGTAATCCCTCTCTCACTTTTATGGCAATGACCGTGAGAGCCTGCGACTATGCGGTTAAAGAACTAAACAAAAGGAATCTGTAATGAAGGAGCCAATGGATAAGATCAATCGTCGTGAAGCCCTTCAAAAAGCTTGTGAAATCATGGGGGGAGCACTAAGCACCTCTTTAGTCATGGGAGTGCTGGCAGGTTGCAAAGCAGATCCTGCCCTGGATTGGACGCCCGAGGCCCTCACTTCCCAAGAAGCTCTGATAGTCGCCGCGCTGGCGGAGCAGATATTGCCAGAGACGTCGACGCCGGGAGCAAGACAGGTAGGGGTCGCACGATTTATCGATAGCATGGTGGCAGGATACTTGCCGGAAGCGGAACGCAACGCATTCATGGATGGCCTGGCGTCACTGGCCGAACGAAAGTTTAGCAGGAAGACACCTGAGGAGCAACTGGCGATGGTTACCGGGTTGGCAGAGGAAGCCCGACAGCAAATGCGGGATTCCGACTCAAAACCGTTCTTTTTACTTGCCAAGGAAATGACTGTGCTCGGCTTCTTTACCTCTGAAGTCGGGGCCACGCAGGTACTCAATTATGATCCAATACCGGGTGGCTTTCAGGGGTGCATGCCTTTGGACGAAGCAGGTGGCAAGACCTGGGCGACTTGATTCTCCTTCCAGTCTACCACCCCGCTCCGGGGAGTCCCATAGAGCCCTCAGTGACTTATCAATACGAAATCAAGTGGTTTCAATGGTATGGGCTGAAGTATTCCGGAAGATCAATAGACTTTGTCAACGTTGCGCTATCTTCTAGTGCATGATCAACTTTCGAGTCTGTGAATAAGCTACTCCATCAGATAACCTATAGAAATATACTCCGCCAGCCATCTTTTGGCCTCGCTCATTTCTTGCATTCCAAGCTACTTGAAAGGTGCCGGCAGGTGTCAATTCCTGGACCAGGGTACGGACTTCATCGCCAAGTAAATTGTAAATCTTTAATGTGATGTAACTCGATTTCGGCACATCAAATTGAATGATAGTCTCCGCGCTGAAGGGATTGGGAAAGTTTTGCTGCAGCGTAAAACCACCGGTATTTCCTGGAGAAACCTCGTCTATCGCTGTGGTCTCGCCGGCAATGTCAATGGTAACCTCTAAAGAGGCACCCACACTTCTCTCGTCATAATCTTTTACCTGAAATGTGATGTCAAACGTACCTGATTCTGAAGGCACACCGGTTACTACTCCAGTCTTTGAGTCCAGTTCCAATCCATCGGGTAAAACACCACCGATGATTTCATAATAGTAGACCGGTATTCCGCCAAGGGCAGTGAGTTTTAGATTGTAGTTCTCGTTCAAAGCTCCGTCGAAGGATTCATCTGATGTAAGTCTGAGAGAGCGGGTCACACCATTATCTCTAAGAGGGTATCCTACTGATTCCATAATCAGGATATCCAGTTTAGTCAGCATCTCCCGGCCATGGGGCATAATGGGTTCTTCCACTGCCCCTCCATAAACCGTGGATTGACTCGAGGGATCAATAACATCATAGAGATGGGACAGGGACTCCGGAAACAATGGTACAATTGTATCCGGATAGTAGGCCGTAATCGCTGGACTGGTGAAACCGTTTGGTACCGGTATAATCGACTCATCAGGGAAAGGATTGTTTGGGTCCCGGCCTTGAGCCAGCAGGAATAGGGGGGAGTTTTCGAAGACCATGGCATGACCAATTTCATGCTTGGCAAGGGTGTACATATCCGTACCAATAAGACCTTCTTGTGTCCAGTTTTCATAGGGACTCAGGACTTCCCATCCGGTGGGTTCTGTTTCAAATGCCTGCCCAAACACATTTAAATGAAGGCCTCCAACTCGGAAAATTGGCACCACCTCACCATTTCTTGTTTGAAGAAGTTCTCTGTTTGGAGCCCCGGTCGAGCATACACATGGCCCTGCATTTGTGTTTCCATAGGCAAAAAGATAATAGCCTTTATAGGCCACGGGATTCTCCAATATTTTTTCTTCAAATAAGTGATCCTGACCCCCGGCGATTAGAAAACTCTCACCCATTCCGATGCTATCGATATCATTTCCACCAACGTAGTACAGCCAATCTTCCGCTGCTTGCTTGATAACGGTCTGTGCTGCCTCGTCGAGCATAACCGGATGCCTGGCTTCGGAAAAATCAACGATGACCGGATAAGATAAAGGTCGATCAACATCTTGATCAATGACGGTCACGGGCACGATCGAGCGGGCCGGAATGCCATCCATATTGTATTGGAGGATCAGGTCGAAGGTCTCATTGTCGCCATTTTCATCCATGTAGACGGAGAAGAGAAAGGAGAACAATTCATCAGGAGCAGTTATCGACATACTCTTGGTCGGACCATTCTTTGAGATCGTCGACGGTAAGCTAAATGAGGACCGTTCCTCAGCCGAAGATAAATTCACCGTCAGCGGATATTCCAATGCATCGTTTCCCATCAAAGAATATTTCATGGCCGGGTTGCGGACAGGACCTTCCCAGTCCACCAGGGTGATGCCAGAGGTGACATCCCGACCAAACAGGTCGATCACAGAGATGTTATTGGCATTTGGCAGTTGATCCAAGTACTCATCATATAGGGATTGCACCACCTCCGGGGTGAGCGATCCATCATATACGCGCAGTTCGTCGTAAATCCCCTCAAACGCTTGCCCTCCACCCAGCGATCCCAGATGAAATACCTCATCAGCAGTTGCCGGTATATCAAATCCTACCGCTTCCTCACCCGCTTTCTTCCCATTGACATAGATCACTATCTTCTCCGTACTCCAGCTGAAGGTTAAGAAATACCAGGTATTCGCCCTCCAACCATCAGCCGAGGCGAAGGCTACCTTAATCGGTTTATTTTCAATTTGAGAGGTATTCACCGAAAATGCCAGTTGTTTCCCTTCGTCTACATGGAGTTCAAAATTTCGGGGTTCGTTGCCGAGCACCATGATCCGATAAAGTACCTCGCCTGGATCCCAATTGGGTTGCACCCAAAGGGATAAGGTGCCTTCTGAGGTCTTTATATTGTCTTGAAGGGTATACTGCAGGATGGCTCCGGAATCAAATACAACCCCTTGCCCGGACACTCCTTTTGCAAAACTTAGACCCGAAGCTACCACGGGTGCATCATTTTCTTCCGAGTGGTAAGTGCTGTCGAACTTCGCTTCGAAAATGATCTGCTGGGCAGCCGCAGGCAGAGGATAGAATAGAAATGTTGCAAGTAGCAAACGACAGACCGCTATGGTACCGGTTCGAAATGATTCAGGGGTCATTTGGTTTTTCATGTTTTCGACTTCCTTTTAGATAATTTCGGAAAAACAACTTTGTTGGATTGTCATTGATATCGCTTCCATCTCATTGCCGATTCAGAAGATAATGCTTTATCTCTAGCGGAGCTAAAACAACTCGATTTCTTGCCACCCGCCTGGAGCTGACCGAACAAGTAAGCGTCAGTAAGAATAGCTGACCTAAAGCGAGCGTCAGTATTCTGACTTTTCATCTGCTAAGGCGAAATGGTAAATAGTCAAAGTCCCCTTCCAGGGATTTAGGGTTTTATCGAATGCAAATACGGCTGAAGATTGGACCCTGTACTAGGTCTTCGCGAGCAATGCACTTTTTCTCATTCTTAATTTTTATGCCTGCCTGTCGGCAGACTGGCCTGCCGGTCGGCAGATTGGCGTGCCCAGAAACACGAAGCGCTCCGTCGCTCGACTGAATTGATGAAGTTGGATCGTGTCTTCGTGGTTTTTCGGTCATGGACGTGGAACGGGGAATTGTTTAAAGTTGAGGGTTTAGAGTTTAAGCGATGACCTTGCCTGAATATGATTGACACTTTTTAATAATTAATGTAAACATGATATTCCTTCTTGGATGACATTTGTCGAATTCCTTCTTCAAATTCGACTGGTGTCATCCTATGGGGCAA
>JAHELJ010000084.1 GCA_024644235.1 Lewinellaceae bacterium
ATTTACGGAAGATGTAGCCCTGGCCACAGTGATCAAACTCACACCATACCTCCTGCTCGCAGAATACATTCTCCGCACAGTTCACCGCAATGATTCCCTTCTGGAAGTCTTTCTCTACTTCATCATAGTAGCAGGAATCGATCTTCACATCTACCCATTGGTAGCCAAAGTGCTCGTCATATACCCTGACTTGCTCATAATAAGATGTGCAGTAGCATGTTGAATCCGAGAAGGTAATGTCGCAATCGATCTCTTCCCAGTTCTCATCTACATAATTACCATACTCATCAATCCAAGCCTTGCAATAGCCACCCAGGATCTCATCCAATAGATCGAAAGCATCCTGCTCTCCACCTTTGGCCAGATCTACAATGTACTCCAGACTCACCGGATGTACTTCACCAGGATAGGCATAGCGAGCTGACTTGTAGGTCGCACAATAAATTGTTCCGTCTACTACGTCTTTCTCTACACTCACCGGAGTCTTGTCTTCTACCCATACATCTGTCCAGGCTTTGCTCCAGTTGCACCAGTAGTCCATTACCAGGATCTCTACCGTTACCGGTCCGCAAGCATCTTCGCAGCTGAATGGAACGGCGTCGCTCCAGCCACCGCCGATCTGCTCATACAGGTCGACCTCCTGCTGGAGACTCAGAGCCAGTGGTTCATTTTCATCTTCATCATTACAAATACCGGTAATGTGATCGATACTCTTAAAGTAATCAAAACAATAATCTTCATAGTCTCCGTAATGATCGTGATCCGCGTGGTCATATCTATTGCTGGGATCGTGATGTAGATCATTGAAAACACTTCCGTGAGATTCACTACCCAGTGCCGCAGGAAGTTCCTCTATGCCATATTCTGAGACATAATCATAGTAACATGCCTCGAAGATGTGCCTGAAGTATTGAGCATCCACAGGATAAGGGTGATCAATACATTTTAAGGTGGCATACTTCATCAAATCATACAACCAGGCATTGTAAACCAACTCTCCACATGGTGTTCCATCTTCAGACAACCATTCCAGTGTTTTTGCATAGTGTGCCTCTACTTCATCATAGAAATCATGATCGCTACCATCCTTCTCTCTATCCAAGAAAGCCATCCAAAGGGTGTCGCCATGAGGTCCGGAGCAGCACCATTCAATATCATCACAAAGGTCGATACAGGCTTCATACCAATCCGACCTTCGTGCTAACAATAGATTTACTCCACAATTGTCCCAACTACCTTCATCAAAAGTCTCGGCGTCCACCCAAATCTTTTTGTCACTCAAGCTAACTGTCACCCCTTTGTCAGCTACCGCGACCGGGCGAGTTCTGTCTTTGACGATGAAATCTACAAAGGCATAAGTCTTATTATGACAATAGTCCAGTATTTCATACACGACCACCCATTCTCCCTTCGGCAATTTTATCTGTTGATGACTCTCCCATAGGTAGCCATGGAGCGTGTCATATCCACATAGGTCATAATGACGCTCGAAGTAACATTCTTCTTCACTATTCTGAAGCCCAACTGTGATGATCGGTACAGCCAAATCAGGATCTGCTTCGTATGAATCATCATCATATACCCGGGCTTTCACCTGTTTCACACCGGTCCAGTCATCACCCGCACAAATCGGAGGAATGTAAGTATGGGCAACACAATCATGTGTGCTTGCACTTACAAGGATCTCGTACTGCGGATCATTAAAGAATCCACACTCCTCGTAGTAACAATCTCGACCATTCTCATACTCTTTTTCACAGATATTCTGCGACTGAAGCTTGTCGATATTAACCTGAGCATATGGCCCGCAGGTATCCAGATCCGTGATCCAGAACGTGCATCTCCAATAGCCGGGTGAAATCTCTTCAAATGCATTGGGAGTACCGGGTCCTGCTGCTGGGGGAACGACAATACACGTCGACTGTGGTTGACCATAGCAAGTCTGCTTCACCTCTACGTCCACCCGGTACTGAGGATTGCAATGATCCTCAAATTTCCAGCCGTCCACATGCACTTGCAATCCACACTTGGTTTCAAAGGAGTTTGGTGCAAAAGTCAACATGCCGTCATCTTCACCTATCTCAATCAGATAAAGGGTGTCGCACATCCCGGTAGGGGCGCCGGAGTACTTATCAATCTCCGGAACAACAATATACGGTCCAGCAGCTCCTTGGGCACAGTATACTGTGTCCCTCTCAGCACAATAGATATTCTCCGGAAGTATCTGAGGCAGCCTCCACACATAGATTGTGTCAAAGCACGAACCTCTTCGTCCTTCTTTGTCAAAAGCTTCAAACTCCCGATAAATCACCTTTGCGGTGTCTTCACCAATGACACAGTCATAAGGATCTACCCAATCTGCTACGAAGTATGCTGGAACATATCCCACACAGGGAATGTCAGCTCTTTTATAGTCATCCTTGGGATCATACTCTCCATCTCCATTGCCATAGGCCCAGTCAATGAAGAGGTAAGGATCACTGACCTGAGGATCAAGGCACCATAGCCAATAAGGCTGGCATTCAATCAGTGGCCCATTGCTTTGCTTGAAAGTAAGCTGAGCCCAACAGGATCCCACACTGTTCGTGACATTCAGTTTCAATTCCTGCGAAATGAGATCACAGGCATAAAGTGAAATCACATCATCACAATTTACATCGTAACTTGTGTAGGAACCACCTCCGTTTACATAAAATCTGACTAAACCACCAAAGCTGTTGGTGATAGTTAATGTCAAAGGTTGTGTGACTCCTGTTGCACAGTTTGAAACAAATTCATTGACCTCAAAAACAGCATATCCGTCAGCATCAAGTGAGGCATTCAATGATCCGCAATTCGGCCCTTGACCCCAAGTAGTGAGGGCCATGAAGAATACCAGAACACCTGACAGCATCCATTTGCCCACTGATTGGGACTTATAACACGAGAGCTGAATAGAGGTATCATTCGTCTTACTCATGAGTTCTAGTTTTGGTTATTAAAAATTCGGTTTTTATTAATAAAGTAATTATATCCTCACCAACAGAAGCACCAACACAGTAGTGCCTACAACAAACCTATGATGGAACTGTCAGGAAATCCTTGTTATTAGGTAGAAGAAGGGACGTAAAATAGTTCTTGAGTCAGTTCTTACGTAAAATTTTCTTCATCCATTGAGTTAGGTCCTGTACAATTGTTCCTTGAGCTACAACCTAGGCCTACTGCCATACAGTCGCTAGGTTATAACAGATTAAATATAACAAATTCACTGCCAATATGATATACAATTGAAGTCAATAATTTTTCTAAATACGATGACGATACAGATGAAACTTTCATTGAATATATATCCTGCTGAAACATGACATTTTAAATAGAAAACAAAGAAAAAGCCCCCCTCCAACGAGTGGAGAGAGGCCATCCCAAAAACCGATTTTTATTTACCTCTAAAACTCGGTTCGACTTACACAATCGTTACTCATGATCCAGACTGAATGATCTATTCAATCACGATCATTTTCTTCGTAGCAGTGAATGCTTCTGTATCTAATTGATAGTACAGCACTCCTGTCGTGTTCAAATCACTTCGCTTGAATGTTACTTCATTGTATCCTTTTGTGTAGTCGCCATCGACTACTTTCAATACTTTTCCGGTTACGTCATACACCGTTACACTTGCACTCATCGCCTCAGGTAAGTTGAAGCCTACCAATGTGTTCTCCCTGAATGGGTTTGGCTCGTTTTGATATAGAGCAAATCCGCCTTCAACGATCGCACCTGCCTCGAAGTGCAAGCTTACTCCGTGTATTTGATCCGCACTGTTGTAAGCTTCTGCTGCAGTTACCCGGCTGTTCACCGTCACTACATCGCTCAGCTCAGCTGCGTTCAGCGCTTCAACCACCAGGGTGAATACTACCTCATCCTGATCTACCGTAATGCCTTCGGCTACGTTCCAGCTTGTGGTCACAAGGCCTTCCGCCATTCGATTCAGTCCAAAGTTGTCTTCGGTCAGATCAAGCGCGCCACCTTCAAAGCTCACCACTCGCATTGCGTTTGCATCATAGTTCAATGTGAACTGATAGCCTGTGATGTCTGTGAAGTTGTCTGCCTTGAACTCTACCCGGTATTGGTTGCCCGCTACCAGCTCTACGTTGTCTACGTTGAACACCAGTGACTTGCCGCTACGATCCGCACTTCTGCTTGGATCCATGCTGTTGTTTACATCACCAATCTTCACACCCGTCCAATCTATCACCATTGGGTTGTTGATCGGATCGACCTCGTAGCTCTCTACGTTGTTATCATTCGCAAAGAATCTCCAGCTGTCTACGTTTGCAAACTGGTCGGCTTTACCAAGGATCAGTTTCCTGATCTCGATCAGGTCAAGCGTGCTCACTTTGCCATCGTTGTTTGCATCAGCAGCTACTTCACGTAGTGGAGTCTCCAACAATGCTTTACCTAGGATATGCTTCTGGATCTTAACCAGGTCAAGTGTGCTTACTCCGTTGTCATCACCAATGTCTTTCTTCGGAGTTACAATCACCTTAGTACCCAATGCTGCTGCAAAGCCATAGGCTCCACTTGCATTTGTGATCCAGTTCAAGTCCTGTCCGTTCTCCAGTTGTGCGGTCACTTCTACCTGCTCTACATTGTCGCCCAACTCAGTAGTGATTCGACCAGTCACGTTGTTCGCGCCACTGATGTCGCCGCAGCCACCCATGTTGTTTTGTACAATCAACAGAACATCGCAGAAGTCAGCTGTGCCACTCTCGCTCTGTACCCACATACGTACCGTGTGTGTACCAATGTGCTCACAACCCAGATCCAGCTTATCCAGATCTTCGGATGTGTCCAGACTATCGTCGCCATCTCCGTCGATAAACTCGATGTAGAAGTCAACAAAGTCATCGTCACATGCCGGGGCACTGCTGCTGTTGAACTCTTCAGCCCATACCACTGCCATCGCCGTATCGATCTCACCGTCCTGATCCAAATCCATTGGCGTCAGCTCAGCCGTGATACTGGTGATACATACTGCCGCAGGCTTCTTGCCAGCAACTACTTCGAATTGCTCTTCGCAGTAGCTCTCGTTCTGACATTCATCCGTTACCCGGGCAATGAATTTATAAAGCCCCGTTCCCAGATCTTCTACCGTGACTGAGAAGGCATCTTCAGTGCCATCCAAGGTACCACTACCATAGTCAACTACCTCAGCCGGATCTTTCTTGATGTCTTTCAGCTCCCAGTAGTATTCTATCACACCACATGGATCAGCTACATCAACGTTCGCTTCGTAGGTATAGTAACAACCTCCCGCTACTTCGGCCAGGCCATCTACCACGTTGCTGGTCACCGTACATACCGGTGGCATCGTGTCGATCACCAGGATCTTCTGCTCACAGCTGAAGTCATAGCCATAACGGTTCCACCAGTTATCCTCCGATGGCGGTCCATCCGTACACCAGTCAGCAAAATACCAAGTTCGGATGATCTTGTAGCAAGCGGCATCACCACCAACGATCTTGAACACCTTGTCATCGTGGGCGATTCCCACCAGGCGACAATCGTCATCAAATCGGTATACTGGGTAACCGGTATTCTCCGGTCCGGCATCGCCAACTACGTGGCCGCTGCCATCCGGATCGTACTCCACTCCACAGCTGTATACCTCGGTGTCATATGGTACATCAAACATGCCTTTCTGGATTGCACATTCGTTGCCGACAAAGATCTTCTGATGACGGAATATCGTGTCAGGAATGTGGTTGCCTCCGTATCCCTCCTGGGGAGGACAGCCTTGCCAGATCTTCCATTTACGGAAGATGTAGCCCTGGCCACAGTGATCAAACTCACACCATACCTCCTGCTCGCAGAATACATTCTCCGCACAGTTCACCGCAATGATTCCCTTCTGGAAGTCTTTCTCTACTTCTTCAAAGTAGCAGGTATCGATCTTCACATCTACCCATTGGTAGCCAAAGTGCTCGTCATATACCCGAACTTGCTCATAGTAAGATGAACAATAGCACGTGGAATCCGAGAAGGTAATATCGCAATCGATCTCTTCCCAGTTCTCATCTACATAATTACCGTATGGATCAACCCAGGCCTTGCAATAGCCACCCAAAATCTCATCCAATAGATCGAAAGCATCCTGCTCTCCACCTTTCGCCAGATCTACAATGTACTCCAGACTCACCGGATGTACTTCACCAGGATAGGCATAGCGAGCTGATTTATAGGTCGCACAGTAGATTGTACCGTCTACTACGTCTTTCTCTACACTCACCGGAGTCTTGTCTTCTACCCACACATCTGTCCAGGCTTTGCTCCAGTTGCACCAGTAGTCCATTACCAGGATCTCCACCGTTACCGGTCCGCAAGCATCTTCGCAGCTGAATGGAACGGCATCGCTCCAGCCACCACCAATCTGCTCATACATGTCCACTAAGGATTTCTCCGCTGGCGTCAGTTCATAAGGTCCACCGTTACCATTAGTCCCATTGCCAAGAGCTACTACTTGCTGATTACCTAAGTGATTATCGCAACCCGGTGTCAGGAATGGATTGACATACTCGAAGTATTCAAAACAATAGTCTTCTTCATCATAGTAGTGATCGTGATCGGTGTGGTCATATTTGTTGCTCGGATCGTGATGTAGATCATTGAATATACTTGATTCATGTCCTCCGTTCACCACGAATGTTTCCAAACCATTATTGTGATGCATCCAATCAGCATAACACTGCTCAAAAATATGTCGGAAGTACTGATTGTCCACCGGATATGGATGATCGATGCACTTTAAGGTGGCATACTTCATCAGATCATACAGCCATGCATTGTAAATGATATCACCACATTGCTGACCATCTTCTCTCAGCCACTCCATCGTCTTGGCATAATGTGCCTCCACTTCATCGTAAAAGTCATGATCGCTGCCGTCTTTCTTTCTGTCAAGAAATGCCATATAGAGTGTATCTCCGTGAGGACCTGCACAACACCACTCGATGTCATCACATAGGTCAATGCAGGCTTCGTACCAGTCAGCTCTTCTGGCCAACAGCAAGTTCACCCCACAGTTGTCCCAGCTGCCTTCGTCAAAGGTCTCGGCATCTACCCACACTTTCTTATCGGTGATGCTTACGTTGACTCCTTTGTCAGAAACCGCCACTGGCTTCACCTGATCCTTCACCAGGATGTAGCAATAGATGCTGTCGATGTTGTGACAGTAGTCATAGATCTCATAGAGGATCTGGTATGGATAACCATCACCTGTCTTCGGCAACTTGATCTGCTGGTGTGATTCCCAGCATTCACCGGTCACGTTGTAGTCAGGATCACATGGATAAACCGAAGTATCCAGCTCATCGCAATCCTCTCCACTTGCTTCCAAACTCCAAGTGCCGATACCTGCAATACTGGCCTTCACCGCTTTCACGCCACTCCAATCATCATAGACACAGACTGGTGGTATGTAGGTATGGGCTGCGCAATCATGTGTTCCAGTATTCACGATAATAACCGGGGCATAAGTTCCACAGTCATCACCTGGATAATGCGGAGTATCAAAGCAGTGATAAGGAATATTACCTCCAAAGTCGACGTGATTTGGTTCTTCATAACTAACATGCCAGGCTACATTCTGAGGCTGCAGCTTATCAAACTTGCACTCGGCCAGAGGTGGCACCGTATCCAGATCGGTGATCCAGAAACTGCAGCGCCAGTAGCCCGGTGATATCTCCTCAAATGCATTTGCCGTACCAGGTCCTGCTGCTGGTGGTGCCACAAAACATGATGCCTGCGGCATGCCATAGCAATTTTGCTTCACTTCTATATCCACTTTGTATTGTGGATTACAGTGGTCTTCAAACTTCCAGGCATCTACATGTACCTGAATACCACACTTTGAGTCAAAAATATTTGGCTCAAATACCAACATGCCATCCTCTGTGTCAATATCGAGGAAGTACAACGTATCACAGAGTCCGGTTGGCATACCGGTGTATTTATCTATCTCCGGAACCGTCATGTAAGGACCATCTGATCCTACTCCACAATAAACAGTATCTCGTTCTGCACAATAGATATTGTCAGGAGTAATTTGGGGTAATCTCCATACATAGATTGTGTCAAAGCACGAACCACGACGACCTTCTTTGTCGAAGGCTTCAAACTCCCGGTAGATCACTTTAGCGGTATCATCGCCCAGCACGCAATCGTGCGGATCTACCCAGTCGGCTACAAAATCGGCGCGAACCTCACCGAAGCATGGGATGTATGCTTCTTTGTAGTCTTCATGCGGATCATATTCACCATCCTGGTTACCGTAGGCCCAGTCTATGAACAGACCATAGTCGCTCACTTGAGGATCCAGACACCACAACCAATAGGGATAGCATGTCACGATCGGACCGTTTGACTGCTTAAACGTCAAAGCAGCCCAGCAAGCTCCACCTGCATTTGAAACATTGAGTTTAAGTTCCTGTGTCAACAGATTACAGGCATCTATCCTGATTGTGTCATCACAGCTGACACTCGCGCTCGTTCCGCTGAAAGCTCCGCCTCCAGCAAAATAAACATCAAATCGCACTAATCCACCGAAATCGTTGGTTATCGTCAGATTCAGGGGTTCAGCTACACTGCCGCAGTTCGTCACAAACTCAGAAACCACAAACGTGGAATAGCCATCCACATCAACAGATGCGTTCAGCGCTCCACAGTTCGGTCCCTGTGCCCAACTCCCCAGTGTCATAAAGAACACCAGGCAGCCGGACAGCAACCACTGTCCCACTCTAGACGGAATCCAACACGAGGGCTGAATAGAAGTAACATTCGTCTTTCTCATGAGTTCTAGTTTTGGTTATTAAATAAAAAAGCGGTTTTATCTAGTTAAATAATTCAATCCTAACTAAGCACAAAATCAGCTAAGACAGCACTTCAACTAGTGCAGTTCTAACTGTTTTGAGTTGTTAACTTGAACGTACGTAAAGGAAGCCCCCCGAAGGAGAGAAGAAAGGAAGTAAAGAGGTTCTTGAGTTAGCTCTTACGTAAAGATTCTTCATCCACTGAGTTAGGTTCCTGTACAAATGTTCTTTGGCCGAAACCCATCTGGAATTCCACACAGAGGAGAGATCAAATCGGTTTCGTCTACACAAATATAATCGAATGATCGAAAGTTTGTATATGGTGCTTTTTCGATTTTTTACATTAGAATTTAACGCCATGTCTATCTTCATGTCCCTCAATTTCTTCGTCTACAAACAGGGGGTTAAAAAAAATTAGATTTTTTTTTCCATATGTATGCTTTTGACCCGCTTCCAAACAACGTTAAAACACGTATATGTTAAGGTAGCTATAGGTCAGCACATACCGGCATGAATCTCTTTTAAAATAGATCGGGAAAATGCGAAAGAGACATTCGCAAAATATACTGCGCATATTTCGTGCCAAATACCGGATTGAACAGAACTATACTGAGGAAATCTAAAGTTGTTTAATGGAAGCCTTGCAACTTTTATCCGTACTACCCGTCTATACTACCATAAACCAAAAGAATTCAACCCATGATTTGCCGAATCTACTTACTTGCTTTTTACTGCACCATCTCCTTTTGTATTGGTGCTCAGGAAATTACAGCTGATCTTACCCCTTTTGAGAAGATTGTCATTGGTCCCAAGATCAATCTTGAACTGACAAAAGGTGAATCGGAACATATTGATATTACCTATCATGGCATCGAGGAAGACAGGATTAATTACGAAGTAGTACATGGCAAACTAAGGATCTATCTTGATGATGCCCGGTATGTGGAGAAGTCCATCCGTTGGAATGATCGCCATTGGGATAAGCAGAAAATGTATGAAGGTGTAGAGGTGATGGCCAGAGTGACTTATAAAACCCTGGAAGCCCTGGATATTCGTGGTGAAGAATTTGTACTAGTAGAAAATGTTATCGCTTCTCCAAGGTTTTCATTACAAATTTACGGTAAATCACAGGTATACCTCGAGGGTATGGAAAGTTCTCTTTTCAAAGCGCACCTTTATGGTGAGCCAAATCTGACAATCGCCAGTGGATTCAGTGAAGAACAGGTGTTTCGAGTTTACGGTGAAGCTACTGTGATTTGTGATAATTTTAGAGGGGATTGGATCAGGACTACCTCCTTTGGCGACAGTGATTTATCACTCAATGGTGAGGAGATCAAGATCACTGCCCTTGGCGATGCCAAAATCTCTTATGTGGGAAATCCCATCATCCGCAAGAGCCTGGTGCTCGGTGATTTGTCTATAGTAAAGCGAGACTAGCATGTACCCTACAACATGTTTCACAACTACCCTACTCAATAGTTAATAGACCATAGAGTCCTTCCAAGCAGTTCATTAAAACACCAGATTCATTTGGAGCTACTAACATATTCCAAAAAATGAATATGAAGCTTTTCTTAATCAGAATATTTCTAATCAGATCCCTACGTTAGCACCTGAGACTTCACTACAAGACCGAGAAATCTATTGAAAACCGCTGGTGAGATCACACCCTCTACCCCAAACCCCACCTCACACCATCACTCCTACCTGCCCCACAGGCAGGTCCACACCCCAACCCAAACCGAAAAGGCCTTCCCACAAAAGGAAGGCCTTTTCACTGTGGAGGATATCGGGCTCGAACCGATGACCTCCTGGTTGCAAACCAGGTGCTCTAGCCAACTGAGCTAATCCCCCAAGATGGGTGTGAGTGAGGGTGTGGGCCTGCCCCTCCGGCAGGCAGGCGTGTCGTGTGGGTTTGAATGTGGGTTCTTTGTGTGAGTGTGACTGTGTGCCCTCCCGAGATGGGTGTGAGTGAGGATGTAGGCCTGCCCTTCCGGCAGGCAGGTGTGTCGTGTGTGTTTGCGTGTGGGTTCGTTGTGGGGGTGTGATGATCATTTCCCCTGCAAATGGGTACGGGTGTGAGTGAGTAGTCCCGGGCAGACTTGAACTGCCGACCTCTACATTATCAGTGTAGCGCTCTAACCAGCTGAGCTACGGGACTAATGCATAATCTGTATTACTGCCTGAAATAGAGATCAGGGACCAATACTTAATCAAAAAAGTCTGCCTCTTTCGACAGACTGTTTTATTTCAATAAGACACAAAGGGTAAGGATCAAAAGATCCGTAGAGTGCGTTTCAAATCTGTTGTCGTACTCTACTCTTAAAAGGAGGTATTCCAGCCGCACCTTCCGGTACGGCTACCT
>JAHELJ010000085.1:0-7687 GCA_024644235.1 Lewinellaceae bacterium
CGGTCAGGTGCAGGAAGTGATGCATGAAATTGATCGCGGATCCGCTCAGCATACTGATCAAGTAGCTCAGAGATCCGGCCATGACGATCACTTTTCAAGATAAAACCGATATGGTTTTTCTTTTTCAACCGCCACCAGATTTCCTGGTCGGTGAAAGTAGAATCATCAGGAGTTTCGAATTTACTGAGAGACATGATACTTCCTGCATGCCAGTTTTCTACCGGGGGTAGTTGATAGGTTTGTCCTCTCACCATGGCTGATTCAAGCGCTGCCCATTCCCGCCATAGATTTATACCGGAAGCGGCTTCAACCATTTCAGCAATATGGGCACCTCCGACTCTCGATGATGTCTCCAGAAAATAGAATTTGCCATCATCATGTGCTTTTATGTATTCTGAATGAGATGCACTATGGCGCATGCCAAAGGTATCCAGTAGATCTTGATTGATTTTTGCAAGTTGGGCTGCATCATCAGACTTATCCTCAAGTGTTTGAGTTCTAAAAATGCCTCCGCCATGGGCCACCTCAAATGGTGTGTTAAGATACCGGGAGGCTTTGGTGAAAAGATTTTCTCCCTGGTAGGAAAGCGCATCGACATGATAGACATCGCCCGGTAAAAATTGTTCGACCAAGTAGCGATGCCTCTTATCTCCCAATTCGTTGATTACCGACCACAATTCATTTTTATCGTGCACTTTCCTGATTCCAGCGGTACTGGCTTCTGATCGAGGCTTCACCACCCAGGGCGGCACTGTTGTGTCGGCAAAATGATTAATCAATTCATTACTAAATAAAGATGAAAAAGCCGGTACAGGAATGCCTCCCTTTTTGGCTTCCATTCGCATGGCCAGTTTATCCCTAAAAAAACGTGCTGTCGACTGGCCCATACCTGGATAGCGAAACTCCTCGCGAAGCATAGCTACCCTTTCTACATCGAAGTCATCAAGGGCCAAAATCCGGTCTATTCGAATGGTCCGGAGTACATAAGCAAGACCCCGCACCAGGTCGTCCAGATCCCAATCTCCTTCTTCATCTTCCTCCATGTAATACACATCTTGAATGCTATCCCAGGGCCATGGTTCATTTTCAAGTTTCTTGCTGGTTATCAAATAGACAGTATTGCCAAGGGCATGGCAGGCTTTGATGAAATCAGCCCCTTTGAAATAGCAGGTTAGGCACAGAAACGCAGGAGAATGTTCCACTTTAGTCTTCTTTTTGATATCCGATGGCCGTGCCGCTGGGAATTTCAATCCCCTTCTTCACCACGATGATTCCGTCTACGATGCAATATGAATCTGTTTCCGTGTCTTCCAATGAGGAATGACCCACTATTTTGACGTCATGCCCAATGTGACAGTTCTTATCTATAATGGCATGTTCGATGTAGCAATTATGTCCAACGCCCATATGGATTTGGTCGTGTTCATAGATTATCTGGTCGAGGGTTTCAAAATAGTCGTTACCCATCACGATGGTATCACGTATTACAGAATTACTACCTATCCTGGCACGAATTCCAATGATACTTCTGGTGACTTCTTTAGCAAAAATGATCGATCCTTCAGCCACGATCGATTGGGTGATTTTAGTGTCGGATATTTTTGCAGGGGCCAGTAGCCTTGGACGTGTGTAAATCTGCTTTTCGTTGTCAAAAAGGTTAAACTTGGGAATTTCATCAGTGAGGGCCAGGTTGGCTTCGAAGTACGAGGCTATATTCCCGACATCAGTCCAGTAGCCATTGTGCTCATAACTGGCTACATTCTTTCCCGTCAATATTGCCGAGGGGAGGATTTCTTTCCCAAAATCGGTGGCTGACGGATTGGCTTCCAGGAGATCCATGAGAGTAGATTTTGAGAATATGTAAATGCCCATTGATGCCAGGAAAACCTTTCCCTGATTACGCATCTCTTCAGACACTTCGCTTGTCCAATCACTCAGCACATCAGCAGAGGGTTTTTCAGTAAATCGTTCGATAAAGCCATGCTCATTGACTCTCATTATACCAAAAGAACTCGCTTCCTCAGCTACCACAGGAATGGTTGCAATGGTGATGTCAGCATTTTGCGCAATGTGGTATTTAGCCATGAGTTCGAAATCCATCTGGTAGAGTTGATCACCAGAAAGGATTAGCACATAATCAAATTCGTGATTCCTAAGGTGTTGAGTTGTCTGCCTGACTGCATCTGCAGTACCCTGAAACCACTTAAGATTTCCGGCCGTTTGCTCCGCAGCCAGTATATCCACAAAGCCGCGGGAGAACAAATCAAAGTGATAGGTGTTTTGGATGTGCTGATTCAAAGAGGCTGAATTGAATTGAGTAAGTACAAACATCCTGACCAAGCCTGAGTTCAAACAGTTGGAAATAGGAATGTCAATCAGCCGATATTTACCACCGATCGGTACTGCGGGTTTCGAACGCTCTTTCGTCAAGGGATACAGGCGCGTTCCCGCACCTCCACCAAGAATCAATGCTATGATCTTAATTTTCATTCGACTTAATCATTTTTTACACTTGTGTATACCTTCAAATATTCTTGTGCTGAACGCTGCCACGAGAAATCCAACTGCATAACGTTCTCTTGAAAAGCCTGAAAGGCAGATTTATCTGAATACAGGTCAATTGCTCTGGAAAAAGCGTGCAATATATCTCCAACCAACACATGATTAAACATGATTCCACAACCACCAGGGTCCCCGATATCTGTTACTGAGTCCACCAAGCCACCGGTTCGCCTCACAATCGGAAGCGTTCCATACCTCATCGCATACATTTGATTTAAGCCACAAGGTTCTACCCGGGAAGGCATCAAAAGAAAATCTGCCCCGGCGTAGATCTGGTGAGCCAGATCTTCGCTGTATCCGATATAGGTGTTGTACCTTTTTGGAAATAAAGGCTTCAACCCGTTAAGCGCATCTTCCAACATTGGATTTCCAGAGCCCAAAACCAATAAATTCACGCCAAAGTTGTTGATCAGCGTTTGATAAATAAGGTCAGGCAGCAAGTCCGCTCCTTTTTCCCTGGCAAATCGCCCGATAAATGCTACCAGTGGCAATTTTTTGTCAAGACCGAAACTCTGAAGAAGAGTCTTCTTGTTTGCGCGTTTGAAATAGGGTATGCTCTTCTTTAATTGAAATGAGATTCGTTCATCGGATGCGGGGTCCCAGACTTCATTATCAATGCCATTGAGAATTCCGACAGATTTTGGACTTTCTTCATGGTATAACCATTCCAATCCATTGGAGTCCACCTTCAGCTCCTGCAAATAGTTGTACGAAACAGTGGTTAGCGTCCAGCAAGTCTTGATGGCGGCAGCCAGGGGATTGATAGCTCCTCCCCAATCGATCAAACCCCGGGCTGCTCCATCGAAAAAGGGGAGCAAGTGCAGTCTGTCCCATCCAAACGCACCATGGTATCTACCATTGTGGATAGTAAATACCGTTGGTATTACGGACAAATCAGCATAGTCGGGCGAATGACGAATCATGAAAGGAATCAATCCCGTATGATGATCGTGACAATGTAAAATATCGGGCTTTTTCTTCCAGCTTTGCACCCAAGCCAGCACGGCCCTTTGAAATGCCAGGTATCGCTCGGGTTCGTCTCCATAATGATGACCTGAAGGATCAGCATATATACCCGGCCGGTCGAATTTGCCAGGCAGGTCTACGACATACAGAGGGAATCCCAATTCAGTGCCCTTCTGCTTTTCAATGACATAGGGCTGACTGTAGTATCCGAGTTGAAAGGTGCCTCTATGAACTTCTTTGTAGGATTGCTTGAGAATCCATGGTAGATGATATTTCGGTATGATTACCGGAGAGTCTACACCTAGAGGACCTAAATACTTTGGTAACGATCCCACTACATCGGCTAAACCCCCTATCTTGGCTGCAGGATAGCACTCCGCACTAATATGCAATACCTGTGTTGTTTTGGCCATCGGATTGACAAAATCTCTTTGCTAGATAAAATACAAAAAGCAGCTTATCGCTAAAAGAATATGTGGATAATCAGCAGAATACTGTTAAATACATTTGCGATCGTCCTTCTTTGGACAGCTTTGGAGTCATGTAAAAGCCAGCCTCAAGACCTTGAGCAGTTAAGCAGTGGGGACCATATTCGAGAAGCACTATTGAATGCAGATAGCGGGATGGTCATTGCCATTCCAGCGGGCACATTTTCACTGCGCCGTTCAATATCGCTGCTGGGGGTTAAAGATGTGACAATCAGGGGTGAAGGTATGCATAAGTCTATACTATCCTTCGCTGACCAAATTGAGGGGGCTGAAGGGCTCTTAATTAAGGCCGACGGGATTACCCTGGAGGGCTTTACCGTTCAAGATAGTAAAGGTGATGCCATAAAGATCCAGGATGCATCTGGAGTGATCATTCGAGAGGTACGAACGACCTGGACTGATGGAGCCAAGGAAAGTAATGGTGGGTATGGATTGTATCCTGTTTCGTGTCGAGACGTCCTTATCGAAAACTGTGAAGCTTCCTTTGCCTCAGATGCCGGCATCTATGTGGGACAATGCCGGAACGTGTTGATCCGGCATAACTATGCCCACCATAACGTGGCTGGGCTTGAGATCGAGAACAGTATTGATGTAGATGCCCACGACAATGTCACAGAAAACAATACCGGGGGTATCTTAATTTTTGACCTGCCTGATCTGCCTCAGGCCAACGGGAGTAATGTGCGCGTCTTTAATAATGTGAGCCGATCAAATAACCATAAGAATTTTGCGCCTGACGGAGGAATGGTTGCAACGCTTCCACCTGGAACAGGTATGCTGGTGATAGCTCATGACAATGTAGAAATCTTTGACAATGAGATTTTGGATTACAAGACCTTAGGCCTTGGAGTGATTAGCTATTTTTTTACCGAGAAGCCGTTTAATAGTGATAATGGATTTGATCCATATTATCGTGGTGTTTATGTTCATGATAATTTGTTTGTCAGGAAGAAGGCTATACCTGATCTTTCGAAGGAATTTGGAAAGATGTTAAACGGACTGTTTTTTGGGAAACCCCAGGATATCGTGATTGACGGAATATTTGATCCTGATCTTGCCGATGAATCGAGGAGCATATGTCTTCAACGAAATGGTGATGATCTTAGGTTTGCAAACTTAAATGCCGAAACAGCCAAAGGACTGGGTGACTTGAGAAAATTACACGACAGGAACATGAGTCTTTTTGATTGTGATCTGCCCCCTCTCGAACAATTGAGCCAGTGAAACTTGTCAACTATTGTTTCGGATCTGCTCTAGTGATCTCTCTATGCTGTCTCTATGGCTGTGATTTGGAGGGAGTTCAACTTCCTGAAGGAGAAGAGGCATGGCCTCGTCTTTCGGACTATGCGTTCTTCGAGCAGCCCTTATCTGATCTGAATGGAAATCGGGGAGTGATTCCCTACGACCTAAAGACACCCTTGTTCTCCAATTATGCCGAAAAGGCCAGATTCATTTGGATGCCGGTTGATAGCCAGGCAACAGTACAAGCCGATGGTAGTATCATATTCCCAAATCGTACCGTCTTAATAAAGAACTTTTTTTACCATAAGGATTTTAGAAGGCCTTCCAAAGGCAAACAAATTCTGGAAACGCGGTTACTAGTAAAGACCGGATCTGGCTGGAAGCCATACTCATATGTATGGAACGATAGGCAAACAGATGCCGAACTCAAACCCTTGGGTGATATCAAGGATGTGTCGTGGATTGATACTTCAGGTACGGAACACGAGCTACCTTACATTATTCCGGATATCAATCAATGTCAGAGCTGCCACGAACATGGAAAGCAGATCATGCCGATCGGGCCAAACATGGGTAACCTTGATAAGTCTTTTGTCTATGACGATGGAGAAAAAAATCAGCTTTCGAAATGGGTTGAGGCGGGTTATCTTTCGTCTGGCGACTGGCCATCATATCCATCGATCGCCAAGTGGGATGACACGACAGAGCAATTGAACGAGCGGGCGCGAGCATATTTGGCGGTCAATTGTGGAACTTGCCATAGCCCGGCCGGATCCGCATACAATTCGGGATTGTACCTCACCACTACCGAAGATAGGAGTTCAAATCTTGGCATATGCAAGTCTCCGGTATCAGCCGGCAAAGGATCTGGTGGTAGGCACTATGATATTGTGCCGGGAGAACCCGAATCTTCAATTCTCCTTTACCGGATGCAAGTAGATGATCCCGGCGCTAGAATGCCTGAGGTCGGCCGGCAAATTCCTCATGAGGAAGGCATCAAACTGATCAGTGAGTGGATCGCCGGCCTCCAAGGTACTTGCGCATCTTGATCTCCTAAGCACTTCTTTCAGCCTTCTTCAAGTATCATTTTGGTTATAGCGGGGTAGGGTATTAACTGACATCCTCGTTGTACATGCAAACGATCAAAATCACCAAGAATTTCTTAATACTAAATCTATCGCCATGAGAAATCTAAATCAGTTTTATCGCATTCAATCGTTTCTTTTCGTAATCGCATTATTTGCCTTTGCCAGCTCTGCATTCACGTGGTCACCATGGATCAAGTTGGGAAGTCGCACTGTAAGCTATGCCGCAGATTGGGATGAAATCTATGTCACAGGAAGAATGGGCACTTTCAATGCTATCGGTATTGAAGTCCGAAAATCAGATGTCCACCTGACGCGAGTCGTCGTTCATTATCGTAACGGTACCAAAGAAGTAGTTCCCGTGCATAAACGGATCGCTGCAGGATCGATGACAAAGCCGTTGAATCTGAAGGGTGTGAATCGAGTGATAAACAGGGTCACTTTTCACTATACTACCCCTCTATCGGAGTACAAGAAATCAAAAGTTGTCCTTTATGGGCGAAGATAGAAAGCCAACCGCCGAGACCCGATCCCAACTTAGATCATGTTATCCTTTATGAAATCAGCCAAAAGGTGCACTCCAAAACCTGTGGCTGATTTCTCTTTGGAGAACTTTGTATCCCCAAAAGCTACACCAGCTATATCCAGATGAGCCCAGGAAGGGTGATCAAAGGTGAAGAACTCCAGGAATTTTGCTGCAGTTATTGCACCAGCTACCGGTTTTGTGCTTAGGTTTTTTATGTCGGCGATTTCCGACTCCATCTGATCATCATAGTCTGGCCACAAAGGTAAAGTCCAGAGTTTCTCGCCCGTATTGAGTCCACTCAGAAAAAGTTGTTCAGCCAGTTCTTCATCATTAGAGAACATCCCTGCACATACATCGCCAAAAGTTCTCACACAGCTCCCAGTGAGTGTGGCCAGATCAATTACATGATCCATTTCGAAATTTTTGATTAGGTAGGCAAGTCCGTCAGCGAGGATCAATCTACCCTCTGCGTCGGTGTTTATCACTTCTATAGTTTTTCCACTGTATGATCTTATTACATCTCCCGGCTTGATGGAAGTGGCATCGACGCAATTGTCGGTCAAAGGAATTATTCCGACCAGATGTATTTGCCATTTAAGTTCAGCTGCAGCCGCAATGATGCCCAGTACCGCCGCCGCTCCACCCATATCGCTTTTCATGTAGTGCATATTTTGGGATCCCTTTATCGATAAGCCACCAGTATCGAAGGTTACCCCTTTACCAACAAGCCCTAAACTTTTTACTCCCTTCTTCCTGGTGGGTTTGTACTCAAGAATTAAGAAACGAGGAAGATATTCACTGCCCTTGTTCACAGCCAA
>JAHELJ010000085.1:7787-11178 GCA_024644235.1 Lewinellaceae bacterium
GAAGACAATTGCTCTTTTACATCTTCTGGAAGGGCGTCGCTTTTATAGGGAATCAATGTAAAACTAGCGGAGGGCTGTGGTTGAGTTTTAACGGTATATTTCATAAAAATTACTGGTTAAAGAAAAGCCACCGAACTGCTTTTGGAAACTCCTGTCCCCAGTATTGTTCACTGTGCAGCGCGGTAGGGTGTAAACTAAGTTTGTAGCGTATCAGATCTTGATTTCTTGATTTTCTTGTTAATACATCGACGAACAAATTGAGATCACGTTCCATCGATTGGCTTTCATTTTTTCCACCATACAGATATATAGATATGGGTGAACTGTTAATGAAATTATTGGCCTCTGTAAAAATCTTGGAGGAAACCCACAGCGATGGAGAAAAGATCATCCATTTTGAAAATATTTCCGGATACATCATTCCTGTGAAAGCACTGATCAACCCACCCATCGAGCTACCGCCAATGGCAGTGCCTAGACCTTCAGCTTCTGTGCGAAATTTCTCGTCGACATAGGGCTTCAATGTTTCGATTAGAAAGCGGGCATAGAGTTTTCCATGACCGGCGCCAAACTTCTGGGTTTCAAAAGGACTGAATTCCTTAATGCGGTCTTTGCCCCCATGTTCGATTGCAACGACAATAAAATCACCATGGCCATGCTCTGCAAGGATGGCCATCTTCTCATCGATAGCCCAATTTCCAAATGGGGCATTGTCATCAAAGAGGTTTTGGGCATCTTGCAAGTAAAGTACCGGATATTGTTTCTCGGTTTGCACATGATAATCATGTGGCAGCAGTGCCCAGATCCGTCTCCTTTTTTTGAGTTGCGGTATTTCAAAGTCATCTTCGATAATGAACTGTTCCGGCAGCCTAAGAGGGTCGCAGGCCTTTCCATTTCTTCTCCACCTAACCACCCGGTCGACAATCATTTGATCGAGGGCTGTAATCAAACGTTTGGCCACTCGATTTCCATAGGTGTCAAGTTCCTCATCATCCCAACCTCCTTTGAGGTAAGTGTATTCCAACGGTAACTCGGATCCGGAAATGTCCAATGCGAAGGCATAGAGACCCTTTGACACTTTAGTCATCCGGTACCTTTCATCACGTTCGACCCAATCATTGAAATCGCCGGACAGATACACAGGACGGTCATCGTCCATCAAAGTGTGAACATTGATTTCAATGTATCTTGGTTTCCTGACGGATCTCCTCGTCTTGTCCGATGCCTTTCCTTCCATAGATGCTGGCCAAAAATAGCAACTTGCTGAGCAATATATGATGATAAATCATCAAATTATCAGGACCCGGGTGGGCGTGGCTGTGGTGGGCCTAGTTTGAACGCCAGAAGAAGGGGGTGAAGAGGATCAGGACGGTGTACAACTCCAGCCTCCCCAGCAGCATTAACGTGATCAAAACCCCCTTGATAGGAATGGAAAGACCTGCGAAGGTGTGCATGGGTCCCACCGCTCCAATACCTGGTCCCACATTTCCCAGTGATGTGGCAACAGCTCCTCCCGCAGAGATAAGATCCATGCCGAGGAAGACCACCACTACAGTGCCCGTAATGAAAGTAGCCAGGTAGAGCAAAAGAAAGACGAGAATGTTCATGACAATCCGTGCTCGCACAATTTCTTTGTCAAGTTTTAACCTGATAATAGCTCTTGGATGCAGTAGCCTCTTAAATTCAAGAATGCTATTCTTGAAGAAAACTACATGCCTTACTATTTTGATGCCGCCAGCTGTTGAACCTGCACTTGCTCCCAGAAAGAGAAGTACAAAGAATACAATGGTCAATGTGTTTGACCAAGATGTATAGTCGGCTATGACGTAGCCAGTAGTCGTGATCATAGAAACAACCTGGAAAAATGACTGTCTGAAACTAATCTCCCAACCCTGACCCGTGTTGAATTTTACGAGGCAAGTCACCAAAAGCCCAAAAAGCACTACCGTAAAGAAATAGTATTTCAATTCTTCACTTCTAAATACCTTTCTCAAATCAAACCTGATTGCAAAGAAGATCAAGGTATAGTTGACACCTGCCAAGAACATGAATAGCGTCGTGACGTAATGTAGGTAGGGCGACTGAAAGTGAGCAAAGCTGGCATTCTTGGTGGAGAATCCACCGGTGGCCATGGTAGTCATGGCGTGATTGATCGAATCAAAAAACTGCATCCCACCAAACATCAGCAGCACACACAGAATGGTGGTTAGGATAAGGTAGATGATCCATAGTGAGGTAGCTGTGGCTCTAATCCGGGGATGAATTTTTTGAGAAACAGGTCCAGGTGCTTCATTGACAAATAATTCCCATCCACCAATGCCCAATAGTGGAAAGATAGCGACGGTGAGAACAATGATTCCCATCCCGCCGATCCACTGAATCATACTGCGCCAAAACAACAATCCTTTGGGTAACAATTCAATGTCTTCGACAATAGTAGCACCAGTTGTGGTCATACCAGATACCGTTTCGAATAAGGCATTGGTCGCCCCTGCGAAGTGGCCTGATAAGAAAAAAGGCAGACTACATGATGCGATCATGAATATCCAGCCAAGGGTAACAATTAAGTATCCATCCCGCTTCTTTACATTGGCTACCTGACCGGCATTGATACGCCAGCATAACATACCGAGGGCAGTGGTTATGAAGGCACTCCATAGAAATACGTGAGAGTCTCCGGAGTGATAGTACAGGGAAAACATCAAAGGCACCAGCATCATGCAACCGATCATTGTGAGCATGATTCCCACAATTTGAAATATGGCTTTCCAATGAATCGACATCGCTATCGAAAGAGTTTTTCGACTGCGGGAATTGCGCTTGGAGTCGAAAAGACAAAGGCTTTGTCTCCTTTTTCCAACTTGAAATCAGGCCCGGGAATAAGCCCTTTTTGATTTCTTATAACTGCTGCGATTTCAGCTCCAGATGGTAAATGGAGCTCACTTATCTTTTTGCGAGTGAGCTGATTCTGTTTGAATATCTCATACTCTATCACTTCAGCATCCAACCCTGGGACACTAGTGACGGCTTCTACTTTACCCTTCCGGATAAATCGAAAAATATTATTGGCTGCAAGTAAATTCTCATTGATAAGGACATCCACTCCAATGTTACGTGATAGTGGCACATAATCGGCGTTTGTAACCTGGGCGATAGTCTTTTTCACACCCACCTCATTGGCCATCAAGCTGGCGATGATATTGACTTCGGAATTGTTGGTTAGGGCGACCACAGCATCCATATTGTCGAGGCCTTCCTCTTTCAATTGATCTACGTGACTGGCATCAGCACAAATGATTAGAGCTTTGTGCAGATGCTCGTTTAGGTGCCTGCATTTCTCACGGTCTTTGTCGACTATTGTGACGTTGAATGAGTTTTCAAGCAGTTGAGC
>JAHELJ010000086.1:0-5330 GCA_024644235.1 Lewinellaceae bacterium
GTAGGAGCCTCACGGGTTCGCGATCTGTTTCGAAATGCCAAGGAGAAATCTCCCAGCATCATTTTCATTGATGAGATCGACGCAATTGGCAGATCAAGGGGGAATGTGGCATCACTGCAGGCGAATGATGAAAGAGAAAGCACCCTGAATCAATTGCTTACGGAAATGGATGGTTTCGGAACCAACACCGGTGTGATCGTTTTGGCTGCTACAAACCGTCCTGATATACTGGATAAGGCACTGTTGAGACCAGGGAGATTCGACAGGCACATCTATCTGGAGTTACCGACATTGGAAGAAAGAATTGAAATATTCAAAGTGCACCTGCGCGAAGTGAAGTTGGCAAAGGACATTGATTTGCGAAAGCTGGCGGCACAAAGTCCTGGTTTTTCAGGGGCGGATATCGCCAATGTTTGCAATGAGGCGGCTTTGATCGCTGCCAGGAGAAACAAACAGCAAGTTGAAGACGTCGATTTTTACGATGCAGTCGATCGCATCGTCGCAGGACTTGAACGAAGAGGAAAACTAATATCGGAAGAAGAACGCAGGATAGTAGCCTATCACGAAGCGGGTCATGCTACCGTAAGCTGGTATCTAAAGCACGCTGATGAATTGCTCAAGGTCAGTATTGTACCCCGCGGGAAATCGCTGGGTGCTGCCTGGTATCTTCCCGAGGAACATTCGATTCTCACCCGGTCGCAATTATTGGATCGTATCTGTATGGCGCTGGGTGGACGGGCGGCGGAGCAACTGATTTTTAATGAGGTCTCATCCGGTGCCTTAGATGATCTGGAAAAGGTCACTAAGCAAGCTTACACGATGGTGATGTACTACGGTCTTAGTGACAAGTTGGCCAACATCAGTTTTTACGATTCGAGCGGTCAGCAGGAGATGAGCCTGAAACAACCTTATAGTGAGGAAACAGCCCAATTGATTGATCGAGAGGTTAAGAGTATCATCGAATCTGCTTTTACGCGAACTAATGAAATTCTCCAGGTGCATCGAAAGGAACTCACCATGTTGGCTGAATTACTCCTGGAGAAAGAGATTGTTCATCAGGATGAATTGGTAAAGATTTTTGGACCCAGGGCAAGTACTAAGAAGGATCAGCGATCTGAGAAAGTAATAACTATTGAAAAGAATTAAAAATCCCGGATTATGAAAAAGGTAATGAAGATTTTGGTGCCAGTAAACTTTACCACGGCGTCGATTAATGGCTATCAATATGCCATGACCTTGGCAGATGTAACCGGTGCAAAGATCGAATTGTTGCATGTAGTGCATCCGGAGATGGCCAATATGGATGTTCCGGTGTTGGCTGCCCAGGCCACCCAGAAACGGGTTGAGACTGCAGTAGAGTTGATCCGCACCTTTCGCGAGGTACACTCTCTCGAGGTGAAGCACGATGTGACCGTAGAAACAGATGTGGAAGTAGGGGGTGCGCCAAACACCATTGCATTCGTGGCCAAGCGCGATGAGGTTGATCTGGTCATCATGGGGCGCGATCCCGACCATACAAGACTGGATCGGTGGCTGGGTACTACCAGCAGTGCCGTAATCAACAAAGCACATTGCCCGGTCATGGTAGTGCCACCAAATTATACCTTCAAGCGTCCGGAAACTGCGATCTATGCAACAGATTTGCGGGAGGAGGATCCCTTCCAAATCTGGCAGGCCTTTCAACTGATCGATCCCTTTGTACCAATCCTCAAAGTAGTGCATGTTAATCAAAAGAGCGAAGCGAAAGCGAGAGCAATGTTGGAACAATTTCGTGCTTTCTTTGAAGATCAATTGCCGGCATTAAAAATCGAATTCCACCACTTGCCAGGTGGACATATCAATGAGCTGCTCACTGAATTTGAAGATATGCACGATGCTGATCTGCTCATTATGTATCGACCCGATCGAAACTGGCTCGAAGAGTTGTTTCATCGCAGCGTGACCGAACGCATGGCACTGTCAAATCCAGTTCCGCTCCTGGTTTTGAAAAGTAGCAAATAACTACTGTCCGTCAGCTGACTGAAATGCCTCGAGATAAGTTTTCAGCTTTGTCATCTGTTTATTTGTCCCCAAGACAATAAAGCTTGAGCCCGGGGCCAACTTGCTATCGGGTTCCGGATTTACGATAAAATTTCCTGAAGGTTCTCGCAACCCGATAATATTCGCTCCCGTATTCTTGCGGATTCGTAATTGGCGAATTGTTTGATCCTGGCACTGAGCCGGCATATTGTCATAGGACATTTCTTCAAATCCAATATCTGATTCAAATTCCTTTGATATCAGGGAAAAGAACTCAACAGCCCCAGGACTGGATATCAGACTTGCCATGTAAAACCCTCCGATGCTATCCGGCATAATCACATGGTTGGCACCAGCCTGCTTTAGTTTTCTCTCCGTACGCTTAGTAGCACATCTGGAAATAATGTTAATGGAAGGATTCATTTGCCGCGCCGAAATCACCGTAAAAAGATTGTCAGTGTCTTCGGGCAGTGCACTGATCAGAGCTTTAGCGGACTTGAGTTTTGCTGCCAAAAGGTTTTCATCGTTGGTTGCGTCACCTTCGATATACAGTATCTTCTCTTCGGAACTTTGGATCTGTTTGATTTTTTCTTCATCTCTTTCAATCAAAACGAATGGAATCGAATGATGAAGAAGATGATCGACGACTTGCCTTCCATACCTTCCATAGCCGCAGACAATGATGTGTTGATCAAGTTTGGCGATTTTATTTTCAATCATATTCAGATGAAATTTCTTGAACAATTCTCCCCGGACAATGTAGCCGGTGACCACCGAAATGCCGTAAGCAAAAATTCCCAGATTCAGCAAAATGAGCAAAGTGGCAAAGATCTGTCCGGAGGGGCTTAAAGGTCGTACCTCTTGGAAACCCACTGTCGACAACGTGATTATTGTCATGTAAATGGCCTCCCTCAAATTGTAGCCCTCGACAATCATGAAACCAACTATGCCTACTGAGGTGCCCATCAGGAGCAACAGGAAAGCATTTCTAAAACTGAGCAGAGAACCGCGATATTGGTAGAGATTCATGCGTGGTCCTAACATTTTGGAAATATAGAGTTTTCCCTTTGGATGTTTGATGATGGAGATTATTTGCGGGATCAAAGGAAAGTGCCACATTTGCAGCGGCAATGACTTTGATCTGTCCATATGTTTAATCTGCTCCTCGCTGCAACCGCACCTGACTTTGGCAAGCTTATTCTGATAGGGATCGTTGTCATTGGTCTTAGCCTGATACTCAAGCGGTTTCGGCAGCCTTCGGTGGTTGCCTACATTTTGGCGGGCGTGCTATTGGGAGACTACGGATTTAATTTTATCACCGATAGCGAGACCATTCAGCAGATGGGGGAAGTCGGGCTGATCCTTCTTCTCTTCTTTATCGGTATGGAAGTAGATGTGAATGATTTGGTTGCCCGGTGGCGGGTGGCACTTTTTGGTACTTCTCTGCAGGTACTGGCAAGCATAGGCCTGGTCGCCATCATCGGTTCTTTACTCAGTTGGGAATGGGCAAGGATTATTACCCTGGGTTTTGTTGTCGCCCTCAGTAGTTCTGCAGTCGTGATAAAATTGTTGCAAGATACCGGTGAGACCAAAACCGAGATTGGAGCCAATGTGATCAGTATTCTATTGATGCAGGATATCCTCATTGTACCTATGCTCGTGATCACCGCTTTGCTGGGAGGTGAGACTCCATCAACCGAACTCATCGTGAAGCAGTTATTCGGTGCGGTAGTGATTATAGGTGCAATGATCTGGATCGTTCGGAAAGATACATTCAGATTGAAGTTGTTACGCCGCATGGAATCAGATCATGAGCTACAGGTGTATGCAGCAGTAGTTATTTGCTTTGGTCTTGCAAGTCTGACCAACTATTTCGGGTTGTCACCCGCTCTGGGTGCTTTCATTGCCGGTATTTTGGTGCATAAAACGGAATCGACCGATTGGTTTCACGACAGCCTGCATGGATTTCGAGTCCTGTTTGTTTCAGTTTTCTTCATTTCCGTGGGTTTGTTGATAGATCTTGATTTCTTATTAGAACATCTTTTGCCTATCGGGTTACTCCTGGTAACGGTGTACATTTCTAATCACCTGATCAATGCATCGGTTTTACGTTTTTGTGGTTGCTCCTGGCGGGGTAGTTTGTACGGAGGAGCTTTGTTGGCTCAGATCGGAGAGCTAAGTTTCGTCTTGGTAGCAACGGGATTCTACGCCGGTATTATCAGTGACTTTGTTTATCAACTGACCATTCTGGTGATATCACTCACGTTGCTACTCAGTCCATTTTGGATTGCCATGACAAAGAGATTGATTCACTTTGACAGGAGCATAGCCCCAGCAAATCAATAGGTTTATTACTCTCCAGGGGCCAAGACTATCCAGTTTTAAAACAAGCCAACTTGTATTGTAGATGGGCTGTGGAATTGCTCTGTTCTAGTTCTCTACTTTGCGAAAATCCTGGTGGGTACGTACGGTGATCAGAACAGGCAGCGGAAAGATCACGGTAACGGGTTTGCCATCAATTTTTGCCGGGATAAAATTCGTTGACTTGACACTCTGAGCCGCCTGAAGCAGAGCTGCATCCAAAGTGTGATGGAATTTTGTGTCCAATGAAATGCTTTCGACCTTACCTTTTTCATTGACAAGACAGTCTATAATATAGGGGTAAGTTCCTGATTTACCGGTCTTGATATCCAGGTTTTTGTAGATCTCCCTAAGGATTTGGTATTTACCACCGATCACGAAGGGTTCATGATCGACCTCACGCTCCACCATTTTGCCATTTACTCTGACCTCAAACAGATCCTGTCGAGATTTCTGCATCCATAAAAGACTGTCCTTGTCGTAGTCGTAGATTTGTTCCAGTACGCCCTGGTCGCTATAGAAGTTCCAAAGTCCGAACCTCTTTCCTTGGTTGTATTGGCCTTCTTCAACCCGTACATCATTGGGTGCCACCTTGGAATAGCTTCCGTGCCAGACTTTCTTGTTGCTCTTCAGAACAAAATAATGCTCCTCTTCGCCATAATCATTGCTGCCACTTCGTTTCCGTAGCTCTTTTGTGTCCTGGGCCTGGCTGGCACAGGTGACAAGCATTATTAAGATAAGACAGGAGAGAAATCGATTATAGACTGACATGCTTGAATCCGATTGGCTCAAGCTATAAAGGTACATTGGAATTTCCTTAGATGCTATTTAGCTCAGAAGGTGAAGTGATAGTTGGTGTATTCGTAGACTGCCCGCAGATAGTCGATATTGCCGTGTTCGTCTACCCGATAGCTTCTCCGGTCTTTAACCATTTCAAATCCATCGACCAT
>JAHELJ010000086.1:5430-7113 GCA_024644235.1 Lewinellaceae bacterium
AAATATGAGTAGTTCTCTTCATAGTGGCTCCGAAAATACAACGACGGACGAACATTTACTACTCGACAAACTTGTG
Source organism: Lewinellaceae bacterium (assembly GCA_024644235.1). Classification (GTDB taxonomy): domain Bacteria; phylum Bacteroidota; class Bacteroidia; order Chitinophagales; family Saprospiraceae; genus JAHELJ01. Next base: position 5,507 of record JAHELJ010000086.1, read on the forward strand.
CGTGTAATAACTGCTGAGAAACCTGAGGGCAAATGAAGTGCCCACATCGCGATTCACCAGCCAGATCTTGCCTTTCCGGTTGCGTTTTCGAATATTCATAAAAGCACCGGCCAGATTAGGGTCCGGATGATCTGCACTAAATTGATTTCGGATCAACCATTGTGCACAAAGATCGATTCTTTCTGAGTAGTTGCGGGATACTCCATTTTCCATCAGTCGCATCATCAGTAAACCCGTAAAAGCGACAGCTGACCCACAAATCGATCCTGGATCGTAGCGGTCATCCAGATAATTCTTGTAGTAGATCGTACCATCTCGTTGCTGTGCCTGCAGATAACGATCTACTGTTCGTTTAGCGGTTTGCAGGTATCGATCATCCTTGGTCTCTTCGTAAGCATCGATCAGGCTTTCCGCATACCAGAGATTGAATCGAGGATGGAAGGTCCCTTCCCGAGGATGATTGGGCATGAAACGCATCCAAAGCCCGTGGGAATCTTGTTTTTCGACCAGGCTATTGCACAACTTCAGAAATGCCTCCAAATATTTAGGGTCTTTGTTGTATCGAAAGATGTCGAGAAAGAGGGAACCCTCCGTATTAGGCCGGGAGAGATCGAATAGTTCGATCGTATCGGCATCCTGATGAAAAGGACTCCAAGCGCTATACACTGATCCCGATTCTGGATCCACATAATCGTAACAAACGCCTTCTTCAAGAAGGCACATGTTTTCCAGCATCCATCTGCCTGCCTGACTTGGGACGTCGGCGTATTTGGAGTCGCCTGTCATTCTCCATAGCCGGAAAAGACCGGGAGTACCATCGGACACCGTGGCAAACACAATGACTTCACCAGCATCATCTCCATGTATGGCCCTCACCATTCCACTCAATTTCGGATGGTTCTTGATTTCCAGACCAAGCCACCAATTACCGGCTCGAACAGCACCGCGGAGGTAGGCTGAATCTCCAGTTACCTCATATGCCGACAGCAGACCGTTTATAACCTGACCGGTGTGCCACGGTTCTTCATAAGGATACCATTTGCCTTCGGTCATCTGGTAGTCACATCGCGATTTCCCACTTTCATCCAGTAAAATGGAGGCAGCATAATCAGCCCCGGCTCGGATTGAGGTCATGACTGCACTGGGATCATTTTCCTGGCTGCAGACAAGTCCATGAATTATGCCCATGACGAAGATGATCAGACAATGTCTCATTGGAGGGTGTATCTGTGTTTGCGATGTCTAAGTGGCTGGTCAAGAGCAAATGAGAATCCCCAATCTCCTTGATTGTCAGAGATTTTTAAAGTGAGATGATTGAGGCCACCCCGTAGTCTGATTGGAATTCGGTGCTCCCGCAGCCAATCCCCATCTTCGAATTTGCTCATCACGAGCTTTTCGTTGAGAAATATCCTGAATTTCCCGGGGCAGCGAATGGTTGCGACCACTTCCCGGTCATCAGGACTTCTCACCTGGGCATAGGCATAGCCAACCGCCGGAGATTCCGACTCATAGAAGTCTGAAAAGTGCACCCGGTCCGGTCTTTCCGAGTCCAATTTTTTAAAACCGATTTGCTTGTCATGCTGATCGAAATAATAATCGATGGCCGC
>JAHELJ010000086.1:7213-11071 GCA_024644235.1 Lewinellaceae bacterium
GCTGTGAATGGATGCTCATTTCCAGGATAGTGAATACGAGCATATCTGGCTAGGATCTCATCGAACTTCCCTTTCCGAGGTTTCCAGGAATATTCCGCAGCCATCGCCACCCCAAGCCAGTCTCTGGCAAAGAAGTGACGACCGCCGTCATCCCACACCGTGGTCAATACTCCCAGGACGCCATGTTTCTTTCCCTGGAGGGTAAACTCATTGATATTATCATGAGTTTGTTGCCAAAGGGGCCATAATCGAAAGGAATTCAGAATTCCAGGGCACACAATCACATCGAGGTTTGCTTCTCTAAACGGAACAATCCATGGATCAAAATCATCCAGACCATCATATTGCCAGGTAAAGACAACGATTTCTTTAGGTAGCATGGGAATCTGCTCGGGATGTTTCAACAACATATCACCCCACATGCCTACTCGTTTTCCCAGACTGGATACTTTGGCTTGAAGCGATTTTGTCCAGTCCAGATAGATCTTACCTTCTCCAATGCTGTCAGCTAGCTCCCTCAGAGGACCCCGTCTCAAATCATAAGCTTCATCGCCATTAATGTTGAATATCGGATGACTGAATACGGGAACCAGTTCGTCAAACACTTCCGAGAGGAAGCGGAGGGCAGCCGGATCGGTTGGATTCAGCATTCGATCACTCACCCCTAAGTGCTTATAATCTGGATGAGATAGAATGTTTCGGTAATGACCAATTGTCTGGAAACTTCCCATGAGTTGGACATGATATGGTTCGGCGTATTCCTGTAGTTCCTGCAGTTCGGAAAGAGTGATTCCTTCTTCAGGGGAGTAAGCAAAGTGCTTGCTGGTCTTCACCACGTGCTCAATGTAAAAAGAGAAAACGTTGATCTTTAATTCACTCAATCTCCTCACTTGAGCTTTCATGAACTCGAGGTTGGACAAAGGGCCACGACTGATGTCGTCCATCACTCCCCTAAAATCGAAGTCGGGGAAATCAGTTACCCGGTGGGCCGGTAATTTCTTCTCACCTGAGAAGGCCCGCATCAGTTGTTTCAAGGATTGAACTCCATAGAGTAGCCCGGAATCTGTATTTGCTACGATGAATATTCGTTTGGGGCGGATGATCAGATGGTAGCCCTCCTGACCTAGCGAGTCCATTGAAAGTCCTTCAGATCGAATCAAATCTTGCACTTTCCCATCTGAGGCTTTTCCCAGTTCAATTACCCCTCTATTATCTGCGATGTCATTTACCGTGAGGTCTGCAAACTCTTCAAGAAGCTGGCGAAGAAAGGAGAAATTACCAACTTCTCGATATGGGATTAGAATCAGCGAATCGTTGAAATCAAAGTTGCCCGTCAGTTTCTGCACCTTTTGAGGAGACGGTATAATTGGCAGATCCGGCGATCCAAACGCAGTACCCTTAAGCAGACAAACCAGAACTGTGATGATGATCAGAATCCTCATATCAATAATACCAATACATGTGAATACAGATACATTTTCAAATGAGCATAACGACTTTCAATCGGTGCTGGTCCCCGAATTCAAAATGCCTTTGAGAATACACCTGAATTAGTGCTAAATTTAAAAGGCTGGGGAACGAAATCGCAGTACCCCTTGAACAAAGTTTACATCAACTAAAGATCAAAAAAATTGAGGATTAAATCATTTGCCAGAACCTTGATGAGATGGTGCAAAGCCTTAATGTTTATTTTTCTACTTATCGATCCGGTTTCTCCATCTTGCCAGTCATGGCAGCGATTTTTTTTGGATTTCGGACCTGGTAATATCGCTCCGGCAGAGGGTTACCTAAAAATATATCCGGAAGAGCATGATTCACATCTTCATTGGATCTTTGCCCCAGACACCAGTTATCAATGGCGTGGATTGGACGGTATTCGAGCGAAAGCCTGGCGAAGCGGAATTGGTGGTGATGGTCTGGCATTCAGGTTGAATCTGCCACCAGGCTCCTATTGGCTGCAGGCGACATTCGAAGCGGGACTACAGGATCAATCCACCCTTCAAGTATTGATAAATGGTGATACGATAGATCTGGGCTGGCAAGATTTTGCTCCTCCCTCAGAGCCCCGTGAGACTGCTATGCGGCATTTTCGGGTCCTGCAGACCCAGGTATCACTGCAAGAAAGTTATATGGAGATTCGTATGATCAATACGGATGACCGGATCGGGCTGATGAGTTTGACCTGCCATCCTGCAGCAAGTGCTGCCTCTCCACGTCAGCAGTGGCTTAAGGAGCGTATTCATAGCGCAGGTAGAATGGACCAGACCGGCTCTGAATTGGAATTTCTAAAGGCAGACCTTTACGACGAGATCCGGTGGAATGATCGTGACAATGATTGGGCGATGTGGTGGTGGATGCAGATTGACCTCCTGGATAGGGCCGAAGAAATTTTCCGGCAAAGGGGCTGGGAATGGGCGAAGGCAGCAACAGGAATGAGTATGATTCAGAGGGCGCAGCAAGCTGTTATGCTTCTCGATGGCATATTGGCGTTGGAAGGACATCCACTTACTGAAAGAGCAAGGTGGCTAAGGGGAAAATTCTTGTATCATCTTGATTTCCAGTATCACGGGGAGAACGAGAAAACTCGAGCACAAAACGACTTTTCAGAGCTCCTGAAGATTTATCCAGATCATAAGTTGCTCCGGATGTACCAGGGAGAGATGATCCCTACCGAAGAGACTGATGCCGCCAAAGTAAAGGTCAGTACACTAGCTCCTGAATGGAGTCAGAAGCAGCTCGTTGCCATGAATCATCTGAGACGTCTCGTTCATCATTGGGTGGTGGACCGGCAGGCCGATAATGGTGAGTTGGGTGGCAAACTTGGTGATGATGTTGAAGCTTTGAGGTTCTGGACACCCCTTGTCCATTTGAATGACCCCATCACCATTCAAGGATGGATGCGGCTGTCTGACTGTGTTTGGTATAGCCCATTAACTTATGATGGTTTTGCCCGGGATATCTCTGATGTAGAGCATGCTGCTGAGTTCATGTCGGATACGGCACCCCTGCTTCTGCTAATGACTGATGATACCTCGCACCACACGAGGGTTCAACCCTTGCTCAAAAAGTTTAGAGATCTCTGGACCGGTATAAGTCCCGGTGGTCATCGTTTCTTTAAGTCTTCCTGGTATAGTTCTACAGCTTTGGACGAGCGCCCTCCGCGCGATCGGGATGTTCAATATAATGCCCGGACACTTAAGGGGCTTCGCTACTGGCTTTGGCGTTACCCAGATGATCTTCAAGTGCGGCAACTCATGCATGAATGGGCAAAATCCTGGGCGCATATTTCACTGAAGGATGATAAGGGTAAGCCGAAAGGTATCCCACCACCAGCTATACGTTTATCTGACGAATCAATCAATGGAGATGAACCATCCTGGTATCGGGCCAATATGTTTTGGCGATATTTTGACTACCGGGGCGATGGATTGGTTCTCGACCATTTAATGACCATGTGGATCCACACGAGCGATCAAACATTGCTTGATCCCATCGAGTTATGTCTAGAATTGATCCGCGACCACTATCGTGGCATGACTGGCAAGGAGGGAACGTATGAGTGGGCGGCCAGCCAGATGGTTGACAATGCCTCTTTTTGGGGAGTGGCAGGGCAATGGCGGCTATTGACGGGAACAGACTATTTCGATGAACTCTTGTTGAAGTATGGCCCCCCTTATATCCGCTACCGGATAAGTGGTGAAATGGAGCATCTGGTCGATGCGCTAGAACATTTTAACATAGGCTCTTCATTCAATTGGCCTATGCTAACTTCAGAAGTGTACTATACAGATCGTATACTCACATATCACAGGCAAGCTGGTTATCCATTGGATGTGGAGGTATTGAAATCTATGTTGA
>JAHELJ010000087.1 GCA_024644235.1 Lewinellaceae bacterium
CGCATAACATAAGACAAAAACTACAAGGGATTCAGTCATCCCTCAAAGCCCCCAAGGGGCAGACAAATAAATTCGGGGGGTACAAGTACCGCTCCTGTGAGGATATCCTTACTGCATTGAAACCTCTGCTCGCTGAGTGGGGTTGTTGCCTAGCCATCTCCGACAACATCGTATGCATTGGTGAGCGTGTCTATGTTCAGGCTGATGCCGTACTTTACGATAACGATACGGATGATACTATCTTCTGCTCTGGCTTCGCTCGTGAGGCTGAGAACAAGAAGGGTATGGACGATGCACAAATTACTGGCTCCGCTAGTTCTTATGCGCGGAAGTACGCATTGAACGGCCTCTTCGCTATCGATGATACGAAGGATCCGGATGCCACCAACAACCACGGCAAAAGTGGTCACACTCCAGTAACCGAAGAAGCAGGATTTTAATTATGTTTGCACGAAACAAAGACATACTTGCGCTCCAAGAGGAAATCGAGGAGCTTGAAGAATACGCCCGGTCGCAGTTGACTGAGATAGAAAATGTTTACGATGAAAATTTCGCAAATATTGTCAAGTCAGCAACTATGACAATCGCAATACTTGACCGGACTAAGACCGCAGTCGAGGACATTGAGGTTGACGTAGCCGAGATCGAGGAGAAGATAGACATTCTGTGCCAGCACTTAGGGCTGGAGATAGAGTACAAAGGTGACCATCGTTCATACGAGGTTACTAAAACCAATAACAATAACTAACCATAAATATTATGCCAGAATACGATAACACAAACAGCGGTACTTTCTTCGTAAATGACCGCAAGGAAAAAGAAACGCATCCTGATTACAACGGGAAGATTAACGTCGAGGGTACGGAGTACTACCTCAAGGGTTGGAAGAAGACGGCTAAGAGCGGGACTAAGTTCCTTTCCTTGGCTGTTAATCCAGTCGATGGTAAGGCAGGCTCTGCCCCACGCCAGCAGACTGCTCCAACAACGGATGACGCACCGTTTTAATGGGTAAGTACGACAAAGCCTGGTGGGATGGATTCCGTCAGCAGGAGGTTCAATACATATTGGATTTAACTGCTAACAAGAACTCTGACTATACTGGAGGTGATAGCTGCGATAATCCATTCGCTAACTTTGACTTCAGTACTGAGTTCAATGTCCATCCGTTAACTGGGATCTGCATTCGTATGCAGGATAAATTCCAGAGAGCAAAGGCTTTCTGTGCAGATGGATCTCTTAAAGTTGACACTAAAGGAGATCAAGCGAAGGACATCTTTCGTGACCTAATTGGTTACTCGTTGATAGCCATAGGGATGCTCGAAAGAGGAGATGACTCCTAGTCCAAGGTGGTATAATGCTTGGCTCTCTACAATCCGGTAGGGGGTCAAGTATTCTATCAAATTATGTTTAAATTAAACCAATCCGAAGTGAACAAAGTCATTCAAGAAGCAGTCCAAGTCTCCCTAAGTTTATACGATCAAGTCGATTGCTACAAGCTGGAGACGGATGCTAAAGTCAAGTACCTAGCCCTTGGCCAATGCCTTCGTTCGATTGTAGATATACTTGAGAATGAACCCAGAAATACAGACCCAACCACATAATTCAGAGGCTGAAGATAAAGTAATAGCCTCTTGCCTGTATCCAGGCGATACCACAGTTTTTGACTCAGTTGCCGCTTACGTTACAGCGGAGGATTTCTATACTCTTCGGGGTCGAATACTATTCAAAGCAGTCAGTAGACTCGCAGCCGAGGACAAGCCACTCGACGAGATTAGCATACAAGAGGTTTTAAAGGGGTCACACGGGCTTGAAGAGATCGGAGGTATAGCAGGGCTTATGTCCCTAATGGACGGGGCTACAACGGAGTCACAAGCGGTCTACTACGCAAAGATGATCGCGGAGAAGTCCAATCTTCGCCAGTTGATTCGGGAGTGCCGGATCGCTGTAGAGAACGCCGAAAGTGAGACTGATGAGTACACCGAGATTCGATCCAAACTAGAGGGCGGCATCCTAGAGATTGACTCCAAGGAGTCCACAGAAGTTACTGTAGCTAATTCAGTTGACGAGATCCTAGAAGACATTCGGAAGATCCAGAATGGTGAGTTCAAGTCCAACGTCATTCAGACCAATGTCGGCAGGTTGGATAACTTCTTAGGCTCAGGTGGCATAGCACCCGGCGAAGTCTTTACGTTAGCTGCACCGACATCCTGCGGTAAGTCAGCACTAGCATTGTATATCTCCACCAAGGCTATGAAGACCCAAGATGTACCAGTCGCTTACTTCTCCTTTGAGATGCCTCAGAAGCAACTGATGAAGCGTATGATCCAATCCATTTCCGGGGTCAATCTTCGGTCAATCGAAGAACGTACAGTTGACGATAAACAAGAAAAACGATTTATGGAAGCCTCTGAGGAGGTTAAGGATCTACCCTTATATACTAGTCATACAGTAAAAGGTCCAGAGGATTTGGCTAGTCAATGCCGTTATTTCGTGCGTAAGCGCGGGGTAAAAATGATAGTCATCGATTACTTGCAGCTAATCCCATTCAATGGCAATAAGAGTAAGTCCGAGGGCATCGCTGATATATCCCACAAGATTAAGCAGATGGCTATTGATCTAAATGTAGCGGTCATCCTCCTCGCCCAGATCAACCGAGAGGGAGCCAAGCGTGAGGGTGCTTTAAGTGTATATGACCTCAAGGACTCCGGGGACATTGAGAATGATGCAGACGTAGTACTAATGATGTGGCCACACCAGGGTGACGTTGAATCATCCAAGGATGCGGATTACCGTGGTGCTTATACTGGACTATCCTACAAGTTAGCCAAGAACCGTGAAGGTGAACGTGATGTCGGGGACTTCTTAAAGTTCTATCATTGCACAGGAAGATTTATGTAACTTATGAAAACTGAAGATGTAATACAAGCTGTGATGTCAGCATTCCCCAGGATGTCAGAACTTCGGGCGCACCCCGAACCGATGAACTCCTTTGACTACGAGAGCAATGATTATCTAGTAGAAGTAAAGATCCGCAGAAAGGATTACGACCCCTGGATCATTGAGGAGATGAAGGTTGACTCCAATATCGGTATCGCTGAATCAGTAAAGAAAGACTTCCTGTACGTTAACTGTTACCCACCCAAGATTTATATATGGAATATTTCTAAACTAGTTCGTGAGGGATATGACTTTAACTACGAGAAGCGGGGGATGCCTCATACAACTGACTTCGGGGGCAGAGGGATGGTCACAAAAAGTACCGGATATTTGCACAATAAAGGAGCCATTCAGGTTGACACTTCCGATTTATCCATCAAGATTCCAACTAATGAATAAAGAAAATACAGAGCGATTACAAACACAGATCGAAATGATCCGTTCGGAGTCAAGAATCCTGTCGTACCGCATTGAGCGTATGATTGATCAACGCAAGGAACTTCAGGAGGAGAAGCGTAAACTCAAAGATTTGCTAGACAACTTTCAAGGTAAGCTGACTGAGTAATCACCAGCGGGAGTAGGGTTCTCTCCTTTTTAATCCCTTGGGTTAGGTTAAGCCTCGATCTTTTTAGTAGGATCGGGGCTTTTTCTTACCTAGAGATGTCGATGGACTGAGCCTTCTGTAGACGCTCTCTCTCTGCTCTGTTCTGCTCAGATGATTCGGTTAAATCAGTATACGTCTCAGTCAACCATCTGCGGAACTCTGGATCAGCCTCAGCTTGTTTTAATAGTCCAGTTAGACCTTTTGTTGAGAGCAATGAATACTTTGTGATGCCCTCCATAGCCCTATCATAGGACTCAGCAGTTAGCATTTTCTGGACAGGAAAAGGTAAAGCCATCTCTGTGGTCAAAGCATTGGCGATAAGTCGATTCTTTATCTTGCCTCCAATATTACTAAAGAATAACTGAATGCCTCCTAAAGAAGCTGTTGCACCTTGTGTGAACGTTTCAGCCTTTTGCCCCGGTCGTTCCACGGAGAATCGCTTTAGCCCATTGTTCCATTTTGTTAATTGGTCCAATCCTTTATCGCCCAAGATTAACTTCAACTTAGTTCCATTATCTGAGAGGATCTTCTCCATTTGCGTAGGGTTCCATAACTGGTATCCCAGTCTACCCATTTGGGCGGCATCCGTTCCACGACCAGCCTTTGATAGTATGTCGTTATATACAGCATTACGAAGTGAATCCAATGTCTCTGGATCATCCTTTGCTATCTTGGACATAAGTATCTTAATGTCGGCTGGCTTTGATGCGAGTAAGCCTGGCGCAAATGACTCCATCCCGACCGGATTTGACGGGAAGGGAAGTTCACCGCTATTGTACAGTTTTATAAGACGCTGAGATTGTAGTTTGCGTAACTCAGCCCTAGCGGCTATTTCTTTTTTAGCAATTCGAGCAGTCTCTGACGTGATTGACTTGTCTGACTGCATCATCAATTTATTGAATGTATCAGCAGTCAATCCTTCAACGAAGTCCTCTTCTTTTGCTGCAAATCTAGCTAAGTCATCAAAGATTTTGATCTTCTGAAGGGCGACATCTTCATCGTATAACTTCTTGAAAATGTCTTTTTCTTTTGGGGTTAATTTTAAAGCCTTCTTAGGTATAGGCTCTCCGGCTACGAGTCCTTTACTTGCTAAGAATCTTTCCCGAAGAATATTTCTTACAACAGGAGTGTTGCCGGATGCCTTCAAAAATGACTCTACCGAACCAGGTGTCTTTATTGCGTCATCCAGAACCGTTGTCCCTTCTGAAGCCAATCTAGGTACAGTAAAGTCCTCGCCTCGTTGCGCTGCCTTAATTGCATCAGCGTAATTATCACCTTCCCCTGCTTTGGTGGCTTTCCCAATCACACCGCTACGATTCGGTAAGATTTCATCCCTAAAGAAGCGGTTTGCCTCATTGAATTTACCTCTAGCAGAAGAACTCACAGATGGTTGGTTCAGTAGCCTGTCTCTTTCGGTCCTTAAGGCGGCGGCGAGTTGCTTGAACTCATTGCCCGGCTTCGCTGAAATTAACTGTATCATTTCATTTAATTGCTTAAAAGATACACTAGGACCGCCGAATGCCATCTCATCTAGTTCATCAAACTTCTTGACAACTGTACCCGCTTTGGTGACAGCTTGTGGAGCTATGCTAGAGATTACTTCACCTTCAGCATCAAGGATAGCATCACCCTTGAACCTACTAAATATCTCCGACAACTTACCTGGACTAGTTCCTACACCCTCTAAGCCAGCATAAGCCTCGTCAAATAATGTTTTACCTTGTGCTTCTCGACGAACTGTTTGGCGAGCAACTAATTGCTGTAGACTCTTCCCTGCTTGCTCAGGTGACACATCGGTCCTAGCCCTAAGATCCTTGGCTTTGTTTTCTAAATTTTCATTGAAAACTTTCTTTGCCTTTTCCCTTTCAAGTTTTTCGGCGGCTTTTGCTGCACCTCTGGACATACCAATCTTGGACTTCCGTTCAGCGAGAGCCTTTAGACCTTTTTCTACTACATCAATTTCACTCTGGGTTTGATTGACTGCATTAGCAACTCCTCTAGATAGGATTCTGGCGTTTTCTTCTGGAGATAAACCTCTTGGGTTAATCCCATCATCAACCAGTCTGCCGATATTATCCCGAACGTCCTCTGTGAAGTTAGCAATCGCACCATCTGGAAATTTCTGACCTAGTTCAACAAAGTTTTTTATTTTTGTTTCACCCTGGTAGACATATTGAGGCAGTTCTTGTTTAATAAAGGGCTGAAGTTCCTTTAGCTGTTGAGTAGCTAAGTCAGTTCCTTCTTTTCGTAGCAATCCTTTGGCGATGCCACGACCAGTCTTCATTGTGGCGTAATCAAGTGCGAAAGTTAAGGCAGCTTCTTTGGCTCGATCCACAACTACATCTACTGGGTCAAAATCTACGTCCCTCGTGAACCCACGAGCAACTCCACGAGCAACTGAATCCTGGAGTACTCCAGTACTAAACTGAGCCGCTGCCGCCGAAGCCGCAGAACCAGCGGGGCCAGAAGGAGCTGTGAGGATACCGCTGATAATCGCAGAAGTTGTTGGGATTATATCACCAGCTATATCCGCTGTTACATCTCCAATATCAAACCCAACTGGATCGACAAAGCTCCACTTGCCTTTATCTTTGAATAAGAACTTTGCATCACCGCCTACATTGATAGCCGTAACATTTTCTTTTCCGTATTTATTCATCAAAACAGCACCCTGAGATGTCTTGTCCCGAAAAAAATCTAATCCCGAACGAAGTGCTGTGGGTGCGCCTCGATTTATGTCGAAATCCTTCTTGGGGATTCCTAGAGCATCGGGTACATATTGACCGTAGTACTCTTTTGATTTCTGCTTTATCTTTCTACCCCTAGCGGTTCGGCGAAACTGACCAGTCTCATCCGTCTCGTAACCTGGTCCTTCACGAACCATACGAAGATTTTCCGCTCTGAAGTCATCAAAGATTGAAGCCACCTCATCTTCTGATGGGGCGGCATCAAGCTCAACCTGGAGTTTCTTACCTGTGTCGAAATCCTCTAGTTCAAATAAGGCCATATTAAATGTTTTTAGTTAAGTGACTTTGATCCATATCTGCTAGAAGGTCCTCTTGCCGAGGATCGACGATCCCCTCCTACTGGATCTGTTGCACCTTGCTGCGCTTCCAGAGTTCGTAGTTCGGACTCAAAGACATCCATAGCATCCAGTCCACCCTGTCTAGCAAAATCAATCATCGTTGATCCGGGATTCTGTGTAAAGAACTCTAATTCTGCTTCTCTAGCCGCCAAGGTGTTATTCAGTACTGCGGTGACATCTTCCAATCGTTTAAGATTTAGCTCAGGAGATAACGCTGGATTATATGTAGCCTTGGTGAGTCTCTGTCCTTCAGCCTCCGTGAACTGCGCTCCGAGTGTATCACGCAGGGATTGGAAGACAACTAGACGAACCCTATCAATAGCATCTTGGCCAACGGGATTAAAGAAAGCTCTTGTTGCATCGTCAATACCAGCAAGGGCTGGTGTGAATTGCTCTCGAAGTGTGCCTGTAGTGATTTCTCCAGACTGAAGGCCTTTCATTAGGTTGTCATATATTGCTATATTACTTCTAGCGGATGCTTTATTCTTATTGAACTCAGCGAGAGTCTTGCCTACGCCCTTCTCTAGTTCCTCCTGCACGGCACTCAGTCCTGGCGTTTTGTCTTCTACAAAGAAGAACTCATTGGGCTTAACCTCGACTAGTCTTCCACCATCTTGCTCGATGGTGCGTGGGCCTTCAGGACCGAACTGAGCAATAGCCTTCTCTCCTAATGATCTTGAGATAGCCTCCTCTAGTGGGACATCAGAAGCAAGCAAGAGATTTACTTTTTCTTGTAATGCGCTAGGTGCTTTAGGCTCAGGCTCCGCTAGGAGGTCTTTCTGGGCTTGCAGCACTTCTATTTCCTTGAGCCTACGGTCAAGAGGATCTACGGCTTCTGGACGCTTGCCAGTAACTGGGTCGATTCCTGCGTCTTGCATAGCTTTAGCCTGCTGGAGAGCTTCACCGCCACCAGTTATGTCCCGGAGTTGTGCATCAGTATATTGTTGCCCAGCCCTGGAGCTAACTGGCTGGGTTTGCATAAAATCCGAACGAGAACCTAAAGGTCTGCGAGCAGCAGATTCTGCTTCAAACCCTGCGTACTCTGGAGCAAGTGGTTGCACACCTTGAGGTATATCAAAACCATCTTGACGCATAAGGTCAACAGCAGCCTCAGTCGCCCTACGGCGAATACGACCTGTACCGGGTTCAACAAACTGCTCAGTACGCTGGATCGGCTGATCCTCGTAACGCATAAACTGAGAAAGGCTCTGACCCTCCATCGGACGACCTAGAAGACTTGCTTGTCGGCTGGCATCGGCTTGTGCTTGTTGTGCTTGAGCCTGCAAGAAAGGTTCTCTGCTATATCCTGTCTCTGGGTCAAAGGTCGTTCCCATACTCGCAGCGAACCCTTGTGCTTGAGCAACTTGTTCGGGGGTCAGTTCACCTCTTGCTCGTTCAGCTAAGAATGTAGCTTGAGGGCTACCAGCCTGCGCTCCCTCTGGAAGTTGACCCATTGGTTGTGCTACAACGGCTGGTGGAGTTGTCGCAGGTTGTACAGGTTGTTGTACAGGTTGTTGTACAGGCTGTTGACCCATACCCTCAGGGAACGGGATAATGCCTGTTGGGCTGTCCATATTCGGAGTAGCACCCATCATATTGAGATCCTGTGCGAATTGCTGCTGTCCAGGGACTTGAGAAAGGTCTTCTTCGGGCTTTTGACCCATAAGGGCCGCCTGTGCGGTAAGGTTTGGTATTCCAATAGCCATAGCGTTATTATATCATATAGGGTTAGTAAGTGTAAAAATCAAGGGCTAGACTCTGCATAGAAGCTGAAGCACTATTGCCTTCTTGTGAAGTTCCTGTTACGCCCGTCTCCGAGCCAGACATTGATGTTGGTAAACCTGAGACATCGAAACTTCCATTCGTATCTGAATCATTTCTGACTTCAATGTAACTGTGCTGAATCATATGTATCCCCCCTAGTTGTATGAAATCAAAATTCTTCGTATCCAAAAATCCAGTCCTAGTGACGTTTTCGCCCCAAAGACTGGAGTCTTGTTCGTCCTCTATAAACGAAGTAAGCGTCATCCTTAAATCGACACCAGTCATTGTCGTTCTTACGAACCAAGGATCTCCAGTATCATCCGAGATTCCGTATCCAATAAACCCGTGAGTGTTGTGAACAAACTCTACTGGCCTTACAAATATATTAGAAAGTGAATCAACCTGTGATCCACCGTCCGAAAACCTTTGTAGTATCTCTGGCTCAACCGAGTTGTAGCAAATCCTATCCCTCGGTTCAGCTACAGGGTAGTCACCGATAATTATTGGATTAGTGTTCCCTACATCGGCAAATTTTATAACCCTGTTTTCTATATTTTCGTCAACCTGTCTGGAATCAAGGGTAGTTTCAATTATAGAAATCCCACGAAAGTTTGTGCTATTTAGATTCCAGTAGAACTTGGTGGCGTTAACAAACGAATCATTTATCTGTTGGTCTGTTGGCTCAGTCGCCTCGTCATTTTTACTGTATCCGCTTGCCGTTATCCAGTAATCAAAATCAGTAACATTTATTGTGCGAAAACAAGATCCGATCTGAGATCCTGGACCCTCGGAAAAATTAAAACCATTCCTCGCTCCCTTAGTAGTAAACTGTGTGGCAACGGGCATTAAATCTTATAGAACTCAACGACTGGCGATCCATTCACGCAACGTATTCCTTCGTGGTATGTTCCGTATACAGCAACAGGTATCGGGCTTCCGCTTGAGTCACGGATTACTGGTATCCTTGCTTTTGTTTGGCTACTTCCTGTGTTGTCATACAGGTCCGATTGGTCAGCAAAAGTAATCGTACCAGCCGTATCCCAAGCACCCGAAACAATAGGTATCTCTATACTCCAGTTGTCGTCATTTTGCGGATCGAAGTCCTTAAGTATAGTTGACCTAGAAACAAAAACACCAGCCCCCGTTCTAGATATAAGATAAATAGCATTTACTATTTCTCCGACTTGTCCTTGATTGCTTACTTGAAAATCAACATCTGAACCCACGCCCATAGGGTCACTCGATATATTTACTGCGTTAAAATATATGTCAGCAATGCTTGGTACTGGCGTTGGCTCGAACTGAGTCGCAGCATTTATGAGAGAAAGATCTGCCACCCTATGAGAAGGTTACGTTTGTTTTTAAGAACAACTGAGTCCCGTCCGACTTGCGGAGGAAGGGGACAACCTTGGATCTAAATATACCAGTTGTAGTATAACTTGTATCTCCAGTTGCCGTGCTGGTTGCTATTGCTCGGAAAACACCAAGAGTAGTTGAATCAGTTGTACCTGAAGCTGGAAACGTGGCATCGAGGGATCTTAAATATTTATTAAATGTTCTGTACGATGCTGATTGGGATGCTGAATTATCAGCTTCTCTTGAGTAAAAATCCGTAAATGAAATAGCACACCAACTAACATTCTCATCATTGTATGCTACTACGGCATCAGCATCGCTGGAAGTAGTTATAAACACCTCAACCAAACCCTCCCTTGGATATGTCTGGGGCTGAGTAATCGCACGAGGAGTCCTGGAGGCCGAGCCACTACTGTCGGCAAAAGCAAAGAAACCTTGAGTTCCCATCTCGCCTGGGTCAGTAACTGTAAAGTATTCATTATACCCGCTGATCTTTCTTGGGGTGCTGAAGTCATTGTTACTAGTATTGATTACTAATTGTGAATACACGGGAGCGTCTGATCCGTCACGATACGTCTCCGTTGGCTCAAAGAAGGTTGCACTAGTGCCTAGTGCTGTACTAGTTCCTGGTTTAAGTATCGGGTTATCAACGTGAATTGCTGATGCTGGCAAGCCTTCGCTCTGGATCTGGTAGGACTCGAACTCAGTAGTCGGTGTACCAGAACTAGGCTGTATTGCAATGATACGACCTGTTCCACGGAATCGGTTAGCTCTTTGTGGTACTGACATTAGCTGTTGACTGCTTTAATTACAGCAAAGTTTATTTTTACGGTAATACTGCCCGTAGCACTATTAGTTCCGTTCTTAAGGGTGATTTGACAACTGCCACTGGCAACGTCCGTTACCGTAGCACTTAATCTTTCGCTACCGTCTTGTAGCGATAGTATAATTACATCAGTCGCCAAAATGGTTGTATTGTTTAAAGTAAAGGAATCAACTTGATTTTGAACAAAATCGTGGGCAACTAATGTAATTGTTCCTGATGTCTTGTTTAGCGTAACGGCTGTATTAATATCTGTTAATTGAGTCACCGTTCCTCCGTTACCAGTTGTGTAACCAATCGAGGTAGATGCTAATACATTCGTTCCAGTCACGGCAGCAGGGGTAGTTCCACCGATTACGGTACTATCAATGACACCATCATTTATATCAACCTTAGAGATGTTTACTTCTCCTGTTCCATTAGGAGTAATGTCGATATTCCCATTGGTATCTGTGCTTGTG
>JAHELJ010000206.1 GCA_024644235.1 Lewinellaceae bacterium
GATGGCACCACCTAGATCGCTAAGAATGTCGCCGATCATATTGGTGGTAAGGATCACATCAAAGTATTCCGGATGAAGTACAAAATTTGCCGACGCAGCATCGACGTACATCTTTTTATATTCTACCGCTGGATACTGACTGGCCACTTCTTCAATCACTCGATCCCAATAACCCAGAGTATAGATCAGGGTATTGGACTTGGTAACATTTGTAAGTTTTGAGCGTCGCTTTTCGGCAAGGCGAAATGCATAATGTGCGACTCTTTCAATCCCCGCCCGGGTAAATACGCTAGTATCCGTGGCCAATCCTTCCGGCTTGTCCGGGTAAAGCAGCCTGCCATTCTGCACAAATTCTCCTTCGTTATTTTCCCGGATGATCACAAAATCGATCTCTCGTGCAGTCTTTTCACGTAGGGGGCTCTTGATCCCCGGGAATAAACGCACCGGGCGGTAGTTGGCGTACTGCTTGAATGCTGTCCGCACTTTGTTAGTAAAATCACGAAAAGGCAAACGATCATCAACTTCGGGCAATCCCACAGCGCCGAACAAGATGGCATCGAATTGCTGCAGCTTTTCGAGAGCGGAATCAGGCATGAAAGAGCCAGTGTCAATGAAGTGCTGCGCTCCGTAGTTGAATGTTTGTTCCACGATCTCAAACCCCCTTTTTTCAGCCACAACTTTCACAAGTTGGATGGCCGCAGGCACAATCTCTCTGCCAATGCCATCTCCGGGTATAACTGCAATCTTGTGTTCTCTCTTCATAGCGTCTACAATTCTTTGATCTGAATGTCTCGGTAGAAGACTTCAGCACCTTCCGATTGGATAAGGATGCGACCCTCTCGCTCACTGGCCTCAAATGATTCAGCCACTAACACTCCGTTTACAATGTGACGGTTATGCCCATCGATAGAAATGACCTCTACCGTGTTCCATTCTCCATTTGGCTTTTCCGCATCCCGCATCTTGACGATCCGCTGAAAGTTTTTCGGTTGGGTTCGGAGACCGTTTGTCATTCGAACCGTAGTGCTGTCGATCAACCAGATATCACCCACATCCCCTTCTTGAATCTGACATTCAAGACTTTTGGGCCAAATCTTGTCAGTGGTGCCTTCCGGCACATGATAGCAGATACCACTGTCCCGTTTCTGATTTAGGCGGGGCGGCCACTTCTTATCTCCCCATTTGAATTCCAGCTTGAGATAAAAATTGCTGTAGATCTTTTCGGTCATCATATAGCCGAATTCTTCACCAGAAATGTGAAGCATCTGATCGCTGACCTGAAATACATTTTTCGGATCGTCATTCCTCGGGCGATCCCGTAGATAAAGGTACCATCCGCTGAAATCACGTCCCGAAAAGACATCCGAAAACTTCTTTCTCGCCAGAAGTACCCAGTCCTGTTGATGATCCATTGGTGGCGTACCGATCGTCAGCCCAACATTGGCAATCAACTCTTCGCCTCTCACTTCGTACTCACCGGAGCGTGGGTTGTACCATGTTATTTCAAACACCCCGTTTACCCCAGGTATCTTCGCTACGTCCTTGATACCAGATTTCTGGTAGATCACATACACATCACCTTTACGTGCAAACACGTAGTCGTTGGGGTCGCTTGTGAGCTCATCCATGGGTTCCATATCCCAGAATGGAATTTTGTTCTCTGAGAAGAATTTCAAAGCATGGAAACTCTGTGACCACATATTATCACGGCTGCGCCAATCCTGCAAGGTCAAGTCAGATTCACGGTGCTCGTAACCGAAATACCATTCGATTCCCCATG
This sequence comes from Lewinellaceae bacterium, assembly GCA_024644235.1. Classification (GTDB taxonomy): domain Bacteria; phylum Bacteroidota; class Bacteroidia; order Chitinophagales; family Saprospiraceae; genus JAHELJ01. The sequence goes on from JAHELJ010000206.1 coordinate 1,781, forward strand.
CACCAGCCATCAAGGCTCCCCATAGTGCATTCTGACGAGCATCGTCATGATCAGGATCCACATCGTCTGGCACCACCGCATAGCGGTGATCACCTGGTTCGTCGACAGCATTGGCCCAGTTTTTCCCTGTCTCCAGAGAAAGCTTCCTCCATTTGAGCACTGCGGAATGTACATTGGCAAAGTCCTCCCGGTTGGTTTGGATGGAGAGTCCGGTATACTTCGATTCAGGTCCTAGCAAATCATAAAATGGTTGACCATTGTGGATCACGATATGATGTTGGTAAGGATCGTTGTCGTAAAAGTATTGGGCACATGCAAGACGCTGGGTGGTTGTCTGAAATGGGGTCGGATGCTGTGCCAACCACTTCCCATTCTCTTCACCAATGTTCCAATTAAGTGCCAGGTGATGGCCGAACCGCGCGATCAACTCCCGGTAATACAACTTTCGCTGTACTCCCAGATCTCCATTATCCAACAAGCCTTGATTCTCCACCTCAGAAGTCTTGAAATGAAGAAACATTCCGTGTCGATCGGCATGCTCAAAGATGATCTCCCACTGATCAAGCTTGGAGACATCCATCCGGTCGTAAACGTCGTAGGATATATAGGGAAATACATTCTGATCATCGCCAGCGATATTCATGGGCAGAAATGAGAAGGCATTCATCCCTTTAGATGCCAGATAATTCATTGCTCCAATGAGCCCTTTTCCTTTGCCATTCTGCCAGGTAGGATCGCCTGCCTGCCAGTCTTTCACATGAGGCTCCCAGGTTTTGACAAAATGGTCCTTATGACCATCGCTTGCGAAGTCCCCGTCAAAATCCGAATAAGCCAATAAATTCTCCGGGGCATCGGCTCCTGCTTTCATGAAGAACTCGCCCGATTCAGCAAATTGCAAATACGGTTTCCCTACATACTGCAGTCTTCCCTTTGCCCGCAGGTCCCGGCCCGTTTTGTCAGTAGGTCCGATATTGAAAGAGCCGG
>JAHELJ010000088.1 GCA_024644235.1 Lewinellaceae bacterium
GGTGTATTGGTGTCATCACTTTGTTTCGGCACCATGTCCTTTGGTGGAATCGCAGATGAATCTACCTCGAAGGCGATGTTTAACCAATGTCGTGATGCTGGCATCAACTTTTTTGACTGTGCCAATGTGTATGAGAAAGGAGGTTCAGAAATCATTCTGGGTAAATTGATCAAAGATTGCCGCAATGAAGTTTTCATCACATCCAAGGTATATTTTCGGATGGGTGATGATGTGAACGCAATGGGAGCCTCCAGATATCATATCATGCAGGCTGTAGAAGGCAGTCTCAAGAGGCTCCAGACTGACCGGATTGATTTGTATTTTATTCACCGCTTCGATGCTCGTACTCCGATTGAAGAAACACTGGGAGTATTGAATGATCTGGTCAGGCAGGGCAAAGTACTTTATCTGGGGGCCAGTAACTTCGCTTCCTGGCAAGTGGCAAAGTCTCTTGGCATATCGAGTGAGAAAGGCTGGGCCCGTTTTGAATGTATTCAACCGATGTACAATCTGGTGAAAAGACAAGCTGAGGTGGAACTTTTTCCGATGGCATCTTCAGAAAACCTTGGTGTAATTCCTTACAGTCCATTGGGAGGCGGCCTTCTGAGTGGCAAATACGGACCTGAGAAAAAACCCGAGGCTGGAAGATTAGTTGAAAACAAAATGTACCAAATCAGGTACGGTGCAGACTGGATCTACTACGTGGCAAGTGAGTTTGACCAACTCGCCAAGAATGAAGGACTTGACCCGGTAGCGCTGGCCGTGGCATGGGTGGCAGCCCACCCATCTGTGACCGCTCCGATCATTGGAGCCAGAAATCCGGTCCAATTGAAAGCCTCAATAGATTCCATGAATATTCAGATGACAGATGATCTTTATCACCGGATCTCTCTCCTTTCACCGGAACCACCGCCGGCTACCGATCGGAATGAAGAAGCAAGTGAACATAATTACGGCCTTAGATGATGCTACGGAATAATTCGCTAGGGGTCGGACTAGAAATAACTCGAAACAAGTTGAATTGATAGTTTAATTTCATGTATTGGTAGAATTATTGGGAACGATTTTCGATTCCAAGCTAATTTCTGTAGGTGCGACACGTCTTTTATATGACAGGAGAATACTTGAATTCAATGAGCTGCAATATGAGTAAGATAGTAACCATAGCGTTATTAGTCATCCTTAGTGCAAAAGCACCCCTTTTAGCACAGACGACCCCGATTCCAGATTCTTCGATCACATTTTTTGACTACTTCTTCGACATGGACGTGGCTTATGTCATAGTTACTACTGATCTGGATTCGCTCGATGCAAATAAGTTTTCAACTAAAGAGCAACAGGGACTGTTTACCGTGACCCTGTTAGATAGCACTCAGATAACCTTTGCCACCAAGGTCTCTGTTAGAGGAAAGTTTCGGAGAATCAAGTGTGAATTTCCCCCCTTGCGTCTCAATTTCAGGAAGAAAGATTTGAAAGCATTGGGGTTAAATAGCAAGCGTGACAACTATAAACTGGTGACGCACTGTAAAGAGGCTGAGGATGGGAGAAATGCGGTGCTGCGAGAATATCTTGTCTATCAATTATATCAGGAACTTACTGATAAAAGCTATCGTGTAAAACTGTTTCCTATCATCTATAAAGACGTGGATAGTGAAGCCAAAATTGAAAATGTGGGCTTCTTGATCGAAAGCACCAAAGAGCTCACTCAGCGTCTTGGTGGAAAGGAGAACAAGGACCTGAATCCACATCACTCCACCATAGATCCCTTGTTGTATGAGCAAATTGCTCTCTTTCAATACATGGTCGGAAACAAGGACATGAACTTGAAGATTTTGAGAAATGTGCTGATGATCAACAGTAAGGAAAATGATAAAATGGTGCCGGTGGCATTCGACTTCGATTTTGCGCCTTTCGTCCAGGCCTCGTATGTATATGCTCAGTTTAAAGACAAACGGGATGTAGAGCGAATCTACCTGGGCTTTGAGGATAATCAACCTTACCTCTATCAGGCCGTTAAAGTGTTTTTAGAAAAGAAGGACCGGTTTTACGAAGTGATCAACAATTTCGATCTCCTTCCCAAAGCAGAACGTAGAGAATGTATTAATTACCTGCAGGCCTTTTATGATCTGATAGAAAAAGAGGACTTTAAAGTGGAGTATCAGGTCGAGTGAATTGATACACTACTACTTGTGAGTGGCAAAATTAATAGCGTCTTCATCCCATTCATTTGTACCTTTCAGTGTAGGAACAACCTGGTGGGGAAACGAAACAAACTGCCATAATTCCAGATGCTTTTCATGCATAAAATTCTCAGTCACTGACCTCTCAAGCATCTGTCGAAGGGGGTCGTAGTATCCGTTGGTATTCAAGATCACAATAGGTTTGCTAAATTGTCCAAGTCGTTTTAGAGTAATGGCTTCCAGCAGCTCCTCGAGGGTGCCGCTACCACCGGGTAGTGTTACCAGACCATCGATACCTTCCAGGAATTTGGCCTTCCGCTCATGCATGGTTTCGGTAAATTCAAAGTCCGGTACCCCTCGATGTGCCCATTCGATCTCGTTCATGAATTGAGGCATGATACCTTTGATTTTTCCTCCATGCTTCAATACGGTATCAGCAAGTTGACCCATTAACCCGGTAGCTCCTCCACCAAATATTACTTCAATATCATTCTGCACGAGCTCTCTGGCCACTGCCTCAGTAGCCTTAAAATACTCATCTGCGATTTTGGCGCTGGAAGCACAATAGACACATACTTTCATAATCAAGTCTTTATCAGATTACCTGTCACCTCCGTACATGTTGGTAGTGTTCCTGTTGCACTGGATTTAACCTCCAACCGGCCTCTTTATCAGTTCCTTAGTGCGAATCTCTCGATACTTCACTGCCTGACTTGCCCCGGAGGAAATCCAAATCAGCCCCTAAGTTGGACTGCTGCACGTGTTTGATGTAATGGCCCACATAACCCCTATCGAAGCCCAGATCAGGTGCTTTCCAATTAGACCTCCTGTGTTCCAGCTCTTGGTCAGACACTTCCAAATGTAATTTGCGAGCGGCCACATCCACTTCAATCATATCGCCATCCTGCACCAGGGCCAGGGTACCACCTTCGGCCGATTCCGGAGCCACATGTAAGAACACGGTGCCAAAGGCTGTGCCACTCATCCGGCCGTCTGAAATCCTGACCATATCGGTTATTCCGGCGTCTAACATTTTCTTTGGCAATCCGATATTTCCCACTTCCGGCATTCCAGGATATCCTTTGGGGCCGGCATTTTTCAGTACCAGTACCGAATTTTCATCCAAATCAAGGTCCGGATCGTTTTTACGTGCATGATAGTCTTCGATATCTTGAAAGACGAACGCTGGTCCACGATGCTTCATCAAAGCAGGAGTGGCAGCAGAGGGTTTGATAATAGCTCCATCTTTACATAGATTTCCCTTTACCACAGCGATTCCCGAAGCCATCTGAAAAGGTTTGTCTATCGAGGCTATCACGAAAGGGCTAAAACACTTGGCATTATTGTTATTCTCACCAATCGATTTTCCATTTACGGTAATGGCATTATTGTGCAAATGCTCTCTCATCTCTTTAATTACCACGGGTAGACCTCCTGCATAATAAAAGTCTTCCATAAAGAACTCACCAGAAGGCTGCAAATTCACCAACAAAGGGATTTGACTGCCTAGTGCATCAAAATCTTCGAGATCCAGCGGCACTTCCATTCGTCCGGCAATGGCCAGCAGATGAACCACAAAGTTGGTGGAACCTCCTATCGCTGCGTTGATCTTGATCGCATTTTCAAAGGCTTCCCGGGATAGGATCCGTGACAACCGAAGGTCCTCTTTAACCATTTCTACAATGCGACGACCGGAAAACTGAGCCAACACTTTCCTTCTTGAATCTGCTGCCGGGATGGCGGCATTGCCAGGCAAGGACAGACCAAGTGACTCGACCATGCAAGCCATGGTCGAAGCTGTGCCCATCACTGCGCAATGTCCCCTGCTGCGGCACATACACGCCTCGACCTCGCGAAATTCTTCCTGGCTAAATTCTCCTTTGCGAACCTGGTCCGCAAAACGCCATACATCAGATGTACCGATATTTTTTCCTTCATATTTACCTGTGAGCATTGGCCCACCAGAAACCACCATGGTTGGTAAATCGACACTGCAGGCACCCATGATAGGAGCGGGGGTAGTCTTATCACAGCCACAAAGCAGAACAACGCCGTCCATCGGATTGGCCCGGATCGACTCTTCTACGTCCATGCTCATTAGATTGCGGTAAAGCATAGTAGTCGGTTTCATTAAGGTCTCGCCCAATGACATTACCGGGAATTCATATGGTACTCCACCAGCTTGAAGGACACCCTTTTTCACCGATTCAGCCAATTCGCGGAAATGCGCATTGCAGGGAGTAAACTCTGACCAGGTGTTGCAAATGCCGATCACCGGCTTATCTCTGAATTCATCATCGGGAATACCCTGGTTTTTCATCCAGGCCCGGTAGATGAATCCATCCTTATGCGTTTTGCCAAACCAATCCTGTGATCTCAGTTTTTTCATGGGGAATGTTTACTTTGGAAACAAAGGGAAAAAGATAGTGAACATTCTTAGGTCCTAAAACTTTAACTATTGCTGATCGCTGAACCAGTCTTTGATATTCGGGCCGAGCACGGAGAAGGACCCGTTTGGGATCCCATCAACCAAGAACTTTTTTGGGTTGATCTAATACAGGGTAAGGTGCATAGAGCCCATATTGCTAATGGTCAGATTGAGACATATCAATTGGGACAACCAGTGGGGGTTATTGCATTGCGGCAGCAAGGTGGATTGGTAGTAGCGGTGCGGGATGGGTTTGGTTTTTTCGATTTGGACGCAAATAGATTGGAACTGCTGGAAGAGAATGCTGAGAAAGACAATCCTGAGGTTCGATTCAATGATGGTGCAATAGATCCTGACGGTCGATTTCTGGCAGGCACAATGAGTTGGGACGGGGTGGACAGGCTAGGGAAACTTTTTGCCTTACATAAAGATCACTCCATTACCCTCTTAGAGCAAAATCTTTTCATCAGCAATGGTATGACCTGGAGTGGTGATGGGGAAACATACTTCTTTATCGACACATTGCAACATGCAGTGTTCGCATACGACTACGACAGCACAACCGGCCAAATCTCAAACAGGCGAATCCACATACAGTTTGAGCATACTGAATTTCCCGATGGTATGGCTGCTGATACAGACGGTGGCTTCTGGATCGCGTTTTACGGTGGCAGCAAAGTGGTCCATTATGGCTCGGATGGCTCGGAAATCGAACAAGTCAAACTACCGGTAATGCATCCCACAAGCTGCTGTTTCGGTGGTCCAAACCTCAGCACGTTGTTTATTACGACTTCTCAAATTGCCCTGTCGGATCGGCTTAAAAGTGACCATCCTACAGCAGGCTATGTCTTTCGCGTAGAGACTTTAGTTGAGGGTGTGCCTCAGCGTAGATTTGCAGGCTAAATGTATCCGATGGATAGAAAAGGGGCCAAATGAAAAGCATTCCTTCGGTACCATGGTATATCCTGCCGGTTATCGTTTTTGCGCAGTTTGCAGGTACTTCGCTCTGGTTTGCGGGTAATGCCATCCTAGCAGACCTTAGCCTTGCCTTTGATCTTGGAAACAAAGCGGTAAGTGACCTGACTTCGGCTGTTCAGTTTGGCTTTATCGCGGGAACACTGGTTTTTGCCACTTTGTCTATTGCTGACCGTTATTCTCCGACTAAAGTTTTTCTGACTTCATCGATTTTAGCTGCCCTATTCAACATATTGATTTTTGTTTTACCTGTGGGCACGCTGTCATTATGGATATACCGGTTCCTAACCGGATTTTTTTTGGCGGGTATTTATCCGGTGGGAATGAAAATCGCTGCAGATTGGTATGCTGAAAAATTAGGTAAGGCTCTGGGATTCTTATTGGGAGCATTGGTGCTGGGGACTGCATTTCCCCACCTCGTCAGGTCGTTGGGCAGCTCCTATTCGTGGCAAATGGTTCTGACATCAATATCAGTACTAGCTGTAATTGGCGGATTCACTTTATTTTTTTTGGTACCTGATGGTCCCCACCGGTCAAGGGATTCTCGACTGCGCCTCACCGCCTTCATTGAGATCTTCCGCGTCAGAAATTTTCGCTCGGCTGCGTTTGGTTATTTCGGCCATATGTGGGAATTATACTCATTTTGGGCCTTCATACCATTGGTAATCGCTGAGTACAACAGGATCAACTCCCAGGTTCTTCCCGAGTCCTATTGGTCTTTTATCATAATCGCCGTCGGTGCCCTGGGTTGTTCTGGTGGTGGTCTTTTGGCAAACCGATTGGGTAGTGCCCGGGTGGCATTCTGGCAGCTGGCGATTTCGGGTTGTTGCTGTGTGTTATCCCTTTTTCTTCTTGAATGGAATTTGGTCTCATTTATCGGCATCATGCTGCTCTGGGGTATATGTGTCATTGGAGATTCACCGCAATTCTCCACTCTGGTAGCCCAAACAGCACCTGTGGAGTACATTGGAACAGCTTTGACCATCACTAATTGTATTGGATTTACCATTACCATTGTGAGTTTGCAGGTAGTGGGATTCCTGGCTCTGCAATTTGATTTACAAAATGTACTGATAGTCTTAGTCCTGGGACCTATTCTGGGATTAGCCTTTCTTCGCCGTTTGATTTAGATTGCTTCAGACCTAAGTTTGTTAATATATTTAGTGATTCGCAATGTGCATAAAATGGAATACTTAACGTATTTGAATTCACGGTGGCTACATATCTTACTAGTAGTGTTTGTGGCTTGTGCTGCTAATACTGGAACAATGAAATACAATCCGGACTACAATGACGGGCCGGTTGTCATCAGAAGTGATAAAGGCCTGTACTTAAATTATTTCCAGAAAGTCAGGGGTATCTGGACTACCAGAACGCAATGGGGAGATAGGAGTGTGAAGGTACATAACCCAATCACGGATCCATTTTATGTGACTATTCGACCTCAGACCGAAGAGAAGCAGAAAGCTTATTACCCAGCAGCAGGAAATATCATAGTGATTTCGGACGTAGAAGGTGACTATAAAGCCTTTCGGGGCATTCTGGAAGCAAACAAAGTCATTAACTCCAACGGTAATTGGATCTTCAGGACAGGACATTTGGTCATGCTAGGAGACTTATTTGATCGCGGACCAGACGTGTCGCCTTTACTTTGGCACCTCTATAAACTGGAGGCAGAAGCCTCAAATGCCGGTGGCCGTGTTCATGTTCTCCTGGGAAATCATGAGATCATGATCTTCAATGGAGATCTCAGGTACATTCACCCCAAATATCAAGCCCAGATGTTGGAGACGGGCATTTCCTACCAGGACCGTTATGGAGAACATACTGTGATCGGTACCTGGCTCCGTCAAAAACCCGCGGTGATTTCCATTGGATCTACTCTATTTTCACATGCTGGAATTAGCCCATCCTTGCTTGAACTGAAGATGCCGATGGAAGAGATCAACGAAACTGTCTCGCAATCTCTCATGAATCCAGATACCTCCGGATTGGATAGCTTAAAATTGGACCGATTATATGGCATGCAAGGACCATTCTGGTATCGAGGTTGGGTAATCAACATGCCAGCAGAAACTGGATTGGATTCGATCTTGACATTCTATCAATGTGACCAGATGATCGTTGGGCACACTCTTGTACCTGAAGTACGATCATATTACGACGGAAAACTGGTGGCCATTGACGTGAAACAGAAATATGGACAAGCTGAACAGACTCTCAAGGCTTTGGCCATCATCGAGGGTGATTATTTTGAAATTGACCAAACCGGTAAGAAGAAACGTCTTTGAGGCACGCACAAAGTTTAAAAGAGGGGTTGCAACTTACGCTCAAATACAGGCATGTATTTTACTTTATCTTCTTTGTTTTCTCACTGGCTGTTCTTCTTGCATGCAGTAATGGAGATACATCAGGCCGCACAAAAAGTGGCCCCGGTTTCTTGGCCAAGGTTCAAACTGATAGCCTCCTGCAGATAGTCTTGTCTTTTAGCTTGGAAGAACTTATCACTCATCGTGAAGATGAAGAAAAGATAAAAGCTAATCTCACGTTGGCAGGTACTTCAATGCCTGTGAGGCTTGCATCGCGAGGGATCACCCGAAAAAAGATCTGCACTTTTCCTCCACTTCACCTGCACTTGCCAGACTCCCTTACCACCCGGTGGGGCCCCTATAAAAAGTACAAGATAGTTACACATTGCGACCAGCAGGATACTACCAATGAGCTTGTGCTTAAAGAGTACTTGGTTTACAAACTTTATCGTGTACTTACACCATTTGCTTTCGAAGTTCAATTATCCCGAATCAGGTATGAGACCGAACAGGATCATTTTTCCCGGTATGGCTTCCTCATTGAAGACGATGATGAAATGGCAAGTAGGGTGGGTGGAACGATCATGAAGAATGAAAATTCTGACATACAGCAGATCAGAAAGGAAGCATATCAAACCATGGTACTGTTCCAATATATGGTTGGTAACACCGATTGGAACCTTTCGCAGAGGCATAACATAAAATTTATCACCCTCAGTGATGAGTCGCTCCCCATCCCTGTACCCTATGACTTTGATTATTGTGGTCTGGTAAATGCTCCTTACGCCGTACCGTACCCATCCTTACCTATCAAAAAGGTACGAGATCGCTTTTGGCAATACCGGGGCCGGCCAACTGACGATCTGAGTTCGACAGTAAATCTATTTCTTGAAAAAAAGTCTGAGATCTTTCGAATCATCAACGAATTTCACTGGCTTACTGGGGAGCATAGAGATGAAGTTGCTTTGTACTTGCATTCGTTCTTTGATCTTGTTGAGCAAGAGGACAGCATAAGCAAAATCATGGCTAAAGGTGGTTAGACATTAGACGATCGTTTGTCGAAAATCCTCAAAACATTACCAAAGGTTGACTGGCAATAATCAGCAGAAGCAGGGATAAATGCTTATCTTCTTCGTAACGTTTGGCCAAAACATGTACCATGGCTGTAAAGGAGATTGAAGTAATCCTTAGCCGACAACTTGCTGATTGCCTGAGCATACCGATTTTCCTGGTCGACACGAAGGGTGATCTTATATTTTATAACGAACCGGCAGAGGAAATTTTAGGGAAACGATTTGAAGAAACGGGCCCAATGCCGGTGGAGGTGTGGAGCACGATTTTTAAGATCCAGGACGACAATGGAGAACTGATCCCTAGAGAGGAGTTACCACTTTACCGGTCATTGGCACATCAGGTACCTGCACAAACTACCCTTTGGCTGGAATCCCTAAACGGCATAAAGCATCATTTGTATGTGACGAGCCTTCCATTGATTGGTGAAGCTAATCGCTTCCTGGGGGCACTGGCTATATTTTGGAAAAAGGAGGATGTATGAAGGTAGTATTTTGGGGCACTCGCGGATCCATTGCAACGGTGGGAGCTCAGACGCAGGTATATGGGGGCAACACCCCCTGTGTCTCGATCGAAAAAGATCAAACGCTACTTATCCTTGACGCTGGTTCCGGAATACGCCGACTGGCAGATCAAGGGTACTACAAGGACTTTGGTGATATTCATATTCTGCTTACCCATCTTCACATGGATCATATCCAGGGACTCGGGTTCTTCAACATGTTCTTTGACCCACAGGCCGAGATCCACCTGTGGGGTCCACCAAGCACTTCAGCCACTCTGAAAATGCGACTGCACCGGTATCTGTCACCACCATTGTTTCCTGTACGAATTAGAGATTTCAATTGCACTCTGCATATTCATGAGGTAACTCAAGAAACATTCTATATCGAACCTTTTTACGTTGCCACAAACTTTATCCTGCATCCAGGCCCCACTTTGGGTTTTAGAGTCTCTGACGGCGACAAAGTGGTAGCTTATTTGCCGGATCATGAACCTGCCTTGGGAGCAAGGCACTTCCCTCAAAGCCCCGACTGGACTTCCGGATTTGCGTTGGCGCAAAATGCCGACATGCTAATCCATGATGCCCAGTATTCTGATGAAGAATACACTGAACGTCAAGGATGGGGACACAGCTCCATAAACCATGCTTTGGCCTTCGCCGAATTGGCCCGGGTTAAAAGACTGGAGCTCTTTCATCATGATCCCAGTCATTCCGATGAAGACCTGGAGCGCCTCTATAGTCAGCATGTAAATGGGCAATGGGACTTTAAGGTCTTTCTGGCAAAAGAGGATGCAACCCTAGAAATCTAATCCAATTCTCAAAGAGATTACACCAGTGGTCAAAATATTCGGTCATTACCCCATTTGCTACAAATTGAGTGGGTGCAGGTTTCAATAGTAACACCTAGCCGGATATCTTTGTAATATGTATTTCAAACCAGTCTGGACACTTTGTCTTTCCATACTATGTCTTCAGTGGGGGTGTGAACGGCACTCAGAATCAACTTTGAAGTATACTACTCCCAGACTTGAAGACGGAGGCATTCAATTGGACACAGTTGTCTTTGCAGACAGCCTTCAGATTCCCTGGCAATTGGCGACAGATGGTATGGATCGAATCTTTTTCACCCAAAAGAAGGGTGTTGTTAGTGAACTGGATCTGCACTCAAAGTCTTTGACGAACTTACTGGTTTTGGATTCCTTGGCAAATGAAATTCAGGTGGGTTTACTGGGTATCGCTCTTCATCCCAACTTTGACACTGATCCTTTCGTATTTCTGAGCTATACCAGGTACTTGGATGACGAAATTGTGTTGTCCGTTTCCAGGTACACATATTCAGATCAGACGTTGGCTTCGCCTGTAACTATATTGGATAGCATTCCATCGTTTCCGATCAGTGCCGGTGGCCGTCTGATGATTACTCCCGATAAAAAACTGTTCATCACGGTGGGTG
>JAHELJ010000207.1 GCA_024644235.1 Lewinellaceae bacterium
CGATGCGTGTAGTTGATCTTTAAGATCGAACTCCGATCAAGCAGGCGGTAATCTCCCTGAACGTAAAGCCAATTGTAGTTGAAAACAGCAAAAACATCTGTGCCAGGGGTCACGATCCAGTGGAAACGATGGTTCATCCCGATCTCTTTGCTGAGGTTGTCATATTGGATGATACTAAAGAAGGATATTTCAGGAGTGATATCAAAGCCTCCCTCAAACTGAAAAAGATCGGTTTTGAAACTGCCTGGATCCAGATCGACGGCGGTGTGGGTGAATTCGATACTCAGATTCAATCCAGCGAGTGGTCTTACGGTTAATTCCAAATCATATATGGTGCGGTCCCCGCCCCAAAATCCGCCCTGCTGGAATCTGGCTTCTCCCACAATCTTTCGGTAGGGAGCCGTGCCTAACTCCAGTTCGGCGGTCCAGTGGATGTATTCGTCTACTGGGATGATTATACTTCCATCCCGTAAAATGTCGAAAGGACTTTCCAGCCGCTCGTAAGTTCGTAACAATTGAAGACTTGCTCGTTCACCAGATTCGAAAGTGACATCACCCATGGTAAGTCTTAGTAGTTGAGTGAGCAACTTGAAATCGAGATCCCAAAGGTTCTGGTAGAGTACCCGCCAGGTTACAGAACGAATTACTTGACTTTTCTCGAAGAGAGGGGCATAGCCAATGGCTGGTTCAACCCGCCGAAATCCATTCCTCGGATTGAAGCCCACAGCGGGATTGTAGTGCGTGCCAAATTCACGGTAGGAGCAATGGGCAAACCAAGGCCGGTTGGGATAATTAAATCGAATGCCTCGCGAAGATCTATCCCAAACATCTGTCTCATCATTGAGCGCAGAGGGCGAATTGTGTAGAGCCAGGAAGGCTTGAAATTGCAGGTTTTTATCGCCAAGAAAACGAGAGGTATTCCATTCCAGATCAGTGGCTACCGTATGACGATCTTGCAGCGGCTCAGGCAACGAAGATCCGTCTTGGGTTGATCTTCGAGTGTAGTAAATACCAATCGTGCTTTCACTACCGATGTTTTGCTTGAGCCGAAGCACAGTAAAATCTTCCGGCTGGATGGCATCTGTCTCGCCGGTGCGGACTTGGAGTAAAGCCAAATCAGTCTGGCCAATTCTACCGAGCAGCCGGGCACCGTAAGAGATAGGTATTGGGCGTCCTCCCTGCAGGCCAATTCTCCTGCTGAAGTACGGATTTATCCCACTTCTTGGGGCATATGAATAAATGCCTGCACCTTCAAGAAAGAAATCTCTCTTTTCAGGAAACTGCAAGGGAAACCGGGTCAGGTTGATCTCGCGATCGTCGACTTCGGTTTCTGCAAAGTCTGTGTTGAGCGTAAATGAGGCCTTTAGATTGGGTGTGATATTGTAGTTGACATCAAGGCCGGCATCAAAGCGAGTCTCGCTTTTTTGGTTTGCAACTTTTTCATTTTTTAATGTGCTGAATGGCTTAGCTTCTAATCCGATACCCTGACTGATCCCCGTTAGACCTTCAAGAATCCCTCCATCTTGTGGTCGTTCTATACCTTGGTTGAGCCGGTGCCCTGTCCATATCACTTCTTCGTTTTTCCGCCTGATGACCCTTTGAAAGTTTACTCCCCAACGATTTGAGTTTTTGTCAAAGTTCAGCGTACGAAAAGGAATCTTTACCTCGGCGGACCAGCCATAGGGCCCGATGTGTGTTTTCAGATGCCATATCCCATCCCAGTTCTTATTGAGACTGCTGCCTTGTCCGGTAGTGAGGAGACCATCACTCTTGAGGCCCAACGGATTGATAGAGAACATGTAGGCATTCCGGCCATCGAGATAAGTGTCGAAGAACCAGGTGAAACTATCCTCGGTGTCGAGATCTTCATCGCGCTTCTTTAGAAAGGCTTTGATTTGGTCGGGTTCGCTGTCATACAGAATAATTCCCAGATAGATATTTTCTTCGTCGAAGGCAACGCGGACCTCGGTTTGCTCCGTGGGAGTCCCTCCTTCGATAGGTTCTCTCATATGAAATTCGGCAATTGGAGAAATTGTCATCCAAAAATTCTCATTGACTAATCCATCTAATTGAATGGTATTGTCAATGAGTAATCGACTTGCCAGAGCGGTCTTATTTTCGGACACTACGGCATTTTGGCCAGGCAAGTTTTGAGATAATAGAGCTGCCAAGGCCAGTAGAATAATCCGATCTTTTAAATTGTTCAGATGATGATTGAGTCGCGCCACTCTTCTAAGTTACAGACTCGTTGCGTATCTCTTAGCCAGACTAATGCGCTACTACCATTTTCCTGGTCTCCTTTAGTTTATCATTTAGCCAAAGTGAGTAGAAATATACTCCATCTACGAGATCGACCGTGTCTAGATGATAAAAGTGTTTTCCAGGTACGTACAAAGAGTTTACCAGTTCCCTCACTGTTTTACCATTTCCATCCAACAACAACAATTTCAGTTTGATTGATTCACGGAGATCGAACGTAATCGTGGTAGATTTGTCCGAAGGGTTTGGATAGGATTGTAGGATACCTGTTTCCACGCCAACCGTAGACTCTTTGGTATTAGTGATCAATAATGGTGTGCTAAACTCAGATGTATTACCCGATGAATCTCTCGCTGTTGCCAACAGGGCATTGGATTGATCCAATGGCTCTTGGAGGGTTAAGTTGAAAATGCCAGCTTCATCAGTGGTTGTAGAATCTAAAAACACAATGGTCTGATTTCCATCGTCTCGGTAAATTTCAATGATT
>JAHELJ010000014.1 GCA_024644235.1 Lewinellaceae bacterium
CTCCACAGACACCATCTCCATCAACATCATTTTCCGGATCATTCGGACAGGCATCGCATACATCACCAAGGCCATCGCCATCCGCATCTTCCTGCCCCGCATTGGCCATGGAAGGACAGTTATCACAGGCATCCCCAACACCATCGCCATCACCATCTGCTTGATTTGCATTCGGCGTCGTAGGACAGTTGTCACAGGCATCCCCTACCCCGTCACCATCGCCATCTTCCTGCCCCGAGTTGACCGTTGCGGGACAATTATCGCAGGCATCGCCCACACCATCGCCGTCGCTGTCCTCTTGACCTGCATTCACAGTGGCGGGGCAGTTATCACAAACATCGCCCACGCCATCAGCATCGCCGTCCTCTTGCGTGTGATTGGCCACCATGGTACAGTTATCACAGACATCACCAATGCCATCCAGATCCGCATCTTCCTGACCTGGGTTTGGAGTGGACGGACAATTATCCACATCACCACAAACTCCATCACCATCCTGGTCATTGTTCGGATCGTTGAGGCAGGACGCAGGGCATCCTTCGATCAGAGCCTCGAAAACTCCGTTTTGCACCACCTCAAAGGTCGTGTCAAGATTGATCGAAATTCCAGCCTTGAAAACGACATTCGAATCTTTGTCAACCTGTCCGGCTGAATTTATAATGGTTGTAGTATGATAGGTGCCGGATGGAATCGGGCGCTCATTGATAATCAACGTATCGGAGGTGACATAAGGACAACTGTCGCAAAAATCGGGAATTCCATCGCCGTCATAATCCATCATATCATCACCACCGGGACAGATATCATCTTCATCACACACTCCATCTCCATCGCTATCCATGCATTTGTCGTAGATCACACAAAGTCTTGGGCTCTTTTCAGGGTCAGAATCGAACGATCTGGCAACTCTTCGGCCGATACCTTCAATGATCAGTGCGATGGCACTACTCTCTGTGTATCCTGCCTGATTAACCAATTCCTGAATAATCTTTTTAAGGTCGGGGGTTGTTTGCTCTGGACCTGCCAGCGCTTTTACGGTCCAGTTAGGTGGAGACCAAGCTACATTGGCGGCAGTGCGTGGCCGGTTTGCGATGTTGAACATCATAGCGGCAAAGGTTGCCGGATTGGGACTTAACTCACCAAAAATTTGCAGATTACAGGGATCCTGGTCATTGGTTTCATCGACGGTAAATTGCAGGTGAGCACTTAAAATAACAGCGCCTTTCGGAATGTTTAAATTCTGAAACCTAAGTCCCACGAGCTGCACATCTGCACCATCCGTGGTCAGCTCTAGATCAGATCCACCTCGATCCATCGTTCCGGATACCACTTTTTGTTCAGCATCATCGGAAAACAAGCTGATATTGGCGCAGCTGATAAACTGCCCTACTCCTATGGTACTAATCGCTGACTGCGACCTATTGCCATCATTGTCAACCGCCTCGGCTTGAATGGTATAGGTGCCATCGAGAGTGGGTGTCCAGTTTATTGAGTAAGGAGATGTCGCATCCTGTCCGATAGAATCTCCATCAACGTAGAACAACACCCTTGACACAACTCCATCTGCGTCAGAAGCATTTGCCGAGAGGGTTACCGTTTGCACCGTATCAAAACAGGCGCCATCGACCGGACTAGTCAAACTGACTTCAGGCCATTCACCAGTTCCTTTTGAAATGGCAAAGTAATCCCGGACAGTCCCGTTCAGATCAATGAATTCCACGTCCATCTCATTGCCGGAAACAGAGAGGTGAACCGAGCCTAAGTCCGGCGCCCCAATCTCAGAGACCAGGAAAGGATGATTGGTCAAGGAGGAAGTGAATCTTCCCGCTGAACCTGCTACCACGTAGACTGTTCCGGTATCCGGATTGATCCCAGGACGCTTTTTATAGGCACCATCCTGATCACGCCTGCCATCTCCAGTATCTAATGCCATCGTGGTCGTGTCAAACGTACCTTCAAAACCATAGTGACCATTCATGAGGAATGATCGCGAAAATAAATGTCTATGGGCATAGAGGATAAGATCTGCACCACCCTCCTCCAAGACCGGCAAAAAATCTTGCCGAAAATCATCAATCGTGTAATAAGGAGGCTTATGAAAGAATGCTACGATCCATTTCTGGGTAGTATTATTGAGATCATTCTCCAACCAGGCCAGCATGGTGGCACGGTTCACATCTTCAGTGTTCAGAGAGATGAAATGGATATTCGCATAATCAAAAGAATAATAGGCTTCAGTTCCAGATGCCACACCACCTGCTTGAGCATTATCCGGCAATGTAAAAATATCGTAATAGGGTCCGGTCTGCGTCATACTGTTAGCACTAATGATATCTTTTTCCCCGGGACAAGGCCAGAGAACTGAATTGATCAGCGTCTTCTCGTACATATTCTGAAACCAGGCCAACTGATATTCCGCATCTGTTCCCGAGTTGTACGCATTGTCTCCCAACAATATCACTCCGTCGAAGTGCTCCCCCTTGGCTGTGTAAAAACCATCCCTTACTGCTCTTTGACTCGCATCCTTCAAGCCGGCATCTCCCAGAACCCACATGGATACGGGCTCATCAGATCCCACCGCTGGAGCTGTCTTGAAAAAATGATCGAAATCTCCACCAGCTGCTTGGCCGGGAAACTCACCAATGCTATCGTAAAGAAGGGTTCCGACAGCATTGCCAACCGCATAATAGTAGGTTGTATTGGAGACAAGACCTGAAATCTCTAATTCGTGATCAAGTTTCTTCACGGTATCTTCAACCATGGAAAACAAGGTGCCGGGGCTGTTGCCGTATCTCACCCGGCTATCAGTCAATGAATCCGTCCGCCAACGTATTGTCATACTACTTGGTGTTCCCATCTGTAGATATGGACCGCGGAGGACTTGTTGTGCAACAGTATTTTGAGTGGAACTGTAAAGGACTAAAACGCAAATAAGAGTGCGTAGACAATTGACGGGTCTTGACATTTTCGGGTATTGAGTCTTGAGTTCAAAAAAAGGTTATTGCAAAATACTGAAAAACAGGAATTTTACGCGCAATTTAATTGGTAAAGTTGTTGACTTCATTGACAAATCGATCGATTGTCTCCTGCTGCCACTGCATTATCGAAGAGTCTGAGCTTCAAGAAGTTTGACATTTTTAGTAAAAAAATCTCCATTGAGGGTAAGATCATTTGGAGAGACTCGATATGCAATCTCAACATCGGCTGTACTGAATCTTTCAACCTTGACAAATGGAGGTTTTGAAGTCGCATCTTCCCGATGCGAAATGAGAATTCCCATCTTGCCTCCAGCCAAACGAGAATCAGTGAGCACCAGTGAGATGATGTCATTTGCCTCCAGTGCCACCGAGGTATTGTGCAGGTCTAATCTGCTTCCGGCAAAGACACTTTCTGAGTCGAGCTTGATTCCTGATTTCAAGACATGATTCATAAAAACATGGGCCAAATCAATGTCACTGTTCGTACCTTCAATGGCAGACCATCCAATATTTGAAAATGAGGTATTCGCTATCGAACCCTTAGAAGACCTCAAGCCCAATGCCCTGCCACTTATATCGGAGAAAAGACAAGCATCGATACGAAATTCAGATTCAACAAATGTGAGGTAATAATCCTCAGGATCTCCTCCTGAGAATGTGCAGTTCTCGAAGTCTGCACCAGATTGCGAAATCGAAACAATTCCGAAGTGATCATCAGTCTTATTTGGATCTTCGAGATATTGAAATTTCACATGGGAGAAATATGATCTTTCTCCGGCTGAGTGACTGATCTCTATGAACCCACCCGTTGAATCTGACGAACAGATTATGATTGGCCGATCATCAGTGCCATTACATACCAGGGGGGACAGGCTTTGTAACCCACCCTGATCGGTAAAATCTAACACGGTACCAGCCTGGATTTCAACCTGATAGCCCCGGGGAAACTCCAGGTTTCCTTTGATAATATGATGTCCTGGGGGAATTGTGATTAGTTTCTGCTTTAAACCTATTTCCAGGAATTTGTGGTGGTCGAGATCCTTGATATTGTTCTTTTGAGTATTGGCTATCTGAAATGCTGGTTCTGAGTGATCCGTTAGAACATCGGTTACTCTTTTTTCAGCCTGCAAACCGAGTATTCCGTAACACAATTCCAAACCATCTATGAAATCATAGGGCACTTTCAATTGTGGTGGAATCCTAAATGTCGCCAGGGTCAATCCATCATCCCATCTGCGCTCAACTACAACATCACTTTTCGGATAGATCTTTAGCGAGTCCTGCCAACTCAAATGATATATTTCCACCGGAAGATCTTGCTTGTTGATTAATTTCAACACAAGATCGTCCTCGTCCTTCTCTACCAGACTGGCTAACAGAAATGGATCGTCGGGAAACAATTTTGAGCGCATGTATTGCTGATGATCATACAAGATCTGGGTGGGAAAATCATAAAATGGCCACAACCGGTAAACTTTCTTCCGGAGCTGCTCTATTTTGTCTTCATTACGGGTCAAGACGGCATCAAGGAACTCTGTCCGGCACATTATCTCAGCTTCTTCCAGGTAGAACCGCTTGAACTCCAAGTTATCGTAGATGATCTGTAGCACAGGATCTCTCTGTAATCTCAGATGACGATCGTGATCGACTGCCTTTTCAGGGAAAAGTCTAAGATTGGATAACTGGGTTCTTCCCAATAGCTCCCATTCTCTGGCTATCGGTTCGGCTAAACCAGTAACCGGATTAAAATAGAACCTCAAATTCTGGATAGCCAGGGGATGCTTATTGTTCATCAGATCACAGACCACGAATGCCTTAGCCATCTTCCTGAGATCAAAGAATTGGTTTACTTCCATTTCACCCTTTTGCACTTCTTGCCACATGCGCTTTATTCTCAACAATTGAGATCTGGTTTCAGGATTTCTCGCCAACTTGGTCTCCTGATAGGCTGAAAGCCCCCGATCGAGTTTGAAGAGAACACCTTCCCTCAGTCTATTATTCTCGACAAGATGCTTGTCAAAACGCTCCTCCAGATAATAGATTCCCTTGGACTTGCCATTAATCGAGACATCGATGAAGTCTACACGTAAACCCATTAGTCCTGCCTCCTTCATCAGCTCATAGCCCAGCCAATCGGTTAGATATCCCCTTGATGAAGGCAGTAACAATCCAAAGCGCTTCATGCCATCGATCGTATTGTCACCCTTTACCTTTACCTGAAAAGACCACTTATTCGGATTCTTAAGATGTGCCATCGCAATCATTCCGGTCAGGCTGATATCGACATCATGTGGGATACCTCTATACGTAATCTGCGCTGGAAATTCCTCATTCTTGGCTTCGGGAGATATGATTCCTGTTTCAAGAGCTTGTTCCTTCAAGTATTCTATCCGGAGCAGATGCTTGAACTTGATGTCGATATTCATCGTTTCAAATTCTTGCACCTGAGCTTCGAGGGTATGCTTGACAAACGAAAAATCCAGATTGACAAGTTGGATGGCAGTTCGTTTGAGATAGGCCATGGTGCCCATTTGCTTCAGTTGAGCTCCATACTTCAAAACTGAGAAAAAAAGCAGGAGTGCTATACCAATGGAAGCAGCTCCCAGCAGAACCATTCTCAGTACTCTGAAAAGGCCAGAGTTCTGGTATCTTCCGAAAGAAAACCAATGGTTAGATTGCTGCTTAACCTTCATATATCAATTGCCCTCGACGAGTGCCAGGGTTTTGCAACAGGGACCAATAGATCTCAATCTTAATAATCTTAACGAACATCAAGATGATCGATGCCATTTACGTACTTAGAATTCTTTGTCATTCGAAATGGGAAATAGCTGCTGATCCGGTCAACATGTTCATCGTGTTCGATATCATATTTGATCTCAATAATCACCTTAGATCGATCAGCCACCCGCTTGAGAAAATAATTATTGCGCTTTGATAAATTGGTAAAAACCAACTTGTGATCAAGTGTCAAGCGAAATTTCCGGTCTGCTGAAATAAAATATTTCCGATAATATCGATTAAGCAGAGTTGGGGTAAGATGCTTAAGATATTCTCTGATCTCATCCGGAATCTCAGATTCGTTTAAGACCTCCCAAATAGCCATTTCGCTGAAACCTTCCTTAAGGGTAAAAGACGATAGCGGATAATGCATTTTTGTGCCCGCCAAGCCTTCCTTTATTTTCACCTCCAGCACCGGTTTTTCAATGTATCCAAACTGGTCACCATACCAGCGAATCCGGAACTTCTTTCTTGATTTGGAACCTACCACGTTATCACCATAGTTGCGGAATGAGGGGGAGTCGAAGTAGATATTGTTGACAGATCTAGGTGGAAAAGGTTTAAAAAACATGGCAGGATGAGCCCGGATCAGGTTTTCTACCACGAAAACATCCACCTCGTAGATTGCATACTTACGTTCTTTCCTAAATACTTTCCGTTTTGCTTTCGCTCCGGTAGTGTCACCGGATTGATTCACAGGTTGGTCACTAATCTTACTTACTACTTTTTCCATATTCTACACCGTATAATATTTCTTTTACGTTATGCCGATCGGAAAAATACCTTTCCCCCTCGATGATCAGGGTCGATGATTCTTCAACAAGGAAAGGTATATCTGATTTACTCAAATTAACCTTTTGGATTGATGCGTAAGCCGGGCCAAATTCTGATTTCTTTTGAAAAAGAGCTACTCCAATCTTACTATTTAGCAATTTCAGATCAAAGACTTCTAATTGTGACCGGTCCTTACTTGTTACACCGATCTCGGCATTTCGAATTTCCACAACATTTGCCACTAATTTACTGTCTTCACCCGCACTGAGACCTTTGTCACCTACTCCATTCATATAGATTTCATTGACCTCCAGGACAGTTCCAGAGACGTCTATTCCATCGTTCCCGATATTTACAAAAGAAGAATTGCTGACCGTACCCGTACAAAAGTCAGCGTCAAAAGCATCTGCCATCACATTGTTAAAATGTGTTTGATCTATGAGAAAATGAGAGCGGATAATATTCAGGTAATCATCTCCCACTTGATTATTTGAAAATTTACAATTAATAATGTTGACCGGGGATTCATAAAATGTTATTGCTCCGGTCAGTTGCCATCCATCCTCTATGGGTCTTGAGAGATGATCAAAGTAGGTATATGTCAGTTTTGATAACAACTGAGCCCCCACCACCAATAGACCTTCTCCCGTGGTATCGGAAGAATATATTTGTACCGGGTTTTGCTCCGTACCGTTGCAAAAAATCGGAGAAAAACATATTATCCTTGACCGGTTCTTCAGATCTATTTTAGCCCCCGCCTCCAAAACAAATTCCATCTCTGGTGGAACTATCAAATCTTTGGTGATCACCCAATTCCCTGCTGGTATACAAATTTCACCCTTCTCAGGGTTTTGCTTTATAAAGTCAAAATCACCCACATTGGGCTCTTTAGCCACCGGGTTAGCTGAAAACTCATATCGATCCTCATACGCCCAGGGGAACACCAGGGTCTTTCTTCTGCCCTGTTCCGTGCCCAAAATCGAATAATGCACCTCCAGTTCGGGGATAAGGCTATCATGCAGGCTGATATCCGCTGGAACCTTGAAATACCTGGGCTCTCCGGATCTATCTTCCATAGAGGTGAGAATGGTGGATTCCTCCGGATAAAAGAAAATCGAGTCTCGCCATCCAACGCTTAAAACCTCAAGAGGCAGATCCTGCAAATTCTGTAGAAACAGGATGAACCTGTTTTCTTCCTTCCTGGTAAAGTAAGCGGTGAGTTGATCAAGATCAGCAGCCAGAACAGTCTTGAAGTATAACTGATTTTGATAAAGGGTGTGGGTTGGGAGCTGGTAAAATGGCCAATCGCGGTACACTTTCCTTACCAGTGTATTCAACTTTTCTCCATTCCTGCTCAAGGCATTATCGAGAAAATCCGGATTGGAAATAATTTCTGCTTCTCTCAGATAGTACTTTTTAAACTCGAGATCACTCACGATCAGATTTATGACCGAATCGCTAGCAATCTCCTCATGTTGGGTCCCGATCCTTGGCTTTTCCAAAAACAAGGCAAGATCACCAGGTTTGTTCCTTGACAATGAGCCCCACTCTCTTGCAATTGGCTCAACCAGACCGGTGACTGGATTTAAATAAAACCGCAAATTCGTCCGGTACAAGGCATGCTTATTGTTCATCAGATCTGTCACGGCAAACAGAGTGGCCATCTTTCTAAGGTCAAAGAATTTACCTGGGTCGAGGTCACCGGACATCACTTCCTGCCACATCTGCTTCAACTTTAAAAGTTGCTGCTTTGTATTGGGATCCTGCTGCAATTTATCTTCGCGGTAAGCCACCAAATCATTCTCCAATCTGAATATGATTCCTTCTCGAAGGTGGTTATTTTCCACCAGTAGCTTGTCAAATCGCTCCTCTAAGTAAAACACACCTAGAGGTTTCCCATTAATAGATACATTTACAAAGTCCAGTCTTAATCCCATTAAACCTCTTTCCTTCATCAGCTCCATTCCAAGCCAATCTGTCAAATAGCCTCTGGTATGGGGAAGTAGCAAATTAAATCTTTTGATCCCATCCACGGTATCATCTCCCTGCACCTTTATCTGAAATGACCACTTAAGGGGATCAGATATGTGCATAGGCATCATACCGGTCAGAGAGACTTTGATATCATGCTTCTTACCACGATACATCAGAGTAGCTGGAAATTCTTCAGATTTTAGATCGTCCGAGATATAGCCTTTCTCTAGAGCCTGGTTTCTCAAATAATCAAGACGAAGCAGATGTTTGAACTTTATATCTACTTTCATCTTATCTAAATTGGTGAACTGCCCTCTTAAATATTTCTTCATAAAGGAAAAATCGAGACTGGCAATCTGCAACAAGGCGGGCTTATAATATCGTGTTTGCCCGATCTTCTTTAAGTGGGCTCCATATGCCAATACCCCAAAAAACAATATAGCTGCTATACCTAATCCTACCAAGCTCAACAATAACCTCTTAAGGACTGTGCGATCCCTCAACCTGCGGATGACTTTAAACCTTCCTTCTATTGGGCCCTTTATCTTCATCTCTAGAAAACTCCCTTATGATCCAAGAAATTAATTTGCATTGATTCATCAAGTGCATGCAAGGCATTTCGAACCTTATTCAATTCCCCTACATCATTGAACTCTACCAAGAACGAAGCCTCTAGGAATTTCCCATTTTCATCCAAGCGCTTTAGCTCAATGTCCTTACAGAAGGTTGATATTGATTCAACGATCTTGTCAAAGGAAATGTTAGGCTTCTCCGTCAAAATGGTGAAATTCAAATTTGAATAGCTATCTGCCGATTTAAAATAGTTCTTTATCCAAATCACTCCTACCAAAAAGGTAAAACCGATCAATGTAATTAGTCGCTGATCGGCACCCATCCCCAAGCCAATTGCAATTGTGAAGAAAAGGTAAGCCAATTCCTGTGGTTCTTTGATTGCAGCTCGAAATCGAACGATCGAGAGAGCACCAACTAACCCCAGAGACAAAGCCAAGGAAGATTTCACGATCGTAATTATAATCATAGTGGTGATAGCTATTAATTCAAAATTTGACGCAAAAACCCTCTTGTTAGAGAGAGAATTACCGAATTTCGCATATAGGCGACCAAGAATGAATGCCAAAATTGCCGTCAATATCAGGTTGATCAAAAACCCTGCGGGCGATATCTGAGGTACCTGATTGGCCAAAAACTGCTCAAAAGTCTGACTCTTATCCATTTTTATCCTTGTTTATAAAAAGTGCATTTAAATATTATAGTAAGTATAGAATTTTGCTTCATTACTTCTGCAGCGAAGATTATCATCTTGCCCAAATTCCTGCTTCTTTCCCTTGCAAAATCTTCTTGACCTGGATAGGAGAAAGTATCATCAATGGAATCAGGCATACAATTGTACCTAGTTCAATTCCTATAACACCTAGGTCCAATACCCGAGCAAAAAATATCGACAGAGGAATATTTAGGATGCAGGCAGCAATCCAAGTGTACATTTGCAAATTAATTTTTCCCGTACCATTCAAGACCAGATTAAATATGTTAACCCAAGTGGTACAGCAAATAGAAAGCGCTACAATAGTCGATAATAGCATAGAAACTTGCATTTTGTCCTGCAACCACAAATAATAGATATAGGGTGATATCAAGACCATAAATGCAGCTAAAAATAGACTAGCAAACCAAATTTTCTCAACCGCTTTCATTGATTTTCGCATCCAGCCAATATCTCCTTGGTGGTAGGCCTCTATATTGGCTCCCCAAAGTTGAGCGGTTAGAATATTGAATAAAACCAGAAAAATGTATAGATACTTGTATGCTGCCTGGTACTCAGCTACCAGTTCAACTGACAACAATCCCGCAATCAACAGACTATTAGTCTGGAAGATAATGATCATCGATACCTTGATGATAAAAAACTTTGATCCCAACGAAAACAGACTTGATAATAGTGACTTTTTAGCCCAACGGAAAGCAGGCCTGAACTTTTTGAAGCTCCTATTAAAAAAATAGATCCCGACTCCCAAGGGTACAGCGGCAAAGGTAAAAGACTTTACCGCCCCAAATAGAATCAGAGAACTCTCGGTGAAATAAACCAGTATCAGGATCAGCCCTAGAAAGATCACCTTACCAATTAATTGGAACAGATCAACTATGCCAGCCCGTTGAAGCGCATAGAACAATTGATACACCAGCGAGCACACGAACCTGATAGAGAAAGCGGCAAATATCAATAATAACAAAATGGTAACCTCCATATCGGTGGTTGCATTGGTATCCAGCCAGTCTGTCCAAGGCACTATAAGTGTTGCAGCAATGAACAATACAGTAATGGCGATGATCAAGCTACCTAGAAAAAAATATGCCGTACTAATGTATCCACGTGCCAAATCATCGTCGCCATCGGCCAAGGCTTCTCCTACCTTGTTGCGAAGTCCGTTTCCAATGCCCACATCGAAATCCCTAAACCAGTCCACCATGCTGGTCAGTGTCAGAAAGATCCCAAATCTCGCCTGCCCCAGATACGACAGCGAAATAGGGAAGTAAAGTAAACCAATCAACAGTCCGCCCCCCCTGGCAAGTACTGACAGCAGGACATTCTTCCTCGCCTTCACAGTGCGTGCGTGCCCTTTCTCCAGATACTGACCGATTGCAGAAATCATACTTATCATGTGGCTGAGTAGATCGACGTGTTGATCGAAGTCTGCTTGTCACCGGGATAAAATTCTTTCATCTTAATAGCAGTCAATCCCAGCCCAATATGTATCATAAACAGAATACCTCCTGTCTTAAACAAAACCGTGTTAGTGAGATTTCCTATCGCGTAAAGGGTTGCCACCAGAAGAGGTATCAAAAAGAAAACATGGTACCGGGAAGCAGATCTAAAATATGATATGGATAGAACGATGAAGCCGGTGAAGAAAATAAAAGAAGGAATTCCATAATAAAACATTGTGGAAAAATACCCACTATGAATCCCTCCTTCTTCTCCGGTTGCTCTTTGTAATCTCCCGGTTATTTTCAACATCCAAGTGTAATACGTTTCATTGTTCTTACCACCGTATCCAAAAATTGGTTTGTCTCCAATAGTTCTAATAACCATCGTATAATAACCCTTTCTTTGTGTGGGAACTTCTGACAGTCGTTCGCTTACGACTGCTGATTTCTTGATATCTTCCAAAGAGAATATGGATACAGCTACAATTAAAATGAGGCTTGCCAAGGCTCCCAGAGTAAGCCGATCAAATCCTATTTTTTCCACCTTTATCAAATAAGCAACAAGTACAAGAAATGCCATAATCCAGCTCATCCTGTGAAAAGTGGTGGCTATTGCTGCAATAAATAGACATATCAGTATATTTTTAACAAGCTTTCGTTCCTTTAAAAACACCATGACCCATGCCAGGGCAGTCAGAAGAAAAAACCCGTTGGTTCTCTCTGTATTAAAAATTCCATTTGATCTCAGCACCTCACCAAAAGCCGGCCGGAACTCACCATATCGCAAAAATGTTGGTTCTATGCCAACTTGGATCAGACTTATCACGCTTGAGAAAACAGCCCCAATGATAATTGCTTTGCCAACTGTATCAATTGATGCTCTATTCATCATTATAGTCACTCCATAAACAATAAGGAAAAAATTTAAAGGCTTTGTGATAGCGACGACCAGCTCTCCGCTACTGAACTGATACATGTGAGTTAACAGAGAAACAATTACTGATATCACAAACAAGTTCAAAAAGACAATAAACCAGGGCAATTGCAGGGATTTCTGATCATGCCCAAATCTCTTTTGAAAAATCAATTTCCTAGCGACTAGAATACCAAATATTATAAGCAGAAGTCTCTCAGGTTGAATCTCAAAAAATGAAATTCCTGGAATATTGATAGTAAATAACTCATTAAGGTTGCCGCTAAGTAGAAAAAAACAGACAATAAATAATTCGATCGGATATGCTGTCTTAGTTCTCATCGTCAAAGCAGTTGCTACCAGCAGCATACAAAAGAGATAGAGGTAAAATTGGGTCATATACTATACTGAGAGAAAATACCTTATCGCCCTATTCGAAACAAGGACAACGACCAATTGCGTGGTTCAGATCCAGTCATATGGATACAGTGGTACTGAAGGAGATATAGGGCTTGGAGATTTCATGATCTGTTTTTGGTTTTAGAATGTAGGAAGTCAAAAATATGTCAAACCATTAGCTACTTTTGGGTTTTGCGTTCTCTTTTGTGTTCTTCATGGTCACTTCTTTCGTCAATTTCTCATCAGGTTCGATCCCATCCTCTTTATCTTTCAACTCATAAATTGTACCGTTCAGAATTTTTCCTTGAACAGCTGTCAATTTATCTCGGAAGGTATTCGCAAGATCAAGACCTTTACTAAGAGGATTTCTTCTAGCTACTTGTTTTTCTGAAGATTCACTATAGTATTTTGCATATCCGTATTTGAATTCACGATCTTTCTCGCCATTAAAAACTAAATAGATTTTTGCCTCATTGTTTTGATCGGTGAATTTTTTCAGATTAGAAAGGAACGACAGACGGGAGTAATTCTTCCGGAACACAAACAAATGAACGTCAATGAGGTTTGCTAATAGCAGATAATCAGAAACTACACCTGCAGCCGGGCTATCGATAATTATGTAATCATATCGATTTCCAAGCTCATCAATTGCCAATGATAGCCGTTCACTAGAAAGTATTTCTCCAATTCTCTCATTTTCAATCTCCGATGGAATGTAATCCAACCCAGGAAAGCTCTCCCATTTATGAATAACGGCTCCCAGTGGAACTTGGGGTTCCAGGAGATAGGAGGAAAAACCCTTTTTTCCCTTACTTACAGCCAATAATCCGGGTTTTCGGAAATCTGCGTCGATCAAGATCACCTTTTTCTTATTTCTGGAAAGATGCATCGCTAGGTTTGTAGCACAGAATGACTTTCCTTCTCCAGGAATTGTAGAAGTAATTCCAATTACCAAGCTATGCGAGTTAGGCGAGTTAGCATTGAGATGATGTAGATTCACGCTAAGATCTCTAAATGATTCGTCAAGACGCCATTTAGATAAGCGGGTCTTTGACAGCAAGGGACCAGAGCTTTGTTGAGCAATAGTGGCAACGATCGGTATGTTTGAATTTGCTTCGAGCTCACTTACGTCATCAATAGTGTCATTTAGGGCGTCCTTCAATATTAACCAACCCAAAGGGATTGAGGCTCCGAGAAGGGTGGCAAGCAATAGAATCAACTTCTTTTTGGGGGATATCGGACCATTGCCGACCATTCTTGCTCTATCCAAGATCCGTGTATCGGGAATGTCTTCAGCTCGGGCAATTCCAGCCTTCGCCAGCTCCTGACTGAGATAATTAAATAGGTTTTCATAAAGTGTTCGCTTACGTTCTATGCTCAGCAACCTCTTTTGGCTCTGTGGTAACTCACTAATGAAACTATCCATACTTCCAATTCTGGTACGGAGATCATTGATAGACATATTAGTAGATTCAACTAAATTCCTCAATGTCCTTTCCAGCGACCTGGTACTGTTTTCGATTTGATTGTCGATAATTTCGATATCCAAGCTTTGCTCACCCCTTATGAGAATTTCCCTTGTCCTGTTGGCATAAAGTCTCTTTAGTTCCAATAGATTTTCGTTCAACATGGCGTCTTCGATGCCGACTACAGAAGGTGCGGTCAGCATTTCATGATCATGCAGATTCAGATTCTCTAGTTGAGAATTATAGTACTTCAGATTGAGTTGTAATTTCGCTTCCTCAGTCTGCAGTCGTTGGACCTGTGTCAAGGCATTAGTGGCAACCTGAGATAAATTAACTGCATTTGATCTCCTCTTAAAGGCTTCGAGAGTCCTCTCTGCCCTTGCAAGTGAATCTGCCACAGCGGCCAGCTGCTTCTCAATAAAGTATTCTTTGCTGGATGCAATCTCATCCCTTCTCTCCAACTTACTATCGATATAATTTTGGCATAATCTCTCTAGAAATTCAGCCTCTTTTTTTACAACCGGTCCTGTTGATTTTAGCTCAATTATGCTCGCGTCGAGACCAGCTTGAGTTACATCGATTCGATTCAAATAACTCTTGGTGACTGCATCAGTGGAATGTATCTTAAAATAAATTCTATCATCACTAAAATGATCTGCGTTTACCTCAAAGTCAGGTTCTTCCAAAACGAAATGGAAATAGTCATGTTTTACATTTACTCCAAACGAATAAATGTTTGAAATCTCTAACGACTCCTCCACCATGAAATTCATTCTCGTTTCAGAGTTGTAAATCACAAAATCCTTAGCATTGACCTCTAATCGATACCTTCGCTCTGGCAGAAGCTCTACATAAAAGGGTATCCCATAAAGATGCTGATGAGATTCAAGTAGCTTAACCTTAAAGGGGAAGTATGAAAAGTGTTCGACATCATCTAAGCCTTGCTGAGTATGATAGGTGACGTCAAAATTCAATTCACTCACGGTCCTTTCAATCAATTGATATGACTTGATGACAGCTATCTCATTAAAGAGATTCTTCTCCGTCTCAATTAGCCCCACATCACCTCCCACAATCATACTTTCACCAAGCTTTCGACTTTTACCTGACGTATCAATTAGCATAGAGAGCCCTACCTGATAGAGTGGAGTAGCGAACTTGATATATAGGTAAGCTACTGCTATGAATAGAACCAAGCTTCCGGTAAATATCAACCAATTGTTTCGTATACTCTCAATGAGTCTTTGAAGATCAAGTACAGCGAATCCTTTTTGATTTAACATTTGGAGGTTTTCATTTTTGGGGGGGACGATTGATATACATAATGACTAGTTTCGTCTTACAAACACATTTACAATCAAAGTAGCAAGTGAGATTCCGGATAATATTAATCCAACCGAGCGAGCACTGACATCAAAAGACTTCGATTTAACTGGCTCGATATAGACCACGTCGTGTGGTTGGGCATAAAAAAATTCTGATTCGAAAAATTCCGGACGGCTTAGATCAAGAACGACTGATTTTGCTCCAGATTCGGTTTGACGGACCACTTTCACTTTTTTTCGATTGGCAAAGTCTGTAAAATCCCCAGCGAGGCCAATGACATCCATTAAAGTGTTTTGTTCTTGATAGAGATAATGAACGCCGGGATCTTCAACTTCACCAATAATAGTAACTCTGCTATTAGCCAGTTTAACGGTTGTCGAAACCAGCTTCAGGTAAGGTTTGTATGCTTCATCTAGAAATTCCTTTAAATCAGAGTTCGTCATTCCCGTAACCTTGACTTTATCAAGCAATGGCAATGAAATATATCCAGAATCTGTAACACTATAACTATTAAAATATATGGATGGGGGTTCATAATCCTGACGGGAAACCCGATTCTGAGTTGACATCTCACGACTGATGAATTCCTCTGTACTGCCCGTAAATGCATTTACCCTAATCAAAAGCTGGTCATGAGGACGAATCACATAGGGGCTGAAGATACCCAGATCATGAAATTCAATGGTTGTGTCGTACAAGATTTCGTCTTCTAGGTTATCCTGGATAACAAGAAGGTCCTTATGAAAAACACAGGATTGCATTAACATCAGAACAATAGTGAAAAATATCAGTGGGTATCTTTCAGCCCAGTCGAAGAAGACATTCGATTTCCCCTGCCGTGAGTTATTCAAGACCCTATCGGGATCAGGTTTACTCTCCCAGAATGAGACTTCCATTTTCTTCAATTTTGCTATAATCAGAGGTGTCAATGTTTGATTTAAAGAAGGCTTCGCCATTGATAGGTCGCAATGGACCTAAGCCTCAAACTAAATAGATCTAAATGACAGAGCTTATGTAGGAGAGATTCTCAAAAGGCATTTTCCCTTGCCTTTGTGCTAAACACCGTGAGAAAGATAATTTTAATATCCAACCAAAAGCTCCAATTTTCAATATACCATAGGTCATGGCTAATCCGACCTCTTTTCTGAATTTCAGTCTTTGCCGGTCCCCTCCAACCATTTACTTGCGCCCATCCAGTCACTCCAGGCTTGACATAGTGCCGGACCATATAGTCATTGATGATTTTTCTAAAGTCGTTGTGCAAAAAAGTACGATGTGGACGTGGTCCCACAACACTCATATCTCCCCTCAAGACGTTAAAGAATTGAGGTAGTTCGTCCAAATCAAATTTTCTCAAAATTCGACCAATGCGGGTAAGTCGAGGATCGTTCTTCACCGTGGATTTCTCTCCATGAAATGGATCATCGCATGTTGACATCGTTCGAAACTTGTAACATTCGAAAGCTTTACCTTCTTCACCTTTACGCCAGGGCTTATAAAGTATAGGTCCCGGATTATCTAAGTAGATCAAAATTGAAATAATTACATAGAGAGGTGATAACAATACAATTACCAAAAGAGCGAAAACAAAATCAAACAATTTCTTAAGGAAGTAGTTATTAAAATGATCCAGTGGGCTCCCATGAACTCTAAACACCGGTTGATCTTCCAGTGTAGTGGGTACTACATGCACACCATTGCACCTTGGAGCTTGTGGTACCAGATTTATTCTTATGCCATGAAAATCAGCCTTGTTAATTATTTCGACTAATTGATTCTCTTGCAGAACATCTATGTTAACAAAAATTTCATCGACTGCTTGAGACTGTAAAACAGTTGATAGTTCTTCAATTTTACCAATCACGTTATGGTTGTGACCATTTACACACGGCATCACATCGTCAAGGATGTCCACCGATTCAAAACCATATAATTGTAGTTTCTTGGAGAAATCAGCAGCTTCACCATTCTTTCGGCTTGATCCAATGATCAGAGCCCTTGGTCCGCTTTCCTTACCCTTTTTACGATCACTATCATACTTGCGGAAAAAAAGTAAATTTAAAATGGCAAAGAGAAAAACCGGAAACAGAAAAGTTCCATTCTTGATATAAGTGATCTGGAAAATACTCCCAAGACTGAAAGCAATGAGGATGAAAAGAAAAATATTGAGCTGTAAATAATTAGTTCTCTTCTTAATATTGGAATTTCGATAGAATCTATAATCACCGCGGATTCCCAATACAATGATCCAACTTAGATTAAAGATTAAGAGAGATTTCCAGAGAAATCCTCCGAAACCCTCTCCCGTCCCAAATTCACCCTTTAACAGCACCCCGATTAAAACGAGAGCCACGCAGAGATTTAGAAAAAGGAATTCTAAAGCAACATTACCTAAGATTAGGTTTCGATTTAGTCTTGTCACGGGTTGTTGACATTTTGCCTAAGTACAGCCTGAGATGTACTACTACGGAAATCTTAACAAAGTCTGGAAATGGACCTGATATCACATGGGTTTCACAATGGTCCCATGGTGACGTTAAATCAAGTTCACATTTGTCAATTTACAGACAAATCTAACCCGGTCTAATCTTTAAGGAACTGAGAATCAGGAAGAGGGCCGAAATCAAATTGAGTGGTTTCATTTCATAAAATTTTGGTGTGAACGTATTTGAATGCGTTGACTTTCACATAAATTTAGTAAAATTCCATATAAAATTCATACAAAAAGAATACCATACAGTGGTAAATAATTTAATATCTCCAAAGGTGGCTGGAACCACCGATTTGACTTTTTAGCTGCTACTGATCAAGGTCGTGACGATCCTGAAGTGCTAAGATAAAGTTAGACAAGATTTGACTAGATATTTGGCTGATAATGAGATGATTACAATTAAGTTCTGATTAAAAGTCATCAAATTTAGTTAAAAGATGATTACTTGAGCTACGGGCAACCCTCTGATCCTTTCTAGGGCAAGGTTCAGGTAGTTTAGAAGGCACCTAACTCAAACAGACACAAGGGCTTTGATATGGGGGTGAGGGTCATAATGATTCAGGGAAAAATCGTCAAATTGGAAATCGAAGATACTTCGGACATCGGCGTTGATCTGAATCTGTGGAAGTGGCCTGGGAGTACGTGTTAATTGAGTTCTCGCTTGCTCCAAATGATTGAGATATAAATGAACATCTCCAAACGTGATGACAAAATCACCAGGCTCAAGGTCAGTGACTGCAGCCATCATCAGGGTGAGCAAAGCATAACTGGCAATGTTGAAGGGTACTCCCAAAAAGGTGTCGGCAGATCGCTGGTAAAGCTGACACGACAACTTACCTTCGGCAACATAAAACTGAAAAAGGCAATGACAGGGAGCCAATGCCATCTTCTCGATCTCTCCCACATTCCATGCATTCACAATCATCCTTCTGGAATCAGGGTTCGTCTTGATCATGTCAATGACCTGACTAATTTGATCAACACTTGTTCCGTCGCTCTTACTCCAGCTTCTCCATTGCTTTCCATACACCGGTCCTAAGTCGCCGTTCTCATCAGCCCAATCATTCCAGATACGCACTCCGTGATCCTGAAGATATTGGACATTTGTGTCCCCTTTCAAAAACCATAGTAGTTCGTGAACTATGGATTTCAGATGAAGTTTCTTGGTGGTGAGCAGAGGAAAACCCTCACTGAGATCAAAGCGCATCTGATATCCAAAAACGCTTAAGGTACCGGTACCGGTTCGATCCCTTTTTTCTACTCCATTGTCCAAAATATGCTGCAGCAGATCTAAATAGGCTTTCATAGGGCAAATGTCAGAAATTATATTACAGAAATATCTATTTGATAAAAAGATTTTATCCACAAAATGAGCAGGCTACTCAAGGTGGGCAAGAGGTCCTCCAAAGGCAAAGAGCCGGTCGACCTTTTCCGTCGTTGCTCGATCCGGCACTAATTCTGGTGCATGATGTGGCTTTTTCCTGGCATCAATAATCAAAGGTCCTTTACAACCCCAATGCTTGTGCTCAAAAAATTCATGTACCCCATGAACGTCATGGGAGGGATTCGATCTGGTAAATGTGATCCATAAAAAGTTATCTAGATTTTGGCTGGTGAATACCGCATCATCAGCTATGACCAACAAAGCAATACCATCCAAATTTTGAGATTCCAAAGCCGATATCAATTTTTTCACATGCAAAGTACCCGTCTCCTGATCCTGATACCCGGGGCCTTCGATTACCATGATGCCATCCTGCGCCATCTCAATCTTTCCAAAACCCTGAGGGATTGAAAGCAGGGGTAAATCTTGCCTTAACTGTCTGATCACCGGACCATGACATGCCATTATGAGCTTTGATCCGGCATTCCACCCACTGCCGGAATAGTCCAGGGTATCTATCGTTGTGTTTGTCTGAAAGTGAAGATCACGTTTCCAATCACAACGCTGGAGAATATGTCTGAGAAAACCACGAATATCTCTCGTGTCTATTCTGTGATCCGGATCATGTGCCGCAATCAACAGATATTTTGCCAGGCTTGTCTGACCTGATCCTAACAAATGATTTGCCTGGGTTAGAATTTCTTCTGGTCGTTTGTCTCTGAATGGCATATATCTTTCACTACCTACTGCCAACAGAAGTGGGTGTACACCTGCGGCATCCACAGCGTTAATATCCAGTATACCCGGAAATTCCTGAGGTAACATGGGACCCACTAGCTTGTGAATCAAGTGACCAAAGCTGGTATCCTCCTGGGGAGGCCGGCCAACTACTGTAAAGTGCCAAATAGCTCCCGGCCGGTGGTACACTTGCTCCACCTTGACCACCGGAAAGTCATGAGCCAGACTGTAGTATCCCAGATGATCACCAAATGGGCCCTCCCGTTTTTTCAGATTTTTATCGATGGTGCCGGTAATGATGAAGTCGCTATCATCAGAAAAAATGTACCCTCTGTATCGAGCATAGGAAAACCTCTTTCCCGCTAACATACCTGCGAAAGTAAGTTCCGACAAACCTTCGGGCAAAGGAAATATTGCTGCGAGAGCATGAGATGGCGGTCCCCCTACGAAGATTGACACCCGGAAAGGCAAACTAGACTGATTGTAGGCAGTATGATGCACCCCGATGCCGCGATGCAATTGATAGTGCATCCCCACTTCCTGGTTTTCCAGGTATTGATTTCCTGACATCTGGATTCTGTACATGCCTAGATTTGAATGCATGATCTGCTTCCCTCCCGGGGGTTCTGTCAGTACCTGAGGGAGAGTGATGAAGGCTCCACCGTCTTCAGGCCAGGATACCACTTGGGGCAACTTATCGATAGAGGTTTTTTGGAATCTCGATTTTCTAAACCCTGTCCTTTTTGGCAGACCTTTCCAGGCGGTCAATAGCGCCGGCAGGTACTTGGATGGTTGTTTCAGCAGAAGAGCGGGATCTGCTTTTAACTCAACAACTTTCTGAACTTTTTCCAAGGTATTCCTGAACAAGAACTCAGCTCTGTCAAAAGTTCCGTAGAGGTTCGAAGCGGCTCGAAAAGGACTGCCCTTCACTCGTTCAAATAACAAAGCCGGACCTCCCCGATCAAAAACCCGTCTGTGGATTTCTGCCATTTCCAGATTGGGATCGACCTCGTCCTCTATTCTGACCAGTTGCCCGTGTCTCTCCAGATCTACTAAACATGCCTCTAGACTTCTATATTTCATCTGTAGCGAATCTAATCTTTTCGAATCAAAGAAAAATCGATTCAGCTTGTTTGTACTTATTACAGCTCTGAAACCTAAAAATGATAACTTGACCCATCTTGCATTGATCTAAATATTATTTGCCATGCTGCGCACCATTCTTTTCATCCTTTTGGCTTGTCATTTTGAAGCTGCTGGTCAAAATTATCAAGAGATTTTCTCCCCGTTGAAGTACAGAAATGTTGGTCCTACCAGGGGCGGTCGGGTTACGGCGGTGGCGGGTCATCCTTCCACCCCTCACCTCTTCTTCATGGGTGCTACGGGTGGTGGCGTGTGGAAAACCCGCAACTACGGACAATCCTGGGAGAATATTTCAGATGGGTATTTTGCTTCTCCGTCAATAGGAGATATTGCAATTGCTCCTTCGGATCATTCCGTGCTGTATGTGGGGACAGGATCCGACGGCATTCGAAGCAATGTGATTATTGGAAAAGGCGTGTACAAATCGGAGGACGGTGGATCTAGCTGGAAGTTCTCAGGCCTAAGGGATGTTGGCCAGATCGGTGCTGTTCTCATCCACCCTACCGATGTCAACAAGGTTTACGTTGCAGCGATAGGCAATCCCTTTCGCAAATCGACGAGCCGGGGAATTTATTTGACCCACGACGGAGGATCCACCTGGAAGCAATCTCTTTTTCTGTCGGATAGTATAGGTGCGGTCGACCTTGAGTTTTGTCCTGGCAAACCCAATATCATCTACGCATCCATGTGGAGGGCCGAACGTAAACCATGGACGATAATATCGGGAGGTATGCAAACTGGAGGTTTGTACAAATCTACTGATGGGGGTGAGTCTTGGAAGAAACTCACCGCTGGTTTACCACAGGGACTCATTGGTAAGAGTGATTTGGCCGTAAGTCCGGATCAGCCCAATTGGGTTTGGGCGCTTGTAGAGGCACCGGCTGGTGAAGGAGGTGTTTTCCTCTCCAAAGATCAAGGTGAAAATTTTGAGTTGGTAAACACTAAGAAAGAATTGCTAGACCGACCTTTTTACTACTGCAACATTGATGCAAATCCCCAAAATGCAAATTCATTGTATGTCAGTGCCACCCGTTATTGGCATTCAACAGATGGTGGCAAAACTTGGTCCCGTATTAACACCCCCCATGGTGACAATCATGGAGTGTGGATCAACCCCGATGATACTCTATTACAGATACAGTGTAATGATGGAGGTGCAAATGTAACTCGAGACGGAGGTGAAACCTGGTCGTCAATTCTGAATCAGCCTACTGCTGAATTGTACCAGGTGGCTGTCGATGATCAGTTTCCGTATTGGCTTTATGCAGGTCAGCAGGATAACAGTACAATCGCTATTCCCAGTTTGCCACCCCATAATCCACAAGGAGGTCCTCAGGCTTTTTGGATGGCAGTAGGTGGCTGTGAAACCGGGCCGGCAGTTCCTAAGCCCGGTGATCCGGATATCGTCTATTCTAACTGCAAGGGTCGATTTGGTGTATTCAACAAAAGAACCGGTCAGGAAAAGCACTATTATGTCGGTGCGGCAAATATGTACGGCCAGAATCCTCGAGATCTTACCTTCCGCTTCCAAAGGGTTTCGCCTATCCACGTCTCTCCCCATGATCCCGACATTATCTATCATACCTCGCAATTCGTCCATATGACCAAAGACGAGGGTCAAAGCTGGATGATAATATCTCCTGACCTTACTGCTTTCACTCCGGAAACTCAGGTAATTTCTGGACATCCAATCACCAGGGATATCACTGGAGAAGAGTTCTACAGCACCATCTACTCCATCCGCGAATCCCCGGTTACTCCCGGACAGATCTGGACCGGAGCAAATGATGGTCCGGTCTATTTGACGACCGACATGGGTGCAAATTGGCAAGAGGTTACACCGAGCTCAATGCCAACAGGTGGCCGGGTGGATTGTGTAGAGCCTTCTCATCACAATAGCCGCAAAGCTTACATCGCAGGCTATCGATACCTGCTTGGGGACTTTCATCCATATCTATATAAGACCCAAGATTTGGGTCAATCATGGCAGTTGATCTCTGACGGGAAAAATGGCATCCCTGCTGATGCTCCTACCCGGGTAATCCGTGAGGATCCATTCCGAGCAGGCTTGCTATACGCCGGCACAGACAACGGGATCTACATCTCCTTTGACGATGGTCAGGAATGGCATGCTTTCCAACAAAACCTGCCCATAACACCTATCACAGAAATTGTGGTAACTGAGCGCGATCTGGTGATCTCGACGATGGGGCGCTCGTTTTGGATAATGGATGATATAGCTGTACTTCGTCAACTCTCCCTGGAAGTTCAAACCACTCTTTTTCATCCCGGAAAGGCCTACCGAATGAGGTACCAGCAATCGAGTGACATACCTACTTATCCTGTCCCCGGCTTGAATATTCACTACTTTCTAGGGGAAGAACCTGTGGGTGATGTTAAAATTGAGATCTACAATGTACACGATCAACTGGTACGCACCTTTAGTTCCTCTGTTAAGGAGGACTCTGTCAATGTGGAGGAAGATATGGCCACCGGATTTGGGTTCCAGCAGGAAGCCGTTGAGATCGAGAAGGAACCAGGAATGCATAGAATGCGATGGGATCTGAGACATCAGGGCATTCAGAATCTTGAGAATCGTCCCATTCGTGGTCCGCTTGTAAGCCCAGGAAACTACCGTCTTGATATGACCATCGGTGACAAAAGATACATTCAACTTGCCGAAATATTGATAGATCCACGAGTGGAGAAAGAAGGCCTTCAACCAGAGGATTTGATCAAGCAGGAAGCTTTGAGCCTTGATATCCTGCACCTGCGAAAAGAGGCTCAAGAATTAGCAAGTCAAATCTCTGCCTTGAGTGCTCAGAAACAAAGTGAGCCCGAAATTACCGAAATCAGAGAACAGCTGATCACAGCAGATGGCAGATACCAAGTGCCTGCTTTGATCGACCAGATCAGCTATCTCTATAATATGCTGGATCGAGCAGACCAGCTACCAGGAAAGGATGCTTATGACCGCTATGCAAGCTTAAAGAAGCAGTTAGATGCTCTTCAAAACAGCTTGCCCTCTCAGCCCTGATCCTCTCCTCGGTGGTCTCTAGTCGAGTCCGCTTGTAAAAGCTTCTTGATACTAGTTTACAACTGTAAGCTTCTTGACCAGTTTCCGGCCATCGACAGTCATACTAAGGAAATAAGTTCCGGCAGATACATCTGAGGCATTGTCATTTTTTCCATCCCATTTCAAAGTGTATGACCCGGAAGCATGGCGTCCCTTCATCAGTTGTCTTACCTGTCTTCCCTGCACATCAACAATGTCAAGATCTATTTCTTTAGACACATCCAGTTCAAAGGATATATTGGTTTCATCCCTAAATGGATTCGGATAATTGTCTAGCAGTCGAACACCCTTAATGTCAGCCACATCGAAGCTACTGGTGGTAGATCCTCCCCTTAACCGGTTGAATGAAGATGGATTATTAAACCCGGGATCAGTTTCATTGTCTTGGCTAGTAGCTATTGCCGCCAATCCGGAAGCTTTTGTCAACCAGATATACGAAATGGTAAATACGGTTTCCTCCTCTCTTTCCCTCCCTATAGCTTCCATATTGCTCATTTCCCAATTATCCTGCCGCATCCTCAGACAGTCAAACTCGCCCTCAGGAAGTTGAACCTTTCCCCATGCGTCAATTTCGTTGACTGTAGAATCTACCGTAATCAATAATGATCCCAGGAAATCAGTAGTATCTCTTACCACAGTAGTCCAACTATCTCCATACTCTATCGGAAGAGGCACTACCGTTTCCACGTCAAAATCCAGTAGAGTCGTGTCGAAACCGAAGATATTGATGGGAATTGCGGAACCGACACTGCTGAAATGGTCCTCTTCAACATTTAGAAAAAGGTAGATAGTGAAGGTGTCTCCATCTTCCATCGCTGTCAACTTCTGAGTCAGATTAGCGTTGCCAAACAAACTTGCGTAGGGTGTTGCAGAGGGCGGCACATACTCCAAGTAGGCGAGGAATCCGTTTGATAGGTCAGCTGTGAAGTCATAGGACTGGTTAGCACCCGCTTGTCCAAGGTCGACGACCAATGTACCTGTAGTATCTTCTTCCAATACTTGTTGTGTACCTACCAGGCCGAGCAAGTCATCAGCCGTGATCGTGATTTGTGACCAACTCACAATGGGCATGCAAAGCATGATTATTGGCAATACGATTCCCCAGTTTGGTTTCAGTAATTGTTGCATTTTATTAGTGATTTAGATGATTAAAAAGAGTGCTCGCGAAATAGTATCAAGTGCGGATACAAAGTCGATATTATCCATAAATGGTCAATATTTCAAGTACCCTATGTGTTAAATGAGCTAGGTTATGGCAAGCTTGCTGCTTCGGTAGCATCGCTCGCTTCCGAAGCTACCACTGGATCCAACGAAATCTGATCCAAGATCAATTGAATCGAATCCCGTACCACAAAATATTTTGGCAGTTCTTCCTTTGGCATAGGATCTGGCTCAGGCAGGTTTTCGCGCAGATGATTCACCTGCCTTCCATACTTCCAGAAACGGAAACACACGTGAGGGCCGGTTGCCAATCCTGTTGAACCGACATACCCTATCACCTGGCCCTGTTTCACTTGGACCCCACTGGAAATTCCCTTTGCGAATTTCTGCATGTGCAGATACTGGGTGGAATAAACCTTATCGTGCTTGATTTTTACATAGTTGCCATTGCCTTTGGTGTATCCAGCCTTGGTCACCACGCCATTAGCAACGGCATAGATGGGTGTGCCATAGGGAGCAGCATAGTCGGTACCCAGGTGGGCTTTCACTCTCCTCAATACAGGATGGAATCGCCTGAGATTATATTTGGAAGAGATCCGGGTATATTTTACCGGTGCCTTCAAAAACACCTTCTTCATCGGGCGACCTTCCAGATCATAGTACCCATCATACTTTTCGCTATCAAACTTAATGGCATAATAGTCATTGTTGCTCGTAGTAAAGTATGCGCCATGAAGCTTCCCCACACCTACCGGCTTATCGCCGATAAAGAGTTCTTCATAGAAAACTTTGAAAGCATCACCTTTTTGTATATGGTGAAAATCAACTGACCATGCCAGGGCATCTTCCATCTTAGCAGCCAATTCATAGTCCAGATCCTGATCTATCATGGTCTGCCACAACGAAGAGCTAATTGTTCCATTAGCCATTCTGTCTCGTCGAAAAATTTCCCGCTCTACCAACTCCACTTGCTTATCGTTGATGGAATACACGACATAAGAAAGCACGTTAGGCTCATAGATAAAGTAATCAGCCATCGTTGATGTGTCCCTTGAAAGCACTGTGTATGGCTTGCCGGCACGCAGGTTTCGAACATCGAATACATCTTTTGCTGCGGCAGCTAACTCACCAATGTGTTGGTAGCTGACCCGGTGTTGCAACAAGATATCAGCCAGAAATTGGTTGGGCTCAATTTCGCCCCGAACCACATGGAAGTCATTTAGATTCAGACCATATTCCAGATTGACTGCAGGAATCTCCAGGTTCGACAGCTCATCCAAAGGTATGTCCGGATTTCGATCAACGTATAGTACGGCGGCCAGGGCAGCCATTACAAATACAGGAAAGTAAATTCTTCGGATCCTTCTTTTCGGATATTTTGGTTCCAAGTATCGTTGGTTTAAGAATTACCCAGGGTGCAAAGTTACTAATCTTCAAATTTGATACCAATAGTACCAACACCTCAACTGTACCTGACTCCTTTTTTCGTTTTTTTGTAAGCAATGATTTGGGAACAAACCACTTTGAACTGCAGAGGGATCCTCCTTGATCTCGAACAACCCATCGTGATGGGTATACTCAATCTCACACCGGATTCGTTTCACGACGGGGGCAGGTTTGACGATGCTGAAAAAGTGCTTAAACATGTAGAACTCATGATCCGGCAGGGTGCTACAATTATTGACCTCGGAGCCATGTCGTCACGGCCCGGAGCAGAAATCGTCAGTCCCTCCATCGAAGGTGATAGATTATTTCCTTATTTGAACCTGATCAGGCAAGAGTTTCCCGATCTCCTCCTTTCGATAGACACTGTGCACAGTGGGGTAGCAAGGCAAGCCCTTGAGTTGGGTGCCCATATCATCAATGATATCAGCGCCGGCACCATAGATCCAAAGATTTGGCAAGTAGCCCAGGAAGCGAGAGCACCATATATCTTGATGCATATGAAGGGCACACCACAGAACATGCAGGATAACCCATCGTATGAAGATGTCGTGATTGAAGTGCTGGACTTTCTAATCGAGAAGTGTGGCCAGCTCACTGAGTTGGGAATGATTGACATCATCCTGGACCCGGGATTTGGCTTTGGGAAATCAGTGGCTGATAATTTTAGATTACTTTCCAATCTACACACTCTCAAGATCCTGGAAAAACCCTTGATGGTTGGACTTTCACGTAAATCAATGGTGACAAAGACCTTGGGAATTAGATCGGATGAAGCTCTGAATGGAACTACTGCCCTGCATATGATAGCACTACAACAAGGGGCGAAGATCCTAAGAGTGCATGACATATTGGAGGCCATGCAGTGTATTGAAATCTGGAATGCTATGCAAGACTCAGCGTCCGCCTAAGCCTAAGAGTTTAAGTTGACAGGCTCCGTCAAATCTGTATCTAAATATTCCTGGTTAATTTCGCGTTAAATAGTTGATCATAACGAACTGATATACACGAACATACTTTTCTTCGTATAGAGCTTCTAAAGGATGAGGGATCAGCAATCAGTTGGCAGGTGGAAAAAGCCCGTCCAGTGGATGGTACTGGGTGTGCTATTCGTTCTTGCCTTGTCTCTTTTGCTTTCACTTTTTGTTCAAATCCCATTTGTTCAAAACTGGATCGTAAATCAGATTAGTAATAAGATCTCACGGGACCTTGAAACGGAAGTAAAAGTAGGTCGCTTTTATCTTAATTTTTTCGATGACGTTACGGTTACTGATTTACTTGTAAGGGACCAATCTGGTGATACATTGCTGTATAGTGGCAAAACTTACCTTGACATCCATCAACCTCTCAGAATAATCTCTCATAACCGCCTCAGTTTCGAGGAGATCGATATGAGGGACTTAATCTGCTACTTGGAGAGGGATGCAACAGGAGTGTCGAACTTCAAATTTCTCACGGATTACCTGTCTCAACCTCAAGCCCAGGATAAGCACTTAGACGGTGATTCAAAGCTCCAGATCGAATTCAGGTCAACCTTGGTCGGACTGCGAAATATGATGTACAGCCAGATCGATAGTAGTACAGGGAAGTCTTTCAGGGTGAGTCTTCCCGAAGGGGCTTCATCGATCGATCAAAGATTTGGAGATTGGAAAATGCATATCGACTTCGTATCTCTTATCTCACCTCAGATTACTCTAAGTTCTTTTCACCCTTCCATCTCGACAGACCAAGCAGCTACCAATGCCCAACCTCCTCCGCAAGCTCAGGATAGCAGTGACCAGGCTACAACTGCCATTGAGCTGAGAAAGCTAATAATAACCAGTGGTGTTTTTTATGCTGATGATATCCGAAAGCCAAAGAACTTTAATCCGAACGTAATCAAGTTTACTGACTTTACTGGCTACGACCTGAATCTGATCGCCGAAGACATAGAATACCTCGATGGTTATGGGTCACTCACCTTAAGCAATCTTACCCTAAAGACAGATGAAGGCTTCCAGATTGATCAGTTGAGATCAGACAATGTGGAATTTGATCCAACACATATTTCGCTAAAGGACATGGCATTGGAAACACCTAATAGCTCCCTGGCGAACGAAATTGAACTTAGGTTTCGCAGCATAACCGACTTCGATAATTTTGCTGACAAAGTCATCCTGAATATTGACCTTCGCGACAGCTACATTGCCCTGAGAGACATACTCTACTTCGCTGAAAAACTAAACGATAACGAATTCTTCATTCTAAACGGTGGCCACCGCATCGATCTAGAGGGAAGAATAAATGGAAGGATCAACAACTTCCGTTGTCGTGATTTTTCACTCAATATTGCTGACAAGGCAAAATTGGCGGGAAACCTAAGCCTCAAAAATGTAATGGTCAAGGGAGAAGAACTCTTGAATTTAGATCTGACCGGAGCAGATTTTCAACTAAGGACATTACGGCAGTTGATTCCAAACTTTAATCTACCTGCCAATTTTGACAGACTTGGTCACGTACATTTTGAAGGGCGATTCGATGGATTTTTCCAAGATTTTGTAGCCTATGGTAACGCGACTACTGACCTTGGCGCTATGCGTACCGACATGCGGCTCGATGTAAATAATACCATCGATGACGCCAGATACAGTGGAAATATAGAGTTAATTGATTTTGATCTTAATGGCTGGACAGGTTCCGACCTGTTTGGTAACACTTCATTCAATGCTAGTGTCACTAATGGCATAGGTCTCACCCCGGAAAATGCTTCTGCCGACCTCTACGCTGATCTGGATTATTTCTTCTTTAAGGATTATTTGTACCAAAATGCCGAACTAAATGCTGTTTTGAATAAATCACTTTTCGATGGCAATCTCAAAATTGATGATGAAAATGTAGCTCTTGATTTCAGCGGAACACTCGATTTCTCAGATTCCATTCCTTCATTTGATTTCATCG
The DNA here is from genome assembly GCA_024644235.1 of Lewinellaceae bacterium. GTDB lineage: Bacteria > Bacteroidota > Bacteroidia > Chitinophagales > Saprospiraceae > JAHELJ01. The sequence continues at coordinate 29,712 of JAHELJ010000014.1, forward strand.
CCAATATCGACCATATTGATTTCGCCGAATTAAATTTCACTGAAAGAGACCTGAGTGCTTCAGGAAACATTGATTTCAATTTTGATTACTATGATCTCTTCAACCTTGATGGTACAGCTACCGGTTCAAATCTAAGAATTCAAAGGGAGGGATCAACTTATGCTATTGACACTCTCGAGCTCTTCTCTGTCGCCAAAGACAGGAGCAATAAAGCCATAGAATTAAAAAGCAACATTATTTCTACTGATTTGAAGGGAATCTTTGATTTGGAAAAAATTCCGGATACTTTCTACAAATTAATTCAGGAAAAGCACCCCCAATTCGCAAACAGATTTGGGCTTTACAAAGATATCCACGACAGCCTGGTAGTAGATAATAATTTTACCTTTTCGATTGAAATAGAAAACTCCCAGGGTATTCAAAAAATATTTGATCCAAGCTTACCAGATTTAATCGACTTAGATTTAAAGGGATATTTTCAAAATAATGGAAATAATAGCTTCAGTTATGACATTAAAATGCAGACACCATTGCTCGTTGATGGTGATAAATCAATAGAAAATTTAAAAATCGATCTAGCGACAACGAAGGATGCCAGTGCATGGCTCATTGGAGCTGATCTAATTCAACTCGGCAATAAACAAATCAAACCATTTAATTTACAAGGTGCATTGGTTAGCGACAGTCTTGTATTTCAGATAACATCAGATGAATTCAGCAATGTATTTACTGACATTGACTTCAATGGTCTACTTTATTTGAACGAGGACTTGTATCAGGTTGATTTAAAAAATAGCTCATTTCGATTATTGGATGAACCATGGCAGATCATTCCTGACAATCAAGTGCAGATTGGAAAGAAATTCATTAAGACTCAAAATTTGGTGTTTTTATCGGATGATAGTTATTTGCGCGTGGTCAGCCCGGGTGACGAGAGTCTGAGAATAGAGACTGAAAACGTAGATATTTCTTTCCTGAATGACTTCCTGAATTTTTTCGACATGAAGTTTAGTGGGAATGCCTATGCGACGCTCTTTTTTAGGAATATTTTCCGGAAAGATAATGTTGATTTAAATCTGGTGATCGACTCACTACACATTAATGAAGATGACTTCGGCACGCTTCGCTCTCTGGTGTTTCTTGAGGATTTGGATAGCAAGGGAACCCTCGATTTTAGCATGGCTCATGCTATGCATTCCATCACTGCCAAAGGAGATTTCTTTGTTCCGCTGACGAAGGAACAAAAAGGGGAGCAGCTTGAATTTTTCTTTGACATTAATCTCAGAGAATTTCCAATCAAGGTAGGTGAATATTTTATTGGTAACGCAATCAGCAATACTGAAGGAACGATAAATGGCGACGTAGTCATTCAAAGCGTGAATGGAAGACCGGGCATCAATGGATCTATTGTTATGGACGGTTCTACTACAATCGACTATTTAGGCACCACCTACACCATGGTCGATGAGGAAGTGAAAATCAATTCAACCCTCTTTGATTTCACTGGTGCTACTTTAATTGATGACAGGGGAAATGCCGCAACAATGAGCCGCGGAATAACCCACGATTTTTTTAAGAGATTTGGACTCGATGCTACGATTGCCTCTGACTATTTTCAATTTCTAAATACAAATAAATCGGAAAACACACTTTATTATGGTACAGGTATCGGAAGCGCTAATGTAAATTTCAGCGGCAATTTTCGTCAGACTGATATAAGAGTGGAAGCCACCACTGGTGAAGGCACACAACTGTTTATTCCTGTTAACAATGACTATACCACCAGCGGGGAAGATTTCATAAAATTTGTAATCGATCAGGACACCTCAGATCAGCAAGCTGTTGGAACCGTAGACCTTCGCGGTATCGACATGAATATGCAGCTTACGATTACTCCGGAAGCTGAAATTCAAATCATTTTCGACGAATTTTCAGGCGACATCATTAAGGGAACAGGCAATGGCGATATCGCGATGACCATCCAAAGGGATGGTACATTTCAGATGACAGGAAAGTATGTCATCGAGGAAGGTCAGTATCTCTATACTTTTCTCGACTTCATCAATAAGCCATTTATCATCGAGCGGGGAGGTCTCATCACCTGGAGCGGCGATCCCCTCAATGCCGACCTTAATATTGAAGCGAAATATACTGGTCTAAGAACTCCTCCAAAGAACTTCATTGCGGAATACGTAGAAGGCGGCACAAGTACCAGTGTCGCTCAATTGGCTGAACTGGCCACTCAAGTTGATGTCGTCCTGCAGCTTCGAGGTGTGCTCAATCAACCACAGATAGATTTCAATATTCTATTCCCTGATATCGATCCGGCACTGAAGAATTTGACTGACAGTAAGATGAGACTGCTAAAAGATGATGTCAGCGAATTAAACCGTCAGGTATATGGTCTATTGATTTTCAACACCTTCCTTCCCCCTACTATTAGTGTCGATCTTACTGCCACCACGGTGAATACCCTCAGTGAATTTATCACGTCCCAACTATCAAATTACGTGGCATCTTACCTTTCACAGGCTGTAGAAGAAGTCAATTATATCTCTGGTGTGGATTTCTATTTCGACTACAACTACTACCGTTCTGAAGATTTTGTCCAGGGCCAACAGACAGGAGTAAAAACAGGATCAGAGTTTGCATTTGCACCAAACATTCGATTCTTCAACGATCGAGTTGCATTCAGTCCGGGCGCTTCTATCATTGACGGAACTGTCTTGCAAGGTTCGGCCTTTATTGGCACTGATGTAAAGCTGGAGTTTTTCGTAACCCCTGACCGAAGGCTTAAACTGAGTCTGTTCTATAAGACATTTCCTTCGCTGGAAGGCCGTAGGAACAAGCTGGGGCTTGGATTCCGGTTTTACAATAGCTATGATCAGTTCTCCGACATCTTCAGTAACAAAAAGCAGAAAACTGAACAACCTGCTACGAAGGAGCCCAGCACTACGGACAACGGAAAGGGTAATTAAAGTCTGGTCAATCTATTTCGTAGCAGGAAATCGGCAATTACCAGAGCAGCCATAGCTTCCACGATCGGTACCGCCCTGGGTACCACACAAGGATCGTGGCGACCCTTCCCCTCAATCTCTACCTTCTTGCCGGTTTGGTCCAGGGACTGCTGGGATTTCATCAGGGTTGCTACCGGCTTAAATGCTGCCCGGAAATAAATATCCATTCCGTTAGTGATCCCACCCTGTAGACCTCCGGAATGGTTTGTCCTGGTCACGATTTTGCCATCGACTTTTTCGAAAACGTCATTATGCTGAGAGCCTCTCATGGTTACCCCTCCAAACCCTGATCCATATTCAAATCCCTTACATGCATTTATGCTCATAATTGCCTTTGCAAGTTCCGCATGTAGCTTATCAAATGCCGGCTCACCCAAGCCAGGAGGACATCCGGTGATTACGCCATGTACCACTCCACCCACCGTATCCCCATCTTTCCGCACCTCTCTGATCAGGGCCTCCATTTCCTGCGCTACACTACTGTCCGGACATCGTACAGGATTGTTCTCTATTTGACTGCGATCAATTTCGTGATAGGGTCTTTGAAGAGCGATGCTACCCACCTGGCTTACATATGCAAAGACATCGATGCCTTCAGCTTCCAGCAGTTGCTTGGCTACAGATCCTGCCGCCACCCTGGCGGCCGTTTCCCTGGCAGAGGACCTGCCTCCACCCCGATAATCGCGGACGCCATACTTCGCCTGATAGGTGTAATCGGCATGAGAAGGCCGAAATTTATCTGCGATATGGCTATAGTCCTTTGACTTCTGATCTTCGTTATAAATTATCATGGAGATGGGAGTACCGGTGGTCACTCCGTCAAAGACGCCAGAAAGCACATGGACTGTGTCGCTCTCTTTACGCTGAGTAACAATCTTCGATTGACCGGGTCTTCGCCGGTCGAGATCTTGCTGTATAAGATCGGTGTTCAATTTCAATCCGGCAGGGCAACCATCAATCACTACCCCGATGGCTTTTCCGTGCGACTCACCGTAGGAAGTTATCTTGAAGACTTTACCGAAACTATTTCCTGCCATCAGAAATCTTTGTCTGGCAAAGAAAATCATTTATTCGATTAGGAGACCTACTTCAATTTGACTTTTCTGCCTCCAGGTTTGGTACCTTTGCAGCTTTCAGCATTCAGATTCATGACACTTTATCCGGCCAATTTGCTAGAAGTCCTCGAGTTCAACAAAATACTCGAAAACGCCTCACAATGGTGCCTGGGAAGCAGAGCTTCAAAGCAAATTCTCGATTTAAAACCACTTACCGATCAGCACAATATCCAAAGCTCCCTTCTTAGGGTAAAACAATGCGTAGATCTCATTGGTGTAGGATCAGACTTACCGCTGACCTCTTACCAAGATCTTGATGATTCGCTTCGATGGCTTGAAAAGGATCAGAGCATTATTGAAAAAGACGCAGCCATAGAGGTCAGAAATCAATGTCGCCAGATGAGCGATCTTTTAGCATTCTTTAGTGGAGATAGAAAATTGGAGTATACAGAACTGGCGCGGATACTCCCCAATGATGACACCTGTGCCGCCCTACTGAAAGAACTGGAGAAAATATTTGATGATGAAGGGGAGATTAGAGACTCCGCTTCAAGTGATCTTAGGCAGATTCGCAAGCAAATTTCTTCTAAGAAGTCGGCAATCGATCATGCCTTCAACAAAGCTCTGGCAAGATACCGCCAAGTGGGATACCTGGCTGATACGCTGGAGAGTTATCGAAATAATCGAAGGGTCTTGGCTGTTTTGGCAGAGGCAAAGCGAAAAGTGAAAGGATTGATACATGACGAATCTTCCACAGGTCGAACTGTCTTTGTCGAACCTGAGGAATCGATTTTGTTGACCAACGAATGGTTTGAACTCAAAAATGATGAGCGAAGAGAAATTAGTCGAATTCTCCTTCAACTTTCAGAACGTCTTCGAATTGAACATGAATATCTGGTTGAGCAGCAGGATGCCTTGACGCTACTGGATTCTATAAGAGCAAGAGCGAAACAAGCAATAGCACTTAATGCCTCACTTCCAAAGGTTGGGCTCGAACTTGATACATCACTTGAAGATGCAAGACACCCCCTGCTTCTCCTCAAGCATGCTGGCGACCAGGAAGTAGTGATACCCTTTGACCTTGTAATCGACAATACAAATCGAATTGTAGTGATCAGCGGGCCCAACGCTGGAGGGAAGACCATCACCTTAAAAGCTACCGGCTTGCTTCAAGTCATGGTGCAGAGCGGTTTGCTGCCGCCCGTCAGTAGTGATTCGACCTTCAGAATTTATCGAAATTTCTTTGCCGATATAGGGGATCAGCAATCTATCGAACAGGATCTAAGTACATACACCTCTCATCTGCATAACATGCGTTCTTTTACAGAATCAGCCGATGCTGATTCCCTCATGTTAATCGATGAGTTGGGATCTGGAACCGAACCCGGTATTGGCGGTGCCATTGCTGAAGCTGTCCTAATGAGATTGTTGAAAAATCAGGCCCGGGGAGTGATCACCACCCACTATGCAAATCTGAAAATACTTGCATCGGAGACACCCGGTCTGGTCAATGGATCAATGGAGTTTGACAAGAAAGAACTACAACCAACTTATAAGTTTAAGTTAGGTGTTCCGGGGAGCTCCTATGCGTTTGAAATGGCCAAAAGAAGCGGACTCGATTCCCAAATTATCCGTTTGGCAAAAAAGAAGCTTGGTCGGCAAGAAGGGAAATTGGAGGACTTACTGGTCAATCTCCAACAGGACAAGTCCAAGGTCGAAGCAAAGTACCAAGATCTCCTGGCAAGGGAGAAAGATCTTGACCGACTGACCAAAAGCTACGAACGTTTGAATTCCCAGCTTGAGGTACGGCGAAAAAAATTGAAACTCGATGAAAAAACCTTTCGCTTGCAGGAGAAAATCAGGGAAAACAAGTCCTTGGAGAAGCTCGTTCGAGAAATCAGAGAAAAAGAGAATCTAAACGAAGCCAAACGGATGGCCTCAGCAGCACGAAAAGAGAGAGATGAGCTTATCAAGGAAGTTAATGAGCTCAATGACAGTGTTGTCCGAAAAGAAAAGTTAAACTCAGATCGCAAAATCATTGTAGGTGATTTTGTCCGGATGAAATTAGGCGGTATGTCGGGAGTTGTCGAAGAAATTCGAAAAGGAAAAGCCACCATTCGGACAGGCAACATGACGTTGCAGGCCCCGGTGAAAGAATTGGTACTTACTCAGGAGCCACTTGAACTTTCACCTAATAGGTCGGTTCAAACCGATCTTCAGAGCGTATCCCGGGCCTATCACAAACTGGATATCCGCGGATTGCGAAAGGCAGAGGCTTCACTCCGGATAGAACAATTTATCGATCAGGCCCTTGTCACTAATCTTACCAGTGTAGAGGTTATTCACGGCAAGGGAAATGGAGTATTGAGAAATGTGGTTCGCGAAAAATTAAAGGAATACGACCAGGATTTCAACATCACTCATCCAGCACCGGAATTTGGAGGAGAGGGAGTCAGTATTGTCCGGCTAAGCTAGAAAATCACTATCGGAAAATCTCAGTGGTTGCAAAATGAAAGCCGGCCTCCCTTCGGGCATTCTCGTCGCTATCCGCACCATGAACGGCGTTTTCACCCACATCCCTGGCGTACAAGGCTCTAATTGTTCCGGGCTCAGCCTCAGCCGGGTTAGTGGCTCCTATCAACGTTCGGAAATCTTCCACAGCATTCTCTTTCTCCAAAACGGCTGCTACAATCGGCCCTGACGACATAAACTCAATCAGCTCCCGGTAAAAGGGTCGCTCACGATGAATCTCGTAGAATTCACCCGCCTTCTCTAATGAGAGCTTACTCATCTTCATCGCCACGATCCTAAAACCTGCTTCGTTGATCTTTTTTAGAATTGCTCCTATATGCCCAGCACTAACTGCATCAGGCTTGATCATAGTGAATGTAATATCTGACATTATATTACTGTCTTCTTTAATTTGATAATTTCATTAAGCAGCCGCAAAAGTAAATAAATCGGTCCTTTGCACTGCATACTGAATAAGTTTTTGCAAGTCGCTAAAAAATGACATTTTCGTGCTTCAAGAAGTGTACTTATGCAAGGAATTGAAGAGGTAAGGTCCGTACTTTCTTACCCCAAAAGGATAATCATTACCAGCCATCGAAATCCGGATGGAGACGCCATTGGATCATCTTTGGCGGTCTATCACTGGCTAATGGAGATGGGACATCAGGTGATGGTGGCTTTTCCATCGGAATACCCAGCCATTTATAATTGGATGCCAGGTATCAATGATATAAAGATCCATGACCTGGAGGACGAGGAGGTTGATGAGTTCATAAACTCAGCCGATGTGCATGTAATCCTTGACTACAACTCGCTCTCAAGGATAGATAAGATGGGTGATAGACTATCAGATCAGCAGCATTTCACAATACTAATTGATCACCATCTCTATCCTGATGCTCTTGGCGATTTCATCTTATCCGATACTTCAGCCAGTTCGACATGCGAATTGGTTTATCGATTTATCAAAGCCTTCTCCAGCAGACCTCAAATCTCGCCAAAGATGGCGGATTGTCTCTATACGGGAATTGTCACAGATACTGGATCATTTCAATACAGCACATCACCTGCCCTTTTTCGAACGATAGCCGACCTTATGGATCTCGGAGTTGACAACCATGGATTGAACCACATGATCTTCAACAATCTTCCCGAGAAAAGCCTTCGTCTATTGGGCCATTGCTTGTACAATCGGATGGAAATTCTGGACGAATACAATACCGGAATCATCTTTCTAAACAAGCATGATTTTCAAGTTTTTGACATCCAGAGAGGTGACACCGAAGGTATTGTCAATTATCTATTGAAGATCAAGCATGTCCACATGGCAGCATTCTTCCGCCAACAACCCTCGATTGTCAAAATTTCCTTTCGCTCAAAAGGTCATTTTTCGGTAGAGGAGATTGCCAAGAACTACTTCAATGGAGGAGGACATCGAAATGCCGCCGGAGGTTATATGAAAAGTGGTCTCGCTGCCGCTCTAAAAAAATTCAAAGAGGTATTACCGATCTACAAGGAAAAGTTGACCAAAGAGGTTCTGATATGACTTTCCGAAGCCCCATCCATCTTGCCGCCTTGGTCGCGGTGTTGCTTTGGTCTGCCTGTCAAAGCTCGGAAACCTATACCCCCAGGGGATTTCGCTATGTACTACACACCAATGAGCAGGGACCGAAGCCAAATCCCGGTGAGTACGTCTACTTCGATATCGTGATGCAGGCTGGAGATTCTGTTTTCAACACCAGCTACATGATGACCGAGCGGCCCAGATTGCGAATTCCTTTTGATGAAGAACTCACCCGCAACACTCCTCCTTTTATCGATGGTCTCAAACTCATGTCAATCGGTGACAGCCTTACTCTATATTTTCCTTCAGATTCGATGGCGATACGTCCTGTTGCTCTAGAACCATATGATATGATAGAATATCACCTTAAGGTGGTAGACATTAAGACTGATGAAGAATTTAGACTGGAAATGCAACGTGTGATTGAAGAGAAGGAAAAAAGACTTCAGCAAGTGAAATCGAGAGAGCCCGAGATCGCGGAATTCAGCCAGGAGATTTTAGCAAAGTACAAGGCTGGAACACTCGAAAATATAATCAGCACAAGTGAAGGGTTGCGTTATGTCATTCATAAGGAAGGCAGTGGTCGCAAACCTAACCCCAACGAATATGTGAGCGTTCACTACTATGGGTTACTGATGAATGGTTTAACTTTCGATAACTCATTTACAGATGGCGAACCGTATACATTTGTTCTCGGACAGGGACGAGTCATCACGGGTTGGGATATTGCTATTGCCAAACTCAACCAGGGCAGTCGGGCGTCATTATTTATCCCGCCAGCTCTCGGATATGGTGAAGCAGGCTACCTGGATATTCCCGGACAAGCAGACCTCTACTTTTACGTAGAGCTCGAAAAAATAAATTAAATCCTGCGAAACAATTTCCTCGTAGGAATCATTTCATTGTATAAAATCAGGAGATCATGACAATCGAACAATTGCAAGAACTCAAAGACCGGTTGGACCATCTAAGGAGGTATCTTTGACGTTGATGAACGTCTTTTAAAAATCAAGGAACAGGAACAACTCACCCTGGATCCTCAGTTTTGGGATGATCCAAAAAGAGCAGAGGGCATCCTAAAGCAGATCGGTCGTCTCAAACATTGGACAGTTCAATATGAATCTGTCGAAACTCTGGTGGAAGAAGTTGAAGTTCTCTCAGAATTTCAAAAAGAAGGCGAAGCTAGTGAGGAGGAAGTGGAGCAAGCTTATCAGAAAGCACTTGCCCTTATCGAAGATGTCGAATTCCGGTCAACATTAAACCGCCCTGAGGATGTTCTAGGATGCATCCTTGAGATCAATGCTGGAGCAGGCGGCACGGAGAGCTGTGACTGGAGCGATATGCTAATGAGGATGTACCTCATGTGGGCAGAGAGAAACGGATACAAGACATCCGAACTAAATCGTAGCCCTGGTGATGTAGCTGGTATCAAGTCAGTGGAAATAGAAATACTGGGGGATTATGCTTATGGATTACTCAAGGGGGAAAACGGAGTGCACCGACTGGTTCGGGTAAGTCCATTCAATTCTCAAGGTAAGCGGATGACGTCTTTTGCATCCGTATTTATCCATCCCTTAGTTGATGATTCTATTGAGGTCGATGTAAATCCAGCAGATATCGAATGGGACACCTTTCGATCCAGCGGAGCGGGTGGACAACATGTCAATAAGACAGAATCAGCAGTCAGACTGAGACATCTTCCTTCAGGGATCGTAGTGGAATGCCAAGAAGAACGCTCCCAACATATGAATCGTGAAAAAGCTTTGCAAATGCTGCGATCTCGATTGTACGAAAAAGAGCTGGAACGGCAGCGTGAGGAGCGAGAGAAGGTGGAGGCGACCAAGATGAAAAACGAATGGGGATCTCAAATAAGGAGCTATGTCCTGGATGACAGGCGGGTCAAAGATCATCGGACCAACCATCAAACTTCTAACACTGATGCCGTTTTGAATGGCCAAATTGATGATTTCCTAAAAGCCTGGCTGATGCATAGCGATAATTAATCAATGCACTTTGGTCCATACCAATTTGTGCTTCACCGCCTCATCAGCTGTGTTCGTTGTTTCGATAGGTGGGGTCGTCAGCACAAGTGTGTTTCCAATTAATTCATAATACCTTGTCTGAGTTCTACCGACCCAATTTGGATTGGAGCATAGTTCCACCTCATGCTCTATGAGGGCTTCATTTGTGTTCACCTCAAATCTTCCTGTATAGGTGAAAAAGGAATGAAAAGCCATTTCGATCTCTTCCAGTGTGCGCTCGGAGGGATCGTCCGATGCGAACAAGGGTCGATCACTTCGCATCAGCACCAGTACTACGCTTCCTTCTCCAGTGTAAAAGAGTCTGCCTGAAGGGTCATCACCAAAGGGATTAAGAACTTCACCACTAGGGGATGTGGCAGTCCAGTCCACTAATGCCCATTCTCCGATCAGATCAGGGGGATAAGATTGAGCTTTGAGTTGAAAAGCGAAGCAGCTCAGCCACAGGGCTGGAAGAAGAAACTTCATCTGCGGTCAATCGTTTATGTTCCTCGCTATGACTCGCTGGCCATGATAAACAAGGGCAGCATTTCAAAATCGCGATAGATCGGATGATACTTGTCCGTATCGTAATGCTTATCCACGTTCACTAATTTCTTGGTACTTGTCACCACTTCAATCGGAACATGATCATATCTACCGTTTTGCAATACCACTAATCTTCCATGAATTCCCTTGAGAATCAAGTCAAGCGCCATTGTGCCATAGGCCATCGGTACAATCGAGTCAATAGCGTCCGGATCACCGCATCGAACCAAATAACCCAGCTTCTGGGTGATGCAATTTATTCTCTGACCACGATTATACTTTGGTGAAAGCTCTTTCAATTTAGCAGCAACCATATCTCCAATTCCACCTAGCTTGGCATGGCCATAGGCATCCTTTTCTGCATCCTCAAACATCATATCTCCACCTTGAAAAGTCGCCCCTTCAGACACCAGTACGATGGAATAGTTACTCGGATTCTCAAGACGATCCTCTACGAGAAGCTCTGTCAGATGGTCTACATCAAACGGATGCTCCGGTATCACACAACGGTGAGCCGCTCCTGCCATTGTAGGCAGCATAGCTGTATAACCTGCGTACCGGCCAAAGACTTCCAGCACCATGAAGCGCTCATGAGATCCCGCAGATGTTCTTAGGTTATTGGTAAGGCTAATTGTTCTGGTTACGCAGGTGCTGAATCCTATGCAATAATCAGTGCCTGGCACATCATTGTCCATAGTTTTTGGGATGGCATTAACATTCACCCCTTGCTTGTACAAATGCACGGCATAACTTAGGGTATCGTCCCCTCCAATTGCGATCAGATAATCTATACCAATCCATTCGAGGTTCTTAATCACTTCGGGTGTGAGATCATTCTCATCTTCTGTGTATACATCCCTTAAGTGCTCTGGCACCCGGTCTTTGACAACGTGGCTTGGCCTGGTTCGACTCGTATGAAGAAAAGTTCCCCCGGTACGTGCAGCTCTATCTACGATATTTTTAGTCAGCTGGCTGTAATTAGCACTGTTGTCGTGGCCCTTATCCCTAACCACATCAATAATACCACCCCATCCCCTACGTAAACCTACGACCGTATAACCCTCACGAATTGCTCTTACAGTTACTGCTCTGATCGCTGGATTCAAGCCCGGCACATCACCCCCTCCTGTTAATATCCCTATTACACCTTTCGTTTTGCTCATAATTGTTCAGTTGGTTCTAAAATTTGAAAAAACGGACGGCAAAATAACAAATCGAAGTTAATCCTTGCATGGGTTCAAAGTGCTTTGTGCAAACTTGGCAATGGCGGATCACAAAAACTGAGAAAATTGCAAACCATAAGCTTCAATCGCCAACTTGATTGTGGATCCATTCTTCGTAAGATTGATTCGCCTCTACTTGGATCCGCATAAGGCACGGCACCTCGTAAGGATGCAGTTCGATGGCTCTGGCTTCCAGATCTTTCCATCTGGCATTGCTGGTTTTTACCAGGCTAACCCACTCTGCTTCCGACTCGAGATTCCCCTGCCACCAATAAAGTGAAGAAATGGGAAATATATTGGCGCAGGCGGCAAGTCGTTCCTTCACCAGTGTTTGTGAAAGTTGCCGGGCACTTTCTTCGTTGGAATGAGTGATATAAATGATACTGAATGACAAATCACAAGGAAATAATCTGGGCTAAGTCCAAGAGGTCCTGGTCAATTTGGCTTTTCTTTTTGATAGCATCATCGAGACTTACATACTTCACTTCATTGCTTTGAATTCCACACATCACACCATGCTTATTTTCTATCAATCCAACCACCGCTCCATGTCCCATCCTACTGGCCAAGATCCGGTCTTGCGCAGAGGGAGATCCGCCTCGCTGCAGGTGTCCGATCACAGCTACTTTGGTTTCATAGGCATCAAACTTCTTGTTCACTGCTTTGGCTACGTCATATACTGATCCGTTTTCATTGCCTTCGGCGACGATCACGAGATTGAAAAGCTTATTTCTTTTGGCCATTTTATTTAGAACAGCCAATAAACTTTCAACATCAGTCGCTAGTTCAGGGATGAGGATGCCTCCGGCCCCACTACCCAGTCCTGTATAAAGGGCGATATGGCCCGACTTCCGGCCCATCACTTCTATGAAAAAAAGCCGATTGTGCGAGTCAGCGGTATCTCGAATCTTATCAACTGCTTGTATTGCGGTATTGACAGCGGTATCGAAACCGATGGTGAAGTCGGTGCCAAATAAGTCGTTATCGATGGTTCCGGGTACCCCAATGACCGGAATGCCAAACTCCTTTTCAAAAATACGGGCTCCGGCGAATGTACCATTTCCACCTATTGCTACTAAACCATCAATGTCGTGGGCAAGAAGCGATTCGTGTGCGGCTTTCCTTCCCTGCTTGGTCCGGAAACGTTCACTTCGAGCAGTCTTAAGAATGGTTCCTCCTTTGTGGATTATGTTGGCGACGTCTCCTTTTTCCAATCTCGAGATCTCCCCATCAATCATGCCTTCGTAACCACGATAGATCCCATAAACATGCAGATCATGATACGAGCATGTCCGTACCACAGCCCGAATTGCCGCATTCATACCGGGTGCATCACCTCCTGAACAAAAAACACCAATTCTTTTCATATCCGGATTCATAATCTCTTACTTTCCTTGTTTCCTGATGTGATACTCAGCCAATTGTGTTATCGGCTTCCTTAAAACAGCGGCCAAAATTAAGCCTTCTTTGTTAAGTAAATGGGAAATCTCCTCTGAAAAAAAATGTGCAATTGAACCCACAAAGTACACGGATCTGAGATTAGCTCTTTTCTTAAGATGTTGATTTATAAAAACTTGGATCGACTTCCCCACCAGATCCTGGATAAAGGGGTGTTCCTTATGTTCAATCGCAAATTTTGCTACCTCCGCCAAGCGTTGATTGGGACGATCAGCTTCGTACAGGTCACGTAGGAAGCGGAAGCGCTCGCGCGGGATATTACGAGCAAAGTCCTTGCTTAGATCCTCCGGCATGTTTTCATAAAAAAAAGCCTGAATTAACCTTCTGCCGATATCACTTCCGCTGCCTTCATCTCCCAGTAAGTAACCCAAGGTTGGACTTTGGTAACTAATTTTTTGTCCGTCATAGATGCAGGCATTGCTTCCCGTGCCTAGGATACAGACAATTCCTGCAGAATCGCCACATAGTGCATGAGCAGCTCCCAACAAATCTGAGGCATAATGTGTCTCTGAAATTGAAAACAGCTGTCTGAAAGGCTGATTCATCGCATCGACATCCAGTAACGAGCCCACTCCCGCTCCATAATAATACAGTTCGGCTTGCGGCAATAGTGTTCCGATCTCATTGGCCAGCTCGGTAGTCATAGCCTGTAGCTGTAGTGTACTGTGAGCAGTCGGATTAAATCCTTGTGTTTCAAAGATTTCGATTTTTCCATCTGGGTGGATAAGTGCCCAATCAGCTGATGTTGAGCCCACATCTCCAATCAAAATCTGCCTCATTGCTTTGAAATTGAAAAACCCAATTTAGAGATGAAAAACATCAATCTCTTATCTTTTACTTGAATTCCGAAAAATCCAGACTAAAACTTCCAATTTCGCGTCTCTTGGTCGGAATATTCCAATCCCCCTGGTAACTGATCTTCTCTGGAAAATACTTGTCCCCTTCCTTTTCGAGTCTGATCTCCATTAGAACATCAAAATGAAAAAAAGCATTCTTATGCTGGAGGCGGTACTTACGACAAAGTACCTGCCAGTTTTCACGATCAAAATAGGTGCTCAATTGCTTGATCACTGTATGATTCTCCTTGCGGTCCAAATATTCCGGCTTCACCTTGACATTGAAAACAAAGGCCTCTCGGTTATCCTCCCAAGGTTCCGATCTGATCTCAAAGTCATAGTAATCTGCCATTCGCTCTGAAAAAATGGCGGTCTTCTTGCCGATAAAAGGCACATTTGATGACTCTCCAGGAGAAAACAACAATCGCTTCAATTCACCGATGTGACCCCTTTCATCAGCAAATCCTTCTACAATTCTTTCATCCGTCATTGAATCACAGAATACTCCTTCCCTCGCGAAGAGACGCTCATAAAGTTCAGAAGTGTAGTACCTGTTCTTACCATTATTGCGCCTGAATCTCTTACCCTGATCTTCCTTCAACAATCTAAGCTCTCGGCAGGGAAAACTGTATGATTGCATATGAGTAGCTTGATAATAGGTGTTTTGTCTTGGCTTCCTCCCTTCAAACTTCATGTCTGTCTCCATTATGTATGAAGAAGTTCTAAGATTTCGAAAGCCTGCATAAAACGATTGATCCTTTTGGACCATTTCAATAAAGTCCTCTACGGAAAAACCCGACTGGGTAGCTTTCACAACGACCGAATCGAGATAAACAATGGTGGCAATATGCTGATTCTTTGTCGATTGAGAAATCAACAAATGAGGTAGAATCATCATGGTGATAACCAAAAGTTTTGGACGAATATTCCTCATCGATGTTCTGTTCCTTTTGCCAAGGATGCTACTTTTGCTCAAAAGTAGTAACCTGATATGAAAAACGTCACAGTAGTAGGTGCTGGTACCATGGGGAATGGAATCGCTCATGTTTTTGCCATGAATGATTTCAAAGTCACTTTGGTTGACATTAATGACGTTTCAATTGAGAAAGCTCTGAGTACAATTGCTCATAATCTGGATCGACTGATCCAAAAAGAAAAGATCACCTCCGAGATTAAAGTGAATACTCTGGTAAATATTCAGGCTTCTACCGATTTGGAAAAATCGGCCCGGGAGGCTGATATCATTATTGAAGCGATATCGGAAAGTGAAGCGTTGAAATCGAAACTATTTAAAGATCTCGACCGCCTGGCTCCCGATGATTGCATTCTGGCCAGCAATACCTCATCTATCTCCATTACTAAACTGGGAGCTGTCACACAGCGCCCGAATAAGGTCATAGGAATGCATTTCATGAACCCGGTGCCCATTATGAAGTTGGTGGAAGTGATTCGTGGTTATTCTACCTCTGCAAAAACAGTAGAACGCATCATTACCCTTAGCCGCAACCTGGGAAAGATACCAGTGGAAGTCCATGATTACCCAGGCTTTGTTTCCAATCGGATATTAATGCCCATGATCAATGAAGCCATTTTTGCCTTGTTCGAGGGAGTGGCCGGAGTGGAGCAGATTGATACAGTTATGAAACTTGGTATGGCTCACCCCATGGGTCCCTTACAGCTGGCAGACTTCATTGGTCTCGATGTTTGTCTTGCAATCCTTGATGTGCTGCATGATGGGTTTAGACAGCCAAAATATGCCGCATGTCCGCTTTTGGTGAATATGGTCAGTGCAGGTCAACTAGGTAAAAAGTCTGGCGTGGGTTTCTACGACTACACCTCCAGAAGTAAAAACCTGGCAGTTGCTAAAGCTTTTCGTTAGTCAGCTTTTTCCAGTGTAAATCCAAAGGTCGATCCCAGTCCCGGGGTGCTTCTGACGTTGATGGTCTGATTATGTGCTTCCACAATATGCTTTACAATGGACAACCCTAGCCCCGATCCCCCTACTTCCCGAGACCGGCTCTTGTCGACACGATAGAATCGGTCAAAAACATGCTTCAAATGGGGCTTTTCAATACCGATTCCGTTGTCTGCTATCTCGATCAGTATGTTAGTGTCCATGTCGTAGAATCCGACTTTGGTCATACCTCTTCGCTTTCCATATTTGATCGAGTTAAGAATGAGGTTGTCAAGTACTTGTCGTATGTACTCACGGTCAGCTCTGACCTGAAAGCCCTGGTTCGCCCCGTCCTTTAATACTAATTTGATTTTGTGTTCAGCTGCTATCAACTCCAACGATTCAAAGACCTCAAGTGCCAAATCTTTAATATCAAATTGCCCGACGTCCAATAGTAGTTTTCCTGATTCCAGTTTCGAAATGGTTTCAAGATCATCAACAATTGTAATCAATCGATCTACGTTTTTAGCGGTGCGTTCGAGATACTTCGTATTGATTTCATCATCGTGTAATGCGCCCTCGATCAATGTGTGTACGTATCCTTGGATATTGAAAATGGGCGTTTTAAGCTCGTGCGATACATTACCTAAAAACTCTCTTCGGTAGTTCTCCAAGGTTTTCAGTTCTTCGATCTCACCCTGCTTATCTGCTGCCCATTCCGCTACTTCCTGCTCCACTTCCTGCATGATGTTCTCATCACTATCGATGTTCCTGATTTTCTCACTAGGATGCAATTTTAATTGATGTATGCTTTTGTAGATCAATTTGATCTTGCGGTAAATATATTTTTTAAGGAAAAAAAGATTGACCAAATAAGAGATTATGGCTACTGAAATAACAGAACCAAAAATTACGGTACTTCTTCCTTCACCAATAGTCGCATAGAGCATCAATACCAAAATAGTGAAGATCAAAGCCGTCACTAAAGCCGAGTAAATGGCAATTTGGCGAGGAGTGAGATTCTTAAACATCAGGCCTCCAATTTGTACCCTACTCCTTTCAATGTTTTGATGTACTTGTCTCCTATCTTTTCCCGAATCCTCCGAATGTGCACATCAATGGTACGTTGACCAACAATTACATCAGAACCCCAAATTCTCCTGAAGATTTCCTGACGACTAAAGACTTTCCCCGGAGCAGACATCAACAATTCGAGGATCAGAAATTCCTTCTTTGCCAGGTCTATCTTACGGTCATCTAATCTTACTTCAAACTTCTCCAGGTCAATGGAAAGATCGTCGAGCGTGATGACCGATCCTGGATCCTGCTCTATTCTACGGGTGCGCCGGAGAAGTGCCCGGATTCTACTCTTAAGTACGTTTGGCTTTATTGGCTTGATGATAAAATCATCGCCGCCATAGTCGAGTGCCATCACCTGCGTATAATCCTCACCTCTTGCAGTCAGGAAAGCGATCAATGTATTGTCAAATAGATCCTGCTCTCGCAATCGACGGCATACCTCGATTCCATCCATATCCGGCATCATTATGTCAAGAAGAATTAAGTCGGGAAGAAAATCCTCAGCCTTCTGCAGACCCTCCACTCCATTTCCTGCCGTCTCAACCTGATATCCATCTTTAAGAAGATTGTAACTGACCACATCCAAGACATCCCTCTCGTCGTCGATCACTAGCACTTTAAAATTCATGCCGCACAATATCTGGGTTCTCTGTCAATCCTGCACGGATTGCGGTCTCATTTCGATCTCATTCTGCATTTCTTCCAAAAGGAGCAGGGCATCCATGTACAAGGTGTCAAGCTCTTTAGGATGGCGGTAATACCATTCCATTGTTTCATCAAGCTGATCCTGGCTGATTTGGTAATGATCAAAAAGTTGATCCCTGTAGACCTGGCTCATGCTATCCTTCTTTAATGAGAATGTCTCCGAAAAAGCAGATTGCAGTATAAAGCCATCAGCAATTATTTTTACCATAAGGCTGTCGCCAATCAGTTTCTCGGGTACATTACTGGATTTGGAAGTACACGACAATAAGACAATACTCCAGGAAAAGAAAATCAAGAACTGCCTCAATGGTGATGAAACATTTTGGGATAGACAAATGCTTCGAGACGAGCTGAGGAATCGTTTAGTTCATGCCAGTGTTCGATTTCACTCACAATTTTAAACATACCACAAGTGGGCACATTGTCAATCCGGCTATCTGCAAAATAATTAGCTAAGTAGGTCATGCCAGGATTGTGACCAAACATGTAGATAACGTTGAATTCGGAAGGTACTTCCCTCACCACGTCTAGCATGATATCCGGAGATGCCAGGTAAAGTCTTTCGTCCCTGATTAGTTCGCTCTTTTTCAATCCATGAGCCTTTCGAAAAGTGTTGGCGGTAACTAATGCACGTTTAGCAGGACTGCTGAGAATAACGTCTGGCTTCAGCTCTCGCATTACACTCATATCTGCCATAAAGGGAGCATCGCGCTTACCCCGACCATTCAGGGGTCGATCGTAGTCAGCCAGATCTGGGTCTGACCAACTGGATTTTGCATGTCTGACACAGTATAACGTTTTCATCGGTTGTGAACAAAGCTAATAAATTGGATTTAGGCTTTCCACCCTATGACCAAAAAAGGATGAATATCGAATCACTATATTTGAAGGTTTGCCTGAGCTGAGAAGATGAATAGAAAAACATTTCCAATTGAGAGTTACTTCTTGTATTTCCCAGACAAGTTGTTGGATCTGGGTCAAGAGATGTTGGATGCCGGAAAGGTCAGCCATAAGGTTGAAAACATAGATGGTCTGCACATCTTCCAGATAAAAGATGATCTGGATCTGGAAGTCGAAATTCTATTGCGAAGGAAAACAGTTCACTCTTGCACCTGTGAATGTCAAACCTTTTTGGATTCACAGACATGTCAGCATATCGTAGCATCTATTAAACTGTTGCTTAAAAAAAGGGAAGAGCAGCGTGACCAGACAAAAAGGAAAAAGTCAGAAGCACCCAAAAATGTGGGGTTAAAGCATCTACTGTCCGAGATATCAGATCAAGAGCTACGTACGTTCGTCATGCATTTTGGCCGTTCAAGCCCAGAATTCTCCTTAGCCTTGAGAACACAATTTGCTGATCGGGTTGTCACTGCCGATAATCATCTGAAATACTATCAATTGATTAGAAAGTATGCCATTCTGATGGGAATGCGATCAGTCAATATTACGAAGGCGAAGAAGTTTGCTCGTTATACCGATGACTTGCTGCTCAAGTCTGATGATCTGCTTTCCACCGGTGATTTCCGTGAAGCTTTCCACGTTCTTTATGGACTTTTATACTATTTCAACTCCAGATCTCTTGCTGATTTTGATAGGGTTCTGCGGGAGACGCTACTATCGATCTACCGAAGGTTAGACTTGTTTTTTAGGAAGGACTTCGCTCCGGCGCTAAGGCATGAGTTGCTGAATTTGCTTTGGAAGTTGACGGAAGAGGATTACCGTTTGCATGATTCCACGCAAAATCTCTATCATATCGTATATACCTACGGAAATTCTGAGTATCGGAAAAATTGCCTCCTATCCCTGAAAGAGCGCACAAAGGACGGTACGGTTGATATCACTTCACTGGTTTGTTACTTACACCTGTTGCTATCTGATAACAAGAACAAAAACCAGGTAAGAGATCTATTTCATCAGCGCCGATATCGCTTAGATGAATTGACCGCAATGCTGCAGACTACCCTGGATCTCAATCATCATGATCTTGTGTTCACCAGAGCGACTGAGCTTTATGAAAATCCTTACTCCCCGGAAGTGAGACGGGTAGCCTTCCGTTTTTTAATAAAGGCTCTGGCAGATTCCAACCAACAAATCAGTTGGTATAGTCGATATTTCCTTGATGATGGAAGGAAAGAAATCTATCTGGAGGCCAAAGAAAGATTTCCCCAAAAATGGAAAACGGTTATTAACGACTTGATTCTTCAACTGTCGAATCAGAAGGCCAATGATTTGCTCGCCTTCGTTTATACTTCAGAAGGAAAGGAACAAAATTTATTGCAACTCGTGCAGCAATCAGAATCAATCGACTTTATTCTGCAGCATTCGTCACCACTTTACCCTGCTCACAAAGCTGAGCTGACCCAGATGATCGAACGGGAACTCCTTCGATATTTGGAGTCACACGTCGGTTTCCACTCGATCAGTTTTGTCGAAAATGTATTTCAAACCTTATATCGTACAGGGATGACCGACATCGCTGAAAATTGCAGAACTGTGATAATCAAGCGCTTTGGAGACAGGATGTTTTTGGGCAAGTCATTAAAATCATTGTGATCTCATGAAGATCCAGCTTTGGTGGATTGGCAAAACCCAGGTACCCTATGTTAGGGAGGGTATAGCAGATTTTTCCAATCGTATCCAACGTCTTGAAAAATTCAACACCCGCAGCATCATTGTCAAAACCCAAAGAAATCAAGAGAGACAACGTCAATCAGAAGGTCAGGCGATTTTAAATTTACTGGAGTCCACTGATCACCTTGTGCTTCTTGATGAAAAGGGTAAGGCAGTATCTTCGAGAGGTCTTGCAGGTATGTTGGAGGATTTTAAGATGAATCGAATCAAAAATCTGATTTTTGTAATAGGAGGCTCCTTTGGATTCGATCCTATGGTGTATCAGAGGGCTAATCAATCCATTTCCTTATCCAATTTGACCTTCCCGCACGACCTTGTCCGGTTGATATTTCTCGAGCAATTGTACCGGTCACTTACGATCAATTTGAATCATCCTTATCACCACGATTAATCTTTTCATATGTCAATTACGATTATTCTTGTCATCATTACCGGCCTAGTTTCTTACCTCGTCTTCCGGCAACCCGACCTTATGCTAAGACTTAGCCATTGGCCGATGCGTGAAGCAAATGAGAAAGAATACTATCGGTTTATAACCTCTGGATTTGTTCATGGAGGCTGGGTGCATTTGTTGATCAACATGTTCGTGCTCTGGAGTTTCGGAGAAATCGTGGAATACCACTTCAAGCAATTTTTCGGAACTACCATGGGATCGGTCTACTATGTACTGGTGTATTTAGCCACCATAGTGTGTGCTTCCGTACCTACCTATTTTAGCAAACGGCACGACAGCCAGTATATGGCGGTTGGCGCCTCCGGTGGCGTATCAGGTATTGTCTTCATTTTCATTCTTTTTTATCCTTGGGAGATGTTGTACTTGTATGCCATCATACCTATTCCCGGCATCATTGCCGGTGTGCTCTACCTGTGGTACTCATCCTATGCCAGCAAAAATGTGCGTGACCGGATCGATCATGAAGCTCATTTTTACGGAGCCCTCTTTGGAGTTGTTTTTATGCTCCTTCTGAAGCCTTCCCTCGCCAGCAATTTTATTCGCAGCCTCGTGGAAGATTTTCCTCTTTAACCACGGGAATCGGTAAGCCCGAACGAAGATGTTTATTGACATACTAGTGAGTAGAAAGAAGGGGGTGTGAGATTGATGTGAGTATGCATCTAGGCTTAATGCGCTTGAAATTCGTCATTCGTATTTCGAAGAATTTTTCTCGCAGAACTACGCAGAAAATCTCTCGCAGAATTTCGCAGAATTTTTCCTGTCGCAGAACCCGCCTGAAACATTCGTATTTCGTCATTCGTCATTCGTCATTCGTAACTCGTCTTCCGTGAGCCTTAGCCTAATTTCCACGTTGCCTAACTTGATACCAGTTTTACGCTGAGAAAACCCCTACATCCCCTGGAAGGGGACTGTGAGATCCAGTGCGAAAGAGGCTAAGTGGTAATTGGGGCTAAAGATTCTATTCGTCATTCGTAACTCGTCATTCTTATTGCAACTATTTTCCTCTTACTTAAGTCTATAAGTAGAGAAAGTAAGAACCCTATGATCAGACATAACCTTCGACTTGCCTGGCGTAATTTTCGTCGATACAAATCAACTTTCCTGATTAATCTGATCGGACTGACCACTGGCTTGGCCTGTACTCTATTGATCTTTCTTTGGGTTCATGATGAGCTCATGATGGATAAATTCCATGATCAAGATGACCGATTGTTCCAGGTAATGGAACACCAGCAGTACGCAGAAAACATTATGACAACTACCTCTACTCCAGGCCTTCTGGCAGCAGCGTTGAAGGAAGAAATCCCGGAAATAGAGCATGCTGCCACCACCACCTGGGTGGTAGAATCCACCTTATCGGTCGATGATGAACTCAATCTGAAAGCCGAAGGTTGGTATGTAGGCGAAGATTTCTTCCAGATCTTTTCATTCCCTTTGATCGAAGGTCTGCCTGAAAATGTTGTCAAAGATCCCTCTTCCATAGCTATTTCGGAAGATCTGGCCCTTCGACTTTTTAATCGTACGGACAATCTAACCGGTGAAACGATAGAATTCGAGCACCGAAGGACACACCAGATAACGGGAGTGTTTAAGAATCTGCCGTCTCATTCCAGCATGCAATTCGATTTTGTGATACCCTTTGAAGTCTATCGGTCCGAAAATGACTGGGTAGAAAGCTGGGGTAACAATGGTCCTAAGACATATGTGATACTGACAGAAGGTGCGCAGCAAGCGGATGTGGATAAAAAAATCAAAGACTTTGTCAAAGCTCGAAGAGAACAATCCAATGTCACCCTCTTTCTAGCTCCTTTCTCCGATCGATATCTTTATGGTCGCTATGAGGATGGCATTCAAAGTGGGGGGCGCATAGAATATGTCAGACTATTCTCCATCATAGCTGCTTTTATCCTGTTGATCGCATGTATCAACTTCATGAATTTATCTACCGCCCGCGCCGAGCGCCGGGGAAGGGAAGTAGGGATAAAGAAGGTAGTAGGCGCATCGCGCCAATCTCTTATTAGGCAGTATCTCACCGAATCAAGTCTGATAAGCTTAGGGGCCTTGTTAATTGCTTTGGTAGCCGTTTGGTTGTTCTTGCCAGAGTTCAACTTGATCACTGACAAAGAAATTTCTCTCGCTTCACACAAATCGCTTCTCGCCTGGTCTGTTGTGATCGCTCTGGGTACAGGCCTATTGGCCGGCAGCTATCCGGCTTTATATCTATCGGGACTGCGCCCAAACCGCATTCTAAAGGGTCAGATGAAGGGCTCTTGGGCAGAATTATGGGTACGTCGAGGGCTGGTTGTTTTTCAATTCAGCGTGTCCGTCATCTTGATCATTGCAGTGCTTATAATCTCCGGACAAATTGATTATGTCCAAAGTAAAAATCTGGGGTACGATCGGGATAATGTGGTGTACTTCGACATTGTAGGCAACCTTGAGGATAATTTGGAAGCATTCCTCAACCAGGTCAGAATGATCGACGGAGTGGTCAGCGCATCCAGCATGGGTCATAATCTGATTGGCCGTCAGAATAACACCTCAGGACTTAATTGGCCGGGTAAGGATCCAGAGGCGTTGATCCTGTTTGAAAACGTCAGAGTGAATTATGATTTGATCGAAACAATGAATATTGAATTGAAGGAGGGACGCACCTTCAGTCGTGATTTTGGAGCTGATTCCAGCAAGATCATTTTCAACGAGGCCGCCATCGAAATCATGGAGCTGGATGATCCACTTGGCCAGACAATCCGCTTGTGGGATCTTTATGATCTTGAAACCATCGGTGTAGCAAGGGATTTCAACTTTCAATCCCTGCATGAAAATGTAAAGCCTCTGTTTTTCCTACTTGCTCCTGAGGACACCTGGAATGTGGTGGTCCGTATCGCTGCGGGTAGCGAAAAAACCGCGTTGGACGAGCTGGCTAACCTGTATACTGAATTCAATCCTGGTTTTCCCTTCGACTACGATTTCATGGATGAAGAATACGCTTTGCAATATGCTGCCGAGCAAAGGGTATCCACATTATCGAGATATTTTGCGGGCTTCGCCATTCTCATTTCCTGCCTGGGGTTGTTCGGACTAGCGGCTTACACCGCTCAGCGCCGGATCAAGGAAGTGGGTATCCGAAAAATCCTTGGGTCCTCTGCCTTTCAAATCATCCTTTTGCTTTCCAAAGACTTTACCCGCCTGGTACTGGCAGCCATTATTGTCGCCTTACCCGTCAGCTATTATTTGGTCAGTCAGTGGCTTGACCGTTTTGCTTACCGGATAGAATTGAATCTCTGGTATTTTGCTATGGCCGGCCTGCTTGCTCTGCTCATTGCCTGGCTCACAGTGGCCTCTCAGGCTTTCCGGGCAGCACGGGTAAATCCGGCAGAATGTCTGAAAACGGAATGAAGAATTTGGTTTAGCGTTTTCGGATAGATAGCTAATTTCCACCTGAGTCTGCTTCACTGTAGAAAGCAAGAAGATCTACAAAAGCCTGATCCTCCCTAACTGCATCCCAAATGGGATCGACCTTTAGCAAGGAGGCAGTCAGCTCGCAAGGTATCACCATGAGTTCAGTAAGGATATCAACACATTTGTCATTATCACCAAGCAATGCCTGAACCTTTGCATGTTCGAGTTCAATAATGGGACCCAATAAAGCATCTTTGGCTATCGATCGTGCTTCAGCGGCTAAGAAACAGTTTTTTATGGCCTTCTCTCGATCACCAACTAGTGCATACAACATCGCCTGCTGCATCAAAGCCATCAAATCCATGGGTGATCTTGCCAGGTGTGGGCTGATAATGGTCAGGGCCTCCTTTGCAAATTCCTTCGATTTCTCTACCTCCTTGATATAATAATTGATCAGAGCATAATCGAGAAGTAAAGTGTAATCATCAGACTCCATGATCTCTTCTTCCTTCTGCTTCATCACATCGAAAGACCGCGACAAGATCATCAAGCGGCGTTCATGTTCAGGGTCACTCAGTCCTGAATTCTTGAAATATGAAAAAGCACTTTGTACATCACCATTTACCAGAATCATCAAATTTGACATCTCCACGTGTGCTGTTAGATTATCCGGAGAAATATTTAGCACTTTATCCAGATAATTTTTTGCTCTGGCAAATTTGCGTTGTCCAACCTGATTGTAATAGTAGTTTAGATATGTAACCAGATAATTCGGATCCAATTTTATACTCTGTTCAAAATTGGTTTCAGCGATTTCCCAATTACCAAGCCTCCCATTTACCACACCTAGTGCATTATACGGGCTCGAGAGCCGTGGATAATTCCTGCTGATTTTCTCAAATATTCTGGCAGCCGCTTTATAGTCTCCAACTATGTGGTACTCATACCATCCCTGGCCTTCCTGGATATCTGGATCATTAGGGTCCAGTGCCAGGGCTTTCTCGAAATTATATTTTGCAAGGTTAGCCCGGTCTTTTGACCCATCAAAATTCATCCAATAATAGTGGTCATGGCAGTAGCCCAAGCTCAAGTAAGCCCTAGCAAACATGGAATCATGATGAATTGCATTCTCAAACATACTGACGGCTCGTGAGATAAATTCTTCACCTTCTCCAAAACGATTGTTATAGTAGTATACGCCCCTCAGATAGTTGTCATATGCTTCCATATTATCAGTTGGTCTAACATGTATTATTTGCTCTTCTTCAGGAGACAATTCCGCCTGTAATTCCCTTATAATATTGGTCGCAATGTTCTCCTGAATCTCGAAAAGATTGGCGGCACTAAGTTGGTCGTCAAATTGACCTGCCCAAACCTGTAATTCATCTTTACCGTTGGTTAATTGGGTAGTCACGCGAATCTGATCGTCCATGATTCGAATTCCACCTTCTAGTATAAACTCTACGTCAAGCTCACTAGCGATCGTCCGGATAGGTTTTGAGCTGCCCTTATATGGCATTACTGAAGTTCTAGAAACCACTTTCAGGTCTCCAATTTTCTGCAACTGAATTAATATGTCCTCCATAATACCATTACAAAAGTATTCGTTGCTGTCATCTCCACTGTCATTGCGAAATGGAAGCACAGCTATCGATTTGTCAACAACCTGGGTTCTTGAGGAAGCGTCATTCCAAAGTTTCAATCCGAGCAGAGTAAGTACCACAAGTGCAATTGCCGGCAGTCTTGCCATAAGTTTTGCACCAAGGCCTGAAACAGGTTGGCTGACCATTGTTACTAGCTCATCGGATCGTGGCACCTCAAGGCCAGGATTTGCCAGAGCATAGACTTCCAAAGGCTTTCGAATATTCTTCAGTCTGATCATTCCCAGTGAAGCCACTTCGAAAGTCTTATGATTTACGATCTTTTCATAGATACTGTTGGAGAAAAGGACCGTTCCTGGCTTTCCCATGTTCTCAAGTCGTGAAGCAATGTTCACGCCATCTCCATAGACATCACCTTCTCTCTCTATAACATCACCTGTGTGAATACCAATGCGAACTGGGACCTCTATTTCATTCCTGAACCGGAGTTGCATTGCAAGAGATGCTTGAACAGCAGAAACGGCGCTTTTGAATAAGCATAAGATGCCATCTCCCTGCTGGTGGACAATTTGACCGCCAGCCTGGATCACTTCCTCTTGAAATACTGTCTCGAATCTCGAAATAAGTTGCAAAGCTGAATCCTCATCCTCATGCATCAGTTTTGAATAACCAGCCACATCCGCAAACAATATGGCGACCAACATCCTGGCATGTGTTTGATCCGACTTAGTAGGAAGACTCATCTGGATTCGAATGTTTTATAAGATACGTTTAACCTACGACACATCGCGAGCGTGCAGATCAATTTTTTTCCTTCTCACTTTCACCCTCTTTTAACCTCTTAATCTTTAATCTTTTCAACTCTTCACATCAATCAGCCTAATCTTTTCCTCTTCATCTTTAAGCTAGCCTTAAGCCTAAGATCATCCTTCTCCTTTGATCCTTCGCATCAGCCTTAGCCTATTTTCCTTAAAAACCCTTAAACCATTAGACCATTAGACCTTAAACCTCTCGTCATAAACTCTTTACCTCAATAGCCTAGTTTATCACCTTTTGAACTTCTCCTTTAATCCTTCGCCTTTCGCCTTCACCTTTCGCCTCAGCCTTAGCCTTAGCCTTAGCCTAATTTCCACGTTGCCTAACTTGATACCAGTTTTACACTAAGAAAAACCCTACATCCCCTGGAAGGGGACTGGGAGATCCAGTGGCGAAAAAGGCTAGCGGTAAAAGGGGCTAAAGATTCTATTCGTCATTCGTAATTCGTCATTCGTAATTCGTATCCCGTCATTCGTATTTCGTGAGTCTTTGCCTTTGACCTTTCGCCTTTGACCCTTCTAACCTCTTAAACTCCTAAACTTTCATCTTTCAACCTCTTGTCATATTCCTTCCCAGCTGATACATGTGCACTTCATCCGGCCCGTCCGCCAAACGGATAGCCCGGGCGTAGGTCCAGAATTTCCAGAGCGGGGTGTCCTGGCAGACGCCCATCCCGCCATGCGCCTGGATGGCTCGGTCGACCACGGTGCAGGTCATTTGAGGGACCACGATTTTGATCATGGCGATCAGGTCTTTCGCTTCCTTGCTGCCGAAGCGGTCGATTTTGTCTGCTGCTGATAAGGTGAGCAAGCGGGCCTGCTCGATCTCACAGCGCGAGCGGGCGATATCCTGCCGGATGCTGCTGTATTCACTTAGTTTCTTACCAAAGGTTTGACGCTCTTTCACTCTGGCGCACATCAGGTCCAGGGCTCTCTGTGCGGCACCGATGAGTCGCATGCAATGGTGGATACGGCCGGGTCCCAGCCGGCCTTGGGCAATGGCGAAACCGCTGCCCTCTTCTTGCAGGAGATTAGAAGCAGGAACCCGTACGTTATCAAGCTCGATTTCTGCATGACCTTCGGGCGATTCCAGATTCCCGTAGACCTCCAGCGGACGGACCACTTTCACTCCCCGTGTTTCTGCTGGCACCAGGATCATGCTTTGCTGCATATGCCGGGCTGCACTTGGGTCCGTTTTTCCCATTACGATATAGATCCGGCAATGCGGATGCATGGCACCACTCGACCACCACTTTCGCCCATTGATGACATACTCGTCGCCATCGCGGACAATGGAAGTTTCGATATTGGTGGCATCGGACGAGGCCACCTGGGGCTCGGTCATCAGAAAGGCAGAGCGAATCTCCCCCTTCAAAAGAGGAGTCAACCACTGATTCTGCTGCTGTGGCGATCCATACTTGGCCAGCACTTCCATATTACCGGTATCAGGTGCCGAGCAATTAAATACTTCGGAGGACCATAGCACCCGACCCATTAACTCCGCCAACGGAGCATACTCCAGATTGGTCAATCCGGGGCTGAGGTCTCCGTATGATTTCGGCAAAAAGAGATGCCAAAGTCCTTTCTGGCGGGCCAGCGCTTTTAGCTGATCGAGTTCAGGGTAGACCGTCCAAAGGTTTTGTGAGACAAATGCGTCATATTCTTTTTCTCGGATAAAAATATGTTCCTGCATAAAGTCATCAATCCGCCGTTGCCATTCAAGTGATTTCTCTGTGTATTGAAAGTTCATGTTCTATAATTGCTGTGACACGAATATAAGGTACGATCCTACGAACACTGCAGAGCGACTTCTTTTGATTTTAGCGTTTCCACTTTTCCCTCTACCTTCATACGATGCTGAGATCAGTTCGAAAGGGAGAAGAACTACCGGTAGAACGTTTGCGCTACTTTCTATATGAGCAGGGTCTAATAACAAGTACTTCAGGAGAAATTGAGGTCCGGCAATACTCAAATGGATTCTCCAACCTGACTTATCTCCTGAGAATTAACCGGGATGAATTTGTGCTACGCCGGCCACCCCGGGGAGCCGTGAAGAGAGGGCATGACATGAATAGGGAGTACCGGGTACTTTCCCGCCTGCATGAAGTATTTTCCAAAGCACCGAAAGCCTTCATCTATTGCGAAGATCAAAACCTGATAGGCGCACCCTTTTATCTCATGGCAAAGGTAGAGGGCATTATCCTCACTGCGCAGGAGGCAGTCCGCCGAAAGATTCCTCCGAATGAATTTTCCACGATCGCAGATCGTTGGTTGAAGACATTGGTGGAATTGCATCAGGTCGATTTTGAAAAGATCGGATTGGCCGATCTGGGTAAGCCTCAGGGCTATGTTGATCGCCAGGTGCGCAATTGGGGCAAGCAGTATATCAATGCCGCCACGGAAGACATCCACGAAGCGGATAAACTGATCGCTTGGATGACGGAACACCAGCCCACGGAATACGGCACTAGTTTAATTCATAATGACTACAAGTACGACAACGTCGTTTTCACTGACGACACCTGGCAAGACATCCGAGCCGTGCTGGACTGGGAGATGTGCACCCTGGGCGACCCTTTGATGGACTTAGGTACTTCCCTGGCATACTGGTTTACATCAGCGGATGGTGAGTACATCGTGGAGGGCCTTCCCTCCCCCACCCTGATGCCTGGAAACCCACCCCGATCTGAGTTGGTGAAGAAATATGCTTCGCTCACTGGCCGGCCGGTCGACCACCTCGTATTCTACTACGTTTTCGGCCTCTTTAAAATCGCCGTGATTGTTCAGCAGATATACTACCGTTACCACAAACGACTGACCACCGATCCTCGCTTTGCCCAGCTTAATGTCGCCACTCGACAGTTCTGCCGCATGGGTTGGCAAGCCGTGCAGAAACAAAGGGTGGAGGATCTGTGATAATCTTGGTCTCGGTCAACGATAAACGATAAACGATAAAGCAGCAAAGGGTAAGAGGTCTCGGCAATAATGCGCTATGATCACTCTTTTCTGAAAAGAAAGGGAATGACTTGGCTACGAGCCATATCGCTGATGGAGACTTTCAGCTCATTTTCAGAGGTGCGTTCATATTCGATACGCTGAGGATAATCATGCTGAGGATTTTCAAAAGACCATTTATCAGATTCTGCAGATACTAACCGGAAAGGTACCGGATAAATGTTTTCCGATACCTTGGGAATGTAAAAGATGTCGTCGCCCATGGCCACCAGAAGGAGATGCTCTGTAACCAAAGTATCACCGATGGCTGCCCGCACCATAAATCCATGGCCTTCGAAGGCAGTGGCGCTCACTTGTGACCAGGTCTCTCCATAGGTCCGGTTGTTGGATGTGCGGCTCCAGTCGCCGAGGAGCCAGGTGAAGGACTGCAGAGGTGTCGTGTCGACTTCCAAAATAACCTGATCAGAATGTGACCAAGATTCAGCGGCCCTGACCGAGCCCGACAGGGCGCAAAAGCAGAGTAGAAAGATGGACATAGCCGATTGCATGGATTCCAAAGTAGGAAATAATTGAAGACCGGGCAGCGAGGAGATGCGTATTGGTTATCGCTTCACCAATTTGAATAGCTCCCGGTCAATTTTTACCTGATACACAGCTGGCGCCAGACTTCTTACATCGACATGCGTCTCGTCAATCCCCGCTTTTGAAAGCATCAGTTTACCCGTCAAGTCAAATATTTCCATTTCAAAATGGCGACCAGCTGATTCGATGTGGATAAAATCGAAGGCCGGATTGGGATACAATCGTATTGATTCATCGGAAATTCGGTCGAGACTGGTGGTATTAAAAGATATTCTCGAAATTCTGCCGATTGCTCTTTCGGAAATAAAAAGTTCACTCTCTGTGACTGCCAGTCCATTCGGTCGATCAAGGCCCGAAGCTAAGGTGGTGACGGTTGGATTCGCTTCGGTGATGTCGATCATCTTGACCGTACCCCCGGCAAACTCGGTGAAATACAAATCATCACCCTGAAGAGCCAAAGCCCAGGGACCGGCAATTCCATTCACCACCTCCTCAACCACTTTCGCTGTGTCGGAAAGGTCTACTTTCACAATGCGGTTGAATCCAAACTCTGCGATATAGAGGTCAGGACCGTTCAAGATCATTCCGCCCGGTCGCACCAGATCGGTGAGGAATTCTTGGGGAGTAGCAAGGCTATCATCCAAAGAAATCTTGCTAACTGTTCCCTCATCAAACTGGGCAACATAAAGATCATTTTCATACACTGCCAGACCAGCAGGTTTGCTGATTTCTGTAACGACATCGACTCTGTCGTAGGATGTTTCTGACAGATCAACCCGGGTGATCTTGTTTCGCAGGTCTTCGGTGATATACAATTCATCGCCATCCAAGAATAAAAATAAGGGGGCTCCATCTACTGGAATCGTATCCTGTATGACCGGTCCTTCATCTAAATCAACTTTTAACAGAAAGCGTTCATCACCTGATTCTCCGATAAGTAGGTAGTTATTATAAACCACTAGATCCAGAGCCGAATTCAGTCCGGTGATGAAATCCGAAGACTGAGCCTGAGAAGAGAAACAAAGGGTAGTGAATACCGATAGAATAACTAGGGCTTGATTTTTCATGACTTGATAAAGATAAGACCGTGATTAAGGGCAATCAAGGTATGAAGCCCTAAAGACTAATCATTATCACTAGAGTTAATTCTAAAAGATTGTTCCATTTTCTGCTGCAACGCTTCGATAGCTGCCTGCTGGGCGTCGAGCACCTCAGTCATATTCTGTTGAAAGAATGTATTTTCCTCTTTAAGACTTTTGTTTTCCTCTTGCAATGCTTCAATCATGGCCTGCTGCTCTTTCACAGCATTCACTAGGAGTACTCCAATCCGGTCATACTTCACCCCTTCTACCTCTCCATCATCACTATGAATGACAAGTAAGGGTTCCACCTTAGCTACCTCCTCGGCTATTAGGCCCAAATCTTTTTCACCGGACTCTTTCCAGCGGAAATCTACCGGCTGCAATTTTGAAATCAACTGCAATCCCGAAGTATTCTTCTCAATTTCCTCTTTGTACCGGATCGAAGAAGAGCAAAGGGTAAGTTCTCCAGTAGTACTATTTCTGCAAACAGTGGCAGCTCCGGCCGTAGCCATTGTGCCCACCGTCATCTTCCCCTCAATAGACAAGTCGCCGACTGGATCCAAGTGCATGATCTCGGTCGCAGCACTGTTCCAAAATTCAAACTGCCCTCCTTCCAAGATTTTTAGGATGAGTCGCTTCTGAGAGTCCTTTATCTCAAAATTACCTTCCTCCCCTCCGTCATCATCCAGCTCGATTATTACTGCATCATTGGAAACCAGGAAAAGATCACTGCTATTTGCGGTAGAGCTTCGGATTACTCCATCATCATTTCCTCCAAAGTAATTCGTATTGCCCATGGTGAGGGTGCCATTGATCTGGAGCAGGTCATTGTTAAATTCGCCGTAGATGAGGGGGATGTTTGTTGTGGCATTATCGATATATAGCCGGTCATTGACAGCACCATTTCCAAACGTTGGACCAGCATTTGTTCCAAGACATAAATTACGAGAACCAGTAATGTTTCTACCTGTGAAATACCCAAAACAACTATTGCCATCTCCGTCTATGTTGCCATCTCCAGCGGCCAAACCAAAGAAACTATTATTACTACCCGTTACATTAGAACTCCCAGCCGCTTGACCAAAAAAACTATTAGATACTCCCGACATATTCCCAGTTCCAGCCCCATCCCCAAAAAAACTATTCCAGTTGCCGAAAGTCAGGTCTTTACCAGCCAGATTACCCAAAACAGTATTACGGCGGTCTGTCGTAATATCTACAAGCCTGCCAGCCTGCTTACCGATATAAATTGAGGTTGTATCCTCTGGATGGCATACTTCCAAATACCCATTGATACGGGCAAGATTATTGTTAAATTCGCCATAGATCAGCGGGTTGTTCGTGGAATCGTTGTCTATAAATAGTCGATCATCTCCTAGACCTTGATCCGAGAGTGGCCCTGACATGGCCCCGATGCACACATTGCCTGAACCTTTTAGGTGAAAACCCGCCTTATAGCCGAAGTAACTATTTGAACTCCCTAGTGAATCCTGATAACCGGCATCCTTTCCGAAAAAACTATTACGTTCTCCGATAGTGTTTTCCCTACCAGCAGTCATACCAAAAAAACTGTTATTACTGCCCGATGTGTTACTGAAACCAGCAGCATGCCCAACAAAACTATTGTTGATTCCGCTGGTGTTTAATTTTCCTGAACGATAACCAAAAAAACAATTTAATGACCCACTTTCATTACTTAATCCTGCTTCAACTCCAAAAAAACTATTAGCGCTCCCGGACGTATTTTCCCTACCAGAGCTCATGCCATAAAAACTGTTTGAAAAACCAATAGTATTACTATAGACAGCCTCAACTCCAAGAAAACTATTAGCGCTTCCAGACGTGTTTTCCCTACCAGCAGTCACACCAAAAAAACTGTTTGAAAACCCTGTAGTATTACTGAAGCCAGCTGCATGACCAACAAAGCTGTTATTATTTCCAGTTGTATTTAACTTTCCTGCTCGCTGACCAAAAAAACTATTTTGATATCCAGTGGTATTGCTCAGACCTGTCTCCATGCCAAAAAAACTATTAGCATACCCAGATGTATTTGTAAAACCAGCACTCATTCCAAAAAAACTATTGGCACTTCCAGATGTATTTGCAAAACCAGCCCTCATTCCAAAAAAACTGTTCTGAAATGCGGTAGTATTATTAAGACCGGCGTCTTCGCCATAGAAGCTGTTCTGAAAACCGGTGTTCGTGGATTTCCCTGCATTCTTACCAAAAAAGCTATTGCCTCCGCCGGTGGTCAAAACGGCTCCGGCAAAATTTCCCAAGATGGTATTATTACGGACAACTGACGGATCGGTTGTCTTACCCGCTTCACGACCAATATAGATGGACGTGGTATCCTCCGGATGGTAGACCTCTAAATAGCCTTCGATCTGACTGGTGGTCTGAGCATGGATGGCCCACAACGTTGTGCTGAATATCAAAGCGATCAGGATCAGGATTTTCATAAGTGAGATTTTGGTAATGGAAGATTTATGTCACTATCTCAAATATGCCCTGTTCGAGCTTTGTGCACCATTACATGATTGTGGGATTTTTGGAGAGTCAGGAGTAGTTAAATGCCACTCAGACTTAAGACAGATTGGAAAACATAGATTTCTCAACTGAATACAAGTAAGGACAGACAGCATGCAAATAGTCAATTAATCCCTGACGCAACGAACCGAAAAACCAAGCCTCTTAACACTGGCGGCTCGGTTTACTTCGCTATTGCTGTAGTACAGGCTGCGGAACCAAGCATTACTGCTACTCGACTCTGTACTGCTCCACCAGTCGCCGCGGAAGCCAACCCTCAAGAACGACCCACTGGTACTACGGTAGCCGCCCGGAAGACCTGTAAAGCCACTCTCGTTAGTGGCTCCGGTGTTTGGATCTTCCCAATATCCAGTTCCTGCCTGATTGGTTCCTGTTGATTTCATCTTACCGCCAGCTACATCTAATCCTCCTAAATAATCGGTCAAGGTTGTCCATTCTAAATCGGTAGGTACGTGCCAGCCCGTTGGGCACAATCCAGTAGGATTATTTACTGCGTACCAATTGTATAATTTACCATAAGGTTCTTCATAACTATTGTCATTTTCATACCAACACCATGACCCAAAAGTAGCATTGCTCCATTCTGTATTATTAAGTGATACGTCAATTTAAGTGTAATTTCTCTTTGGTTTTGTTACCTATTGTTTCATTTGTTTTAGTGGCAAGTAAACTTGCCATAAGGTATATCATAGTTGAAATTTATTTTCATACATATCCAGGCTCCACTCGTAGTATTGCTCCATTCCGCATCACCCACCACCTTTGGGATAAAAGTATTGTCGTTATAGCGACCCACTCTTAAGTTTTCCACCATCCATTCCTGATCTCCAATTGCTAAAGTCTGGTAGGTATTTCCATCGATATCTGTTACAGAACCAAATTGGTATTAAAATCCAGTGAGTGAGATCCAATAAAGGCCGTTCCAGCCCTCGAAATCATTCGTAGCCGGATTGAACCGAATCGTACCTGGTGCAGGTTCAGCAGTTTGGGTATCTCCCACCTTGATTGCTCCTTCTACCTCGAGGTTTTCCTGGGCTAAAGTATATGCTGAGGGAATAATTAATGCTACCAGAATCAGTACCACTAAGCTGTAATTATGGTATGTAGGGTTTGATTCAATCATCATGGTAGTTCATTTATCTTCTAACTGAGAGTCCTATTACCCAAACCAGCCGCAATAGGTTTTTTTCTTCTTCACTGAAGCGAGTTACTATGATCAATCCTTTATACATCTGATTGATAAGCCCCTATTCTTGTCCGCAATATTGCCCACTAAAAGACTACTATTGAATTGTAGGTAAATGTAAAAAGCAGTGGTAACCGTCCATTCCGTGGTGGTCCACCATGAACCTCTTGCACCGGTGAAGTCATATGTACCAGACTCATCCCGTTCTCCACCAGGTAGACCAGTGAAGCCACTTTCGTTGGTGGCCCCGGTATTCGGCTCAAGCCAATGGCCGTTACCTGATTGGCTTGTTCCGGTGG
Source organism: Lewinellaceae bacterium (assembly GCA_024644235.1). Classification (GTDB taxonomy): domain Bacteria; phylum Bacteroidota; class Bacteroidia; order Chitinophagales; family Saprospiraceae; genus JAHELJ01. Next base: position 65,179 of record JAHELJ010000014.1, read on the forward strand.
CTTTCATTTTGCCTCCTCCACTGCCAGTGGAATTCAAGAAATTGTAGAGTACATCCCATTCCGTATCGCTAGGCACATGCCATCCAACAGGACATAATTTGCCTGTATTGACGGCAAACCAATTGTAAAGTTTGCCAAAAGGAATCTCGTAGTTAAAATTGTTTTGATACCAAATCCAGGCGCCACTACTGGTGGTTTCCCAGTCCATATCGCCGATTACCTTGGTTATAAAGACCCCATCATTGTATCGTGATGTTCTTAGATTTTCCGCCATCCATTCCTGATTTCCGATCTGCACGGTTCGGTACTGATTACCGTCTATATCCGAAATAATCTGTGCGATCTGAAACGAGCTCAACGGAACCCAGACGAAGCCGTTCCAACCTTCGAAATTTAAGCCTGTCCACCGAATCGTTCCCGGCACCGGTGATGAATCTTCGGAATCACCAATGATAATCGCCCCTTCTACCTCCAGTTTTTCCTGAGCGAATACTTGAGCAGATATCATAAACATTGGTAATAGTATAAGTGTAGCTCTCATCATTCTTTGTAAGGCCAACGTAATCACTCTGCCTAAAATAGTGGTGAGCAGGATTAGGTTTTTCATAAGTGAGATTTTGGTAATGGCATATTATGTCCTTCTCTCAAATATGCCCTGTTATAGATTTGTATACCATTACATCATTGTGGGATTTTTGGTGACGCAGGAGTAATGCAGAACTTGCCTATTATCGTAGCCGAAACAGAGTGATTACCAGCACCTGTACCACAAATTCAACCCAAGATAGTCGTAGTGGTAGTCGTCCTATTCTTCTTTACTACTTGTCGACAAGATCATTTCTTTCAGAACATCCATCTCTTGTCGGAAGAATGTGTTTTCCTCCTTAAGACTCTTATTCTCTTCCTGCAATGCTTCAATCATGGCCTGCTGCTCATTCACAGCATTGATCAGCAGCACCCCAATCCGGTCGTACTTCACCCCTTCTACTTCCCCATCATCATTATGAATGACCAGTAAGGGCTCCACTTCAGCTACCTCCTCCGCGATGAGGCCCAGATCTTTTTCACCGGACTCTTTCCACCGAAAATTTACCGGCTGCAATTTTGAAATTAACTCCATGGCTGAAATATTCTTCTCAATTTCCTCTTTATACCGGATCGAAGAAGAGCAAAGGGTAAGTTCTCCAGTAGTGCTATTTCTGCACACATGGGCACTTCCGGCCGTAGCCATTGTGCCCACAGTCATCTTCCCCTCAATAGACAAGTCGCCGACTGGATCCAAGTGCATGATCTCGGTCTCAGCACTGTTCCAAAATTCAAACTGCCCTCCTTCCAAGATTTTTAGGATGAGTCGCTTTTGGGAGTCCTTTATCTCAAAATTACCTTCCTCCCCACCATCATCGTCTAACTCAATGATTACTGCATCATTGGAAACTAAAAAGAGGTCACTGCTATTTGCTGTGGAAGTCCGGATCACTCCATCATCATTTCCTCCAAAATAATTAGTGTTGCCCATGGTGAGGGTGCCATTGATCTGGAGAAGATCGTTGTCAAACTCTCCGTAGATGAGGGGGGTTTCACTAAAACTGTTGTCAATGTAGAGGCGATCATCGACATTGGATAAGGAGCCTGGTCCCGAGTGAGAACCTATACATATATTGTTATCTCCTGCAACCCACAATCCCGCCTGCCTCCCAAAAAAACTATTGGAGGTTCCAGTCGAGATACTTCCTCCCGCATCCTCTCCCACAAAAGAATTGAAAGATCCGCTGGAAATATTTTTTCCCGCACGAAGACCAAAAAGACTATTATTGGATCCAGTAGTGATATTCTTGCCCACAAGTGCACCAAAAAAACTATTAAATGCAGGAGTAAAGGCCGCTCCCAGATCAGATATCTGATCACCGACCATTGTGTTATAATGTCTTCCCGGTCCAATTGCTTGTCCTGCACCCCGACCGATATATAAGGACGTCGTATCCTCCGAGAGGTACACCTCCAAATAGCCTTCAATCTGACTGGTGGTCTGAGACTGCACTAAAGAAAGCACCATGCTGAAAATAGTGGTGAGCAGGATCAGGTTTTTCATAAGTGAGATTTTTGGTCATGGCATATGATATCACTATCTCAAATATGCCCTGTTCAGACCCGACACGCCATTACATGATTGTGGGATTTTTGACTTTGAATGCAGCCAATCGCACTGAAGACAAAATCCTCTTCCCCTTTTTTTCACCTGGCATCGTAAATTCATAGAGACAGATATGAAGCTACTCCGGTCTATCATAGGGCTCCTGCTAATGCTTTTCTGTACCCTCATCTCAGGGCAGAAGCTCACCGATCGCTATGAAATTATCCCATTTAGTGAGTCGGCCAGTGGAGCGCAAAGTGTGATCCGATATGTACTGGAAGACCCGGAAGGATACATCTGGATCGCCACTCAGGATGGTCTCTACCGGTACGACGGCTTTGCCTTCACAGCTCTACCCCCTCCCGGTGATGCTCAGGGTCAGCACGGGCTACACGTCCGGAAAATGCATATCAAAAACGATTATCTATACGCCGCTACTTCCCGGGGTCTGCAGCTGGTACATCTGCCCACCCTCATCACGAAGATGATCTCTCTGGGTGAAGAGAGTGAAGGTCGCACAGTGCTCGACGTGCAGGAGAGCGCCCAAGGTGATCTTTGGATAGCCACGGGCACTTCCCTTCATCAACTGACTTATCCTGATACAATCACCCAAACGGTGTTGTTGCCCGATAGCCTCAGAACCACCGCGCGCACGTTCTCCAATATGGCCCGCCTGACTCTACTAGAGAATAACAAGATGTGGATCGAGTTGGATCCCAACAACCGTCGAGATTTGACCCTATCCTATGACCTCACCACGGGCCAGTTTGAGCCTTTGCAAGTGGCTGGTGCCAACACCAGAGATTTTATCCTTCAGCTCAATACCAATAACATATTTTATCTGTCTCTCCCGGAAGCACCAGAAATGGGAACCATCAACCCGCAGGATGGCGGCAAATCTCCCATCCAGCTGCCCGACGGATTCCTTAGGGACAACCCGGTAGTGCGTGCCCGGGTATTTGACCAGGAAACGGTGCTGTTGAATCTTCGGGGTAAGAAGTGGTTGTTTGACTTCAGGACGCAATCTCTGATTGATCCGGACTGGCCCATATTCCTGCGAGATCCACTGAAGGACACGGATCTGATATACGACCTCTACCGCACTAGAGGCGGGATCACACTAGGGTATTGCCAACAAGGCCTGATCCGCTTTATCGATGAACACAAGATTTTTCAGCCTTACCTCAATCTCAACCAGATCCTCGATACGCGAGGCAACCCCCTTTCCTCGATCTGGACCAACGACACCCTTCTCTGGGCTACCCACTATGGGGATGGAGGCGCCTTGATGACTACCACTGGCGAACTGCTTCATCATGTGCATCTCGGTGAACGCCAGCCCTTCACCATGGCCAATTATTGGTGGAACATCCGCCAGGTGAGCCGCGACACTTTCTGGGTCGGTACCTCCGGTGGACTGTTTTGGTATATTCCATCCTCCCAGACTCAGGGAAGGATCCAGCGGCCCGGCTTACCAGAGGGTCTTCTCACCAAAGGGATCCTGACCCAATTCGTGGATAGTCATGGCGAGATGTGGATGGGCATCGGAAGTGGTAACGGAGCTATCCGCTGGTCACCGGATCGAAAGACTTACAAGTACTATCCGGTTCGTTCGGATGCTCTGCCTTTTCGCTATCCTAAAGTGCTGGTGGAAGATAGCCGTGCCGATATCTGGATGGGCTGTCAGACCGGAGGCGGTCTGGTCCGCTGGGACCGGTCGACCGATACCTTTGAAGTGATCACTGCTCATGTGGATTCGGTCTTCAATTTTGACCGCATCGATGCCATGGCCATCTCACCCGATCAGCAACGTATTTATTTCGGAGGTGGCGGAGGAGGGGTCTTTGAATACGACTTGAGCAGCAAGAAATTCCGGCATTGGGCTAAACTACAGGGGCTTTCAAACAATTACATCCACGAACTGGAGTGGGACCGGCACGGCAACCTATGGATTGGCACCTTTAACGGATTGAATAAGCTTGATTTGACGAACAATCAGATCACGGCCTTCTATGAAATCCACGGACTCCCCAGCAATGAGATTGGTCTTCTTCAGAGGTGGACAGATTCCACCATGGTGATTTCCACCTCGGCGGGAACGCACATCTTTAATCCGGATCGGCTTGTTTCCAATCCAATGGCCAATCCGGTTCATGTCAGCCGCCTCGAAATCAATGGGACCAATTACAATCACCTCCTGCAAGCACCAGGTAACCTACGTTTGAGATACGACCAGAATAATCTCAGTTTTGAAATCAGTCAGGTGAATCTATTGGATGGTGCGCTCAATGAATTTAGCTACCGGCTGCTGGGACTACACGCGGATTGGCGACCATTGAACGTGGCCAACCGGCTATCCCTTCCCGGTATCAGTCCCGGGCGTTATCAGCTGCAATTCAGAGTGTGCAATAACAATCAATGTCAAACCACCCGGCTCATCGGTCTGCAGATCCTGCCGCCATTTTGGAGAAGTGCCTGGTTTTACCTGCTGCTCGCCGTTCTGTTTGGTTTGCTGGTTTTGGGATACAGCCATATCCGGATCCGAAATCTCCGTCGCCGTCAGCAGCTGCGTAATCAGATCTCGGCTGACCTGCACGACGACATTGGTTCTTCGCTGAGTAGCATTCGCTTTATGACCGAGATGCTGGGAGAAGATCCCGCCAACGGGGGTAAAAGAGGACAACAGCTCGCAAACATCAAAGAGGAAATCGGCCAGATCAGTCAAAACCTCGAAGAGATTATCTGGTACATCAAACCTACCTCCGATACGCTGGAAGAGATTCATCTGAAACTGCGCCGTTTTGCCACGGAACTACTGGAAGCAAAAGGAGTAGAGCTCTTCTGGCAACAGACCGATGATTTTCACCGCAGTAAGCTGGGCAGCCAGCAAAAAAGAGACTACTTTCTCACTTTCAAGGAGATACTCAATAACATCGCCAAGCATTCCCGGGCCACGCGGGTGAAAGTGAACATTCATTCTGAAAAGAACGACCTCGTCCTTCAGGTGCAGGATGACGGTGTGGGCTTCGATCCCGACCAGGAATACGCGACCAATGGCATGCACACCATGAAAAGCAGGACGCAGCGACTTCGGGGCCAACTCGAGATCTCATCCTCTCAAGACCAGGGCACGAAGGTTATCCTCCGCTTTCCCTGGCGATAATTCACATCATCATGTGATTGATCGATCATTTAAAAAGTGGCTAAATTGTAGTCCAACATGAGAGATTTACTGCAGGTAGCCATATATGAGGACAACGCAATGCTACGGAAGCAGCTCAGCCAATACCTCAATGCCCAGGAAGATGTAGAAGTGATCGGTTCCTTTTCAAATGCCATTAATATCAGCAAGGATTTGAAAGAGATACACCCAGATGTGGTGATCATGGACATCGATATGCCTGGTATAGACGGCGTGCGTGCGGTAAAGCTTTGTAAAGAATGCCAGCCGGATATACAAATCATCATGTACACCGTCTTTGAAGACGACGACAAACTCTTCGATTCGCTTTGTGCCGGTGCGGATGGTTATATCCTCAAGAAGTCGCCCCCCCAGATGCTCACTGATGCCATTCATGATGTTTATGCCGGTGGAGTGCCTCTTTCACCCAATATAGCCCGCAAGGTATTATCCACTTTTCAGAAACAGCAAAAGGAGGCTGATCAATTCAAGCTCACCAAACGAGAACTAGAGATTCTCCACCTTCTCACCAAGGGCTATTCCTACAAACAAATTGCCAATGAATGCTTTATCGCGCTCGACACAGTGAGGAAGCATGTTCAGCATATCTATACCAAGCTCCATGTGCGCTGTGGCACAGAAGCAGTAGCCAAAGCCCTGAAGTATCGACTGGTATAGGTTCTATGGTGATAATTGAAGCATTTACTCGCAAAATCGGTTACCCAAAAAATCCGCTATACTTAAGTCGATACACTCTTCAGAAATTACAAATATTTAAATTAATTCGCCTATATATGATCACTTATGCAATGCTTCCTTTTCATCCTTTCTGATGTGAAAATGGCATTGTCATTAGAATGTAATAATAGTTTTGGGTAGTTCGAAACTGCCAAAGATTGATATATCTTAGCTTCATCTCCAATAGTTTTTCTTCGACCATTCAAAACTATTTTTAAGCTAGAAATTAGAAATCCATTTACCAGTACATAATTATGTACTGCGATACGACAACAAGAATATTAAGATCTCAGTAGGATCAAATGTTAGGAACAACATCTACGGCTTAATAATCTTGACATTTCGAGAAGGCGCAAGGTCTCCCCTTGCGCTTTCTGCTTTCTCATAAAACACTGGTTATCAATACAAAAAAAGGTGACAAAATATCTGACATCCTCGCATTCTTATGACCTTAGCTAGAGGAACGGGAGAAGATTTGATGATAGATATCACAACCAAATCGGAAAGTGTCAAGAAAAGAATTAGACCTAGAATTAATAGATAATTATTTTAAAATAAATAGATTTCTGCTACAAAATGCTGAAATTGATTTAATTATTAATTAAAGTTGATATATAGATAAATATTACTGAGAATCTAAATTATTATTTTTTGACTTTGAGTTAGATTTTTTGATCGATATTAATAATTGGTTGATTAATCTGAGCCAGGTATTTGGCATAGAAATAGCTCAGTTACTTACCATCGAACAAATTCTTACAAGAGTCGATCGAAGATTTCACCATGGCATCTGTGATGGCGACTAGTCACATATGCGAGCAATGTCGAAGGCTACTCCCGAGCTTGCACCTCTCGTCCGGCTGACCTTTGTTTTCTGGTCCTGATTTGCAAGTTCAGCTCTGCTGACAGTGATATCATCACGGTAAACCAAGAGACTATTGCTGTCAGATCGGATCTCGACGATATGTGCACTCAGGATTTGCATGCAGAGTACCATTAGAATGAGACGAAAACATCTTGGGCGCATCAATCTCGGATAATTTTTCTTGATACAGATAAATTATCCGGAAGTCTGTACTCACGGTATCACGTAAATACGTGAGATTGTAAAGATGGATAGGTCAGAAGAAGTTGACGGATCAAAAGAGGTTCTCCCGGATCGCCTTGGCGACAGCGCTGCTCCGGCTGTGTACCTCCAGTTTGTTGTAGATATGACGGATGTGGGTATCGACAGTGTGCGGACTCAGGAAAATCATTTCGGCAATGGTCCGGTTGCTATGACCATCCACCACCAATTTTAGTATCTCCTTTTCTCGCTGCGTAAGATTGTACGATTCAGTGGGGGTAACCATTTTCTGAAAGAGATCTAATACCTTCTTGGCGATATGGGCATTCATGGGAGCTCCTCCCCGGTCAATCTGAGCAATCAATTCCATGATCTCATCGGGTGGTGTATCCTTAACCAGGTAGCCAGAGGCACCGGCGCAGATGGCCTGGAAGATATTGTCGTGATCCTCATGAATGGTGAGCATGACAATGCGGGTATCGGGAGCTAATTTCTTCATATGAGGAATCCCCTCAATGCCACTCATGCCCGGTAGTCCGATATCCATCAGCATGATGTCCGGCTGCCAGTCATTTCTCTTCAGCGACCGGATGGCAGCCTCACAGGATTCGTAAGCTCCCAGACAATGCAGGTGTTGAGATTGCTCCAAGACATTCAGCAGTGTTTTGCGGAAGAACATATTGTCTTCCACGATGATCACACTCAGATGGCGCCTTTTCTCCATTTTCAATGCAGTTTAGAGATAATTTGACAGTTATCGCATCACCTGTTCACGTGATTTTCACATGTAAAGTGCTCTTTGTACCTTTTCCCACGGCACTGATTATTTTGAATTCGCCGTTCAATTGCTCTGCTCTTGCCGCCATGTTATTTAATCCATGGCCGCTTGCGGTTTCATCCGGTTCAAAGCCCACACCGTCGTCAGTGATTTCCATAGTCAGGGAATGATCAGAGACGTCCAAACGGACATTTACCTTCTTGGCCCGGGCATGTTTGCTAATGTTATTCAGCAGCTCTTTGCCTATCATATATACATTGCGTTTCAATTCCGGATTGAGGCGATCCACCATATCGTCTCCATTGATCTCAAATTGAACCTCTGCATCCGGCAATAAAGTTCTCACATTAGTCCTCATCCGCGAGATAAGGTCACTCAACTTATCTGAAGCGGGATTGATAAACCAGACAATATCGCGGATGGCTTCAGATGAATGACGAGCCGCCTGGTTCACATCGGATAGCATCTCCTTAACGTCAGACTTGATATCATCGCGCCTGGCTGCCATGGCACTCAATAAAGAGATACTGCTTAAGTTGCTCCCTATTTCATCATGCAGATCTGCGGATATCCGGTTTCGCAGCTGATACTTTTCGAGCTCCTTTTCGGTGATTTGAGCTTTTGCTTTGGCCTCTGCCGACTCCCGGGCTTGAGCTTCCGCCTTTTGCAGATCCAGGAATCTGGTATAGGCCTGCTCAAACACCTTGGCGAACCTTGATAGAATATCTTTTTCAACTTCTGTTAGTGGTGTCAACTTCGTGATCGCCACATTACCATACTTGTGCTTGGCCCATATCTGATATAAATCATTAGGAACATTGTAGTTTTTGAAAATGGGATCTGAACTCATCTCGAACAGATATTTAAACCAATCTTTCACCTCGCTTCCGTGTGCTTGCAACTCGATAAATCTGGAACTAGAGTTGTCTCTTCTATAGAATTCAGGCATTGTTTCATTAAAGTCCAAATGATAGGTGGTAGGTTCGTCCTGGAAATTTCCTTCAAAGTCAGTGGACCAAGTTATTACGTATTCTTGTTCCTCATAAAAGATGTCAATCCAGGATCGATACGCTTCAATCCCTAATACCTTTAGCTGGTCAAGGACCGTGTGCACTACCGATACCAATTCATCACTTTGATGCATAGCCATAGATGCAGATCTGACTCTTTCCATGGCCGTTTCGACCTGAGCTTCATAAGCGGATGCTTCCGCCTTCTTCAAATCAAGAAAGCGAGTATATGCCTGTTCGAAGGCCCTTGAGAATCTTAGCAAGATTCGATTTTCCTCTTGGCTGTATGGTCGATCATCCCAATTGAACATGACCACCGCAGCATGCTCGCTCAATGCTACTGAACGGGCAAAGCCCTTGCGCTCAAGAATCTGCTTTTTGATTTCTGGAGGAATAGCTTTCAGTTCAGAAATTTTAAAAGCATTGTGATAGAAGTGGTTCTTCACTTCACGGCTGTGGCGATCAGCAAAAAAAATCTCTTTCCTTTTACGGGCTTCTAACATCCTATCGAGGAGAGGATTTTGGAAGTACGGTATCCTCACCAATTGCGCATATTCGTGCTGCGGATTAGCCACCCACATGTTGGTGTCATTCGTATGATCAAAAATCTCGATAAGGGAGACATCCATCGAGATGCCTAATGACTTCAACTGATCAAAAATGGTGGCGATCACTTTTTGCAGCTCCTGACTCTCATGCATAGTCAAAGAAACGACGCGAACTCGTTCTAATGCTTCTTGGATCTGAGCCTCTCTTGTTTGGGCTTCCATCTTTTTCAGATCAAGGAATCTGGTGTAGACTTGGTCGAAGAGCTTGGCGAACCGTTTGACGATCTTGAAATTTTCCTCTGGTAAAGGATTTTGCCTGGTAAACTGAAGTAGACCTTGTCGCATGCTGGATCCGTAAAGATGTAATGTCTCTACCCCCTGCGTCGAGCACCTCGTTCCTTCGGTCGTAGACTGCGAATCGGTTTGTAAAAGCAACCATTTTTCATAGTCACTTTTGGCCCTGCCTCTGAGCACATAGGGAAAATAGTCAGTCTGGTTCTTCCAGGAATCCAGTAGAAACCGGTAAAAGGCAGTTTTATCGTTAGGGATTGGAAAGCTGCGTGGCAATACATGCTGAGCTTGATTAGAGATCCAGACCTCACAATCCAGGTTATCAGGATCAAACAAAATTATTTCGTAATGGAGAGCATCAAGTCCGAGGCTTTGCAGTTGTCGAAAGACGGTAGTGATGACCTCATTCAGCACCTCACTATTATGCATTTCCATGGCTATTGCTCTGACTTTTTCCAAGGCAGCTTCGATCTGCAATTCGGATTTCAGCTGTGCTTGGGCAAGGAATACTTTCTCGCGCTCCTTCTGCAGCTCGTAGCGATGTAAGACCCAAAAAATGATTGCGAAAAGACTCAAAGAAATTGTATAGACCCATCCTGTCTTCCAGGGTGGACTCATAGCCAACTGCAAGTTGCCTCCCACTTCACCGCTAGATTCATTTAACACCGTATCAAAACACTGCTTCAAAGGATCAAAGCGACTCAAGCCCCTGGTCCTACCACACCAGCTTACACCATCCTTATCCTCAAATAACGACTGCACTGAATTGCCGGCGATGCTGAGCGAATCAGAAGGATCATGTCGAAAGGCCGCAAATTCATATCCATCGTACCTGTATAAGCCATCCTCCGTTCCGAACCACATATACCCCGTGCGATCTCGCAAAATGGCAATTACCTGAGCCTCTGTACCCTCATCATCGATTTTAAGCTGCTGAAATTCCGGCTCTAAAGAGGATCCAGCCAGAATCTGGGCGTGCAAACTAAGACTGCAGCCCAGACATAACAGGAGGCAAATAGCAAACCGAGGCATTCTATTAAGCTAATAAATTTCGAGGAGCCCAGGTGTCTCTAAACCACCCATTTTCAACCTACTCGATCATGCTCCTTATCCCACAGATGAGCTCCTCAAACGGAGGGGATGTAGTCTTGAAAATCCATAGACAGTAATCATGTTCACTCTAGATGAATCAGCAGAAAATTTGATTGTGCACTTTTCTGCCGGGGTTTCTCATAAAACGATGTCGCCGTAGTCCAGCAAATCTTGAATGCGTACCATAGAGACGAGACTATCACAGTCTTTGGGAATCATCAGCTTGCGGTGGCGACCCTCATAAATCGAATAATCATAAAGATCACTCCCCGAGTCATAGTTGGGCATTTCGACACATTCTATGTCTTGAGAAAAAAGAACGAAAGAAAAGCAAACAAGCAAAATTGTGGGAACGGCTTTGTGGCTCATGGAGTGTAGATTTGATGTGGTATGAAAATAGGCTTTAAGCGGGAGATTAATCCCAATCAAAGCATCCTATGACCTGGAGACATCTTCGTAAACGGCTCTTTCCCATTTCTTGAATGCACTTCGCATCTGGTCAGCTCGCCTCGATTGTTTTGTGATCAGATTTTCTTTTTCTGTTGGATCTTTCTTCAGATCATAAATCTCCCAGGTAAAACCTCCATTGATACTTATCAGCTTGAATCTATCGTCTACCCACGACATCTTCTCTTGGAATAAAAACCCCATGGGAGCTTTCCGCTTTCGTTTGTCACCTTTCACATGAGACCAGATACTGATCCCGTCCAGATTCCCAGGATGATTGTATGTCAGCTTAAGTATGTCAACCAGGGTAGGCAGATAGTCAACCGTACCCAGAGGAGTGTCAATGCGCTTGCCTCCATTCAGGAGGTCCTTCCAGACGACAAAAGCCGGCACCCTGACTCCACCTTCGTAAAGACTCCTTTTACGTTCACGGTAGACTCCGGGACTGCCCGGAGTATCTTGTTCTGGTCCGTTGTCACTGCAAAACCACAACATAGTATTAGCAGCTAACCCTAGTCCTTCCAGTCGCTGCCAGAGGCGACCGATCTGATCGTCCATAGCCGTGATGGATCCATAATAGAGCTGCTCCTGCAGAGAATGACCTACGTAGAGACTTCGGTGAAAGCTGTCTGTAACTACGGGCAGATGAGGCGTATGAAACCATACCGTGGCAAAAAAGGGATTGCCTAGCTCGTATGAGTGTTCAATGAAGGGAATAACTCGATCGGTGATCACCCTTGCATTGGCTCCTGCCAGATTTTCAAAAACTGGTTGCTCTTGACCATCCCAATACGCGGTGGAGTAAGCTTCGACCACCTCTCCTTTTTCTCTCGCTTTCCAGCCATATCGACGGCTTTCCCCTTCCAGAAAACTGGCAGGGATTACCATCGGATCGTGGGTGGGGATCTTCGCTTCCGTGCAGAAAAACTCGTCATAGCCATGCATTGTTGGGATACTGAAATGCTGTTCATGCTCTGATCGACCACCTCGATTGCTGTCTCTCTGTTTAGTGGTCAGCGTACCCAAATGCCACTTGCCGAAAAAGCCGGTTCGATATCCTGCCTCTTGCAAAAGCTCGGGCAAGGTGACTTCTTCCTCCGGCAGGTGACCGGTATTGGCATGGGTGATGCCCATCCGGAAAGGATTTCGTCCGGTGAGCACACTGGCCCGGGTGGGGGAACAAACCGGAGCAGCTGCATAAAACCGGTCAAAGGTGACACCTCCGGCTGCCAGGCGGTCGAGATTTGGGGTTCTTATCACTTTGTTACCGTTAAACCCCACGTCACCCCACCCGAGATCATCTGTCATGATCATGATGATGTTAGGTTGTTGGGCATTTACCGCTTTAAGACAAAAGCCCAGGATAGCTACTGACAGAATTCGAACCAGAGCGATCATAACTTCCAGATTTGACTTTTTGCCGATATAGCCACATCCCATGGTTGAGGAGGATTGGGAAGGTAGCGGGGGTCGCTATCTTGATCCGGAAAAGTGTTCACAAATTCCATCAATTCATTAAAGTGTTTTCTCAGCTCAGGGTTATCGATCCGATCGATTAAATTATCGGCTTCATGGGGATCTTCCTGCAGGTCGTAAAATCCTTCGGCCCGGCGTTCGGAATCAACGAACAGCTTATATCGATCATTCCTAATTACCCGGTCGCGAAATTTATATTGATTCTGCACCCCTTCCTCAGTGAGTTGGGCGTTATTTCCCCCTCCCATTGACATGATCCAATCTCTTCCGGAGCTTTCACTCATCCCCAAGAGCACTGGGGCAAATGACTTGCCATCCAGTAGTTGTAGTTGATTTTCCACGATTACTTCTGTTGCTGGTGGCACGCCTGCCAAATCCAGTAGCGAAGGATACAAATCAGTGAAATCGATAAGGGCTTTCGATCTTTTACCTTCTGGCACCTGTCCCTTCCAATTAGCAATGAATGGCACGCATATTCCGGATTCCAGGGTTCGTCCTTTGCCACCCTTTACGGGCGTACCATTGAGGCTGCCGGTGATGCTACGAGTGGTGCCATTATCTGTGGTCCAGATTATCAGTGTCTCTTTCCTAAGATCGAACTCGTCAATCGCGGCAACAATCTCACCAGTAAGCTTATCGGCATATTCTACCATTGCGATGTGCTTTTGCCGATCATCAGCCCCGGACTTGTCCGGTGTATTGACAAATGGAGTATGGGTGAGAACCATCGGATAAAAAATGAAGAATGGTCCTTCCTTATTTGATTGGATGAAATCAATGATAAAATCACGAAAAATGTCGGGACCAAATTGATCACGGTAGGTCCTACTGCCCTCCTTTGTAAAAAGATACGGATCCTGATATCGCTCAGCACTTGCTGCCACTCCACTTTCGTAGCCAGTCCACATGCAATATGAATCAAATCCGGCTTTTGTCAATGCATCAGGTTCTACCCTGAAATCATCGATTTGCCATTTTCCGGCAATACAAGTTTCGTAGCCAACCTCCTGCAGGCCTTTAGCAATAGATGGGTTCAGGCGTTCATCGAAATGGGCTCCTCCTCCCCAGCGAGGTACGTCCCAATGATTGACCCAGCCATGCCTGAAAGGATATTGCCCCGTCAGAAAGGTCAGCCGAGTAGGGGTACATTGCGGCATGCAGTACACGTTCTCAAAAAGCATCCCAGTGGTTGCCAACTCATCTACATTTGGTGTCTTCACATCATCCGCTCCGTAGCAGTTTACCCATTCTTTTCCAAGATCATCCACGAGAAACAAAATCATGTTGGGAGGACCGCTCTTATCGATGGAAATATTTCTGCAGTTAAAAAAGGCACCCAACAGAATTACAATGAAAAGTCGATCTAAAACATTGAAAACTGACATCCTTCGATATTGCTTTACATTTAAGATAGCTTTCAGTTCTTATCTTCAGATAATAAAAACGTGGGTTTCAATGCGTGTATTTCCAAAATGGCTTCCAGCAATGGGCTTAATAGTATTGGTCCTCTACACCTGCAATTTATCTCAGCTTTTCTGTCAGGAGACAGGCGAAGGATGGATTTCACTGTTCAATGAAAAAGACCTGAGTAATTGGACTGTAAAGATTCACCATTATGATGTGGCTGTCAATCACGGAAATACGTTTCGTGCCGAAGACGGCATTATCAAAGTGAGATACGATCAATATGAAGGCGAATTCAATGACCGCTTCGGGCATCTTTACTACGATACTCCGTATTCATATTATCAACTTTCACTCGAGTATCGATTTGTTGGAGAGTTGCATCCGGGAGCACCGGTGTATACGATCAAGAATTCCGGCGTAATGTTTCACTCCCAAGATCCACACACAATGCCGAAGGAGCAGGATTGGCCCATTTCGGTAGAGATGCAGTTTCTCGCAGGTCTTGAAGAGGGGGTAGAACGTCCCACTGGTAATATGTGCTCTCCAGGGACCGATGTTGTTTATGAAGGTAAAATCGATCCCCGGCATTGCATCAATTCCTCGTCACAAACTTTCTTCGGCGATCAATGGGTAAAGGCTGAACTGATCGTCTTGGGTGATTCGCTTGTCACTCACCTGATCAATGGCGACACCGTCCTCCAATACACCCAACCCCAGATCGGAGGTGGTGTGGTCAACCGCTATGATCCAGCAATGAAGGAAGATGGCAAATTGCTTGCAGAGGGATTTATTGCTCTTCAAAGCGAGGGTCAACCCATCGATTTTCGCAATATCAAACTGAGAAATCTTAAAGGATGCATGGATAAATCAACACCCCAATACCGGCCTTATTTCATCAAAAATGATCCTGACGCTTGTAAAGATTAGTCTAGGACCGAACCTCACTAATATGCGATCGACTTTAAGATTTCTACATTCGGATAAAATTTGCGTTTTTTACAACTATATCGAAGAATCGATATAAATATCACACCTGTATAGACCATCAACTACTAATTATTCAACCAAAGCTTACGTACACATGCAAGAGTTAACCGAACTTGCTGCTCAGCAAGTGGAAGCGATCCGCGGGATCGATACGGTATGGGTGGCCCTTTGTGCCGCGCTCATTTTTCAAATGGAAGGTGGATTTGCACTTTTGGAGGCCGGATTTATTCGGGCCAAGAATGCCATGAGTATCATCGCCAAGGTGATCATTGACGTCGCGTTCGGAGGATTGGCCTTCTATGCTATCGGATTCGGGATCGCCTACGGAGTTTCCAACGGCTGGTTTGCCTTTGACACCGGCATCACCGATGGAGATTTAGGATTGGGATTGACCGTCTCGAATAAACTTTTTTGGTTTATCCAGCTTGGGTTTGCCATGGCGGCCATCTCCATTGTTTCAGGAGCGGTGGCAGAGCGCATGCGAATCTGGCCCTATGCCCTGTTTGTGATCATCTTTTGCGCCATCATGTATCCGATGGCAGCCAACTGGGTGTGGAATCCGGGAGGATGGTTGGCTAGCATGGGATTTAACGATTTTGCCGGTTCGGCAGCAGTGCATGCCATGGGAGGTTTTACTGCTTTGGCTGCAGCCATTGTACTTGGACCCCGTCTCGGAAAGTATCAGGAAAATGGAGAGATCACACCGATACCAGGCCACAATCTACCATTGGCTGCAGTAGGTGCTTTCATTCTTTGGTTTGGTTGGTTTGGATTCAATCCTGGCTCTACCTTGGCAGCAGTGGGCAACTGGGACCTGATTGCCAAGGTTGTGTCCAACACCTTCCTTGCCTCAGCCGCGGGAGGAGTGGCCACCATGGCTTATACCTATTTCCGCTATGGACAGATCGACATCACCATGGTCATCAATGGCGTGCTGGCTGGACTAGTCGGTATCACGGCAGGTTGTAATGTCGTAGGTCCAAACTCGGCAATCATAATAGGACTGGTGGCTGGTGTGCTGGTTGATATAGCCGTCGTTGTGATCGACCGGATGAAGGTAGATGATCCCGTGGGAGCTATAGCCGTGCATGGAATAAATGGGATCTGGGGAACCATCGCCGTTGGATTGTTTGCAACAGAGTCGGGGCTGTTTTTTGGAGGGGGAGCATCTCAATTGGTAACTCAGGCTATTGGAGTATTTGCGATAGCAGCCTTTGCATTCATTGTGACCTATGGGGTATTCATGATATTGAAATCCACAGTAGGATTGAGGGTATCCAGAGAAGAAGAAAATGCAGGTATCGATGCAGCAAGCTTTGGAGTCGAATCTTATTCAACATTTGAATAATCTAAAAGAGTAACAGAGCCATGAAAAAGGTAGAAGCCATAATAAGACCGTCCAAGTTGCAGGCGGTACAACAAGGTTTGAAAAAAGAAGGAATTCCCTGCATCACGGTCATCCCCGTAAAAGGTAGTGGACTTCAGAAGACTTATTCCGAACGCTACCGCGGAGCAGAGCAAACGATGATTCTGCAGACGCGGGTCATGATCATCTGTGTGATCAGTGATGAAAATCTCGAAAAGTGTGTCAATGTCATCTTAGAAAGTGCCGGTACCGATCAAACCGGAGATGGAAAGATCTTTATCTATGATGTGCAGGATGCCATTCGAATCAGTACCAAGGTGCGAGGCAATGCTGCAATTCGGTAACTACCTTCTTAGTCTGGAGTCTTGCAGCGTAATGGATAGTCGATCCAGAAAATAGTCGAGATCATCCTTAGTGACCACCATGGGAGGTTTGATCTTTATCACGTTGTGATCTGGTCCATCCGTGCTTAGCAATATGGCCTGATCCCGTAGTCGATTCACCAGGTGGTGAGCAGCTTGAGGATTTGGTTCTTTGCCTACTTTGTCTTTTACCAATTCGATACCCAGAAATAAACCCACACCCCGTACATCACCGATAATTGGCGATTCTTTTTGCAGTTCACGCAAATGATCCAGGAGAAGATTACCCATTTGGTAGGCGCGTTCCTGCAGTTTTTCTTCCTGTATCACATCCAAAACTGCCGCTCCGATACCACTAGAGACTGGATTCCCACCAAACGTGTTGAAATATTCCATTCCATTGGCAAAGGCATCGGCAATTGCCCGGGTTGTTACCACCACCCCTAGCGGGTGTCCGTTTCCGATCGGCTTACCAATGGTCACGATATCGGGAATTACACCCTGGGTTTCGAAAGCCCAAAAATGCGAGCCCATCCGACCACAGCCGGTCTGCACTTCATCGGCAATGCAAAGTCCTCCTGCTGCTCGCACCTTTTGATAGACTTTTGGCAGATAGCCTGGAGGAGGTACAACCTGACCTCCGCAGCTCAGGATCGTTTCACCAATGAAGGCCGCCAATCCCTTTCCTTTGCTGGTCATGGTCTGAACACATTGATCGACATGAGCGGCGTATTTATTTGCCTGATCGTCATAGCCAGCGTATCGTCCCCGGTACGGATCTGCCATCGGTATCAAGTGGACGTGTTCCGGACATCCCGATCCGCCTGGTCCGTCAAACTTGTATGAGCTTACATCGATACAGGCATTAGTGTTGCCATGATACCCATGTTCTATAGCAATAAATTGATCTCCGGAAGTGAAAGTTTTAGCAATCCGGAATGCCAATTCATTTGCTTCGCTACCCGAGTTCGTTACAAAAACCGTATCAAGCCCATTTGGCATTCTTGCAATCAATCTCTCTGCAAATTCTAGAATATTCGGATGCAGATAGCGGGTATTCGTATTCAGCACTGCCATTTGCTTCTGCCCCGCTTCCACCACTTTCGGATGCTCATGACCAACATGAGCGACATTGTTCACCAGGTCGAGGTAACGTCTCCCCTCGACCGATAACAAGTACGCTCCACGGCCTCTGGTGATCATCAGTGGACGATCATAAGACAAGCTCAGATTAGTGGCCAGCAACGTGCTCCTCGCCTGCAGCAACCTTTCCACCGCCGGCCTTTGGTACGTGATATCCATGGGCAGTTTAAGAAGCAGATTTGGATCCGGAGAAATGCTCTTCCAGATCGAGATCTGATTCGCTAATGCCACCCCCGGAAAATTATCTTTTTCATCCAGCAGATTCATGATAACCTGAAAATGCAAGTGGGGCGGCCATGATCCATTCTCGGTCATATTACCCAGCTCTCCGATTGGACTACCAGCATTCACTTCCTGACCTGGTTTGAGAAGTTCGATACAAGAGCGTCCCAAGTGACCATAGAGCGTGTAAAAAATCACTTCAGTCTGGTCAATTTCGTGTTTGAGAATGACCATATAGCCATAGTCCCTGAATCCGGAATTGTATGTTACAGTTTCAACCGTCCCAAGGAGTGGAGCATAGACCTTAGTTCCCGCTGGCGCAAATAGATCGACTCCAAGATGCACGGTTCGCCAATCCCGGCCTTGATTGCCTTCCACCAGGTAGGCATCTGAAGTATAAAATGGCCGTGGTTCCAAATACTTGCCCAGACCAATCCTACCATGTTGAAGATGGGCTTGCAATCTGCGTTCAAAACTGTCGGTACCTTCAAAATCGGCATGGTTTCCCAGCAGTAGACTACCCATGCTGAGGTCAAGGATCTGCAACGGTAGCTGCTGGAAGTCGCCAAGTACAGGAACAAAGGATTCCGATAGCAAGTAATCCCTGATGGCTCTGGACTGTGGGACTGGTTCATAACCTGCCGCGTCACGGAAGGAGGCCTTGACAAATGATGGGGACAGCTCATGTAAGGCACGTAATAATTTCCAGCCTCCCGATGCACTCACTTGCAGATACTCATTTTCCGGTTCTTCGAGCTGCCTTTTACGGGCCAGACTTAGGCTAAGTAAGAGCCGGCCGGCAATCATCAATGGAAGCAGTTCTACTTCCTGTTCCGTCAACTCGTATTGAGCCTGGTAACCCCGAATGATCGGTCGAGCGACTGCCAGAGGATCCGGTTTGTCCATCATCAGGTAAGTACAGGCCAGAGCGCACTCCATAGCGGTGGGAGTATACAGGCAATCGCCGAAATCAATCAAGCCCTTCACCGTCTTTTCATCATGATCAACCAGAATATTATGATCATTGGCATCATGATAGCAGACGCTCTGTCGAAGCTCTTTGATCCTGGGCAAGAATCGTTGTGTCACCTGATCATACCAGTACGTAATCAGCTTCAGCTCCTTCTGATTAAAATGAGGAAAGACCGATTCAATCCAGGGGAGTTTGGCCACATCCCAGACCAATTTGCGCGATGCCGCTTCATGATGAAAATCTGCACACAACCGAGACACCTTACCACAGGCTCTGCCGATGTTCTCCAGGAGCTCCTCAGAATGCGGCTGAATATTGACCAGGACCTCCCCCTCTATCCAAGTGAGGAGTCGAAAGAACCGCTCTTCCCCGCTTGCACTCCTAAACGTGCCAATGAGCTCACCCCGTTTGGTAGGGACCGGTTGAGGTAATTCAAACCCAGGCTGTTTGGAGGAAAGATGGATCATCAGCTGATTCTCCAGATCAAGGACCTCCCTACTTCTTGTCGGAGAAGCAATCTTGAGAATATATTGAACCCCTTCTTCCGTCTGAAGCCGATAATTCAGGTCGATCTCCCCGGGGAGTGATTTAATGGCTCCCTTTTTGTGGTAGTAATCACGTAGGATGTCGGCAATTTTGGACTCTTGCATTTTCTGGAATCTGAGGGGAAGATATCGATAACTGTATGCTCCATCAAATTGTTATTTTACGGATAAAGCTGCATTTCATTCAAAGTTTATGAAAGCTCTAGTCATATCGGGTGGTGGTGCAAAGGGAGCCTTCGCAGGAGGTGTCGCGGAATATCTGGTAAAAGAGCTTGAAATCCAATATGATCTTGTAACGGGTTCCTCAACCGGAGCACTGTTAGCTCCCTTCATTGCTGCGGGAGAGATAGATCATGTGCGCGAGGTGTATACCAATGTCCGCCAGAGCGACATTTTCTCCTCATGCCCATTTATTGTCAGGAAGAAAAAAGGGCAGTACACTACTCGGATCAACCATCTTGGGATCATCAAAATGTTTCTGAAAGGGAAGAAAACCTTTGGGGAGAGTTACGCTCTGCGGGATTTGATCGAGCGTTCTTTTACCCGGGAAATGTTTGATCAAGTCAAAACATCCCGGAAGAGAGTGGCTATTGCAGTCTCCAATTTTTCTACGAATGCTGTTGAGCACAAGTATTTACGTGATTACACCTACGAGGATTATGTCGACTGGATCTGGATCAGTTCCAACTTTGTGCCTTTCATGAGCCTGGTGAATAAAAATGGGCAGGAATATGCCGACGGGGGTTTTGGCAATTTTATTCCCATCGAGGAAGCGATCGATGCCGGCGCTACCGAGATTGATGTAATCATTCTCACTCCCCGAAGGAAAAGGCAACGCAAAACACCGAGCCGTAATGCCTTCAGTCTCCTCATGAATTCTCTTGATTTCATGTTGGCACAAATCGCGAAAGACGAGAAGTATATAGGACTACTGGAGAGCATGTATCATGATATCAAGGTGCGCTATTTTCATACGCCTCGAGTACTTACGGACAATTCCCTCATTTTCGATCCTGAGCAGATGCGTGCCTGGTGGGAAGAGGGGAAGAAATTTGCCAGCATAAGGATCCAGCAGCCGGTGTGAGCAGAATCCAAATAATGTTGATCGAATTACTCTCGTAGTGCTTCCAGTTGATCCATTCTCAACTGAAGTTCTGAAAGTTGATTCTTCAATGACTGAATCTCGTTCTCCTGAATATCCACCAGCTGCTTGAGCTCCTGCACAGCTTTCACCGTTATCGGAATCATACCCGAATAGTTGAGCATGAGATATGAATCCGTTCCATCATGCTTCTCTTTGACCAGTTCTGGAAAGAAATCCCTGACATTCTGAGCGATGAATCCAACGCTTTTGAGATCATGATCTTGTTGCCCCCTCTGGTAGGAAGAAGGTCGTATCTCCATAAGTAATGGCAAAACTGTAGACAAATTTTGAATGTTGTTCTTGAATTTTCGATCTGAAACCATTGTGTATGCACCTGTTTCATCTATGTTGGCGACCTCGGCACCATTGTAGCTGAAAGTCAATTCTGTCTCCGTTTCGTTGTTGGGAAAAACCCCTCGATTGTGCCCTTGAAATCCAATATCCCAGCGGTCATTTGGAAGCTGGTTTATAAGCCGAATAGATGGAATTATTGGGCCGGGACTTCCGGGAAAAGGAAAAACAGTAGGAGTACTTTCACCGAAGATTCGCACAATTCCAGATGGAGGAGCAATACTAAATTGATCACTGAAATCACCGATAAGGTCAAGGGTCAAGTTTTGTTGACTATCATATAGACCCACATAGCCACTGTTATTCAGATCATCATAGGTAACGATTACCTTTAGATTGCCACCATTGAACGTTCTGATAGAATTCTTCTGCTGAAAACCTTCTGCCTGGATTTCAACTGCTCGCTCAGTCGGGCTCTCCATCACCGAAACTCTGGGAGGATCATGATCTAGCTCGATCGAACCTTGAGAAAATGATGGTACCTTGAAAATGCAGAAACATAGAATAAGTAAAACAGGTTTCATGGCATTCGTGAATTTTGATAGGAACGAAATAGGTTTATTTTTCAAGTTGATGATGAAAAATCGAAACTGCTGCAATGATACTGAAGCAATCCTTTGATACTACTCAACATAAATTAATAAAGTAGTACTTACAGCGCTTACTCAGCATCAACTTTTTGCTTAGACTCCAGCTGATTAGTACTTTGAAAGACCTAGAATCTGCTTCAGGTGGTGCTCCATATGATTAATGTAGTCATCGATGAAATAGTGCAAAGTCACTGGCTCATTTTCCGGTATAGTTTTCCATGCGACCATCTGCATATTATGCAACTGATGCTTTTTTCCAAGAATCTCGGGCGGAATGAGATCGATAATCCGAGCGATATGGTCATTGTATTGTTTCCATAACTTGATTAGGTCCTGCCAGGAAGCAGACTGATAGTGTTGGGCGGCCACCCAATGCTCCTGATCGTATCCATCAAATACCAAGTTGTCCATCTGTTGGGCGATCACAAAGCGGCGGTGATTGTTGCAAGCAGAATCGATGAGGTGTCCGAGGATTTCTTTGGCTGACCATTTGCCCGGCGTAGGTTTCTGGGAGGCCTGTGCATCCGATAGACCTTCGAGATGATTCACATATTTTTCAAGTGTACCCAGTAATTTGTCTTTTAAGTTCATGAGGGGGGAATTTTGATCTTGCTTCAAGAAAAACACTCCTTATCTACACCATCAAGTTTCCAAACACATCCCAATTCTTGCCGGATAATAAGCAATTCGTCAGATTTTGCATCCTAAAGGTGACTTTATCCCTGAACTCTATGAACTTACCGAGTGACTTCTCAAAAACATCAACTTATGCAGAGATTTCATCAACTTGCCATTATACTCTTGTTGCTCACCTTCACCATCCAATCCTTTAGTCAATACCAGCCGGAGATCGATGCCCGAAGTATGAGTGACAATACCGACGGAAGCGAATTGCAACTTGCCACTCCTTCTGAGAGCCATTTCTTGCGCTTCTTCAGTGGTCGAAATGGTGACGCCAATCCATTCATCTATTTTAGTGATGCCGATCTTATGCACTTCGCCACCGGCAAGAATGACTTCACGGGATTTAAGAGCTTGATGATTTTAGATCCCGAGGGCCCAATTCTGGTACCAAGCCTGCAAGGTAGTGGTATAAGAAATTTGGTAGTCGATAGTGATGGGGTCCTCACAGAAGATCCAGGCACCACAGAATACCTCTCGATATCTGGCCCGGCGTTCACACCTGAGGACGATGATCAGGTGCTGAGGTATGTAGCAGGACCTGGCGGTGCACAATTTATTGATGCACCAGCTAATCAGAAATCAATGATTGCACCGGTGATAATACCCCATGGAAGCGTTTTGGATAGTGTTACGGTCTATTACACTGATCTAGACGCAACGAACGATGTTGACTTCGTGCTAGGCGCTTATGATAATGTAAGTGGAAGTCCCGCGACTTTTTTGACCATAAGTAGTTCGATTACTGGCCTTAATTTGACAACTGAAAGTGGGGTGGCTCATACGATCGATAATCGAAGGTATGCTTACTGGATTCAGATGAAACCCAAGGTAGCAGGGACCATGAATACTTCGTTTGCAATCCATCAAGTGATTGTTCAATACAGTAGATAAATTTTCTAACAATTGCCACAAGCCGATTCCGGCCTTCGAAAACGTGGTATCTATTTGGAGAAAGTCATTCATGTACTAGAAGGTCAAAACCTGTTCAAAAATCAAAGTATGTGTAGGCATTACCGGTCCACTCAAGATACTTCATGAAGTTATCTCGGGTTACTACTAACGTGACCCGGTTGTCATTGGGATGAAATCCCAACTTGCTCGCTTGCTGCAGATCGCGGTCGATAAATACTTTGACATGGTTTTCAGGATCATTGATCAATCCGAAAGGAGATACTGAGCCAGGTGTCAATCCCAGCCATTTGATCAACCGCTCTTCTGAACCGAAACTCAGACGCCCCCTGCCAATGCTACGGCTCAGACTTTTTACAGCCAGTTGTTTGTCCGATCTCAACACAACAAGATAATGTTGCCTTCCCTTCTTGTCCCGGAAAAACAGGTTTTTGCAGTGGGTGGCGTCGATCTCTTTCCAGTGCTCTTCCGCTTCAGCTACCGTAAAGACCGGAGGGTGGTCGTACTTCTCGTAGGGAATGTCCAACTGCTGTAAAACCCGGTAGACATCATCAGCTTTCATCCTGAGTGAATAGTCATTTTGTTCTGACCACAAGGTAACGATGCCTACCGTACTTACACTCATATGCTCATAAATCCATTGTCCCTGAGAAGGTTTTAACCGATCTCAAACTTTGACTAAATTTGCCCCCGACGAGGCAAAGCCTGTCGGGACTAGCTACCCGCGAAATCAGAAACGCGCTGAATGTAGTGTAGCTTCTTGAAAATCCTGACGAAGCGAAGCTTGTCAGGATGTACAAACGAAATGCCACACCCACACCTAAATCTCACACCTCCTGACAAAGTGAAGCTTGTCAGGATTCAAACTCACACATCACACCCCCACCCACACCTGCCTGCCGACTGGCAGGCCACACCCAATTTGGCCTCATAGCTCAACTGGATAGAGCAGCGGTCTTCTAAACCGCAGGTTCCAGGTTCGAGTCCTGGTGGGGTCACTACTGACGAACTGCCTCTTGGGCAGTTGTCAGCATGAGAAAAGACCTGTACCATTAAAAGGTATGGGTCTTTCTTTTTATAAATTACCATTTAACACAACGGGACGAGAACTTTATCAGAGCTTAACGAAGCGTCAGGAGGTGCATGGTCCTGACCGAGCAGAGCGAGCGTCAGGAGGGTCACTACTGACGGAATGCCCGGTGTTCCGGGCATTTGTCAGCATTCATCCGTAGAGAAAGTCATTTACTTTTCCAGCCAGCTTTCTTTTAGTTGGAGACGTGCTTAGAGGTTCCTGGTCCAATAGAGTAGTGTTCTGGGTTTAGGAAATTTTAAGTGCATGGTCCTGACCGGGCAACTGCGAGCGTATGGAGTCAGCATCCTTGAGCTGTGAACTAGGATGAGAAGTTTATCTTGTCTTAGTACAGTGGCTCTGAAAATACGGGCATTAAAGATCAACTATCGATACCTTTGAATTGTATCATTTGCCATGGAATCTAAACGCAAATTGGCGGCCATCATGTTTACTGATATTGCCGGCTATACGGCTATGATGAGTAATGATGAGGAGCGTGCCTTTGAAGTCCTTCATCAAAACCGGGACTTGCAAAAACCCCTCATTGAAAAACATGATGGTAAATGGCTGAAGGAAATGGGAGATGGAGTCCTAGCCAGCTTCCCAAGTGCCAATCAAGCTGTCAGGTGCGCCATTAGCATCCAGCAATCTTCGCCATATCTCCTTAAAAACAAGATTAGGATCGGCATACACTTGGGTGATGTCACTGTGGAAGGGAATGATGTTTTTGGAGATGGTGTCAACATCGCATCTCGGTTGGAGTCCATTGCAGACCCGGGAGGGATTTACATTTCCGGCTCAGTCTATAAAGCAATAAGAAGCAATGCCGATTTACGGTGTAAGCATCTAGGTGAAATCCAGTTGAAGAACGTGCCAGAACCGGTCAACACGTACGCCATCATGGGGGAAGGACTAATTTTGCCATCCTCAACAAAGCGAAGAAAACTGGCCGGTGTCCGACCACTGCATCAATCCATTCCATTCTATCTATTTCTCGCGGTTGTCGTCTTAGTTGGAAGCTGGGTACTGTGGAAGAAGTTCCTGGTCGAGCAAGATCTTTTCATCGAATCAATTGCGGTTTTACCTTTTGATAATATGACCAATGATCCAGATCAAGAATATATGGTTGCAGGCATGCATGACTACTTGATTACTGCATTATCCCGGATCAGTTCATTGCGGACCATCTCCAAAACATCCACCTTGAAATATCGGACTCAAGAAAAAACAATCCCTGAAATAGCCAATGAACTTCACGTTGATGCGATAGTGGAATCGTCTGTTTATAAGGTTGCTGATAGTATCAGGATCAACGTCCAATTGATCCAAGCCTTCCCCGAAGAAAAGCACTTATGGGCTAACACCTACGATAAAAAATTGGAAAATATCCTGGATCTGTCGAGCGCTGTGATCAAAGATGTCCTAGCAGAAATTAAGATCCAGTTGACTCCTGAGGAGGAATCCCTCCTGTCTGACACAAAGACCGTGAATCCAGAAGCATTTAAAGCCTACTTAAATGGCAAATATCACTTAGAGAAGCTTTCGCCAGAAGGTTTCAAAAAGGCTTTGGATTTTTTAGAGCAATCCATTGCGCTCGATTCTTCCTTTGCCCTTGCATATGCCGAAATGGCCAATTATTATATGTATCTGCTCCAAATGCGTTTGATCGCAGTGACGGAAGCCTTCCCGAAGATCTATCGCAATAATCGTATTGCCTTGGATCTTGATCCCGATCTCCCGGAAGCAAATTATACCCAAACTTTGATGAGCTGGTTTGAATGGGATTGGGATGCCTGTGAACTGGGTTTTAAAAAGGTATTGCAACATAGCCCTAACCATGTCCTAGCCAATGCTTTCTTTAGCCATTTCTATATGTTAAAAGACCAGTTTGACAAGGCCATGCCTTTTATTGAAAAGGCAATAGATCTTGATCCACAAAATGATCTTGTATTATCCCTATATGGAGTTGTACTGAACCACGCCGGGCAGATAGATCGCGCCATCGAAATAGCTCATGAGGCCCTGGAAATTAATCCTCAGAGCGTTCTTGCCTTACGTCTTCTTGAATTTTCAAGTTACGACAACAATGATCTGCAAACTTCTGCGGAAATGTTGAATATCATTTATTCGAAGATATTCCCAATTGAGATGGACATTCTGAAAGAATATGCTGAAAACGGATATGCTGGCATGATCGAAAAACTTGCCCAATTGCTGGCGGTTCAATCAAAGGGACAGGATCTATACATTTCTGCTTTTTACAACCGGGCGGGAAAGTATGAAGAGGCCATTCAATGGGCTGAGCGTGGATATGAAAACCATGATGGAGACATGCCATACTTTTTTAGGGCCAAAGAAATCGAAAACCTGAAATCCGATCCGAGAATCAGAGCACTGGCAGAAAAAATCAACCTTCCGCTTTGATATTAGTAAATCATCTGTCGGATACATAGATATTTGCCTATCAAAACCCAGAACTTGAAAAATTACGACGAGTCCCAAAAGTGAACTCGTCGCATGGTATGAAATTTAGTTTAAAGATCTGTGCACCATTAAAGGCCTACTAATCCTTGCACCACCAGGAATTTTGTAAACTCTTCCGGGTTTAATGAGAATCAGCTCACTACCTTGGATGTGTTTAGAAATCCAAATTTCCAGGCTGTTTTGACTGAAGTGTATGATGCCTTAATGATCGGTGGCTTGCCAGAGGATGTAGGTAACTACCATTGACCTGTCGAATTTGTCTGGTACGAATCATTTTTCAAGAATCAGCCTGGTTAGAACCTGGGAGTACTTTTAACGTCTCCTCAGCGAGCAGATACCGGTATCATGTAAAGCACCAGTGATCAGCCAGCTGTCCCGCATCCATTTTAATTCAAGCCATCACTGATCCGCATCGATCGGTGGCGGACCATCCGGAACAATCCCTTTATAAACATAATCACCTTTGCGCTTGAGAAATTCCTCTCTGACTTTTTGGCGAAGTTCGGCATCCTCGAAAAGATCTACCATGGTCATGGACAATGCCTTTGCTGCGTAGATCATGCCCTTGTGCCCGATAGACATGCCGGCGCAGGCCACTACCGCCCAGGAATGCCAGGGAGTGTCTTTGGGTGCCGTGGTTGCGCTTAGTCTGATGGTGGGTACTACCCAACTTACATCGCCCACGTCAGTCGAACCACCACCAGGATGCTCCAGGGTTTCTTCCAGTGGTTCGATTTCCGATATGATACCGACTTGTTCTTTTCCCGTGGCCTCTTGGATCTTTTTACCGAAAGCTTGTTCTTCATCGGTATACTCTATTGCTCCCAGGTACTCCAGGTTGGACTGAAGTCTGGCGCCACCCGTACGATTCACCAGGATTTCGTGCACGCCCGAGATGAGACTGATTTTGTGATCCACATCAGCCATAATTGCGGCACCCTCTGCCATCCGCTCCACTTGTTTCCAGACTTTATCCATTCCTTCCCGCTTCGTATCGCGTACCCGCACCCAAATCTTGGAGTAATCAGGCACTACGTTGACCACTTTGCCACCATCCATGATGTGGTAGTGTATCCGTACGGTGGGTCTGACGTGCTCGCGGTAATAGTTAATGCCCGTGGTGTACAATTCCAGAGCATCTGAGGCGCTACGGCCGTTCCAGGGATCGGAAGATGCATGGGCAGCTTGACCGGTAAACTCCACCATGAAGTCGACCAGGGCCAGGGAGCTCTGTACGTTAGCTTTCGTTTCGGCACTGGGGTGCCAATCCATCATGACATCTACATCATCAAACAATCCTGCCCGGATCATCCACAACTTGCCGAAGAACTTTTCTTCTGCAGGTGTTCCATAGAAACGAACCGTACCACTGAGTTCACCGGCTTCTATCAGCTCCTTGACGGCTATAGCTGCTCCCAACGAAGCCACCCCAAAAAGGTTGTGACCACAACCGTGGCCAGCTGATCCAGGATTCAGAGGCTCTTTAGTAGGAACAGTCTTTTGAGAGAGCCCCGGCAACGCATCGAATTCGCCCAGGATGCCAATAACCGGGCTACCTGATCCATACTCTGCAGTGAAAGCAGTAGGTGTTTTAGCCACCCCCCTATTCACCCGAAAGCCGTTTGCTTCGGCGAAGTCTGCCAAAGCTTTGGAAGACTGAACCTCCTGGAAGGCGATCTCTTCAAACGACCAAATCTTATCGCTTAGATCGGTGAGTTGATCAAACTTGCTATCCACGGAAGCAATGACAGCCATCTTGTTGTCACCCATATTCGAACCATTCTGCGACTGACCAATCGGGATAAGAATCGATATAAAAAGTAGAGGTAGGAGAAGCTTTTTCATGTATCATTCAATTTTTATGAAGATAGATTTTATTTGAATCTACTCCATTCCACGTACAATCGATTTTTTCTTTTTGACCAATCATTCTCAGGAAAACTCGAAAGGGGTTGACAACAATCCACACCGATACAGCTCTTGGCAGGGATGCCAAGAGCAACGACAACTGATAGAACGGCATTTGGGTGGAAGGCCCTCATCTTCAATACAAAAAAAATGGCTCCCCTAAAACAGAGGAGCCAAATAGGTACAAGTATGATCAGCTTCTTATGAGCTGGAAAATAAAGGCGTCACTCTCTTCTTGATCAGGCTCCATGAATTCACCATCAAGGGCCTAAGAGGCAACGGTTGCAGAATGAGGATACTGGCAACTGCTCTCGTCGTCGATCGATTTTGAAGAGATACCGCATCGCCACAAGTTTTGCTGCATAGTATCCGGCAAATCGGCGGGCAGTCCTTCGGATCGCAAATGCTGAGGCTTGCGCTCTCCGCTTGCTCCACATAGTTGACCAGCAGCTTACTGGTCATGTCGGTCTGCGGTGATGTGGCCTTATCGGTCTTGATGCAGGGTTTAGCTTCACAATCCGCTGGCTGACAATTCTGAGCAGAGGCCGGTAAACCCGAGCACACCATCAGTGCCACCATACTAAGGAATTTTAAAATCTTCATTGATTGATCATTTTACACCAAGAGTTTGCGAACCTCGATTCTTGCTTTGAGTGCATGGCTCGCGAGCTCTGGCTGATTCTCTCAGATCCGCTGAGATACCGGTCAAAACAATTGATCCCAAAATAGATCAGGTTCTGAAGCGAAGCTGTGATCCAACTGTTATTGAGTTGTTATCCACTTGTTAAATAGGAAACCAACAAGCTCAGATTCAACTATTTTTGGTGCATGAGAGGAGTTATGCCCTATCTGATCGCGCTGCTTACCGCATCCTTTCTGCTGATTTTAGCTTTTCAAATATTTTGGTTGAGACAGTCTCGTCAAACGATTGAAGATCAGTTTAACCAAAAAGTAAGCATGGCTCTTTGCGCGGCTGTCGAGGGTCTCGACGGTTGCTCTCCCGGCAACTGCACGCTGCAGGCTGATGGATTCAAGACCTTCTTTGAAGATGGAAAGCTGTCGTTTCAAGGCGATTGCATCCACCTCGAGCAGATCGATACTTTAGCCCTTAGTCAAACTGTCGGAGAAGCATTGAGGTTTTATGATTTGCCAGAGCAATTTGAGATGAGCATTCTACACGAAGAAGACCCTGCTTGCAAGCCTGAATCACCTTTTTGCTGTGCTATAGGTCCATTTTCTGCCGGAAACAATCAATTTATCAGCATCGAGTTTCCCGGCCGAAGTGACTACATTCTAAGCAAAATGTGGATGCCTTTGATCTCCACAGTCCTTCTTCTCGCTTTTGTTTTGCTCGTATTCATATTTACCATTCATTCATTACTCAAACAGCGTAGAATTGCCCAATTCAATAAGGATTTCTTTAACAACATGGCGCATGAATTTCGCACTCCTCTAACCAATGTCAAGCTAGCCCTGAACAGGGTCATGCAAAAGAATCCATCGTTGGCCAGTGATTCGTATCTCCACATTGTGGAAGATGAAAACGAAAAGTTAAATAGGAATGTCGAACGCGTCCTGGCTCTGGCCAAATTAGACAATGATCAATATGAATTGAAGCTTGAAAAAGTAGCTGTTAAGAAGTTACTCGACGATGTAGTAAGAGAAATGGATGAACTCATTCGTAAATCCAAGGCGAAGGTGGCGATATCGGATCAAATCGATCAACTGCAGATCTGGGCTGATCCATTGCATCTATCCCACGCCTTCAGAAACTTGATCGAAAATGCGATTAAGTACTGCCAAGAAGTCCCTGAAATCCATATTGATCTTAAAGCAACAAAGGAGGGTGTCATGCTGATTTTTGAAGACAATGGCATCGGCATTCCTGATAATCAGAAAAAGATGGTTTTTGACCGGTTTAGTCGACTTGAACCCTCCACCGCTAAAGGATTTGGGTTGGGTTTATCCTATGTCAAAATGATTATTGATCTACACAAGGGAAAAATCAAGCTATTTAGTAAAGCAGGTCGAGGTAGCAGATTTGAACTTTTTCTACCCAGCACAATGCAAGCCTGATGGTAGTCACAGAAGAGAAATCAAGGATTCTATTGGTTGAGGACGACCCTCATCTGGGACTTCTTGTGAAGGACATTCTGGTAGAGGCCGGTTTTCTGGTGAGACTCTGCACCGATGGTGCGCAGGCACTGGAAGCCATCCGCCAATCTAAAATAGACCTGGGCGTGCTTGATGTCATGTTGCCCGGAGATAATGGATTTTCTCTTGCAGAAAAAATCAGATCTGTTTACCCCTCTATTCCATTTTTGTTTGTCACGGCGCGCTCTTTAAAAGAGGACAAGTTGAAAGGATATGCTCTAGGTGCTGTGGACTACATCTCCAAACCGTTTGATGAAGAAATCCTCCTCTGCAAAATCAGAGCAATTCTCAATCGATTTGATCAACTTTCAGGTGATGTACCACGCCAGCACATTTTTCAACTCGGTAGTTTTGAGTTCAACTATGAGGCCCATTCACTAACTCATGGAGATGATTCCATGAGGCTGACTGAAAAAGAGAATGAAGTACTGTATCTCCTTGTCTCAAACCTCAACAAAGTCGTTCGGAGAGACGAAGCCGTCGAACGGATCTATGGCAAAAGAGATTACTTCCTCGGTCGGAGCTTTGACGTATTTATCTCCAAAATCAGGAAATATCTGAGCCCAGATCCTTCTCTCAAAATCGAAAATGTATACCGGGTTGGATTCATTCTTACTGCGGAAGGGAGTTGATCAGATGAAATGGTCACATCAGTATTCACAAAAAAACCACTGTGCGGGCACAATGGTTGTTCCCCAATGTTTTAGTGGTAACGTGAGTTGGAATCAGCGCCTCAACTCATTCACTCGTCCCCATTCAGATAAACTTGCAGACCTACCGTCAGTCCGACATTCTTCCTTTCCAGATTGCCGGTGATGTGATTATAGGTCAGTAGTCCTTCCAGCGCCATACAATCAGAGATAAAAAACGCTACTCCCGGACCGGCGCTGAATTGAAATGCTGTTTCAGTATCGCTTTCGCCAAAAATATCCGTGGTTGCCAAAGCTAACCCAGCTTTTCCTTCAAGAAAAAACAATGACCTCTCTGCCGCTGAGGTAGAATAATAACGAACGAGTGGTAAGACGTTCAGGGTGGTAAGCTTTGTGTCATCAAACTTGTAGAAGGTAAATCCGACGTTAGCACCAACAGCCAGTTTATCCATCACGAATACGCCAACATCCGGATTTAGAGCGATGCTAAATTCATCTACTCCTTTCTCAAGATTCAAATCAAGTCCGGCATTACCTCCCCAGAAGAGATTGCCTTTTTCGGTCTGGCTGAGACCTTGCTGTACTGAAATCGACAGGATTGTGACAATGAGAAAAATCAAATTCTTCATGACTCTATTTTTTTGCCCTGTCCACCTGTCCTTGAATACCGACAGGGTCATGAAGACGAACTGAAAACCTTTGAAGAGAACAGGCTTCAGGATGTTAAGCATAGCTAGTTAAGGAAGTAATGTCATTACTTGAGTGATTCCAGACAGGGACCGTACTGACTATTCTCACGCCGATTTTCCAGCAGCGAAATGAATGTTGCTAATCAAGATGCATAATAAATATCAATTACAACGGCTGCACAGCCTCAGTTGGACTCAACCTGATGATCTTATCCGGCCGGTTCAATACCACATAGATCGCGCCATCCGGCCCAGTGGTCACGTCCCGCACCCGTCCGGCGTTTTTGAGGATGGTTTGACCGTACATCACCCGGTCTTCCTCAATATCCAGCAGTTGCACTTCTTCAAATTTGAGAGCACCAACCAGGAGTTGATTGTTCCATTTCGGGAACAGATCTCCCTGGTAGAAATCGAGGCCGCAGACGGCAATCGATGGTTTCCAGTAGAAGATGGGCTGTTCCATTCCTTCCTGCCGCACCAGCTCGGTGATGATCGTGCCATTGTAATTGAGTCCATAACTGATCACCGGCCAACCATAGTTCAAGCCAGCTTTGGAGAGATTAAGTTCATCGCCCCCCAATGGCCCGTGCTCGGTTAGCCACAACTCACCGGTAACCGGATGTATGGCTAGACCTTGCGGATTGCGATGTCCATAGGAAAATATCGATCCCATCGCATCCTCTTTGCCATAGAAAGGATTCGAAGTCGGTATCCTTCCGTCCCGATGTATCCGGTGAATCTTTCCATTGGGTTTACTCAGATCTTGCGCATGCTCCCCCGCACCACGATCGCCAATACTGAAATAGAGAAATCCTTCCGGATCGAAGACAATCCGGCAACCAAAGTGCTGCCCGGCTGTACGATAAGTGTCGTGAGGTGCTTCAAAAAGTATCTCTTGGTCCTGCCAGTTGTTTCCCACTACCCTACCTCGCACGATGGAAGTCATTGCCGGAGCCCGTTCATTTGGATCCGGATTGGGCAGTCCATGACTAAAAGCCAGATACACCCATCCATTTTGATCATAATCAGGATCGATCGCTACATCCATCAATCCCCCCTGGCCTCCCACTCTCACTTTGGGAATACCCTGCACGGAATCCTGCAGGAGGACTCCATTCTCCCAACGTCGCAGTTTCCCCGACTTCTCCGTGATCAGGGCGTGATTCTGGTCGATAAAATCGATAGCCCAGGGCGTTTCCAGATCTTCAGCGATCACATCTACCTTGACCATGTAATCCTGGGTTTCCAGCGTCGTCGGCATCGGTGGGTTAGTCACACCTAACCGCTCCTCCTCCGAAATCAAGTAATCAACTATACTGTCGATACTTTCATCCGACATGACTAAACCGAAAGATGGCATCCCATGATGGGGATGCCCAAATTTGACCGATCGGAATATATCATTGCGTCGCGCTCCAAACTGCCATGAGCCATCCAGTAAGCTCTGAGAGATCCCTCCTCGGAGGTCTTCTCCATGACATTGGGCACAGTACTGACTGTAGGATCGGGGAATGTTAGCAGAGCTGCTTTGTTCAGACAACGAACTCTGGCAGCACCACACCAATGCTGTAATGGAAAGGAGCAAAAAAATCTGCTTCATGAACATCTCAATTTAAATCAGACATTTACGACAATACTCCATACACCGGGCTACTTCTTTTACGGCATCAGATCCCTCGGGAATGGAATATTCCAATTCGATCGTTGCGGCAAAACGGTATTTCTCGGTACGCATCAATTTTAAAATATCGGGAATGGGTGTATCTCCTTCCCCCCAGGAAAGATTACCCTTTCCGTTCTCTGGTGTCTGCCGATCCTTGAGATGTATACTGGAAATACGGCCATGATATTTTCGAAGCAGATCAACCGAATCGTTAAATCCCGCCGCCACATAATGCCCCATGTCCGGATTCATGGCATTGTATTCAGATTGGTCTAAAGCGGTGTCCCAAAACGTAGGAGTCTGCTGCTCATGTCCGTGATAGGCCACATACACTCCATGCTTCTTTGCCATCATCCCCAATTTAAGCGTATGAGCATCGTCGCTGGGATGCTCCAGGGTTACATGACTTGCGCCTAAAGTTTTTGCCGCACGAAATCCATAATCGATCTCCGCATCTGTGTTGTCCTGGCCAAACGCCCGGGGTTTAAATCCATATATCGACACTCCGGCATCCTGATACATCTTTCTTACTTTTTCGAAAGGCTCCATATTCGCACTCGATCTCCATTGAGCTACTTGCGCATTATAGGCATCCATTTGGGCCCGGAGATCTTCTATTTCCCTGGATTCGTCCTCGGTCAATTCCTCTTCGTTGCGCTGCTTTCGCCGCAGTCTAAAAAAAGCTCTCCGGTCTACCGGATTCTCCGGCATCCCGGCAAAAGTCTCGGCAGGGTCACCCATCAATTCGACCGCATTAATCCCACTGTCGAGGATATATTGCAAAGTTGCTTCCGCACTCTGATCGGGCATACTTCGGAAGGAGTAAGTGATCACTCCAATCTGCACCCCATCAATCAGCGAATTTGGCTTCTTGTAAGATTTAAGCAACCCCGGGGCTGCAGATAAGGAAGGAATCATGGTAAGACCAGTTCCTATGGCTGCCGAAGATCGAATAAACCTGCGGCGCGATACGTGTTTTCTTTTCATGGATAAAAGTTAAGAAAGTCAAGTGGTAATTTGCATAATGCTCAAAAGGTGTAGGGATGAAGGCGAAGAGTAAGGAGGTGAAATGTGAGGCTAAGGCGAAGGCTAAGGCGAAGGCGAAGGCTAAGGCTAAGGCGAAGGCGAAGGCTAAGGCGAAGGCTAAGGCGAAGGCGAAGGGCTAAGGCGAAGGCGATGACCCTGGAGTCCGAGCAGCAAGTTGACCAGGTCCTCGAACAAGCGCTGTTGCTGGTAGAGGAGGCTCTGGCCGAGGCGGCACATGCCATGGCGCGGGAGATCCACCGCGAGCGA
>JAHELJ010000208.1 GCA_024644235.1 Lewinellaceae bacterium
TCAAGGAATTCACCAACATCGTTGCATCCATTCCTGGCAAGAAGCTGGTGCAGGAATTGGACGAGATTTTCCAGCACTTCGATGATATCATGGCAGAACATGGTGTGGAAAAAATTCAGACTGTTGGTGATGGCTATGTGGCTGTGGCGGGATTACCAACGAGAATTCCTGACCATGCCTTGCGATGTGTAGGAGCTGCCACGCAAATGTTGAATTACCTGAATACCCGGAATCTCACCAGTGCCATCAAATGGAAGCTACGCATTGGTATCCATTCCGGTCCCCTGACGGCTGGGGTAGTAGGTAAAAAGAAATTTTCCTATGATATCTTTGGCGATTCCGTCAACATAGCCGCCAGGTTGCAGGCATCCAGTGAAGAAGGGCAGATAAATATTTCCGCCTACACTTGTGACCTAATCAAAGGTCAGTATCAATGTATTTATCGAGGCAAGATTGATGCTAAAGGCAAAGGACCGCTCGATATGTATTACGTGAAATAGCGAAAGGAACAGATTAATCCTGAATCTGCTCACATATACCTCCAATCACATTAACACTAAAAGGTGGCTTCTGTACTTATGTCGAGGCGATCGGCTACATCATCGAAAATAGCTTCATTAGCATTTTCGCTGATCACGATCACGCCCTGGTTATCGAGATCTGCATCATCCAATCGCTCGGCCGCTATGACACTAAACCAAATGGAAGGATCAAAAGAAATCCTGGAAATAGCCGTCTGACTTATGATTACCGTGGTGCCATCAGACTCTGCTTCGAAGACCTCACCAGAGTTGAATTCAAACCGAATGGGAGAAATGCTTCCATCCATACGAGTGTACGTTCCCTCCATCAAAATACTAGGCTGTTCATCCTCATCTCTCAACTCAACACCAAGACTGATGGACTGATACTCGCCGGCAGGGATCACGATATCGTCAAGACTTGGGTCAGCGATGCCTGTTGCAAAATCTATTTTCGAAAATCGCTCAATGTCGAGGCTTATTGACTGACCGTTAGTCATATCCCCATCTAGGCCAATCTCGCTGATCCAAACATAACCGGAGTTAAAGTCCAGTTGTCCATTTTCATTTTGATGCAAACTGGCCAGTACCACTGGTGAATTAATAATATTGGCTGAAATGGTGAGTTGAGAATCAGGATTGATTTCCTCTTTCTCGCATGAAGTGATCATTCCCGCCAGAACAAAAAAGGTAAACAACTTTTTAAAAGCAGATTTATACATCTTTAATAAGGCTTTAGTAAATAAATGAAGTAATGCGGGAAAACTTTCAATGTCTTACACGCGAGATACTGGATTGGAGTCTAACCAGCTCTGCATTTTAACACTTTGTTAACGTTCCGTTAGAACGGTTTGGGCCTTTAGATTCGCCCGAATCATTTGCAAAGCACGGGCTTTTCATCCTGACCCATCAGCGTAGTATAACCGACGACATCGGTGAACATGATGACGGCCAGTTTGCGTTTGGAAGGCATCTTAGTGCAAGATGTTCTTCTTTAAGATAAGGAGGATTTGGATTTTGCTAATCTCATCCTAATTCACCCAATGATATTCTTTGATTCGGGATTCTACTTCAAAGAATCCCGCTTTTCATAGATCTTCGTGATGGCATTGACGATATCATCCATGTCCGACTGCTTGCCTAAAAGCATGCTTTGATAGAATGTGATCGCTTCTTCTGCCAATTGATCATTACCCGGCAAATGATTTTCGTCTCTCCATTGCTTTAATCTTTGCGGGGAGAACAGTCTCTTGTAACCCCTTGACTCGAGGGCTTCCTCAATCAATCCATCATAATTTTGCTTCCCATAACCGGCAGAACAAGGAATGCCTTCCGCCCTTAAAGCCTGCATAAATCTCTCCCGGGAGACACCGCCAAATTCGCGGGAGACTAAGCGGAACGGATACATGTGATAGGCAGAGCGATTATCTCCTTCCACCAATTTGTAGGGGTGAATTCCGGGGATCTGACTCAAATGTTGATCGAGATATTTGGCATTTTTCAATCTGATCTCAGCATCTTTTTCGATCCGCTTTATCTGGGATAGCAACGTGATCGCCTGAATCTGTTGCATACGCCGGTTGCTGCCCCGGGTGGGGTAACTTGAAGTGGCCTTGACCGTGCCAAAGGGCCGGCCACAATTGTGAAAAGAATGGCAGCGATCCATGATTTGGTCATCATCACCAAGGACGGCACCTCCCTCGCCAGTTGGCAGGTTTTTCGAATTTTGAAAACTGAAGCAACCCAGGTCGCCGAGGGTACCAAGCTTTTTACCCTTGTACTCACCCAGCCAGGCCTGACAGGCGTCTTCAATTACTTTCAGTCCGTGACGGCTGGCTATTTCATTCACGCTGTCCATATCTACGGGCAACCCGTAAATGTGTACCGGAAGGATAGCAGTGGTGCGATCGGTGATCTTCTCTTCGATATTGGTCGGATCAATGAGGAAGGTTTCAGGATCCGTATCGACGAAGACCGGTAGGGCTTTATTCATGAAAATGGCATTATAGGTCGCAATAAACGTGTATGGTGACACCAATACCTCATCCCCCGCATCCACTCCCAAGACATGCATCGCTACTAAGAGGGCTGTTGTCCCGCTAGCAGTAGCCAGGCACCTTTTGGCACCCATCAATTTGGCGTATTCTTCCTCAAACTGAGTCACATATTCGCCCTTACCTCGGAACCAACGGCCACTGCGCAGCATGTC
>JAHELJ010000089.1 GCA_024644235.1 Lewinellaceae bacterium
ACCTTTCCATGCACGTCCGTAAGTCTGAAGCGACGGCCCTGGTGTTTGTATGTCAGCTGTTCATGGTCAATTCCCAGCAAATGTAAAATCGTAGCTTGGAAATCATGAATATGGACTCCATTTGAAGTTACACGGTATCCAAAATCATCGGTAGCTCCATAGGTGAACCCCCGTTTCACACCTCCTCCTACCATCCAGAGCGAATAACAATTGGGATGGTGATCACGGCCAAAATTATCGGAGGTCAAGCGGCCTTGCGAGTAATTTGTTCGACCAAATTCTCCACCCCAGATCACTAACGTATCTTCCAAAAGGCCTCGCTGTTTGAGGTCGGTGACTAGCGCTGCGGAAGCCTGATCGGTTTCTTTGGATTGCACCTGGATAGCCCGTGGCAAGTCGCCATGCTGGTCCCAACCCTGGTGGTATAGCTGTATGAACTTTACTCCCCGCTCTGCCAGACGGCGAGCCAGCAAACAATTGGCTGCATAGGTGCCTGGTTTGCGCGAATCTTCTCCATACATATCGTAGATGTAGTCGGGTTCATCATCCGCATTCATGATCTCTGGTACAGAGGTTTGCATTCGAAATGCCATCTCATATTGGGCAATTCGTGCTTGGATTTCGGGATCTTCCAATTCATTAAATTGGAGTTCCTGCAGTGTCCGCCACTTCTCAAGTTGCGCCTCTCTGGTATCAGCACTTACACCCGGTGGGTTGTCGAGATACAGCACTGGATTAGAACCGGCACGGAACTGGACACCCTGGTGCTCAGAAGGGAGAAATCCATTACCCCATGCCCGGGCATAAAGGGGCTGTCCGTATTTGTCTTTTGTGACCAAGACCACGAAAGCGGGAAGGTTTTCATTGTCGGTGCCAAGACCGTAGCTTACCCAGGCACCCATAGAAGGCCTCCCGGGAAACTGTGAACCCGATTGGATGAAGGTTACCGCCGGATCATGGTTGATCGCTTCGGTATACATGGACTTTACGAAGCAAAGATCATCCACGATCTTGGCCGTATGCGGCATCAACTCGCTGACCCAAGCACCGCTGTTTCCATGCTGCTGGAAGCCAAAAGGTGATCCCACTAAGGGAAACGTTGTCTGCCCTGCAGTCATCCCGGTCAGCCGTTGCCCCTGCCGTACCGACTCTGGTAATTCTTGACCATGCATTTCTGCTAATAAAGGCTTATAATCAAAAAGATCGAGTTGAGAGGGAGCACCACTCTGAAAGAGATAAATGATCCTTTTTGCCTTAGGTGCGAAGTGCATTCCAGCTGCGCCTGGGTTTGTTAGCCCCGAAGCAAGAGCAGGATTTGCAAAGCCAGCAATGGCGGCAGTGCCCAAACCTAAAGAGGTACGGGTGAGAAAGTCTCTCCTCGAGTAGCCCGCCTGGGTATGGTCACACAGCATTCTTCCCTTTGTCCAATTCATTTTTACGCTGTTGCTCATCGCTTCATATATGCTTCGTCATGATTCAATAAAGAGCTGCACACCATTGTCCATGCTGCAGTCGAAGCTTTGGGCAAGGACTGATCCATGGGATATTCACCTACTTTCAAAAGATCACTTGTAGCCTTGCTATCATCCTCAAAAATGTTAATCTGCTCGTGATAGATTTTTTTAAGTACTGTCATTTCCTCTGCAGTGGGGATCCTACCCGTAGCCAGGCGGAAAGCACCATAAGCCATTTCATCGATACCAGGACCAAAGTGTTTCTGAATTCTTGCGGCCATCACGCGCGCTGCTTCTACAAATTGAGGATCGTTCAACAGCACTAGGGCTTGCAAAGGTGTATTGGTTGATTCCCTGGTCAGAGTGCAAATGTCACGAGTAGGTGCGTCAAACACTGTCATGGCCGGATGAGGTGATGTCCTTTTGATAAAGGTATACATGCTTCGTCGGTACAGATCTTCACCGGTATCCTGCACATATCGGAGCAAGTCATGAGAAAAATTTCCTTTCTCGATCCATAGTCCTGGTGGCTGGTAGGGCTTTACGCTGGGTCCTCCTACTTTTCGAACCAGAAGTCCACTGGCAGCAAGTGCATTGTCTCGTATTATTTCTGCCGGCCATCGGTAGGTAGGGGATGAGGAGAGATAAATGTTATCCGGATCAACTTCCTTCTGCTCCGGAGAAGGTCTAGATGATTGCTGGTAGGTTGCAGACATAACCATTAGCTTCAACAGATCTTTTACGTTCCAGTCTTTTTCTTGGAAACTGACTGCAAGCCAATCGAGTAATTCGGGATGGGTGGGAAGGGCTCCCTGACTGCCAAAGTCATTCGCTGTTTTTACAATCCCAGTTCCAAAAATCATCTGCCAATACCGGTTGACGGCAGCTCTTGCTGTAAGCGGATGATCGGGGTGGAATAACCATTTGGCCAGTCCAAGACGGTTTTTCGGCATATCATCCGGAAAAGGCAACAACTCCCGGGGTGTACCTGGCTGCACCCGATCGGCAGGTGAATCATATTGCCCCCGGTTCAACACAAATGTGGATCGAGGATTTTGCATTTCCTCCATCACCATAATTTCTGGAACCGTGTCACGAATCGACACCACTTCTGCAAGAATGCCTGAGCGCTTCTTCTTCAATTGTCTTATTACATTATCAGACAAGAAGAAATGATTCCATCGATCTTCCTCGCTGAGTCCATTGATCGGGATCTCTGCAAATCCGGCAATCTCAAAAGGCGATAATTCGTTCTCGAAGAAACGAAACTCGTCAATCAAGCCTTCATACACTCCGTTATCACCGGTAAAGGCCCGATAACTTTTAGCAATTCTTAAAGGCCGTTTGTATTCCTCATGAGCACCTCCCTGTATAGTCCGGATGTTTTTCGTCAATCGGTTGTATTCGATGTCCACCTGCACCTGACGACCATTAATAAAGATCTTGGCTCCCGAGGCTTCACCACTTCCATTGTACGTAAAAGCCAGGTGGGTCCACGTCTGGACAGGGATCGTGTCTTTTGATCTTACGTGGATAAGATTATGGGGAAGGCAGTTTATCATCCTTAGATTGATACGGTTTTTCACATCGAAATAGAAATCCCATCCTCGCCAATAGTTGTTCTTATTACCTGCATTACCTATTAGTACTTGCGTTTTACCGGGGATCATCTTGTTCATATGAACCCATAATGCAGCGCTGAAGGCCTCCTGAATATCGACTTGTCCGATTCCTTCCAGTTCGACATCATCATATTCGTGGTCGAATTCCAGAGCATGGCCGATTTTTCCCGGAACCAGTTTGGGATCTCCGTCTGAGGTGGCATGCAGCTTCCCATCGATTTCTTGGAATTTCTTGCCCTTCAGGCTGATCTCTTCCATTTGCTCCATTGGCAAATAAATGCTAGGCGCTTTGTCTTTGACTGGTGGTAGATCTTTGATATAGTCTGATATCTCCTGCAGTTCCCGCTCTCTACCCTTGATCTCCATATTGACATCCTGAAGCTGCATCTCCAGATCTTTGATCATTTTGCTGGTGGCCTCTGATTCTAAAGTCAATATGGGGCCAAAATTGCCGTCGTCACCCGTCATCCCCAGTTCACGCTGATTGTTGAAGAAGGCTGACAACTGGTAATACTCTTTCTGTGAGATGGGATCAAATTTGTGATCATGGCACTTTGCACACTCCACCGTCAAACCCATGAATGCCGTGGCTGTGGTGTTGGTTCGATCGGCTACATATTCCAGACGGAATTCTTCATCGATCGCACCGCCTTCAGCCGTCATGGGGTGATTACGATGGAAGGCTGTTGCCATGATCTTATCCCTCTCCGCATCTGGTAATAAATCCCCTGCGATTTGTTGGGTAACGAACTCATCATATGGCATGTTCTGGTGAAAAGAGCTGATTACCCAGTCGCGCCAGGGCCACATGGTGCGGGAGCCGTCGGCGTGCAAACCGTGAGAGTCAGCGTACCGCGACACATCTAACCATTCCATCGCCAACCGTTCTGCACATGCCTCTGACTTCAAAAGCCTGTCCACTACTTTTTCAAACGCATCTTCCGATTCATCGGCAAGGAACGCATCAATTTCTTCAAGAGTTGGAGGCAGACCAGTTAGGTCCAAACTAACTCTTCTGATCAGACGTTCTCTATCCTCGATTTGGGAAGGTTTAAGTCCTTTTTCAAGAACTTTGAAAATGACGAAATTGTCGATCGCATTATTCACCCGGTATTCTTCTGCAACTTCTGGAAGCTGGGTTTTGACGGGAGGGATAAACGACCAGTGTTTTTCGAAACTCGCTCCCTGCTCGATCCAGCGGATCAACATCGCTTTCTCTTCCGGCAGTAGCTTCAATTTGGAATCAGGTGGGGGCATCTGATAATCGTGAACTTCAGAAAGGATTCTTGAAGCTAATTCACTCCTTTTTGGGGACTTGGGCACAACGGCCTTGCTTCCACTCTCTAGCAATTTCTTTGCATGCTCCTCCAAATCCAGCCTTAAATCAGCCTCCCTTGCTTCTTCGTCCGGACCATGGCATGCGTAACAACGATCAGAGAGAATAGGTTTGATGTGAAAATTATAGCTGACCTCTTCAGGTAGGTCTTCAGAGGCACGTTCGACATCTTCGGGAAGAGAATAGGAGCAACCTAACCACAACAAACACATGAAATAGAGGGGTGATGACCGCATCAAGCGTAGTTAAATATTAAGTTGGAAAGATACGGAAAAACAGCATGCATACAGCTACTCCGGATTTATGCTAAGGCTAGCGAAACTCATTGATGGGTTCATTCTAAAATAAAATTTCCAAACGCAGATGACCCCAAAGGACATGCCATATCAGGTAGTACACTAGTCGAAAAAGGATCATGGAAAGAAAATCATACTTGCGAAAAAGGAACAGTTGAGTCAGATTGATCAAAAAGATGTGCAGAGCGATATAGGCAGTCAAGGCTGTTGAATATTCTGAGTTATCACTCACGATCGTTTGAAACAACGGCTCAAGAAGTGCTACAATGAACAGGACAATCCAAATCTTGTCTGTCAACTTTGGTTGGTCAAGTAGTTTTCGAGCGAGAAATAACAGCAAAGCAAGAGGAATAATGTGAAAGATGATCTCCACATAGAATGTTATGGCAGGGTAAAATGCCAGGGAATGCGGAAATGGAACATTGATATTCCGGCTAAGTGGTGCCAAATGTTCCACTCCGACAATGATAAGACCGAATAGACCAGCCAAAGCAACCGCAACGACCAGCCCTTTATAATGCCTGCTAACCAAGCTGAGTTGATACTGTTTTAAGTAACCTAATAAGAGGCCACCCAGCATAGCCAGAACCACCCACAACAGGTAAGTAGGTACCTGACCGAAATACATCTGCATGAGAGATGGATCGAGTCGCTCAGATATTGCCGTAAGAATTCCGGCACTCAAG
The DNA here is from genome assembly GCA_024644235.1 of Lewinellaceae bacterium. Classification (GTDB taxonomy): domain Bacteria; phylum Bacteroidota; class Bacteroidia; order Chitinophagales; family Saprospiraceae; genus JAHELJ01. Next base: position 5,395 of record JAHELJ010000089.1, read on the forward strand.
ACGACACCGAGGTAACACCAGCCTTCTTTTCTATCCAGATGTTTTGAAAGATTAGGAGCGCTCATGATCATTAGATCATTTGACAGGCATCAAAATATCATGTTGGAAAGCTGTAGAAATGAATAAATTATGACTCCCACTCCCCAATACAAAAAGAATCCCCAGTAATAGGTGAGGTAAGCGAACCAGCCATGATACTTGACCGAGTTGGCCCTTTCCATTACCCAGAAAGTGATACTAAAGTAGACACAAATAAACCCCAGCGCTATCCATAGCAGGTATCCCCAAGATGCACCTGACAGGACAGCGGTGGAACCAATAATAAACAGCGGCAGCACTAACAGAATGTCACTCCATGCAAAGGCAATAGCTGACTTTCGATGCGTAGAGTTCGTCCATTCCCTGCCCTTACCAATGATCAGATCTTTTGCTCTTCTGCTTTCAGGATCTCGAAGCAGTACTGTTTGTGCTGCGATCAGTGGAAGCAGGGTGATCATCCCGAAGACAAGGAGAATCCAGGCAAATAAATTTGGCTCACCCATATTGGAAATAATGATTTCGTATCGACCACAGGGCAACAATGCCAATCATAGACGGGATAGCCCACATTACGATGGCGAAAAGAGCCACTTGAATATCTGATCCCAGCTGTTGAAATAAATAGAAGAGTGGAAAGTATATACAAATCGAGAATACCATCATGGCTGCCAACCATCCATAAAACTTACGTCCGACCAGACCAACAAACGCCAAAATGGTAAGGGGAAGTGGCAAGATCAAATCGGCCATAGCCTCGCCTTTTTCCTTTCGTGCTATCAAACTTTCTAATTCGCTACCTTCAAATGTTCCTTGTTGTAGACCCAGCTCAAAGGCACTTTCCCAATCAAAGATGGAATAGGCTTGCATGATCCAACCCAATGATATCAGGCTGAGAGCCGTGAAAGCTATCCCTAAACTCACTTTGATTTTTTGATTCTGATTTCGATTCTTGATCATCTCGTTGGCTGGCGTCCCAAACATAGGGAATCATCTTGAGTTCACAGTTTGGGAGAGTGATCTCCTAATTATTTAGGTTGGAGCTTTTACTGGCGCCACAGCTGCCTTAGAATCATCAGGATTTCCGCTTTAATTCAAAAATGTCCTTCCGCCTGTCTTTTAGATTTCGCACTGCACCCAATTGGTGTAGTTCTCGCAATAGACTGATGTCTACATCGGCGATCAGGATCATCTCGGTATTGGGTGTGGCCTCTGCCTTGATACCGTTGGTAGGGAATGAAAAATCACACGGCGTGAAAACCATAGATTGGGCGAACTGAATATCCATATTATGCACATTGGGCAGGTTTCCAACGCTTCCGGCTATTGCCACATAGCATTCATTTTCTATCGCGCGGGCCTGAGCACAATTACGCACGCGTGAATAGCCATTCTGAGTATCGGTGAGAAAGGGAACAAACAGGATATCCATACCATCATCTGCCAACAAACGACTCAACTCAGGAAATTCTACGTCGTAGCAAATCAGTATTCCGATTTTTCCACAATCCGTATCAAAAACCTTTAGTTGATCACCACCCTGCATCCCCCAAACCTTCGATTCGTCGGGAGTGACGTGCAGTTTCTCATAGCTTTCAATCGTTCCATCTCGTTTGCAGAGGTATCCTACGTTGTACAGAAAGTCATCTCTGATCTCAGGCATACTTCCGGTTATAATGTTGATGTTGTACTGAATCGATAGCTGGGAAAACCTATCGACAATAACCTCGGTATGATTGGCCAATTCGCGAATCGCTTCCGGTTCAGTAAGATGATTGTTTTCAGCCATCAGAGGAGCGTTGAAAAATTCCGGGAATAGTGCAAAATCGGATCGATAGACGGACACAGCATCAACAAAATATTCTGCCTGCTGCATGATTTGATCCATCTTTTGATAAGGCCTCATTTGCCATTGGATTAGCCCCAGTCTCACCACCTTCTTTTTAGTGGCAGCTTTTTTGGACGGTTTTTCATAATATATATTGTCCCATTCGAGGAGAACCGCAAATTCGCTGGAAGCTTCATCACCTTCCAAATATCCTTTGAGAATTTTGGAGGGATGAAAATCATTGGAAATTTGAAAGTTCAATACAGGATCGTGGATCTCTTTGAGTCGCACCTTTTCAATATACTCTTTGGGTGAAAGTTCTTCGGCATACTGGTGGTAGCCCGGTATACGACCGCCAAAGGCAATCCCTCTTAGATTGAGCTTTTCACAGAGCTCTTTTCGATAATCATACAAGCGTCGGCCGAGGCGGAGACCTCGAAACTCGGGTTTGACAAAAACATCAATTCCATATAGCACATCACCGTCAGGATCGTGGGTATCAAAAGTAAAATTGCCCGTGATTTCGCGAAAGGTGTGGTGATCTTCAAAGCTGTCATAGTCCACAACTAGTGAAAGTGCACAACCGGCTACCTGACCATTGATCCTTAATATTACCTGCCCTTCCGGAAACTTCTTAATCAAAAGCTTGATTTGCTTCTCAGACCAGTAGGAGTTTGGCATGGTTTGATATGACTCAATAGTAGCTTCTTTGAGCTCCTGATAGTCTTCAACCTTTAGAAAAGCGAGTTCAATATTTTCGATCGACTGTGTTTTCATGGCAAATAGAATTAGTCTTAGGCGGCGAAATTAGCCTTTTTCTGTCTCCGGGATTACTTAAATGATCGCAAGTTCTGCTAGCTGATTTTGGCGAGATTTTCGACAACTCGATACCTGACAATTTCTCGAATCAGTTTCTCCGGGAGCGGTTGATCCAATGGAAATTGAATAGCTCCTTTAGATGTTTTGTATCCCTTTAACTCTCCCGCAAAAGCTTGTATGCCGCTGGGTGCCGGGTAAAATCCGATGTGCTTCTTATGCCCTGCAAAATGAACCAGATTCCCGTTCAGCTTAAAGGTGGGCATTCTGTAGCTGATTGTCTCTGTGGCTAGGGGAGCTTCCTCCCGGATGATTTTCCTAAACTGTTGCAGTCTTCGCCTTATCTCTTTGGGGAAATTCTCTATGTACTGATCGATATTTTCCAGCTTTTTGGATTCCATCTTTCCCAATCAGTTTGTTACAGCTGTGACTTTGTCAAGGAGCAGCAACCCATCAAAATGCTTAGTGGGTGCAAGTTTATTACTCCCAATCAGATCAATAAAAGAGTCATTGATCACGAGTGGTTGGAAGAGCCAGGCATTTTCCGGCGATTTTTCAAATTCTCCAATAGGCAAAAAATTGACCCTTCCGCCTAAATATTTGATCACCTCTTTAATGTCAAGCGTGTTCTCATCAGGTGGCATCATAGCTGTTTCTGCACCGGAATTGGTCGCGTAGGTGCCTCCACCTGCAAATACTCCCAACGTATAGATTGCTTTCGGATCATGAAAGGATAGCAATTCTCCCATTACCTCTTCATGTTCATTATATCTGGCGATATGGAAATTGTGTCCGATCACAAGAATGGTCTCTTCGGGATAAAATGTCTTTGATATAAACTCTAAATTATTTGCCATCCCTTCGTCCCGTGCCTTCCAGCGTAGTCGCCAGTTTTTATCCTCGGCAAACTGCAGCATATACCTCAGGTAATCCACCCGGTTTTGGATCGTCTGAAGAGTTAGGTATATCCGGTCATCTTGCTTTGTTTCGGACGATAACTTATTTGCTATTGATTCATATTGCGTAATAAGCTGCAAGGTCGGAGTTGATACCGAGTCATATTCCACATTACGATTTGACAGCAGGCTCCTGATGCTCGCATATTGGTTTTCGACATGCAGGGCACGAATTCCAGATTCAGCAAGCACTTCATTTAGAAGTCTCACAAACTGCCTTCCGCTTCGTTGTATGTCATAGCCCCCGATAGCAATCTGTTGATCTTTAACAAACTGCATAAGGTCGACGAGGTGTGAATTTCTCCATGGCCCGATGAGTCCACGGACCATTTCGGCAGCTGAAAATTCCTCTTTATATAAATTAATGGTACCCACTTCACCGAGGCCGCTTTCGAATAAGATTACTTTGATTCCCAGTGTTTCGTGCAGGACTTTGATCAAATCATTTCTTGACTGGAAGATTTCCTGACATCCGTGACTGAACTCTCCCAACATGATCACTCTTTTGTCCTTCATACGCTCAATGACAGGTTCCCAGCTTCCATTCTGATAAGTTTCATCTACTTCAATGTCCTCCGAGTTTGATCGAAGCCACTCGATTTGCGTTGGGCTGAGCACAGGCAATAATAAACTGACCACTAATGCCGGGAAAAGAATGTAAATCATTTTCATGATCAGCCAGCAATTTGATTCAAATAAAGCTGCTTTAGAAGCCTCGATCTCAAAAAGGAGGCTAGATGAGGCAAATTAATAATCCAGTAGACATTCGTCACGCCCAGACTTTGGATGTAATCCAGCTTTTCGATAATACCTTTCAGATCGCCAACACCATCGCCGTCAGAATCTTTGAAGCTGCGGGGATAAATCTGATAAATGATGAGTTTTTTCCACCATTTGGCGTCGGAGATGGTTGTTTGAAGTTCCGATTGGGATGGGCAACACAGCTTGATGGAAACAATCAGTAAGAAGAAGATTTTCTGCATAAGATTTGTATAAGTGGTGGCGGTAATCTTGATGCATTCATTTGGCCAGGGGATCGGCAAGATCTCAAAAATTTAGAAATGATCTTTTCCTTTACTCTACTTCGACAAGTTCTTCATTAGCCACATGTCCTTCATGTCGTGAGAGGTCCAACGAATGAGGTCAATGTCACCGTCGCCTTCCAGATCGCCTGCCAGTAAATTATAGACGCCATTATTGTCGATTGATTTCTTGATCCAGCCAGAAGCTGTTTGTTTCAAAATATACAGAGGATACTCCCTTGGTGGATCTATGCCTCGTTCTTGAAAAATATCTCTGGCACGGTGCCGGTTTACGCCCGTCAGTACCTCCTCCTGGCCATCCAGATCGATGTCAGCCACTACCAAACTATGTGCAGCAGGTAGGGAATCGATCAAAGACTCTTTCTCCCATTTGCCATTTTCAAAATCGTATCGAACAAGTGGATAATCAGCTTTCTCCGAATGGCAAACAAACACTTCTGCACGGATGTCCTCATCAACGTCGGCGCATGCCACTTTAGTGGCATTACGTGCCCAATGATTGTCTTCCTGATTATGCCAGATTTCGTCAATGGACCGGTAATTCCAAGGGTTGTCGAGATGCCCTGGATTTTGAAGCCAGTAACCATTTGCTGCGATATCTACCTGCCCATCTCCATTCAGATCTCCTACATCCATGCCCTCATGCAAATTTTCAATCAACAGTTCCCACAACTT
>JAHELJ010000090.1 GCA_024644235.1 Lewinellaceae bacterium
TACGTACGTGCATCACACCATTCAACCCTCCTGAACCATAGAGTACAGAAGAGGATCCTTTGATAACTTCGATCTGTTCGACATTTTCCAGCGGAATGAAATTCCATTTGATATCACTCAGCTCGGGAGCCAGTAAAGGCTGATCATCGACGATAAAAGCCACCCGGCTACCCGCTCCGAAAGTAAATCCACTCCCTCCACGGATATTCGCCTGTCGGTCGATGATGCTCACACCGGGTATCCGTTCTACTACGTCGGAAAGCGAAGTGTTATGACTGCGTTGAATAAAATCCTGTGAAATCACATCTAGGGAAACCACTTCTTCCGCGATGTTCTTTTCAAACTTACTGCCTGTGACCGTGACGATATCCAAAATATTGCTGGTGGCTTCAAGCACCACCGTCATCTCGAACAAACCCTCAGATACTTCAATAGTCTCCTGATGTGTACGGTAGCCCAAATGTGAAATAGAGATCTTATAGGTGTCGGCTGGCAAAAGCAGTAAAAATATCCCTTCCTGGTCTGCAACGGTTCCGATACTATCGCTGACTTGTACCGTGGCATTGGCGACCGGCTCACCAGCAATTGTGATGATCCTGCCTTCTATGCCTGTCTGCGCGTACAAGAAAAGAGGTGTACAGCATAAGACACCAATCAGCCTAAAGAGAAGACGTAGGATTCCTCCTATCATAGATTCACTTTGAAGATTAGGGAGACATCTGATCCGCACTTGAAACGATTGGTATTCGGGCAAAATTGCTATGCATGCCATGAGCCCGGCAGCCGTATCATTGCTTTCCCTCTTTTTCAAAGACGGCCAGGCAGACTTTTATCTTTCCCAATGCCATTGGTTTCAGCAAGAATTCTGCCACACTATTTATATCCATCTTGCGACCACTTTTGATCCAAGCGTCACGGATTGCTCTAACCTCATCTGCTGTGATCAGATCTGACAGTCCGATATCTTCATCTTTTCGATATAAGTCTGCCAGATGACTGTAAATGGTTGAAATCTGGAGTTCACGCAGCTGAGCAATCTCTTTCACCGGTAGTCCCTTGTCCCTCAACTGTAAAGTCTGCACTAGCGAAAGTCCTGGCACCTGTCTGCGATGATGCTGATTGAGACAATAGGCACGTATGGCCTGGACAAAATCAGCACCGTAACGATCCCATTTGATGGCCGTCACTCCAGATATCTCTTGGAAGTCATCTTTAAACAGCGGATTGGTTTCAGTCATTGCAGCCACCGACTCATCATTGAATATGTGAAATGGAGAAATACCATGCTTATCAGCGAGTACCCGACGCGTTTTACTTAGTGCTTCTGATAGCTCCTCCCGGAACAAAGAAGTACGAGACACCTTCTTACGGTTAATGGATTTCTGTTCTGACCACTCCCTTGGTACGGTCAGCTTTACTTGCTGTTGTCCCTTGATCACTTCCCTACCTAATGGGGTGACCATCAGCCTGGAATTCTTTGTGTAATCTATTTCTAGGAGGCCGCGATCGATCAGCTGGGTGATGTATTGCATCCATTGAAAACGACTGATGGATGCGCCTGCCCCGAATGTCTTGATGCGATGATATCCTGCCCGCATGATATCGGCTCTTCTCGACCCTCTAAGCACATCTACCAATGTTCCGATTCCCACTTGCTGTTTCAAGCGGAGCTGCGCCGAAAGCGCTTTCTGAGCGATGACTGTTCCGTCGCTTTGTACCGGTGGTTTGCGACAATTGTCACAATGCTGGCAGGGCTCAATTCGATGCTCACCGAAATAATTGAGGATGAAGTTTGTGCGGCAATTCGTAGCCTGGACAAATTCCCACATCCGGTTGAGTTTGGCCAGCTGCACTTTCTGAAAATTGGGATCAGCTTGCCCTGCCTCAAACATCTGCCGGTAAGTCATGATATCTCCATATCCTCCAAAGAGTAGGGTATGAGCCGGGTCACCATCTCGCCCCGCCCGGCCTATCTCTTGGTAATAGCTTTCCACATTCTTGGGAAGGTTGTAATGAATCACCCAGCGAATGTTCGATTTGTCTATGCCCATTCCAAATGCAATAGTTGCACAGATGATCTGGGTCTCATCATTTATGAATTTCCGCTGAACTTCATGTCTCTGCTCTCTCTGCATCCGTGCATGGTAATAGGCGCAGCTGTACCCCATTCCTTGCAATTTTGCCGAGAGGCTTTCTGTCCCCTTCCGGCTTAGGCAGTAGATGATGCCAGACTGACCAGGCCTCAATTTCAGGAACTGATTTATCTGTCTCACTCGGTCCAACGCTGGCCGCACTTCCAGGTAGATGTTCTCTCGCTCGAAACTGCTTATGAAAGTTTGGGCATTCTCGAGTTCCAACTGATTAGAAATATCTTCCCTGGTTGCCCGGTCGGCAGTAGCAGTCAGTGCCAACACCGGTACTTCCGGAAACAATCGCAACAACTTGGTCAGTTGGCCGTAAACGGGCCGAAAATCATTGCCCCATATCGATACACAATGCGCTTCATCGATGGCGATCAGAGCCACCTGTTTACCTGAAATAAAATCGAGAAATCTATCGGAAACGGCTCGCTCAGGAGAAAGATACAACAGCTTTAATGAGTCGTTTTCAATCTGCTGCCTGACCCTTTGAGTTTCCCCTGACTCACTGGCACTGTTGGGAGCAGCAGCGGCGACTCCCAACTCGGTAAGTGACTGCACCTGATCATTCATAAGGGCGATCAGGGGAGAAATCACAAGCGTTAGTCCGGGTTGAATTATGGCTGGAATCTGATAGGTGAGTGACTTCCCGCCTCCGGTCGGCATGATGATCAAGCTATCTTGGTTGTTGAGGGTCCGGTCTATGATCGCTTCCTGATCCATCCGAAAGGAAGGATAGCCAAAGACCTCTTGTAGAATTTGCCTGGGTGATCTGGTATCAGAAGAAATCATATGATATATTAATCTAAGGTATACAATAGGGATGAGCCTCCCGTAATTTTAGATTCGGGAGGCTCACTAATATGGAATCAAGATGCCTCCTTATTGGTTTTTAACAACATGAATTCACTGACGATAATCTCCGTGATGTACTTGGTCACCCCTTCCTTATCTTCGTAGCTACGGTTGCTGAGCTTTCCTTGCACAGCTATCCGAGCTCCTTTCCCGAGCATATTGCTCATGCGTTCTGCGGTCTTTCCCCAGGCTATCAGGTTGTGCCACTGAGTTTCCTTAACCTGTTCTCCTGACTTGCTGTTGTATACGTCGGTGGTGGCAATGCTTACAGAAGCTTTCTTCACTCCATTCGACAGGTCTGAAGTTTGTACGTCTTTGCCAAGATTTCCGATCAACTGTACGCGATTCACTAAGTTTTTCATGATTCTAAATTTTAGTTTTAAAATGAAGTTGTTACAAATCGACACCATCATATCGGTGTTGAAGCAAAGGTGTGGTCAACTCTAGCGGAGATTCGGTTTTTAAATATTTACTTTCGTTTATAGTTGCTTACAATCGTTTGTAATCACTTAATGTTGTTTTTAAATCTGATAACCAGTATTTTATAGGTGAGTGCTGCTAATCTGGTTAATTGAACTTAATTTGACCCTTCAAAAAATGGACAAGGATTTGTCAACCATCTTGTTCACCTTTACGTTTACTTATCGTCTGAAATTGCTATCATGAAAACTTTCATTCTCCTTCTCAGTTTTATTTCACTATCTACCCAAACTAATTGTTCATCTTCTCCTACCCATCAAGTGCAGGAGGAGCAACAACCCGATCTAGAAGGATTATCGAAGGCCTATTTTGCCAGTGGGTGTTTCTGGTGTGTCGAAGCCATCTTTGAAAGTGTACGTGGAGTGAAGGAAGTCATTTCTGGGTATTCCGGTGGAGCGAAAAGTGATGCCAATTATAATGAGGTGAGTGCGGGAAGAACCAACCATGCCGAAGCCGTCGAGGTATATTTCGACAGTGAGGTGATTGATTACCAATCCTTGTTAGAGGTTTTCTTCGGTTCACATGATCCCACTACTTTAAATCGCCAGGGTCCTGACCGGGGAGCACAATATCGTTCAGCTATTTTTTATCAAAATCAATCAGAAAAAGAATTAGCCGAATCTTACATTGCGAAACTAACTGAAGAGAAAGTTTTTGATGATAGGATAGTCACCGAAGTAGTGCCCTTGGAAGCATTTTACCAGGCAGAGGATTATCATCAAGACTACGAGCGGCACAATCCCAACAACCCGTACGTTCGATCTGTTTCGATTCCCCGGCTCAAACGCTTCCAGGCAAAGTTTCCTCACTTATTAAAGGAAAATCAGCCTCATTGATGGGTGATCCCTTCAGGGAAGATTAAATCTCAAATATTTAACATAAGATTTATCTATTGTCTATTGACAATCTGATATCCGCTTCTGAACATTTGTTTCGAATCTCAAAGAAGATTTAGCCATCGAAGTGAACAACAGGTGGCTAAGGTTTCTTGACTGAGTTACTGGTTGAGAAGGGCTCGATGTCGAACGATTTCCTCCCGGAATGCTCCGGGATCAAACACCTGCTCCTTATCCTTCAGGCCACCCGGCCAAGATAAAGCTATTAAAAAATAAACCCGCACGGGGTTTGACTCTGAATCTTCTGGCTGACCACGCCGGGTAACGTAAAATCTTTGAATTGTGTCTACAATTAAATTTTGGGATTGGAACAAGATTTCTTTGACTTTCCTGTTGGGAGTTGAAGTGGCATCCCTGCTCATAGCTATGTTCATGGCTGTCAGCTTGAGTCTGAAGAAAGACCCCCTGGAATGGCCGGGTGGAGAAGTCATCACTGCAGCCTTACCAGCTGACTTAGATGAGGAACTGGAATGGAAACTAAATCATTTTCAGATTATAGATGGATCGGTTGATCCTCTCCGTCTTATGCCATTGGAACGAGGAGATGCGATTCGCCTATTCCGTGCACACTCGAATGCTTCTGTAATGTTGGAAAGTCCGCTTACCAATCGGGAGAAAAACAATATCAGTACATCAGTTGTAGTTGAAGAAGAAGTGGCGTTGCAGGTGGATGGAAAAATCTTAAACGTGCAGCTCATCATGCACCAGAGATCTGCTGAACATCTGGAAGATTTCATCGCTTTCCTTAAGCACCCTGAAAATTTCCTTCCGGGGTCATGTCGAAAAAATATCAATCAACAGCTGAGGACAGAAAAAGCTAAAATCCGATTCTATACACTATTTAACTAGTTCTGAGTTCGCCTGTTGCGACTGCCGAAATTGCTAGTTAATCTCTGACAGAGATCCACAGCAAACTTAATTAGCGATGGGTATAGCATTCCTCAGTATCTTTAGAGCAAAGATGTGTTGAGTTGTGTTTTTACTCTACCTCGATTTTCTGGGAATATGTGTTATTTCGGCTATTCTGTTGTGGCTAATCAGCCTTGCAAAAAAGGATGTCAGCTTCATCGACGCATGCTGGAGTTTGTTTTATGTTGTGTTTGTATGGTTGGCAGCTTTCCATGCTGGGGTTGAAGAATTGTCCATCCGGCAACAGCTGATCATTCTTATAGTTAGTATCTGGGGTGTACGATTGTCGATTTATCTCCTTTACCGAAACTGGCGTCTCCCGGAGGATCCACGCTATAGGGCTATGAGGGACCACCATGGAAAACGGTTCTGGTGGGTGAGCCTTTTTACCGTCTTCCTGCTCCAAAGCTTATTGGCCTGGTTGATCTCATCTACCCTACTGGCTGGTATTTGGGATTCTGGGGTACTTTCTCTTCTGGATTATTTGGCATTTTCAATTTGGCTAGTGGGCTTCATTTTTGAGGCGGGTTCCGACTTGCAACTGGCAATATTCAAAAGCAAGGATGAGAATAAAGGTAAACTCCTAACCTCAGGATTCTGGAGGTATACACGTCATCCAAATTATTTTGGAGATGCAGCCTGCTGGTGGGGATATGCCCTTTTTGCACTTGCGGCAGGGAACTGGTGGGGCATATTTGGAAGTTTATTGATGACATTCTTACTTGTGCGAGTCTCGGGTGTGAGCCTGCTGGAAAAATCGCTTGTTAACGCAAAACCCGGATATCAGGAATATGCCGAGAGGACGAGTGCCTTTATTCCGTGGTTTCCCAAATAAGCAATTCTAAATCATTTCGATCACCTGTTCCAATAAAGAAATCTGGGCAGAAATGATTTTGTTCTTAGCTTGAGCCATATCCACCCATTCCCATTTGTCGATCTCCCTGAATGTGCCCAGTTTTCCCGACCGAGGTGGCCACTCTATTTCGAAGAGATTACTTCGCATCTTGGCCGGATCTAGATCATACTCCAGCGCCCAGGCATAAACGATCTTCCCTCCTTTTTGCTTGATGGGCTGCAGCTCCAAAAACTCTCCGTGCACCGGGAAAGATGTTTCTTCTTCGAATTCCCGCTTCGCAGCTTCAAATGCATCTTCGTGCTCTGGATCAAACTCACCTTTTGGAATCGTCCATGCACCCTTGTCTTTTCTCGACCAAAATGGTCCACCCATGTGACCGAGAAGGAACTCAATCTTCCCCTCCCGATTGCGATATAAGACGATTCCTGCGCTCACTTTGGTCATGAAAGAATATTGACGCTCAAAATGTAATAATTTAAGCCCATCACAAACATAGATGATATGACCAAAGTGAAATTCAGTCATATGGTTCCGATGCTACCGGTCAGAGATGTACAAAATACGATACAATTCTACCGCGATGAATTGGGCTTTGGTGATCTGTGGACCTGGGGTGATCCAACGACAGAATTTGGACTTAAGCGCGACGAGATGGCTTTCATTTTTTCTTATGATCCTCAACGAAATGAGCGCTCCGAAGGATTAGAAGTGATGGTCTTTCTCTTTGGTGTGAATAAGCTTTGGGAGGAATTATCCGGTCGGAATGTTCAGGTAACCGATCCCATTGATGACAAGCCATGGGGCACCAGAGAATTTGCAATTAAGGATGTGAATGGATATTATTTACGTTTTGCCCAAGGACTGGATCTGATCGATCCGGAATGAGGCAAAAATGTCAGTTAGCGAAGCAAAGGCAATAGACCATAGCCAGGTTATGGGTGACTGCTTTCCAGGTCTCACCGGCATCGTTGGAAGCATAAAGATTTCCGGTGGTGGTACCGAAGACCACTTCATCGCCAGTGGCTACCAGGGCATGGCGGTATACAATATCGTAGCACTGTTCTTGGGGAAGCCCACTTCGAAAATCTTTCCATGTTTTCCCGCCGTCATCGGTCCGGCAAATGCAAAGTGCTTTATCAACTGCCACTCTGGTCACATCACTAATTGCCGGTGCGACCCAGGCCCGGTTTTCATCCTGGTCATCCACGGCGATGGCAAATCCGAAGTTCGCCGGTCCATCGGGATCCGAGATATCATCCCACGACTGTCCGGCATTTGTAGAACGGAATATCCCGCAGTGATTCTGCTGCCAGAGTACATCGGGATTGGATGGACTGGATAATAGTAGATGCGGGTCATGCCCCACTTCAGCATGGGGATCAGGCAGAAAGTCGGCTCGCAGTCCTTTGTTCCTGACTTGCCAAGAAATTCCTCTGTCTGTGGATTCAAACAACCCTGCTACACTAATACCTACATACAAATGATTGCTGTCTCTTGGATCTACCACAATCGAATGGATGCCAGGATAATCTCTTCCACCCCCGGTCCAATGATCCTGCCGGCTTGGATGATTCCAAAGTGCGGTATTGAAATCGAACCCTTCTCCGTTTGATTCAAATAATCCCCCTGGTTCAGTGCCGATATAGATTTTACTGGGAAAGTCTTTGCCAGCAGCAGAGAAAGCCCATATGTAGCGAAGGCTGGCTGGCACCCCTTCCTTGATCATGGTACCCTCCGGATATTTTGGCGCTTCCACTTCCTCCCAATTTCTTCCTTTGTCAGATGAACGGTGCAACTTCATTCCCCAATGACCATGATCGAGTGCCACCCACCAATCGCCGTTTTGTGAGTCGAAATAGACCATCGATACTGGAATTCCGAAAAACTCGTCATGGGCCACCCGCCACCGTTCTCCGTCCTTTTTATAAACCAGTAATCCTTTTCGAGTCCCAACTAATAGCGTATCGTTTGCCATATGAGAGATCTATCCGCCCGACAGAGCCTGCATGATATAAACCTCTTCGTTCTTTCCCACTCTATCGCCCAGGTTTTGCCGGTCCTTAATGCGGGTATTGTTAACAAAAATATTGACGTGTTCGCGCAGAGCTCCTCTTTCATCCACAATGTAATCGCTCATACCAGGATAGGATTCATCCAGTTGAGAAACAATCTCCGACACTGTATCTGCCTCGATCTCAATGCTTGCCAGACCTGGATAAAAGCGCCGAAGGGCATAGGTAAAATGAACGCTTGCCATATTTCATAACAGTTAGGAGCGAAGTTAGAAAATCTACTTACCAATCTCAACGGCAGCATGCAATGTGAAATTCTTAATTTCATCAAACAAAATCGAACGATATGAAATGGTATGCACTACTCCTTCTGTTTGCACTGATAATTGTTGCTTGCAATTCAGAAAAACCTCGTGAAGAGAGTACAGTAAAAACAGGCATTTTTTTGGAGCAGGGAAGTATCGAAGTGATGGATAGCAGGTTGGCAGAGGTGCTGGATACAAGTGCCCGGCTTGAAATATTGGCGGAGGGGTTTGTCTGGTCTGAAGGGCCTGTTTGGGTAGCTGAGCATGAAATGCTGTTATTTAGTGATATTCCTCCCAACACGGTCTACTCATGGAATGAAGAAAATGGAATTCGACAGTTTCTCAAGCCTTCGGGCTACACTGGTGGTGACGATCGCGAAGGAGAGCCGGGCTCTAATGGCTTACATCTCGATGACCAAGGACGATTAATTCTCTGCCAACATGGTGACCGACGGCTAGCCCGATACACCGGAACCTTCGAAGATCCGCAGCCGTCCTACGAAACCTTAGCGGATAAATACGACGGGAAGCGATTCAACAGTCCGAATGATGCTGCAGTGCACAGTAGCGGAAGCATTTATTTTACCGACCCTCCCTATGGTCTTGAAGGTCGTATGGATGATCCGAAAAAAGAGATCCCATTTCAGGGCGTTTACCGGCTGGATGCCGATGGCGGTGTGCATTTGATGGTAGATAGTATCACCCGTCCAAACGGAATTGCCTTTTCGCCGGATGAAAGCAAAGTCTACGTCGCCAGTTCTGATCCTGAGAAAGCTATTTGGATGGAATACGAAATGCAGGATGGGACCTTCGCAAATGGCAGATTATTCTATGATGTCACCAGCTGGGTAGGAAAGGAAAAGGGATTACCCGACGGCCTCAAAGTGGATGATGCAGGAAACCTTTTTGCAACCGGTCCGGGTGGAGTGTGGATATTTGCACCTGACTCCACACCATTAGGGCTGATTCGTACCGGGGAGGCTACCGCAAATTGCGGCTTTAATGACGACAAAAGTGTCCTGTTCATCACTGCTGACATGTACCTGCTAAGTTTGCGCTTGCGGTAAGTTCAGATTAGTCTCAAGCAAGATTTGAAACTAAGTGTAATAATACCGTCTCACAACGAGGCTGACAACCTACCGGCAATGGTGAGCTCGCTGATAGTTCATCTTTCGGAGGTGGCAATAGATTTCGAAATCTTATTGATCAATGATCACTCTACAGATGATAGTCTTGCAGTTGCGGAATTGCTGCAATCTGAGCATCCTCAGTTGAAGATGTTTTCAAATGATCGTTCACCCGGATACGGCATGGCTGTCAGGTATGGCCTTAACCACTATGAAGGCGACTGCGTTGCTATCATGATGGCTGACGGCTCCGATTCTCCAGAGGATCTGGTCACTTTTTATAAGACCATGTTGAACGAGAAAGTTGATTGTGTCTTTGGAAGTCGCTTTGATAAAGGTGGAAGTTTGTCTGGTTACCCCAAACTAAAATACGTGCTCAATCGTGCAGCCAATCATCTGGTCCGAATTGTTTTCAACATCGGATACAATGATTGCACAAATGCTTTCAAGCTCTACAGTCGCCACACCGTCGATGGTATCCAACCTCTTTTGTCACCACACTTCAATCTGACACTGGAAATGCCACTGAAAGCAATCGTCCGTGGATATTCGTACCGGGTCATTTCAAATTCCTGGGTCAATCGCAAACATGGAGAATCCAAGTTAAAGATGAAGGAAATGGGGAGCAGGTATTTTTTCATCTTCCTCTACTGCCTCATTGAAAAGTACTTTTCTAAGGGCGATTACAAGAAGTCAGCCAAGGACGGTAAAAAATAGTTGTTCAGTTTTCGGTTGCAGGGAGTGTACAGAACTTGTAACTAGCAAGAAAAAGATTTATGCTTCAGTCTGCACTTCCATCAGAGAATACAATGTATCGGGCCCTTGTGAACCGTGATGCTTCTTTTGAAGGTATATTCTATGCTGCGATCAAGACCACCGGAATTTTCTGTCGACCTACTTGCCGTGCCAGGAAACCTAAAGTGGAAAACACCGAGTTTTTTTCGAGTACCTCTGAAGCCCTTCATCATGGCTACCGACCTTGCAAAGTCTGCAGGCCAATGGAGAAGCCGGGTCAATCTCCCGAATGGTTAAAACCTCTTCTTGAGAAACTGAAAGCGAGGCCCTATGATAAGATCAAGGATTTTCAATTGCGCGAGATGGGTCTGGATCCGGCACGCGTCCGGAGGTGGTTCAAGCGGGAGCATCAAAT
>JAHELJ010000091.1 GCA_024644235.1 Lewinellaceae bacterium
AAACTATTTCTTCTCTAGCTTCTTGATCAGTACAAAAGGGTAGAATCGGGTGAAATAATGTATGAGATTGGAAATTTATGTAGTCTTTCATTTCTTCAATATGTTCTTTCTGAAGTGCCTGTACTTCGTTGTATTCAACTTCTTGGTCAAATCCGTCTCGTTTTAGAAACTGTAATCTTTCTTTATTTGGAATCCTTTTCAAAGTTTGTAAAGGGGAATTCAGTTTATCAAATTTATACCAGAACTGTCGCTTGGTGTCAACAATGGATGCACATAAAAAAATGGTCACTGGAATTTCGTATTTCTGTATCACAGGTAATAAATTATAGTTTTTGAGATGACCATCATCAAAGGTAATGACCAAGGTTTTCTTAGGTAATCCACCTAACTTATTTCCTTCGTATCTATCGACCAGTTCATTTAGATCAATCAAAGCGTATCTTGATCGTAAATACTTAAATACTTTTTCTGCCGACTGGGCACTTATATCATGGAATAATAAAATCGTGACTCGGTTTTTCTGCCATAATTCCCTGAAGAGGAATGGCAGTCCGGTTAATCTCAATATTTTGAAAATGATCTTTCTCACCAGCTACTTCTCTGCTGTTATTAGTGAAATCAATAAAATGATTTTCCACCCGACCTTGCGATAGGGAAAAAATAGAATTCTGCTCGATACTATCTCTGGCAGGTACTTGCTGCTTTCTAGTCGACTAGTCATCATACGTAGCAAGATAGGATTAAATCTATGACACGGAGGAGCACAATCGTTTCATCGACCAAGGACATATTCAAGAATTTCTCATTGCATGTTGTTTTCGTTTACCACATTAAAGACATGATGTGCATGTTTGGATTTAGCAGAAATCTTGAGAAAGTTTGAAGATGAACCCTTTTGCAATAGTAATTCTTTTTTGTCGTTATAAAGATTGTCTAGATCATAGTTTCTCAATTGATCGTCACCTAAATTATTTTGTAGCACTCGAACTAGATCAATAGTTTGGCAAGTTTGTGATTTGGAGCATGCTGAGCTTTGGGCTCGACTATTGATATGGTCCTTGCTGATTCTTAACACACTAGGAATCACAGGCCTCCCTATTGTCAGAAACTGTCTTAAATCAAATCATGAGGTACGAGAAGTTTGCTACAAATGTGCTGGGATTGCTGATTGGTGTTTTACCAGTTTTCTTCCTAGGGACTCACCTTAATCAGTTTATCTTTGGATACTTCGGTGATACATCACCTAATGAACAGAATAGTGCTTTACCATCTGCTGAATCTGGGGTGGCTTCATCTTCCATTGTCTATATTGATAATGCTGGATGTCTTCGATATGTTATGGATGAAGAACATAATGTGATTCCTGACTTCAGTTACGCAGGATATAGGAATGGTGACGCTTCTCTTCCGACTGCCCAGATCGTGACAACGATTGCTCCAATTGCTGGTGATAACACTGCCCATATTCAAAACGCCTTGGACCAGGTTGGCGAAATGACTCCAAATGGTCAGGGTATCCGAGGCGCTCTATTATTGGAGCCTGGGCTTTACGAGGTGCATGGAACAATAATGATCCGCGACGATGGCGTAATCTTGCGGGGCTCTGGTGAAGGGGCAGATCCGAGTACCAGTTCTATTCTGCTAGGAGTTGGCAACGCACCCGCTGATAGGGATATTGTGCAGGCTGGCAATGCACCTGGAGTTAACTGGACAAGTGCTCAATCTGGTTCTACATCAGCGATTATATCTGATTTCATTCCGGTTGGATCACGATCTCTTAAGGTAGCATCCCCTCAATTATATAGTTCGGGAGATAATGTGATCATCATTCATCCTAGCACAAACTCCTGGCTTCAATCCATTAATTATGGTGACACGGAGGGAGACGCACCCTGGTCACCAGGAGAAATCGACATCTACTACAATCGATATATTAGTTCTGTAGATATGCAAGAAGGTAAAATAGTGCTAGATGCACCCATTTATGATCATTTCGATCGATCACTTTCTCAAGCTTCAGTCTACATTCTGAACGAGCCCGATATCAAAAGAAAAATTGGGATTGAGAATCTTCGAATTGATATTCAAACCACGGGAGAAATGGATGAAAATCATGCTCAAAATGCGATTCGACTCATTGGCGTAGAAGATTGTTGGGTTAAGAATGTGACAGCTTTGCATTTTAGCTATGCTGCTATTGACATGAAAATTGCCAGCAGAGTCACAATTAAGGATTGCAGTGGTTTGGAACCTCATTCTAAAATCGAGGGTAGCAGGAGATACAATTTTAAATTAAGTGAGAAATCAAACAATATTCTGTTTGACAACTGTGTGGCCAGTGATGCACGTCATGCTTTTGTATCGAATGGCACCAGCAGCGTTTCAGGAATCGTTTTTTACAATTGCAGCGCCAGTGGAGATTATACAACCAGCGAAGGTCACCGTCGATGGAGTCAGGCCTTGCTCTTTGATAATACTTCTTTCAGTAATCCACGTAGCAATAATCTTCTTGGCCTTTATAATCGGGGTAACTATGGGACTGGCCATGGATGGGCTGCTGTGCATAGTGTCGCCTGGAATGTCTCTTTGCCATCTTCTAAGAGAATTGTTTTGCAGAAACCACCGGATCGACAGAATTATGCCATTGGTTGTCAAGCGGTAATCACCCATATACATCAATTTGTTTTTCCACCAGGATTTTCTGAGATGACAAATAGCAACCCTGGCATCAATTCACTCTACAGCACCCAAAAACAAAAAAGGGCATCAAAGGGAGTGTCACCAGACCCCCCAGCAAAATTGACAGCAGCTTTTGATGGTAGTGGAGTTATTCTCAGTTGGCTAGATGTGGCAAGTATGGAAACAGCCTATGTGATCGAGTATTCTCAAGATGGCGGACAATCATACAATGAACTTGCCACGATTCCTGCCGATGAGACTACTTACACCCACTCGGATTTGCCGGCCGGTACTGATACCCTCAAATACAGGGTTTTTGCTCTAGGAACAAGTTGCCCTTCTTCCTATTCACCCCCCGTACAAGTTGTTACAGGAGGAGTGCTACCAGTGGAACTCATTTCAAGCGATCTAAGACTAAAGAGTGGGGTGATTGTAGTGGAGTGGACTACAGCAAGTGAAGTAAATGCTTCTCACTTTGAAGTGGAGCGAAAGGTTGGTGAGGGAATGTTTCAGTTTGTCGGTTCGGTTTCCGCGAGAGGATTTGAAAGTACTGAAACCAACTACCATTTCCTTGACTCCATTCACCCCGCTGGTCGTCTTTATTATCGGATAAAATTGGTGGATCTAGATGCTTCTTTTTCTTATTCACAAATCATGGATATTTACCTTGATCCAGAATCCGACTTTAAAGTTCATCCTAATCCCGCTACTGGCGCTATTGAGCTTCATATACCTCCAACGGTGACCATTGGTACTTTAGAGATAACCGATCTAGGGGGCAATTTTCTCCTTAACAGGACAATTTCTAATCATTCTGAACCACATGTGCCAATCCGAGTTGACTTGGCCGGTATTCCTCGTGGAGTTGTCATCCTTCGAGTGAGGAGTTCCCAAGACTTACTAGTTAGAAAATTGATCTTACTCTGATTAAATTTTACAAGGGTTCGATAATTGCTTCAGACAACAAAATCATTGATTTGCTCTCACTTCGCCAATCTTCATAGCTCATTCCGATTGATACTGCGATGAGCATGATCAACGGCTCTGGCAGTTAATGCCATATAGGTGATCGATGGATTTTGAGTAGCAGCACTGGTCATGCACGACCCATCCGTGACATATACATTTGTCACCTCGTGTATTTGATTCCATTTATTTAGAACACTTGTCTTCGGATCGTTACCCATCCGGGCTGTACCCATTTCATGGATACAGGCACCTGGTGCGGTGGCATCATTGTAAGATGAGAGGTCTTTGCAACCTGCAGCATCTAACATTTCCAGACCGCAGTTCACCCCATCTTGCCTCAATGCCATTTCGTTTTCCCGGAGTTTGGCATCAAAAACGATCGTGGGCATGCCATTTTGATCCAGCTTGTCAAAGTTGAGATACATCTTATTGTCGTGATGCGGCAACATTTCTCCAAAGCAAGTGACCCGGATCTGGTAGGGACCTGGTTTGAGAAGAGCCTCTTTAAATGCGGCACCGCTGGCAGCAGAGAAGTCACCAGTAGATCTAGCCGCCTGACCCTGATAACCAAATCCTCTTAGATAATCTTTTTGCCGGCTGGCACTATCAATATTTCTGAATCGAGGAATGTAAAAGCCTCCTGGCTTTCTTCCCTTGTAATAGGTGTCCTCAAAGCCGGGTAAGGTACCAGCCACCCCCATGCCGTAGTGGTGATCCATCATGTTGTGACCAAGTTCTTCACAATCATTACCCATTCCATTTGGAAATCGATCCGAGCGGCTATTCAAGAGAATAGCTGTGGACCCGACCGTACTGGCATTGCAGAAGATGATCCTGGCAAAGAATTCCAGCGATTCCTTAGTCTGAGTATCCACCACCCGCACACCTGTGGCACGCTTTAAGTCCTTATCATAAAGTATTTCGGCCACTGCACTAAACGGCCGTAACGTTAAGTTGCCCGTCTCTGCTGCTACTGGTAGAGTGGCTGCATTACTGCTGAAATAAGCTCCGTAGGGACAACCCCTCACACATCTGGCTCTACTCTGGCACTTTCCTCTTAGTCCTTTATGAATATCTGGTTTGAATTCGGATAGATTGGCTACCCGGCCCGGGGTTACTACCCGATCGGGAAACATCTTGAGTACTGATTCACGCAGATGTTGTTCCGCACAATTGAGTGGAAATGGTTTCAGAAACTGACCATCCGGCACTTGCTTTAGACCTTCCTTCTGTCCACTTATGCCCACGAAAGTTTCAACATAATCGTACCATGGTTCGATATCCTTGTAGCGGATCGGCCAATCCACGCCGATGCCTTCTTTGGCATTCGCTTCAAAATCAATATCACTCCAACGGTAACAGTGTCTACCCCACATCAACGAACGCCCCCCAACGTGATGTCCCCGGATCCAGTCAAAGCGTTCCACTTCATCATAGGGATACTCATCGTCTTTATTGATAAAATGCTTGTGCTCCTCACGCACCCACCAGGATAGACGGTTTTGTTTGTAATAATGAGCAGCAATCTCCTCTTGAGTGACAATGTTGTTAATGCCGAGCTCCCAGGCGTCGAGATTAGCGGTAGGGTAGTCTCCGTGTTTAATGTCCCGGCCCCGTTCCAGAACCAGTGTCTTGTAACCTTTCTTGCACAGCTCCATAGCTGCGAATCCTCCGCTGATGCCTGATCCGATTACGATTGCATCGTAGGTGACCGATTGTTTCCCGTTGGCATAGTAGTAACTCATATCGTCCAGGCTTTTCCGTTGGTTTGAGAAAGGGGAATGCAGGCCTCATAGTCTCCCGGTATGGGCAAGTAATTCAACAGCTCTGTCCCAACATACTCCGTAGCAAGATATGCCGACCCGATTGTTTGTTTTAACTGCTGGTAAGCTTGATCTATTGGAGTGCTGTTCTCTGTTTCTTCAACTTGTTTAGAAGTAGCACTACCTCCAAATGTATCATATACCTGATTGAGTAGATCCGCTGCGATTTTTTGATTCTCCTCCGAGTAGCACTTCTTTATGATGGTGTCGATCCATTCTGCAAGCCCTAGCTCAACTGCTCCGGGAGTCTCGGTTGCGGGAATCAGGATTTCTGACAGGTCCTGAAGAAATTTAAACTTATTTCTGTCGAAAAAGAGAGGCTGGTATCCGTTTCCGATCTGTTCAGGTTTACATCCACTAAGGACTCCTGATATGAATGCCGATGAAAGGCCCAGGCCAGCCACAGCCGTACGTTTTATCGCTGCTCGTCGATCCATCTTACTCGTTTTGTCCGAATTTATGAAAATTACTGACCTCCTACGATATCTAGAACGGCAAAGCATTCTTTCAAGCTACATTAGTGGCCCGAACAGGCTCGGACGCCTAGTCATCAGGATCTGAGAACAAATCAGCAATGGGCTTGAATGGAGTGATCCCCCTTGCGTGCAAAGGATTATTATGTGTATCTTTCCGTTTCTTGAAAAGTACCCATCATATCAAGCTATTATTCCTTATTTCTCTTTCGGTTGCAGGACTATTGTTCATCTCAGGTAGAAGCATAGATGAACCACCACTCTTAGCCGTCAATTTCGTGCAAGACATGATTGCTCGCACAAAGAATATCAAGAGTCTTGCCTATCAAATGAATCGAAGAGAACGACTTCGAGGCAGGATCATAGCACAAAGCGCTACCGTAAAATTGAACCGATCCCCATTTCAAGTATATACCAGGCAAAAAGCACCAAAAGAAGGAGTGGAGGTTCTATATGCTGAAGGGCAAAATAATGGCAAGGCTATTGTAAATCCCAATGGCTTCCCCTGGGTCAATCTTCGCCTTGATCCACTTGGTAAGATTATGCGCAAGGATCAGCATCACACCATTCTCGACTCTGGATATGACAGGTTGGTCTCTATCCTTGAATATTTGATCACAAAATATGGTGAGGAGAGCCAAACGATGATGAACCTGAGAGGAGAGAAGAGATGGGAGACCCACGATTGCTGGGTGATCGAGTTCACAAATCCCAATTTTCAGATCGTGTCTTACCAGGTGAAACCAGGGGAAACGGTGCAGTCAATAGCTGATGGGCGCCACATTAATGCCTACATGATTTTGGAATTGAATGATCATGTCGATCATTACAATGATATCTCGCCAGGTCAGATCATCTCTTTGCCGAGTGATTATTGCCAGCAAATGGAGCTTTACATAGATAAGAAGCGTAGAGTTCCACTACGGTTTTCGATCCTTGACCACCTTGGCTTATATGAACAATATGAATTTTCAAATTTGGAAATCGACCCACTAGTTGCTGAAGGGGAGTTTGCGGAATCATTTGAAGGCTACGGATTCTGAGAATAATCAACCTTGGAGTTGCCGGTTTGGGGTCGACAAGATGAATGTTCTACTATTCCCCCAACCACACAGCCATCGGACCTATATCCCTGTGACTCCAAGAATAGTAGGGAATCAATCGAACATCAATTTTCCTGCCTCCTTCCTTCACTTTCCCCTTGCCTTGCAATACTGTAACTCCTCGCAGGAGAGATGGATCAAATGTGGCTGTAAAACTTTTCCCATCGATAGCGGTTAAGTCCAATGCATGACCCTCATTGTCGACAGCCTCAGCACAGTATACAAGTGGACCCCTTTGCATAGCAATTTTTCCTGTGTTCGCCATCACCAGATCGTGACTGACTATCGTTCTGACTTTCATGGGGAGGTTGATCGTGATCTCATCGCCCTTCTTCCAATTACCAGGTAAAACTGCATAACCTTTGTGAATTTTGAAATCGATTCTGGAACCATTGACAGTAATCGTGGTTGATCCTTTCGCCCGATCTCTGAACCTGTAAAGATCACTTGGAACCGGCTGGTTACCAACCCATCCCGGTATTCGGATCATCAGGTTTGAGTTGACTGGTGATTCGTTCTGAAAGGAAATAGAGACCTCACCACTCCAGGGATAATTTGTCTTTTGCTCCAGTTCCAGCTTCGAGCCATTCACTGCAAGAGTAGTAGAGTTATTCATGAACAAATTAATATAGACCTGACCGGCATCCAGCGCATAAGTGTAACCAGCCACGGAAGGGACAAATCTGGAAAGATTAGAAGGGCAACAAGAACAGTTAAACCAGTCACTGCGGCAATTGGCACCTTGATTAAAGTTAGATTCTCCATCAAAAACAAGCGGATTTGGATAGAAGAATTTGTCACCTTCCAAGGACAGACCTGCGATCAGACCATTGTATAGACTTCGTTCCAACACGTCGATATACTTTGAATCACCATGCAGCAGGAACATTCGGTGATTCCAATAGACGTTGGCGATAGCTGCGCAGGTTTCCGCATAGGCATCATTGGGAAGTGCATAGGCTACATCAAATCCCTCAATTCCATGGCCGGCTCCTAGTCCGCCAGTGACATACATTTTTTTGCTCACAATATCGTCCCAGATACGGTCGATTGCAACCAGGTACGCCTTGTCTCCGGTAATGGCAGCGATATCTGCCATGGCAGCATACATGTATCCAGCCCGTACAGAATGTCCTACCGCTTCAGTTTGTTCGATCACCGGTACATGATCCTGTGAATAAGCATCGAAATCCAATCCTTGCAAGCTGTTTTCCACGCCATAGTTTCGATAACCTTTTCCCCGTCGATCCAGAAATTCCTTTGCCAGTTGCAGATATTTCTCGTTTCCCGTGGCCCGGTACAATTTCACCAGCCCAATTTCGATTTCCTGATGCCCGGGGTAAAATAGTTGACCCTGGTCAATGCAAATGCGATAAACCAGATCTGCATTCCGGGTAGCTACGTCAAGAAAAAATCTTGTGCCGGTTGCCTGGTAGTGTGCCACGGCAGCTTCATACATGTGGCCGGCATTGTACAGCTCGTGGCTGAATTTGGATGCGATGTACCGGCCTTCTTCGGCATAGGAACAGCATGCTAGATCAGCATAATCATTGGCTTTTAACGACCAGGCCGTATACAAATACCCATCCGCTTCCTGAGCAGCTCGTATGTAAGAAACTACAGTATCGACATAGGCCCTTAATTCTGGATCCGGATCTGTCATGAGGCTATAGGCAGCTCCTTCAAGGATCTTGAAAACATCTGAATCATTAAAACCGTACCTGCCCTGGAATTTCCCCAAGGCTAAACCTCCGGCAAACCTGAAGTTGTCGATCCTGCCAGTCTCTTCGCATTTTTTAAACGCATATGGAATGGTCACTTTCGAAGCTGTGGTCACTCTATCCTTCCAGAAACCATCTTTCAATTGCACTTGGGTGAAGTCGACCGGATGTAT
Source organism: Lewinellaceae bacterium (assembly GCA_024644235.1). Taxonomy (GTDB): domain Bacteria; phylum Bacteroidota; class Bacteroidia; order Chitinophagales; family Saprospiraceae; genus JAHELJ01. Next base: position 8,942 of record JAHELJ010000091.1, read on the forward strand.
GGGATAGTCTTTGCTTTGACCATAGAGCGATGGAGTTAACAAGAGAATCAACAGAAGAGCTGGATCAAATGCTTTCCACGGATGAGCGATCGTCAATTTCATACTGTGATGGTTATCCCTTAAGATAAATTATTTATGAATAAATGAGGGGAAGACCGGGACGTTGAAAGTTCCCGAAATGCCTGGTAAGTCCTTGAAGTGAGTTTGTAATGAAGATGAGAAAGAGGTGTAAAATGACCGCCATAGGTGGACATCTTGCCAGGTTTGTACAAGGAATAAGATTTCAGGAGAAATCGATTCTTCTAAACCTGAACAGAGAATTTCGTGAGAGTTAGACGGGCCATCCCACCTAATCTATTATGGTAAGAAGTAATCAGTTTGTAGTGACCCACTAATAACTGATCTGTACGTAAAGCCTAATTAATGGTGTCTTTGCGATATTTTGTGTCCATATCTTTTAATTCCTGTAAGGCCCAGTAGAAGGCTGCTGAAAACAATAGGGTAACTAGTCCACCCAAATACGGTAGAATTTCAATCATTTCCTATCAATTTTTAGCAGTTTCAGATAAATGGCAAACCCTAGAATGGAAGGCACCCAAAGACCAATAAAAATTGCTCCTTCATGCTCTCCGCCAAACCACATGATCTCAGATGCTATCAGACAAAGGAAAGCAAGTAATAACATGATTCGGTCAACACGGTTAAGGCTCTTTAACATAGGTAGTTGTTAATCTAAATAATGTAGAGTAAACCTAAGTTTTTTCAAATTGTTCAAAAGACTTATCAAAGAGGAACATATTATCTCTGGAAGAATACAAATATTCCTGATGTGACAATTCTTGCGACCAAATTAGACATAGGCATGCGAATGGTGTAATCCCAAGATCTCTGAGGTTATTGACTTTTGAAAAAGGGACGAAGGTTTGCATGCATTTGTCTATTCATTGTCTTAATGAAGTACTCTTGATATTCTGTAGGGGGCGGTGATCTTACAATTTTGTTACACGGATTGATCTAGTAGGCGTTGATAATGGTTATCTTGATGATAGTGATGAAGAATTGGTCTCATTTAAATTTGGATCCAGGCCTTTTGCTAGAATCGATGACTGAAAGTGTTTTGGTCACAAGTTCTGACTTGAAAGCCCCCGGACCAACGATAATCTACGTAAACCCAGCTTTCGAGCAAATGACTGGTTGGAGGCGTGAGGAAGTCATCGGCAAGAGTCCCCGGCTTCTTCAAGGTCCAGGAACCAACTATGAAATATTTGCAGATCTCAGTGAACGGCTTGAAAATGGAAAAGTATGGACAGGTCGAACGATTAACTACAAGAAGGATGGGTCTCAATTTTACATGGACTGGTCGATCACACCCATATTTGATCCACAAGGTTTAATTCTTCATTACCTCGCTGTACAAAAGGATGTGACTCATATGGTTGGTATCGAGAACGAATTAAATTTGGCCAGGGAAATAGATAAAAAGAGACTAAGGCAAATTGAACGAAAGAATCTCGAGCTAAAGAAACTTATCGAACATCAGAAGAAGACATTAGATCTGTTCACAAAGTATGTTCCAGAGGCGGTAGTAAAGAAGACACTGGAAAGATCTGAGGAAAGCCATCGAGTAAGTGCTAAACTAGAAGTTGCTCTCCTGTTTTGTGATATCAGGGGATTTACGGAAATGATTGAAGGATTGGGGCCTTCCGAGGTGGTTGAATTGCTAAATATTTACTATTCGAGAATGTCGAATGA
>JAHELJ010000092.1 GCA_024644235.1 Lewinellaceae bacterium
TGATGTACTCAAAAGTGGCTTTGAAGGGTGGGTGAAAACCTACGTTATCTGTGCCCGGTGAGCCGTAAGTGTGACCGGCAATGAAGAATGAATACGCTGAAGCTTCCTGACCCGTAACAGATAGGTTGATGACCAGGAATATCCAGAGGACTAAGCCCTTTTGGACATATCCATATGGGTAGGATGAATTTATTGATATGAGGCTCGTCATCAACAATCAATCATCCTCCGGCAATGCTTCAAATTCCTTTTTTTTCTCTGCAAACCACTTTTGCATTGCCCCGGGCTCTTGCATCAACTTGCGCATTTCTTGCATAGCTTGGAGATGGGCCTGATCCCCCTGTTTAAACATTTCCATGCCGTGTGCTTTGCTGAGATCAGCCATTTCTTGAAAAGTACTTGCATGAAATTTCATGTCGCAGGCACCACCCAGTTGGTTACATGTCATTGTTTTCATGAACCATAAGTTAAGTATTTATGGGTTCACCAGAAATCAGCATCAGTGATTTAGGTGCTTGCTCCCTAATTTTGAAGCTTAGTGGAGTGTCAGCAAGTTGAAGGTATATCGTTTGAATTTCGTAAGTTATTATTTGATCAGCATCAGAGATCCGGTGAACATTTTTTTGATTTTTGTGATTCAATTTTGTAGTCATTATGTCTTCAGATTGTGTTAGGTTTTACGCTAAACTGACTGCTCTTCTGAAGAGCGATGGTCTTAGTCCGGGAAAATAGGAGACGAGAAGATCGGCGTTTGCGATCATAAAAGGTTTGCAACGGGCTTCTCTATTTTCGCTAATTTGGATTGCCAAATTCAAGAACTATGCAGCGATACAAACGGCGTGAATTTATTGCCACCGCTTCTTTGTTAGCAGCTTCACCTCTAATTTTTGCAAAAATGACGGATGAAAAAGGATCTTCCCAAGTCGTACACCATGTCTTTTTCTGGCTCAAGAATCCCGGTTCTGAAACAGATAGGAAGCAACTCATTGAAGGCCTAGATACCCTCAGAGCAATCAACGAAGTCAAAGAATTGCTGATTGGTGTACCTGCATCTACCGAGAAAAGAGATGTGGTAGATAATAGTTTTGATGTATCAGAGCTGATGTATTTCGAAAGTGCGGCTGCCCAGGATGCATACCAGACTCATCCCGTGCATAATGCTTTCGTCGAGAAATACAGCTATCTCTGGGAAAAGGTGGTGGTCTATGACATGCTTGTTTTATAATACCTCGCAAGAACTGCTATATTCAAAAAGTTTTGTCCCTGAATAAGATCATTGCATTCTCATCCCTATCACATTGAGGATTTCGCGGCAGTACTAAAACTCCTGTCTGCGATTTCTGCGTCAAGTTTCGGCGTGGTTCAGCGAGAAGAGGTGCCATGGCGAAGGTGAGTATTCTCTTTTACAGGCTTAGGTGCCCCTTTAAATATTTTTGATCCCTTCGATTGACAATAGGGTTAGTTTATCAACCAACCATGGTCCGACATCCACGAAGCAAATGAATCTGTCCATTTGTCACTTGGCAGATTCTGTTTTCTCATGCCAAATCCATGACCTCCTTTCTCATAAATATGCAGCTCCACCGGATGGTTGGTGGCACTCCACTTCTTAAAGAGATCAGCAGATAGATACTGAAAGCCAAAGACATCATCGGAGGTGACAGCCATAAACATGGGCATAGGCTCCGCCGGTAAATTTTGCGTATTCACCACATGCAGAGCTGCATAAATTGGAGCAGTAAAATCAGGTCGGTTAGCCCATGAAGTGTATTCGAACGCAGCCGCGGCAGCTACAGTACCTCCCGCTGAAAAGCCGACTATCCCCACTTGAGAAGGGTTGATTCCGTAGTCATCAGCATTTGATCGTACATGTTCGATGGCGGCTAATCCATCTGCATTAGCCAGTGCAATGATAGGTGCCATCTCCTGGTCCATGTCTTTCTGGCTGGCTTCGAGTTTGGCCATAAACTCATGCATAGGATTGCCGAACGTAGGTACCAGCCGGTAACGCAGGACAAAGGCAGCGATACCCTGTTCGACACACCACTTGGCTACGGATTCTCCTTCGTTGTCGATGCTGAGAAAGTGAAAGCCTCCTCCCGGTGCAATAATTAAAGCTGTGCCATTGACATTTAATGGATCTGGCAAGTAAGCCGTTAAGGTAGGCTTCGAAACATTTGCGACGATTCGATCGGTAGAATTCGGGAACAAAGATTCACCTTCCGAATTTTCCCAGTTGATATCAGGTGGGTTGGGAAGTGAATTAAGCTCAATCACCTGTTGAGCAGATGCAATGCAAAAGGAATGTAAGAGTATCGAGAAAAGGATCAAGCGATTCATTAGCTGAGATTTAAAGTTTAATTGAAGAGCTCCATTTTTATGGAGCCAATCAGCAGATAGTGTTATCGGACTCCATTGTTTCCTTCAAGAGTTTTTCAATAATTACATAATCAATCTTGTCCGGATTGGAGTATCTAATGCTTCCTTTACCATGATCAACATCTTTCAAAAGGTCAGTATTGGCCAGCATAACATCATGCTTCAGAATATATATACAGATCTGATTCTTCTGACTGGCAAAGGCAACTTCGACCTGATCATTCCTGATATAGGATGGCATATTGTAGGCTATCGTTTCTTCATGATTAGTCAATATCTTTTGACAAAGTGAGCGTAGCTTGTTGAGTGTCTCTTGCCGGTCAGGAGGAGCATCTTTAATATAGTTTTCTACTGATGTAATTTGATTTTTCATATGCTAAGAATATTATGTGACGCAAAGTTCACTGTTTCCGCTCAGCGTAGTTTCGAAAATTCTCGAGTATGGCTTGCCAGCCAGCCCTCTGTAAATCAATCGGATTTATGTCCTCCGCCTCAAAGGTCTCAATGATCTTGGTGGATTCACCATCATCTTCAAATTGGATAGTGGCGACACGATCATCATCCATCCGGCAGCGGATGAAATGGTTAGCTGAAACTTCTTCATAGGTGCCTGAAAAATCAAATCCCATGCTGCCGTCTCTAGATTCCATTCGCCAAGAGAACCGTCCCCGGGGCCGAATATCATTCGTTGCAGAAGGGCAATGCCAGTCATCGGAGGCAAAGTTCCAGCGAATAATGTGTTCCGGTTTAGTCCAAAGCTCCCAGACGATATTTACCGGTTTGTTTATTTTGGTTTGTACAGTGATCTTGGTTTTTTGTTGATCATCCATATTCTTGACAGATTATCTGGAATTTCACCGGTTATGATAGGCAGATTCAACACCTTCATCGAATTACAAAATCGATGAGATCCCACAGTTCTGTTCGAACGATGGTCCGGGCCTCCCGGCTTTTCTCAGTGACATCTGCAAAGTCCTTTTCCGGATGTATGTTTTTGAAAGCGGCTGAATAATCCGCTTGAAAAATATAGGAGAATTCGGAGAAAGTATTCAAGGTCAGATACTGATACTTTTGACCGGAACCTCTGGGGAAGAGCGATCTCCATAGTCCCCATCCTGCAGTGCGGCCCGATTCGATGGATTCAGTATGGATAGGCAGCCAGATATCTGTCTCCAGTTGCTCATAAGCTGAGTTTTTCCCTGGTTCAACATGCATAAAATTTACCTCTAGATAGGCAGCGGGGATTTCCAAGGGAATTTCTGGGGCGGTGGCAATACTTGAGAATAGTTCCGACTTGACATTTTCCCGGGCTGTATTTGTTTTCTCTACAATTTCGCTGATGGGGAGAGTAGGGTGCACGGTCCGGGGAATCTCCTGGGTCCAGGGATTTTCCAGGTTTTCGGGACTATCATACAAACTGATGGCCACATAGTTATACTCATCGGCAGTACCGGAGAACTCTACCGCATAGAGGTACCAACCTACGATTATACCTTGACGTATTCGTTCTTCATGCATGGGCTTCCAGATCTCTTGCTCTACCTCGAGATATCTGCTGAGATCTTGTGGTTTGACTTTCATGAAATCAACAGCTACAAAAAGAGTAGGGGCCGTTTGAGAATGAACTTCAGTCGAATAGAGAAAACAGCAAATAAGAATACCGGTGAATAGTTTGATGGATGCCATGGCAAAGATGAAATTTTGTTAGAAGCTAGAAGTATTTTAGATGTTTATCCAGTATGAGACTTTTAGAATCACTGCCCTGCTTTTTGTCGTGAGGCCGTTGGGGAAATAATTTTCTGTATAGACCAAAAAGAGATCCGATACCGGGGCAAATCTCCATTGAAATCGTGAATTAATATTGATATTATCGGCTTGTTGATTGTATTGAATGAAATTGGTCCAGTAGACTTTGTCCGTAAAGGTCAGATCGATTCGGGGACCAATTAACCAGAAGGATCCGTCAGGATAGGGCTTTGGGAGATCAATTTGATTGTAGGTATACCGGAATTCCAAATTGAAAAGGGGGGGAATCCGGTAACGTATCCCGCCGGAGATGTCAAAACCATTACCATTATAGAAGCCACCATAACCGGCTGCTATCTCGTAGGCAAAATTCCGACGGCTGTCTGACTGATAGGACAGATTCAATCCCTGCCAATTGTAATCACTTCCCTCTGGCAAAGGTATGACCTCAGGGTCACCAGACCGGGTTGGGTCGAAATCAGCAAACAGTTTTACATAGGTATCTTCAAGTTCTAGCTCCAATTCGCTGCTGTTGATGAAATTGATCCGATAACTGATGGATGTTTCGCGATCGGTGACCTCCCAGTCTAAATCGAGGTAATATCTGGATCTAAAACCTGGTCCATGGCGGTTAATAGTTTGGCTTTCAGGATAAAAGCTATACCGGAAGAACGGGCCAAAATTAAAATAGCCGGTCCTGGGGAAAAATCCCATTTCAGCAACAAAATTCTCACCAATGTATTCATGCGACCAGAAGACAAAGACTTTCTGTGTATTGTATCGTAAACTGGTTCCATGTACCCAGTGATCTGTTTTGTTTACCGGATCGTTGGAATTGAAAAAATAAAAATCGCCGTTCCATTTATCATTTGATGAAAGGAGATTATACTGGATGCCATAGACCCGGTTGTATTCGTTGCGACTGCCAAAATCAAATCCATCATCCTGATCCTTCTCGAAATTGATGGCTTGCTTATTGGCGAAGATGGCGCTGATGCTTGATCGACCGAATACCTGCTTTCGGAATGTTGCTACGGTGTAATTATAGGCAGGAATATCATCCCGATCTGCTTCCCTTCGATGATCAGTTTGCGCTGTGAGCAAACCAACTCTGAGACCCGACCCCACCTGACCGCTTAACCGGGCTCCAAAAAGCAGAGGCGTGGAGAGACCGATTCGCCGGGAGAAAAATACCTGAGATTGTCGAAAACCGAATTCACTGAACAGGTCACTGTTCTCCTGAAAAAATTGGCGCCTCTCCGGGAAGAACAACTCAAACCGAGTAATATTCGTCTGCTGTTGGTCGACCTCGACAGTAGAAAAATCCGGATTTACCGTGAGGTCCAGACTCAGAGAGGAGGACAATGCTACCTTGCCATCAAAGCCGATTTTGCCATCCGTGGAAATATCCCTATTTACTGTTAAATCCTGACTGGCCGATCCAGATACGTACGGTATAAAACTAATATTCGAACCAGCTTCCGGAGGTGGCGCATCCCATTTCAGCGCTCCCGAGTAGGATAGTGAAGTGGGCTGGTACTGACGCTTGACCGTTGTCCAGGTCGAGCGCTCGTTACTCTTCAGGTCATTGCGAACAAACTGGATGTTCCAGTTGGATAATTTATCGCTATATCGAATTGTCTTGAATGGAATTTTGATTTCAACTGTCCAGCCACTTGCATGTTTTCGGACCTTTGAGTACCATACATTATCCCATGATGAGGAGATGGGTCTAAATCCTCCTCCGCCTCCCGTCAATAGACCTTCTAATTGTACACCCAACGGAGTTATCGCAAAAACATAACCGTTTGCGAGTTCGTCAAATGGATCTAATACGAGCATCAGGTAATCATTGTTGTCTTCATCAAAATCTCGTCTCAGAGACTCTACAATGTGTTTACCTTCGATCTCATCGTGACAGGTTATGCCTATGTAGAGATTTTGATCGTCGTAGGTAAGACTAGCCTCAGTGCGCGAAGTAGCAATGGTATCATCATTGGGAAATTGACGGTGAAAACCAGAGGCTTTATCCGCGGATTGCCAAGCTGGTTCACTTAGAATTCCATCTAGCTGTATTTCGGAATCCGCTTTGGAGATCCGCAATGTTTTCTCAGGTACTCTTTTACCCTTGGCTCTGCTAACCAACGAAAGTTCGAACCGGTCTTGAGCACTAAGCGATTGCAGGCAGAGGCAGCAGCAGAAAAACGAAAGGCAGATCAGCCAGGGAATTCTTGTTCTAGCATGTTGTCCTGGACACATCATATTGTGAGCTGAATTGGTAATCTCCTTCCTTGCGTCTTCAAGATCATCAAAATTACTGATGAACTCAAGCGGCGTTCCTTTCAATTTACACTAGTGAAATCTTTGCAGAGAAAACTGTTTGAGAACTAGAGTGATCTGGCCCCATTACCTTGTGAGGCGATCTCGCGATTTTCCGCTGCACTCGTTGCGCAGTAAAGAGAGGCCAGACAATCCGATAAGATCTGTGAGGTGCTTAACTTCGGCGACTCCTACAACACCGAAGGTTGTGATCCGGATTACCCAGCCTCTTTTGATTTATTAGGCTAACTCGTTCTGATCTTGATCATTCTATCTCCTAAAATTGATCAATTCATCATGTCTCCACCTTGACTGTTTTGATTGGTATTCTTTCGTTTAAAAATGGAAGCATCGCGCTTGCCGAAGTTGTAATTAACATTCAGACGGACAACTTGCGGTTCGAAATATCGATAGCTCTCCTGGACGAATATATCCGATTCAGTAAAGCTGCCCATTCTATTCGTACGGAAGATGTCGTTTACATTCAACGTCAACGTCAGTTTACGATTCAACAGTTGTTTGCGTAGGGCAGTATTGACATACCAATTGGATAATTGATAGCCTTGCGCTGAGTTCATCGAAAACGATCGGAAGCCGCGTTGCTGACCATCAGAGGGGGTGAAAGAAGCTCTGCTCCGGTACTCACCCGTCAACTGCAAGGTAAATCCAGCAGGCAGTTCAACGGAGACATTTTCCTTGATGAACCAGGTAAACCGGTCCACGATCAAATCACTTTCGGTGTTCGATGCATCCACTCTTGACTGATACAGATTGACATTGGATGTCAAATCAACTTTGTCAAAGAATTTGTTTTTGAGCGTAAACTCAGCCCCGTATGCAGAACTGCTGTTGGAGTTTATATAGGTGGAGACGATGGCTTCTCTGCCAAGAGCGGGCACAAATTCCTCCACCAATATGGTAGTGATCAGATCGCTGGCTTGCTTGAAATAAGTAGACACGAGCAGATTGTGGTTGCCACTGAATATCTTTTGATACGATAGTTCCAGCGAGTTGGTAAACTCGGGTTTCAACTGGGTATTTCCTCTTCTTGGATTGACAGAATTGGAGACATCCGTGAACGGCAGGGTCTGAAAGAAATTTGGCCTGTTGATGCGTCGGGTATAGGAAAACTGCATATTGCTGGATTCACTAAACGTTTTGGTGATAAACCCACTGGGAAACAGGCTCAACGGATAATTGATTTCGAAAGTTGAATTTTCATCGAGAATTTTGCCGGTATAGAAGCTGCTTTCTGCCCGTAGGCCGACCTGATAAGCCCATCCATCCAATTCGTGATTTAGGATACCGTATGCTGCATAGATATTATCCGTATAGCCAAACGCATCGGTGAGCCGGAAGATGTCCTCCCATTCTTCTGAGGCCGTGTTGAAGAATGAGTTTTTATTACGACTGGTGTTTTCACGGATAGAAGCTCGAAGTCCAGATTCCAATTTTATGGATTCAGACAATGGATTTATGATGTCCGTCTGAATGGTGATGAACTGGGCGTCCCCCAGATTGGTTTGGTTCTCCAGGGCTTCCGTACCAGAATCGAACATTGTCATGTAGTCGCTAAACCCTCTAAACCGTATCTTGTTAAAAGTGATGTCGGCTGTCCATTCAGCCCCTTCTTTCGGAAAAAGGTGCTTGAACAGGATGGCTCCTTCCATGTTGCGGAAATTCCGGTCTTGGTCGGAAAACCTAACTGATTGACTAGTGGAGGTGCCACTGGCAAATAGTGAATCGGTCGTGGTCGTAAAGGTCTCCTCAGGCCGGAATTTACCCCTGGTGTATCCGCCCTGAAAAGTCAGGGTGTTGCGGTTGTCAACAAACCAGTCAACCCCTCCTCTTGCATTTCCGAACATGCCCTTCATTTGTCCGAGCGAAATCTGTGTAACATTTGTCAAAGGGTCAGTAGTCAGATTTTGTTGGAAGGTTTCTCCATTCATTTCGCCGATACGTCTGAATAGCATGGAACTGAGAAAGACATTAGTGTTTTCAGATCTTGCATTTACGTTGGCCATAGCCTGTAGTCCTCCGTTACTGTCGCTACCACCCATGAACATACCATTGTAACCCAGTCTCTTTTCTTTCTTCAAGACAATATTAACAATACCTGCGGCTCCACCCCCGGCATCATATCTTGCCGATGGATTGGTTATTACTTCCACAGTGGAAATCATGTCAGCTGAAATCTGATCCAGTGAAACCGTACTTGGTCGACCGTCTATAAAGATCTGGGGCGATCCGTTCCGCAATGTGACGTTTCCATCCAGATCAACACTTAGACTGGGTATGTTTCTCAGGGCGTCCACTGCATTGCCACCAGTGACCGAAGCGTCCTTGTCAACCCGGTATTCTCTCTTATCTATCGCCAAGGTGAAATTCGCTTTGTCAGCGGTAACGATCACTTCATCCAAGACTGCGGATTCAGTATTGAGTGCGATATTACCAAGATCTTTGTCGAAACCGCCACCAGGTGCAAAGCCACTTGGAGGTCCACCAGGAGACTTTGGCGGGTCAAACGATACTTTCTGCGTGACCTCGGTATATCCGATAAAGGAGATGGTGAGTGTGTATTCTCCAAAGACCGGAATGTCTTTTAGATCGAAATCACCATTGTCATCGGTGATCTGACCGTTGACCAGTACATTGGTTTTGTCGTCGGAAGAAGGTTCAACCTCCTCCTTTGTCAATTGGACGGTAGCATAGCCAATACCCTTGCCATCACTGTCGACGACCTTTCCGTAAAAACGGCCCTTGGGCACGTTTCTTTGAAACTCGCCATTTCCCTCTGGCCTTTGGCCTGGTTGAGCCATCAGTTGTTCGGTTCCGATGCCCAGAAAAGCAATCAGAATAAGAGTAATCAGTTGTTTGTGCATACCGGGTAGATGTTTCATCGTTTGTTTGAAAATTTTAGTTTTTCGTATGATGCTATTAATATCGATGTCGAAATTAGATCGAATGGTATTACTTCATAACGGAAGTAGATGATGCATCGAAATGTGTAGATGAATAATGGGTTTATGTCGCTTTCAGGCTTACAACAGACTGGTCGACTCAAATCAAGTAAACGTCGCCACAATTGCACTAATCGTCTTCAGAGGAGGTGAATCCTTGGCAATTGGCTGTAATATTGAGTGGTCAAAGTCTGAGTTTAATCGTGATTAATAATTCAATGGACTAGTGTTAATATTAGGTAGGCATATTTCAAATCGACTTCTTTCGCAGGTGATCTTTCACCTTGTTTTCTGGGTTGGCTGGATCTTATTTCCATTTATTGCTGGTCCCGATGACCCGAAATTTCAACGATTTGCTGTAGTGCTTATCCCTAATGTTCTGTTTCATATTCCCTTCTTTTTTCTCAATTCAAACTGGCTCATTCCCAATGTCTTCAGGAAAAGAGGCACTGGTCAGTATGTAATCAGTCTGATTCTGCTGATTATAGTGGCTACAGCTTTTCTTACCGTCATGAGAGAACTTATTTTCCCAAGTGAGTTCATTAGGAATCATTGGGATTTCAGCTGGTCTTTACTGGGTGTACTCTTTGCTACGGGAGTTAGTACTGGCTATGGGTTTGTGATTTACTTGACAGAAAGAGAACGTTCCCTCCGAGATGCTCATGAGGAACAGTTAAAGTCAGAGTTGTCCTTCCTCAGATCGCAGATTAGTCCGCATTTCATATTCAATATTTTAAACGGGCTGGTTTATCTGATTAGAAATAACCGGGAAGAAGCTGAAGACACTGCCATTCGGTTGTCAGGACTCATGAGATACGTACTATACGAATCAGGAGACAAGCAGGTTACCATGGAAAAGGAAATTGAGTATCTGCAAAATTACATTGAGTTGCAGAGACTTCGGTTTGGTGAAGACGTTGATATTCAGGTCTCAGTAGATTTAGATCAGGAGTCGCAGTGGATAGAACCCATGTTGATAATTCCGTTTGTGGAAAATGCCTTTAAGCATGGTACTGGATTTATCGTCGATCCCCAAATTCTTGTTACCATAGTGGTTGAAAATGGTCTATTGGAGCTAAGAGTCAAGAACAGGATTTCGAACTCTGATGAGGAAGCAAAAGATCCAAGCTCGGGTATAGGCCTTAAAAATGTGATCCGGAGAATTGAGCTCTTATATCCCAATGATCACCAATTAGATATTTCATCCTATGACGGATGGTTTGAGGTTAACTT
>JAHELJ010000093.1 GCA_024644235.1 Lewinellaceae bacterium
GGTTTCCAAGGGTCGTCGACATCCGTATCTCCAAAATTTACAGATTCTAACCAGGCAGTTGTGCTAGGTTGGAAGACAATGATATTATCTCCAACATTGTAAAGCGAAGGATCACTTACCTGCAAGGACCGCGAGCCAGCAGGGACAAAAGGTGAGGTGACTGTCGATTCACTGCCAGCGAGTTTGTTTTCCCAGGTTGCCACTTTATCATTTCCAACCTGGATGATGTTGCGCGACTCAGGGTGATTGCCAGCACCGAGTAAGATTGTGTTTTGAGTGGGATCAGATCCAGCTCCGGAGCCCCGTAAAATGATGCCATCGGCATCTATTTTTATCGTTCCATGAATTGGGTAGGTACCCGGTAGTAAGATCAAAGCCCCTCTTATGCCTTTGTTATCTATCGCATGTGCTTCTAATTGATCTATTGCATCCTGAATGTGTGGTGTATTATTGCCTTCGACCGGACCGATGGTATCAATGGCGATTACTTCTGGTAGTGGGACCTCTCCGTTTTTATATCCGGCATAACTAAAGTCAGGAACGTAATTACTCTCCGCATCCATTTCATATCTCAAAAAACTATCTTGATCAAAATAGACAATGGAGGACTGTTTTTTTCTTTCCCCAATGATCAAATTCACCTGATGTGGATTACGCACATTGTGATAATCTGATATCAAAATCAAGGGAAGCATTGTGATCAAAACCCACTTTGACATATCGAGCCGAAGTTTGGTATTTAATGATGATCCAAAGTACATTTTTTACTTACGAAAATGATTGGCTCTGGAGAATGAATATTCTATTCTTATGATCTCTACCAAAGCCCTTGTGTCTGTTTGAGTTAGGTGCATTATTTAGATTCCGTCTAAATACCAGACCCTTTGCGGCAATAATTGTTAATAGAAATAAACGAATTGTATTTTTGGCCAAAATTTAGATGGCGAGTTATACAAAATTTAAAAAGGATGATTTATAAGTTCCTGCTTATCAGGCTTTCAAGTGCGATTTTACTGCTCGCTCTGGCCACTCCTGCCGTAGCTCAACCATCCCCAGATATTGGTAAAACACTGTTCAGGAATTACTGTGCCTCTTGCCACAATAAGAACATGCGTCAAGCATTGACCGGACCAGCTCTTGGGGGAATAGAAGAGAGGTGGGCAGATTATCCGATCGAAGACCTTTACGAGTGGATCCGTAATTCACAAGCTCTAATTGCAGCTGGTCATCCTAGGGCAGTTCAAGTATACAATGAGAACAACAAGGTGTTGATGCAGGCCTTCCCCAATCTGACTGATGAAGATGTCGCATCGCTGTTGCTGTATATAAATGGAGTGTATGATGGGACCTACGGAGTGAGTGCCACTGTGGCTGGTGAAGGAGTAGGGGGGGCAGATCGACAGGGATCAAACGAAGTATATTACTACATCATATTCGGATTTCTCTTGGTACTGGCATTAGTACTGGCCAGAATCTACAACAACCTTAAGTATCTGGCCGCAGTCAAAGAAGGTTTGGATGTAGAGGCGCCACCTTCGATTTGGGCCACCCTTACGTCCAAGGGAACAATCAGCATGATCATCTTTGCTTTGGTGGTTTTTGGAGGATATACTACGGTGAACAACGCAATTGGACTCAACCGGCAACAGGACTATCAACCAGAGCAACCCATTAAATTCTCCCATGCAACACACGCCGGGCTTCATCAGATTGACTGTCAGTACTGTCATGATGGAGCAAGGCGATCCAAGCATTCAGTGATACCAGCCACAAACACATGTATGAATTGTCACCGGGCGGTTAAGGTAGGGTCGGAGTATGGCACTGGGGAATTGGTGAAAGTCTTTGCTTCGATCGGGTACGACCCAAGCAAGGATGTCTATATCGAGAACTATGATGAACTGTCGGAAGACGAAATCAAACAGATTTACACGACTTGGATTGCCAATGAATATGTGGCTGAGCATGGGCAACTAGATCGGCGGGGAGAACGAACGATGGATGAGCAGTGGGATGGTATAGTGAACTCCCTGACTTCAGAAACAAAGTCTAAGATTCAGGGTCCGATCGAATGGGTTCGGATTCATAATCTACCGGATCATGCCTACTTCAATCATGCGCAACATGTCGCAGTTGGAAAAGTGGAGTGTCAAACATGCCACGGACCCGTGGAAGAGATGGAAGTGGTAAAGCAATGGTCCCCGCTCTCGATGGGTTGGTGCATACAATGCCACCGGGAAACAGAAGTACAATTTGCGGGCAATCCTTATTATGCCAGCTATGAACAATATCACGAGGAGTTGAAAGCAGGAACTCGAGACCGGGTTACAGTGGAAGAAATAGGAGGTCTGGAGTGCCAGAAATGTCATTATTAATTAACAACCGATCTAGTCAATAGATATGAAGCAGAACGACAACGTCTGGCTTAGTCCGGAAGACCTGGGAAGGGATGACAAGTTGCGGAAGGAGTCGAAGCAGGAATTCTTCAATCTCCCCATCCTCAATGATCTATCAAACGGGCAAGCAGAAACCAGTCAACGCGTTCAATCTGGAAGAAGGGATTTTCTCAAGTATCTTGGGTTTAGTTTAGGCGCGGCAACTGTAGCAGCAGCATGTGAAACTCCGGTTCGAAAAGCCATTCCTTATGTCAGCAAACCGGATGCTATTGTACCCGGAGTTGCTACCTACTATGCAAGTAGTTATGTTAGAGGAGGTGATTTCTGTCCTATCTTAATAAAGACAAGAGAAGGCAGGCCGATCAAGATCGAAGGAAACACGATGTCTCCCCTGGCTGGAGGTGGAACCAGCGCCCGGGCTCAGGCCTCAGTCTTAGATCTATACGACGTGGCTCGCCTTCGAGAACCCATAAAGAGAGACGAGGAGGATGTGCAAGTGGAATGGTCCGTGGTTGACCAGGAGGTAGTGAGCAGATTGCGATCTGCACAAGGGATAAGAATAGTATCGCACACCAACATTTCTCCTGTTGATCAAAAGGCTGTATCCGAGTTCATCGGTTCTTACCCACAGGCAAAGCAGGTGGTCTATGACCCGATATCAAGCTCTGGTATGCTCCAGGCAAACGAACAAAATTTCGGATTGCGAGAAATTCCAGGATACCGGTTTGAACAGGCCGATATAATTGTCAGCTTTGGAGCTGATTTTTTGGCTACCTGGTTGTCGCCGACTGAGTTTGCCAGTCAGTTTGCTGCACGCCGAAAAATGAAGAATGGGGATGCTAGCAACATGTCGCGATTTGTGCAATTTGAAAGCAATATGTCTTACACCGGTTCAAATGCCGATCACCGTGTGCTGGTGAAACCGAGTGAACAGGGGTTAGCTATTGCGAAGCTTTATAACGCAATAGCTGGGCAGACTGGAGGACAACAGGTAAGCATTTCCGGGCAGCTGACAAATGCCAAAGCGGAGAATGCCATTCAAGCCGTGGCCGAAGATCTTGTGAATGCAAGGGGAAGAAGTTTGGTTGTAAGCTCCTCGAATAATAGCTCTGAGCAGTCGCTGGTTAATGCGATCAATTACGCTCTGGGAAATTATGGTGCCACGATTGACTTTTCCTCAGCCAGTTTTCAGCGCACGGGTTCTGATCAGGACATGGCTGCCCTCTTGCGTGATATGCAAAATGGAGCGGTTGATGCCGTGATTTTTGTGGGCGATGCGAACCCGGCATTTGATCGACCTGATGGGAGCGCATTTGCCGAGGCGATAAGTGGGCTGGATTTGGCTGTGGCTTGCACCTCCATGCCTAGTGAGACAGAATCGTTGTGCGATTATGTATGTCCCGTCCCACATTATCTGGAGAGTTGGGGAGATGTAAGACCTAAAAGAGGTTATTATGGGATCGTTCAACCAAGCATACATCCGTTATTCAATACCCGGGCGGCTGCTCTGAGTCTTCTGACGTGGGGAGGCAACCATGCTGATATTCTCTCCGGGGAGCAGCCGATGTATACTTTTATTCGAAGCTTATGGGAAGAGGAGTTATTTCTAAAGCAAGATCAATTCGCAACTTTCCAGGCATTTTGGGACAATACGCTCCATGATGGATTTGTGGAAGTCGATGAATCAATTGGAGAGATGCCTGACTTAAATCTTGATCTAGGCAGCATCTCATCCAAGATCACCTCGCCGTCTGGTGCGGAATTGGAAGTAAGCTATTATGAACCAATCAATATTGGTTCGGGGCAGTATGCCAATAATCCATGGCTGCAAGAGATGCCCGATCCGGTCACAAGAGTGGTTTGGGATAATGTATTGCATATACCATTGAGATGGGACGGACGGAGGAGATTTGAGTATTTCCAGGATCTCGACGAAGATGGAATCCTGGTAGATCTTCAGGTAGGAGATCGCTCAGCCAGGCTCCCAGTGGTGCGACAATTTGGTCAGATGGCCGGAACAGTGTCAGTAGCTTTGGGTTACGGTCGAACAGTCAGCGGCAAAGCTGGAACTGGAATAGGAAAAGATTGTTTTCCAATGCTGGGTACCGATGCAGACGGGAATATTCAATATTTCAGTACCGGGTCAGTGTCTGGGGAAATGGGTCGTGACGAAAGATTTGCTTCGGTCCAACATCATCATACACTGGGTGTAACCGGCCCGGATGAGACTGCGGGAGGTGAGATTATTAATGTGGATGAGAAGGCAGTGATGACTATCGGGACCGGTACCCAAGGGGGGCTGACTCGACGGTCAATACTGCGACATGCCAACGTCGATCATATAGATGAGGCTGTATCACATCTGAAAGAAGAGCGGTCTCATCATCAGTATCTCAATGAACAAACACTATATCCGGATAGGACGGACTACTATGCGTTGGGACACCACTGGGGAATGTCAGTGGACCTATCAGCTTGCATCGGTTGTGGTGCTTGCCAGGTAGCATGTGTGGCTGAAAACAATGTTCCGGTAGTTGGAAAGGTTGAAGTGAACCGGCATCATGAGATGACCTGGATGCGGATCGACCGATACTATTACGGCGATGTGGAAACCCCCAATGTGGTCTATCAACCGATGATGTGTCAGCATTGTGACAATGCTCCATGTGAAAACGTTTGCCCGGTTTCTGCGACGAATCATAGCTCGGAGGGTCTGAATCAGATGGCATATAACCGTTGTGTGGGTACCCGTTACTGTGCCAATAACTGTCCTTATAAGGTCCGTCGTTTTAACTGGCTGGACTACAACGCGGCTGATACTTTTCCCGCAAACGAAAATGATCCCTTCGACGAATCAGTGCCATACTATGCAGACAATCTGACCCGCATGGTACTCAATCCTGATGTGACTGTTCGATCAAGAGGAGTAATCGAGAAATGCAGTATGTGTGTGCAGCGCATTCAGGAAGGTAAATTGTTAGCGAAGCGCGAGAACAGAACATTGCAGGACGGTGATATCAAAACAGCCTGTCAGACTGCATGTCCTACCGGAGCAATAGTATTTGGAGACATGAACAACCACGATAGTGAACTGAATGAGAAGCTGCATGATGATAAGAATTACTATGTATTGGAAGAGACGAATGTTCGATCATCAGTAGGATACTTGATGAAGGTGACCAATCAAAGTGAAAAAGTTAATTCAGACGAAGCGTAAGAGCCAAATCTAAAATTTATGAGTGCTACTGTATCACCAATTCGCGAACCGTTAATTACCGGGCACAAGAATTATCATCAGATCACTGAAGATATCTGTGCTCCTTCGGAGCGAACCCCCAGTTTAGCTTGGGTTTTGGCTTTTATTGTCGCCGCATCCTTCCTGGCTTTTGGTGTATTCTGCATACTATGGACCATTTGGTTTGGTATTGGTACCTGGAACCTGAATCGAACGATCGGGTGGGGATGGGATATTACAAACTTTGTATGGTGGATTGGGATCGGTCATGCTGGTACTTTGATTTCGGCTATCCTCCTTCTGTTTAGACAGAAATGGAGAACGGGTGTAAATCGGGCAGCGGAGGCCATGACAATTTTTGCCGTGATTTGTGCCGCTCTCTTCCCCGGTATTCATGTGGGCCGGATATGGGTAGTGTTCTATTTCTTTCCTTATCCGAACACCCGAGGACCCTTGTGGGTGAATTTTAACTCACCATTGCTATGGGACCTTTTTGCGATCAGCACCTATTTTACGGTATCTCTTTTGTTCTGGTATACGGGCTTGGTGCCGGATTTTGCAACTCTGAGAGATCGAGCCAGCGGGCTTCGCAAAAAATTCTACAACTTTCTATCTTTTGGTTGGACTGGCGCCGCTAAGCATTGGCAAAGATTTGAATCATTGTCACTAGTATTGGCGGGATTGGCCACTCCACTGGTTCTCTCTGTACATACCATAGTCTCATTTGATTTTGCCACGTCGGTGATACCCGGATGGCATACAACGATATTTCCTCCATACTTTGTGGCCGGAGCGATCTTCTCAGGATTTGCCATGGTACAGACCCTTATGGTGATGACCCGTAAGGTCCTTAAACTGGAGGACTATATAACCATCGAACATATTGATTCGATGAATAAGATTATTCTGCTGACCGGTAGCATAGTTGGTGTAGCATACCTGACAGAACTTTTCATTGCCTGGTACTCCGGATACATATATGAGCAATTTGCTTTTATGAACAGGGTACAGGGCATCTATTGGTGGGCGTATCTGGGGATGATGTCTTGCAATGTGCTTTCTCCTCAGATATTCTGGTCGCGGAAACTAAGACGGAACGTAACCGTGACATTTGTGATGTCGATATTTGTGAACATCGGCATGTGGTTTGAACGCTTTGTGATCATTCCAACCACGCTTGCCCGGGATTATTTGCCTTCCAGTTGGAGTTATTATGTGCCTACCTGGGTAGAGGTGGGAATCTTCCTGGGAACTCTTGGAATCTTTTTCACTTGCTATTTAATTTTTACACGCATTGCACCGGTGGTGGCAATCGCGGAGGTAAAAGCGATCCTAAAATCCTCCGGTGATCAGTATGCCGGTAAACAAACCCATCAGGGTCTGAGTCACTCACAGCAAACATCAGTTCATGAACCGCATTAATTGGAACGAAAAATGAGCGGAACTACAAAACATATATTGTTTGGCCTTTATGACGATGAGGAGATTCTTCTCAAAGCCGTAAAGGAGGCCAGGGATAAGCACCTAGATATCGATAATGTGTACAGTCCATTTCCCATACATGGGTTGGATCCGTTGCTGGGATTGAGTGAGTCCAGATTGCATCAGGCAGGTTTTGTTTACGGAGCCATTGGTACACTCACGGCATTCTTATTTATGACATGGGTTTTTACGCGAGATTGGCCGATCATTTTTGGTGGAAAACCTTACTGGTCCGTACCGGCATTTATTCCAATTACTTTTGAATTGACCGTTCTTTTTGCCAGCATTGGCATGGTAGTAACTTTTTATGCGGTCAATGGCCAGGGACCCGGGGTTACAAATCCGGTATTAGATGATCGTATTACAGACGATAAGTTCTGTCTATCATTTGATGTGACAGATTCTGATGAAGGAGTAGATTCACTCAAAGCCTTTCTTAAGGAATCCGGAGCATCGGAGATTAGGACCAAAGAGATATGAAGATGAATAGATTACCAAATTATTTGATTGCAGGGGTCACATTGCTAGGAGTCGCAATGGTGAGTCTGAGTTCATGTTCGCCTTCAAAGGGTAATAATCCCGGTCATGAGTTTTTCCCGGATATGTTTCATTCCATTGCCTATGAGGCCAATCTTCACGATTACTACTATTATAACACCTGGGGCAACGAGGTGGAGTATCGGAAATATGCCACTCCACGTGAACCGGTTAAGGGAACCATTCCCAGAGGATTTGCCGGGGCCAGTAGTGCAGCAGATTATAAAGATAAAGAAGCCTATTTTCAGAATACTCCGGTCAATGGTTTTGTACCATATTATTATGAGGACACTGAGGAAGAGCGTACAAGGGCTTCTGCGGAAATTTTGGAAAATCCGTTTCCAATCACTGCGGAAGGATTATCTAGAGGTGAGGATCTCTACGATATCTTTTGCGGCATTTGTCATGGCGATAATGGTGATGGTGCCGGGTATTTAGTGCGAGACGACGGCGGGGTTTATCCTGCCCAACCCGCCAACTTTCTGCTTCCTGAATTTGTAGAGGCATCCGAAGGGAGGTACTATCATTCCATCATGTTTGGGAAAAACGTGATGGGTGGGTATGCCGATAAGCTCTCGTATGAGGAGCGTTGGCAGGTGATACATTACATCCGGTCACTGCAGGCAAAGGAACTGGGATTGGTCTATGATCCTACAGGCAATACACTTAATAATAGTAGTATTCCTGAAGTGGAATTTGAGGCTAGCATGGAGGTGGACATGGAACAACAAGCTGATGGAGAATCCGAAGACCATTCAACCGACGTGTACGACTCGGACGATCATTGATAAATCGAAAACTTAGGAATGAACCAATTCACATTTGAAAATAGAGAAAGGACGATTCTGATCGCTTTTATGATTTTAGGGGTCGTCTGCCTCGGTGTCACTTATCTGGTTGATGATGCCTACCATACCAGGTTTTGGAGCAATTTCCTTCACAACAGTGTATTTGTGACAGGAATAGGATTTCTGGCATTGTTCTTCCTTTGCGCCAGTATCATTGCCTTTTCAGGGTGGCATGTAGTATTTAAGCGAGTTTGGGAAGCCTATTCTCAATTTATCATTGTCGGATTAGGTCTGATGATCGTTGTAGTTGCCGGCTTATGGATGCATAGTCACCACCTCTATCATTGGGCTGATCCAACGGCTGTGGAATCCGACCCTATCCTAAAACACAAGAGTTCCTTCCTTAATCCCATGACCTACACCCTGATGACGATCCTTATCGTGGGCGTCTGGTACTTCTTCGCCCGAAAGATCAGATCACTGTCTTTAGAGGAAGAAGAAGTCAGCAAATTCGATTTTGAAATTCATAAGAAAAAAACGAGGGTTTGGGCTGCTATCTTTTTGCCATTAGCTGGATTTTCAAGCGCTGCCGTGATTTGGCAGTGGGTGATGTCGGTTGATGCACATTGGTATAGTACCTTGTTTGCCTGGTACTGTACGATCAGTTGGTTTGTCACCATGCTATGCGTCACGGTTCTTACCTTGATCTACCTCAAAGGAAAAGGGTATTATGAGCAGGTCACTCCTGATCATTTACATGATCTGGGCAAATACATTTTTGGTTTTAGCATTTTTTGGACTTACCTGTGGTTTAGTCAATACATGTTGATATGGTATGGAAATATCGGAGAGGAAACGATCTATTTCAAGATGAGGAGAGAAGACTATCCAGTGATCTTCTACGCGAATCTTGTCATCAATTTTGTATTGCCATTTTTCATTCTTCTCAGGAACGATACTAAGCGTAAGACTGGATCCATGGCTTTTATTTCGGTAGTCTTGATATTGGGGCACTGGTTAGACTATTTTCTGATGATAAAACCAGGAGTGATGCATACCCTGCACGAAATGAGTGGGCATGGCCATTCCTCAGCAGATCATGCCGAAGAGGCTCATCATACTGCTGCGGATGTTTCTGGACATGCCGGTGATGCGGCCGCCCACGGTGACCAAGTTGCCGAGGCTTTGGTGGGTTTCACCTATCCCGGGCTACTTGAATTGGGCACATTTCTTGGCTTTGCAGCTTTGTTTGCATACATCTTTTTAAACCATTTGTCAAAGGCACCGTTAGTGCCAGAACGTGATCCATACATTGATGAAAGTTTACACCATCATGTCGTCTAATAAATTGAGATATCAATGACCGGACTTATTATCATAATCACATTTATTCTTCTGGGGATTGTCGTACTGCAGATCAGTAGGATAAACGAATTGGCCAAAAGTATAAGAGGAGAAGAAGAAGCCGAAGTAAGAAGCTGGACCCGGCAGTCAAGGTATTTATTATACTTTATGATTTTCTTTTTGGTAGGCACGGTGATTTCAGCCTATTGGTACAAAAATTACATGCTAGGCTATGGTCCTCATACTTCCGCATCGGAGCACGGTATTAGCCTCGACCGATTATTCAATGTTACTCTGGCTGTGACTGGAGTAGTCTTTATCATTACTCACATAGCCTTATTCTATTTCGGATACAAGTACCGGTATCGACCCGATGCGAAGGCTCTTTATATGCCTCATGATAACCGGCTCGAAATCATTTGGACAGCAGTACCGGCATTTGCGATGTTTGCTTTGGTGATTAGCGGTCTTGTTGTTTGGAATGATGTGATGGGTGATGTGGGACCGGATGATGATTACCTTGAGATCGAAGCTACCGGCACTCAATTTCAATGGTATATAAGATATCCGGGAGCGGATGGTAGCCTTGGAACCAAAAATTTTCGGTTGATCAAGGACAATAATCAACTGGGGCAGGATTGGAATGATATCAAGAATCTTGATGATTTTCTTGCCGATGATATCGTGTTGCCGAAGGGGCAGAAAGTGCGAGTCAGAATCACGGCACGTGATGTATTGCATAACTTCTATTTACCCCATTTCAGAGTCAAAATGGATGCTGTGCCTGGGATGCCTACCTATTTTGTGTTCACGCCTACTATGACGACCGAGGAATATCGTGAGGAGCTTTC
>JAHELJ010000209.1 GCA_024644235.1 Lewinellaceae bacterium
AAGGATCTCAAGAACTCATCCGAGGACACGATTATGGTTCGTGCCTACGGATTACCGACGAAGTCAATGACTTCACTCCTCCCGAACTTCAGCCCGGAGGTCAATGTCCTCTCAGCAAAGGAGAACAAACACGGTATAGTGTTCCCAGATGTTAATGATTTAACTTGGTATCAGGTCGTTGACCCAGCCTTTGCGCGGAACTATGTGAGCATCTGGGCAGGTGTAAGCGAGAATGAGGAAGTTTTTATTCGCAAGGAATGGCCAGATAGGGCAACGTACGGAGAATGGGCATTATTCGGTGATCCGAAGTGGAGATACGGTCCAGCATCAAAGAAGATTGGATACGATGTTGAGATGTACTGCGAACTCTTCAAGGAGATTGAGGAAGAACTAGGAATACAAGTAACCGAGAGAGTCGGGGACTCACGTTTCTTTGCAAAGGAGAATGAGAACAACGTGGACCTATTCACTAAGTTCTATGACTACGGACTTTCTTTCATAGCCTCGGACGGGCAGACGGAACAGATCGGTGCTACAGCACTTGACGAGTGGTTCTTCTATAATCCGAACTATGACATTGACGAAGCAAACCGACCTCGCTGCTACATACACGAGGACTGCGGAAACTTGATTGAGTCAGTTATTAACTACAACTCAGCGGGTAAAGCTGATGAAGCACTCAAGGACTTCTTTGACGTGCTGAGATATTTACGGATGTCGAACGGTGGCTACGGCCCTGATTACTTCGCATCAAACGATATGTATACAACTAAACGAAACGAAGGAGGCTACTGATGCCAAAGATTAGATTAACACAATTAGCAGAGAAGTACGATGTCCCTTTTGAGGAGGCATTTGAAATTGTAAAGGAGAAGTTACCAGAGGATCAAGTTACTGGGAAGGGTAAGTTAACCTGGATCGGCGAAGTTGGTCAAGAGATCTTGGAGAACTCAATGATGATCGACGAGATCACCCCGAAGCATTACGTTGGGCAAATTCTATCAGAATGCCCGAATGATCGGTATAACTATACTTACAGCAAGGAAATCAAGAAAAAGGTTCCTGTACTGATACCTGCTAGATTTCGCGGAAAAATGGTCGGCAAGACAATTACCTTTGAGGGAATAGAAGATGGAAAAGGAGTCACATATCGATTCGTCAAATAATAACGACATCACGCTATCCAAGGCTTGGTGCAGGGAACAGACGGATCGTTTGATTTCTTGGGAGCTTCTTTGCAGGTATTTGAAGGGTGACCAGATGGTTCCTATGAAATCCCTCAACCTATGTGATAAAATCGGCGTATCCAAGACTTATGTTACGACCCTCTTGAAGAGTGTTCGTGAAAAGCTAAATCCAGAAAACGATGCAGAATGATTCAATCTCCGAATCCTTGACTTATTTAAGCGAGGAGCCAGATGTAAAAACTTTACGATACGCATACGACCAGACCGTCACGGAACTGGAAGCGTATTTTGACCTATGCCGTACATCTTACGATGACAGGCGTAACTGGTGGCCGGGCAAAAGCCGTGATCACCGCAAGCACGGAGCCGATGCCTTTCCTTGGGAGGGTGCTTCGGATATTGAATGCCACGTCATTGACGAGCGTATAACGAGACTTGTCTCCCTATTTATGTCAGCCCTTAAGCGGGCAAACGTCCGTGCATTTCCGGTTGAAAGCTCCGATATTGCAAGGTCAAAGATAGTTTCTGGGTTCTTGAAGTGGATGGTATCCTCTGGATACATCCCACGCTTTTATCGGGAAATGGAACTCGGTGCTAACTATTTGATGGAACGAGGTATCTTGATCTCGTATGTTGGGTGGCATCGTGAAGATCGCCGCTTCTTGCAGACACTTGATCTCCAGCAAATTGCTCAGATCAGCCCAGAGGTTGCTGACGCAATCCAGTCCGGGGAAGAGGACGAAGCACTAGTAGAACTGCTCAAGGCTACATTTGAAGGTACTTCAGACAAGAGAGCCAAGAAGGCACTCAAGGAGTTACGCAAAAATGGCGAGGCTGAGTTGCCTGTCGTTCGTAGACAAGTCAATGCACCGGAAGTCAAGACGCTTGCTCCCGATGGGGACTTCTTCTTTCCACCATATGTTACTGACCCGCAACGTGCGCCTTACTGTTTCTGGCGTACTTACTATACAGCCCAAGAGCTGGAGAACAAGGTAGTCACAGAAGGCTGGGACGAGGACTTCGTTGATTACGTTATTGAACACTATCGTGGCGTAAACATTGACAGCATCGAGCGTGAGCAAGAGGGTCGTCGTTCTATTAGCCTCACGGACAACGCATACGAGGCAGAGGAACTTATCGAGATTACATATGGATATCAGCGACTGATTGACCAGGAAGATGGCTCCGAGGGTATTTACTGCACAGTATTTCATCGTGAGTTTGACGGCAATGAAATGGCTCAAGGGTACGCAAAATTTGAACTTCTTAATGGTTACGAGGACTACCCGGTTGTAGTCACGAAACTATCCGAGGATAGCAAGCGTCTCTACGATACCAATACTATTCCTTCCGTCCTGCGGGGTATCCAGAACCAGGTCAAGGTTGAGCGGGATTCAAGAATCGACAGAAATAGCCTAGCGACATTACCGCCAATTCTGCACCCCGTGGGACAAGCTCCCAGCGATTGGGGACCAGGGCGTATGATTCCTTATCGCCGTAA
>JAHELJ010000094.1 GCA_024644235.1 Lewinellaceae bacterium
CACTCGTGCTCACAAATTAATGGATTCTTTAGGTGTACCCCACCTAGTAAATTCATATCCTGGCAACATGAGTCAGGGAGAAAAACAACGAGTTGCTATAGCCCGCGCCTTGATGAATGAAGCCCGACTTATCTTAGCTGATGAGCCAACCGGTAGCTTGTCATCAGAACAGGGGTTGCAAATTATCCAGATGCTTAAGAGTGAAGCCAAGACGAAAAACCGGTGTGTCATAATAGTTAGTCACGATCAAAGGATTGCTGCGTCTTCAGATCGAGTTTTTGTCATTCAGGATGGCAAAATCACTCTACGGCCACCAAACTAAAACAGGTTCTTCCTGGCCGAAGAATCATAAAAGTATTCTGAGAGATCGAAATTGTGATGTACGGTTCTCAAAGAGTCCCTCTTTCCGCCCCTCGCCCTCTTTCGCAGTGCTTCTCTTTACGAAGTACTAGGTTCAGATACATTTAGGCATTGGTATCTGCTGGCAAAGTCATTTAATTTTTGTGCTTAGACTTTCATCATGTAATGAATCCGCACCGACAGGATTGTCACGAATGAAATCCTGAACTAGTTTCTCTAGTCTTGCTATTCTGGTTTTGAGCACATCATTTTCTTCCTTTAATTCCTTAATGGCCTGAATACTTAAAATCGGCAATTGATGGTAACGTAGTTGTTTGTATCCATCTTCATCTTGCACAACAAGTTGTGGCAGTACTTCCTCAACATCTTGCGCAATGAACCCTAGCTGTGTTTCTTCACTCCATGCCTTGTCGGGATACTCTTTCGATCGCCACTTGTAATTTACGGGTGTCAAAGAGGCAATTCGATTCAGCAGAGACGACAGTGGTACGATATCTTTTTTGAATCTTTGATCGGAGGAACAAGTCCCGGCTATAACGGTTCCATCTGCATCCATCACACATCCCGTGGTTCCTGAACCGACTCGCATATCTCCATTCACATCAAGTTTGTCGTCGGGGGATGCAGTACCGATCCCTACCTCTTCCCCATTTAGGGAAATGGCATTAACAAAAGCTCCGGAATTAAAAGTCTGAAAATGAACCAATGAATTAGGAGTAGTACTGCTGATATCGTTTAAACTACTTTTAATTTTCAAAGTTACCCGTGAGGGGCCCAGGGAGTTAACCCTATGGACCACATTGACTGTATTATTGACTGATGCCGTTGCTGAATTTCTTTGAAGGATTACGGTCTCACCATCTGGCTTAGATTCTGAAAGCTCTAGAATTTGCCCTGGATTAGAGGTGCCGATGCCTACATCAGCATTAAAAGTCAACTTATCCACATCAAACTGACCATAGATCAATGCGGAATCAGGACCAGCATCTGAATTCTCTATGTATAAGCGATTACTATTGGTTTCCAATTTTCCAGATTGGTGGCCTATAAAAACATTGCCTTCTCTACTGATCTTTGGACTGGACACCGAAGGACCACCAAAGCCTGATAGATCGCCAAGGTAGACGCTCTTGGAAGCCATTGAATCTAGCTGAGCAGCACCAACCCCAATCGCGATAGTGCTGTCTCCCGTTTCATTGGAGACCCCTGCGTTAAAACCAATGAAGCAGTTTCGATCACCGCTGGTATTATTTGCTCCTGCACTTCTTCCGTAGAAGCAGTTTGCTGAACCGGTTGTATTTCTTTTCCCCGCTTGGTAACCAAGAAAGTTGTTTCCAAAACCAGTACTAACATCTGCTACCTCAAAGCCAAGATGAATATTGCTATTGCCATGAATCAACTGGAAGTGGTCCTTCCTAAAGCTAGCCTGTACTAATCCATCAACTGAGACAAAAATCAGATCTCCTGCACCTTCAATCAATTCGATCTTGGTATCTCCATCGTTGTCAATGATCTGGTCCGATTTGGTACCGACCTTCTGCCAGGTGGAGCCATCGTGATACCAGTAGCTGTCCGTATCCGTATTATAAATGATATGTCCCTTTACCGGGCTGGCGATCGCACCTGGTGTAGTGCGAGGTACTACGATTCCTTCCGGCACTAGTTCAACCTCGGCCTGAGCTTTAAGAAATGCTATGCTAAGTGAAACAGATATTATTAGGAGGAGTATCTTTCTCATGATCTGAGTGTTTTGTTTAGATTTAAAATACCAAAATTGAACTTTGTAGTAAAGTTCTCAATTGCACGCTCTGCACGCTCTGAACAACACACGTCCCTGAAGCATTGTGAAGGAGAATGGGGAGTATGGGATACACTGGTGAGCACAGCGGTACCGGTTTGTGAGCCTTTCTCTCCCCTGACCTACCACATGTACATCCTTTATTGCAAGAAGCTTGATCGCTTCTACGTTTGTTAGACTTCCAATCTTGATTATACTTCAAAAGAAAATGGCGATCGCACTGGATGTGGCTTATCCTGTAGGCGCTTCAGACAAAATAGAGTTGTTTTCCGAAGGACCTATAAAAGCAGCAAAAAGGTAGTATCGATAAAGCCTGTGAACTCTTTTTCCAAGTAAATGATTGGGGATCATTTTCGAATGAAATTATTCGTTACCTCTTTCCTGACATTCTCGACCCTCTCCGCCAGGATTCACGATATGCCGACTTGATCGATTCAATCGATCGCTCTTGGAAGGTCTCGATCGGTAGATGACCTGGTGGCTGGAATTGATAAAGGAACTTTCAAAAACTACATCTGATGTTTTTTAGTAAGCTATTCCACCCGCTTCCAAGTCAACGAGGTACCTTTCCAGGTATCCTCCCGGGGAGAAAGCGTGATTAGTTTATAATCATCAGAGAACTCATAATCTCTCACAAATACTTCGTGTTCTGTATCGGCATTAATTGCAATTACATCGCGAAGATGTGATACGTAGGTTTCCTCTGAGTTAAGTTCGTATCGACCACAATAACCCACGTCAAGTCCTGGAGTGTCACCATAATTTTCTGCGTAGGTAAGGATCGCACTCATATAGCCATCGTCACTATATATAATCAATCCCTCGCTAAACACATCTACCATTTGATTGGTACCTGTTGAATCTTGTTGGGTGACATGATCCAATAGCCAGGCTCCCACAAAAGGATTGGATTCAGAAATTGAACTCGATTGGTCTTGCTGGCCTGGATCGCAAGAGATTAAGGCAAATATTGCGAGCACCGTCGATAGAGATTGCCAGGGGAAGTTTGAATGAGTCATGACTAGCATTTTTAATAAAAGGACTGATTGCTAAAGATACAAGAAGCTTATAATGAGGAAAGGTCATCAACCGAACTCGACACCCGGGGCCAATATCAATTGAAAAAACAGTAAAACTAAAATTGATAGGATAATAGGCATCAATACGATCCTTTGATGCACCTCATTTGGCACCTGTTTGACTCCTCTTACCAACCAGGAAAATGCAAATATGGAAGGCACGTACACCACCAAGAGGATCACGGTCATTTGATACCTGTCCATTGGCATGATACGGTAGGGAAAAAGAATCAGAGTACCGAAAATTGCCGGTAGTAGAACTATATAAAATATGGAGCGAAACCTATTAAAACCATGATCTAATGACTTATTCATGGGAGCAAATTGCATAAACCATTTACTGAATCCGTATGCAAGGGAGACAATGGCAAGAAAGCTAACATAGTCTTATCAAATAATCCACCGTTTCTCCCAATTGCAAATAGGTGATAGCCTGACCAGTACCTGAACGTCTGTCCACTGGTACCGAAGACAATTGCGGCAAATACTGTATTAAACCATGATGAGCAAGCCAAAGAACCAAGAGGTTGGCCCAGTGTTTAGACTTTCGAATTTTGAAGAACAAAATCAACAATATGACACCCAAAATGAATATAGCCAAGGCTCCGGAGCCTTGCATCAGATCGTCTCGGGGATCTTCCCCTACCCAGGTGTGGTTGTTGTGATACAATTACGACTTTAAACCAATCCAATTTTTTCCTAATACTAAAAACAACTCCTGGATAAAATAAATAATGTTGTACGCCAAGGCATACAGCAAAGAAGAATTGATAACCATTGATTTCACATTCCACTTCCCGTCATCAACGTAACCTGGAATTTTTTTCCATTTGAAATAACCCCATAAAGCCAAAGCAATTGGTCCGAGCAAAAGTATCGCGAACAATATGTGCAGAATTGCCTCCATAAGTTGATTGATATTGACTTTGGACGAAGACAATGATTAATGTTTACTCTTCGATTGTGAGTGCATTATTATCCACCAAATAATTGGCATCAGTTCCTTTGATTGGACTGTTGACGTTTCCAATTATTGGGATTTGTCGATCCAACCAATTGCCATCACCCTTGGAGTGGGGTACATTCTCTGATACGTAGAGAGATATTCAAAGATCTAACGCTTGCACCGCCTGGTCAAATCTATCCGGGCGAACATAAACAATGTAGCCAAACCCCCCTTTACCATCTGTGACACCCATGGAAGCATAGACATTTACGTTTGCCATAAATAATTTGTTGTGGATTTCCTGAAGTGCTCCCAATTCGTCATCGCCCTGCACAAGGATAGCAGGGTGGGGACCGTCGAGGCTCATCCCTGTCTTCTTAGCTTCTGATATCAGCATCAGAGAGTCATCAGGAAAAATGGTTAGTTGCGTATTTGCTGGTCCTGTAGGGACAGCAACAAACGCTACCAGATTAATGCCCAATCCCGACAACTGAGTTAGGAGGTCATAAGATGAACCTGGTTGATCTTTAACAGTGTAGTAGAAATATTCAACTTTCCGAATCTTGTGAGTCATGATTCCCGGACTTTGTTTAAAACTAACAATTATCGCATCGATTTGTCTACATCCATTCGATCAACCTGCAAAACATGAAAAATGGGTTACTTCGCAACCTTGCTGAAGGCGACTGTCAGCACTTTGTTCACTGGATCTCTAAAGCCACATTTCACAAGAAACTATCCAACTATTTAAACCAATAGGATAGCTTCACTGCGACTCCCCGGTCTTTATTGCTGAAATCAACGGTGTCTGAATTACCCGTGTAAATGATGAACAGATCCGAGACAGGAGCATAGCGCCATTGCAGTCTGATGTTCAAATTAAAATTCTCAATCTGGTTGTTATATTGAGCAAAAGCCGTGATGAAGAAGTTATCGGTCAAGGTGAGGTCAAGTTTTGGCCCAATCAAGAAAAGCTTAGCACTGTTGTAGGGACTAGGAAGGCTAATATCATTATAGTCGGCTATGACCGATATACTTCCATATGGCTGTACACGGTAATTAAACGCTGTGCCGAAAGTCAGCCTCGTTCCATTAAAATATCCTCCGTAACCACTCATTACAGTATAATAAAACAATCGCCGTGTATCAGAAGAAAAACTGACCGCGGCATTCTTCCAGTGATGGTCGCTTCCAGTGTCGAGTTTAGCACCACCGGTATTGGTCGGGTCAAATGATCGATTGAGTTTCACAAATTGCTCATTCACCAGGAAATTTAGCTCACTCCTGTTTTTCCAGCAAATTGAATACCCTATCTGAGTCTGCCGGTCAGTCATTCTCAAATCGGGGTTGAAAATGACGGAGAATTCCGCGCTGGGACCATGAGACAGTAGTTTATCGTGGACGGGGTAAAAAGTGTATTCCAGTGATGGTGCGGATTGTAAGTAGCCCCTTCGTCTGATGAAGCCCACCTCGGCTATATAGTCGGCTCCCACCCATGATTGGTCAAATGCGGCAGTAAAATACTTTGTGGAGTAGGTAATACCACCGAAGGCTGTGGCTGAGCTGCCTGAAGCACCAGGATAAAATGCCTGATGGTAAAAAACCTTGCCGGTCCACCTGTCATCCTGGCTTGCCATATTATATTCTACTCCAGCTACGGTATTGGACTTATATCCCGAGTACATTGGGTCTATCTGATCATCGGTAACTGATTTATTGACAACAAATGCTACAACATTTGAACGGCTAAAAACCCGTCTTTGTAAAACGGCAGCGGCAAAATTGGTCGACGGCGTAAAATCCTGTGACGACGTTTGCATGTCCATCACTCCAATTCTCCAGTCGTCGCCAAGTTGCCCGCTTAACCTGGCACCAGCTATCACCGGTGCATTGAGTCCGATTCTCCTGGAGAAAAAAGGTTGAATGCCCCGGTTTCCCAGGTTAGCAAACAAGTCGGTGTTTTCGAGAAAGAACTGTCTTCTTTCTGGGAAGAAGAGCTCAAATCGGTCGAGATTGGTTACCTGCTGATCGACCTCGACCTGGGAATAATCCGGATTTACTGTAAGGTCGAGATTCAGCGAGGTTGATAAAATCATTTTAGCATCAAATCCGGCATCGCCGCTCCATCTGGTCTCTCCATCGGCTTGGTTGTCAACAGATGCCGTGCCTGCCGCGTAAGGGATCAGTGAAAATCCCATCCCAACTTTTTGCAGTGGTTCCTCCCAGATTAGTGTTCCGGTAAAAGCAAGATTGTTGTGCTTAAACTGCCGTGGCATCGGTGCCCAGGCAGATTTCTCGTTGGTTTTGAGATCCAGACGCCCAAAATTGATTCCCCATATTTCCGATCCATCAAAATAGCGGAGACTGCGGAAAGGAATGCTAATCTCCGTTGTCCAACGATCATCATAGCTCTTGACAGCCGATTTCCATTTGGTATCCCAGGTATATGCTACCTCATCCCCGTTTGATTCTATTCCATCCCTTTGCACTCCAGCCTCAGAAACACCAAATGCAAAGCCGTTTGTCAGATCGTCGTAGGTGTCAAGAAAGAACATGAAGTTGTCATTACTGTTGAATCTCCAATCCCTCCTCAAGGACTCAATCGGCCTCTTTCCGGGTGTAGGATCATAGCAGGTAGCAGCCACATATAAGTTATGTTGGTCGTATGTGACCATCACTTCTGTCTGCGCAATGGCATAGCCGGTGTCAGTCGGCGTGACTCGATGGAAATTTTTCACAAGTTCTGCTGTCATCCATGGTTCCTCATCGAAAACGCCATCGAGTATTATGTCCTTATCTGTCTTGTTAATATGAATCTTGTACTGGTCGCGGTTAATGCCGTTTGCTTGAGAAAACAAGAATGTTTGCCCTGCAAGAAGGAAAGCCATTAGTACCGGTATCCTATATGGGCACGTTATCATTATGGTATCGACTCTATCAAATCTATCCTTATTCTAATTGCCACTCAATAATCCAAATCGCTTCAATCTAATCATTACGGGTTAGCACTTAACGATAATACAAATCCTCAGATCGGTTCATGCTCCAGTCCTCAGCTGGTAGAACAAAGTCCATTGATTTCAGAGAGCCTTAATTCAGATTCAATCCCTGATTTCCCGATTTTACGAAGTAGTGTGAGCACTGCTTAAAGTTAAAAAGAAGCTGCAAGTCACTTGATACGATTCGAAAGGATCTAGAAACAAAATTGAAGAACCTGTCCAGGGAAAGAAAAATCAAATTCATGAAGATGTTTACCTAGGGAATGTAAGACTGTGAATTGCGTAATAATGAGAATATGGCAACCAGGATCCCTTTCGAATCGTCTTAGCTATCCCACCCCCATTTTTCTATCTAAGTTGGTGATGGGGCCTTTTTGATCCCTCATCAAAGAATTACAGCATACTGGCAACCTATGGATGAAGGATTCATTCTCAGCAGTGAAGCGAGTGGAGGCTTATAAAGTTGATCTCATAAGATACCTTCGCCTTTCGTGCTGGAGTTTGTTCTAAGCTCCGTAGATGCATTGTCAGATATCCAGTGCCTGCATCGCACATTCAAATCCATCTGGGCGAATATAAATCAGGTAGCCAAAACCTCCTTTCCCATCAGTCACGCCCATCGAAGCATAAACATTTACATTTGCCAGGAATAGTTTATTATGAATTTCCTGAAGTGCTCCCAATTGGTCGTCGCCCTATACAAGGATAGCCGGGTGGGGACCATCAAGGCTCATCCCTGCCTTTTTGGCTTCTGATACTAGTTTGACGGAGTCATCAGGAAAAATGGTTAGCTGGGTATTTGCTGGTCCTGTGGGAACGGCGACAAAAGCCACCTGATTGATACCTAATCCCGACAATTGAGATAGCAGGTTGTAAGATGAACCTGGTTGATCTTTTATCGTGGTATAGAAGTATTCAACTTTCCGAATCTTGTGAGTCATGAATTCCGGATTCAATTCTGAATCTAACATTTAGTACATCATTTGTCCACTTGTATTCGATCATCTGGAGAAGATAAGAGTGACTACATTGTTGGTGAAGTCAATAATGTCTTGTCAACCATCCTTTTGTGGGAATCCGGTAGACATGCACAAGCAAATTTTCATTTAGCCAGATTTAGCATGATTGTGATGAGGAGAATACACCACTTGATCCATGTAAAACGGTAGACTTGTGTTTCAGATGCGATATTCCCAGAAGTTTGGCAACTTACCTCCTGTCAGTTCCTAAGTTTTAGAAAAACAAGACAAATGAAAACGCCCTCTTTTTTCTTACTCCTTACCTTCGTCATCTCATCCTGCGCAGGACCAACTCAACAGCAGGAATCGACTTTGCAATACACACCAAACAGACCCTTAAGAGAAGAACCTGCTGAACGGCAAGACTATACTTCCAAGGTTCCACAATACACGTTTGCCTCTACACTTGAAGAGCAGGAAGAAGAGCTCAAGACCAACCCACTTATGCACCGCTTTAGGGCAGACCGGAAGAAATGGGCCAGTGATCCTCATGTCCCTCTCTACCACTTTTATAGTCCCGATAATCGCCTCAATGATCCTAATGGTCTCAGCTATTGGCAGGGTCGGTGGCACCTGTTCTACCAAGCTTATCCGGAAGAAGACCCCCGTCAGCACTGGGGTCATGCCGTCAGCGAAGACCTGATCCACTGGCGAGACCTACCCTTTGCCATCTACCCAAATCCGGAATATCAGTGCTTTTCTGGTGCAGCATATGTCGAAGAGGATCGAGTGATTGCGATGTATCATGGCACACGGCTCGGAAACATGGTCGCCACCTCCAGTGATCCCTTGTTGCTAAACTGGGAAAAGATAGGCGATGGTGCTACGATTTCCATGTTTCCGGGAGAAGATGGCAAGCTTCCCTACCGTGTATTTGATCCGTGCATCTGGAAAAAAGGTGACACATATTATGCATTATCAGGTGGTCAGTTGTCCACTGGTCCCGGGGGTAAGTTCGCAAGGGCAAATTGGTTGTTTCGGTCCACAGATCTTGCCAATTGGGAATATCTCCATCCTTTTATAGAAAATGACCAGTATTCACTAGTAGGAGATGATGGGGCATGTCCATATTTCTGGCCTATCGGCGAAAAACATATTTATCTGCAATTCAGTCATATGAGTGGGGGCAAATACCTGATTGGTGAGTACGAAACTGACCGCGATAAATTTGTAGTCACGGCAGGAGGTGATTTCAATTTTGGGCCTTATGGTCCTGCAGGTGTGCATGCGCCTTCCGCTGCACCGGAACCTGTTGAGTACATTGGAGCGCCTGAGGCCACAGGTGGCGACGCAGTGATCGTCATCTTTAACATGAATCCCGGCAGGAA
Organism: Lewinellaceae bacterium; assembly: GCA_024644235.1. Lineage (GTDB taxonomy): Bacteria > Bacteroidota > Bacteroidia > Chitinophagales > Saprospiraceae > JAHELJ01. The sequence continues at coordinate 9,530 of JAHELJ010000094.1, forward strand.
GACAGAAAACTATTATGACGGTATGTTGATGACCCTGCCTCGTCGCTTGACCTTGTTGCCAAAAGGAAGTCTTGACAATCTTGGACAGCAGCCTGCTGGAGATTACAAATCTTTACGTTACGATCATCAAGAACTCGGTCCCAGGGTTATGCCGGCTAATCAAGAACTTGTCATAGATGGAGTCAAAGGAAAGTCCATGGAGATTTTGGCTGAAATTGACCCGAAGGAATCATCATTGATAGAACTGGATGTCTTTCGATCTCCCAATGAGGAAGAAGTAACTCGTATCCTGTTTTACAAGGACGCTGGTTATCGCAACAGGGCGACCAGTCGTACTTCTGAGAATTTTGGAAAACGTTATAGTGTCATTTCGATCGAATCTTCTTCTTCATCTCTTCTTCCAGATGTGCGATTGAGAGCTGCTGAGACTGCTCAGGTATTCATTGATGAAGGGGAAAGCGTGAAACTTCATGTATTCATCGACAAAAGTGTAGTGGAAGTATTTGTCAACGGACGGCAATGTGTGGCCCAAAGAGTATATCCGACACTGGCCAACAGCGAAGGTGTGTCCTTGCTTGCCCGTGGAATGGATGCAGAACTTCTTTCGTTTGATGCCTGGAGGATGAAAAGTATATACGAGTAAACCTTTCCCATTGTAAACTTTTAAGATTCTTACAGACGATCGGAGGATCCATCTCAAAAATCACCTGTTTTAGATCCATCAGGGAGTCATATTTGCAATATGATATCGCTTGCATCTAGGTTGCACTGATCTTCACGGCTCTGGCTCTTTCTCGGTTGCTAGACCGCCTGTAGTATATAGTCATCTATATAAACTCTGCGACAAGTCGATTTGAGGCTTGAAAAAAGTGAATTTAAATCTCATTGTATTGCCGTCCTAAGACTCTATTTGGCAGGGCTCCTCAAGGTGAAATTTTACCAGCCATGTAGAGTAGATTAATCAGTGCCCGGTTGACCAGCCTTTCTCCGGCACCTACTTCCACCTGGGTACGTGCGGCAGCACCGTATCCCCCTTCAGTGGTGGCCTGGATAGTGG
>JAHELJ010000095.1 GCA_024644235.1 Lewinellaceae bacterium
GAGGTGCTTGACCTCTTCGAAGTAACATACAAAACGATTAAAGAGAAAACTCAATGGTCAATGGATATGGCCGTTCAATATGATGAATATTTTCATACAATATTCACAGCGGAACGACGCGATGAGTATATTCCCATTGATTATGACAATCTGCTGAATGATCAGCGATATTTAGGGCTGTTGGTTAACATCATGGAAATGCTTAGATCATGGTATAGAATCGATGTCATAGAAGCACTGGATGAAAGCGAAGGTCTTGTTCAACTCATCCAGGACGAATTGGGTGAATGATGTTAGTTTCTTTTCCAAAATAGCAAAGTATTATCCGGGGGATTGAGTTTCCCGGAGCACAGCATATAGACGTGGCGTGAGCAATATGATGAAGCGTTTGATTTACCAGGTATACGTAGGAAATTTCGTTAGGAAATCCAATCTGTACGACACCTGCATTGAATCAGTTGCTCAGTATTGTAAAAAATATCAGATTGATCATTACGTGCAACGTACCGCCATGCTTCGGATCAAACCTGATCCATTAACCTCGAACAGGCCTCCGGCTTCCTATGAAAAATTTGGAGGGTATATGCCGATCTTCGAAAAAGAGAATGCCTTGGGCAAGCTCAGTGACTATGATCAAGTGTGCATAGTGGATGCAGATATTTATATTAGAACTGATGCTCCCAATATTTTTGAGGACGTTAACACAGACTTTGATATGTGTTCAGTCTTCGAAAGTGAAATGCCTCTCAACAAATGGTATAAAGCGAAGCATATAGAATATTGTGAGAAGCTCCTAACACCATTCAAAAAGTATCGCTGGAACTTCAATAATGGGTTTGGCGGATCGTTTTTCAATTCAGGAGTAATCGTCTACAACAGTGAAAGGATTATTCCGTTCCTAAAAGGAGAGACACCGGCAGAGTTCCTCGAAAGGGATTATTTCAAAGACTTCATTGATGGGATTGGATGGTTGCGGTGGCAGTTCGATCAGATCCTATTGAATTACTGGACAAAGCGAGAAGGGATCAAGGTCCAGCATCTTGATTGGAGATGGAATGCGCTGTATAATGGAATAGATGATAACAAGATCCCAGAAGCGCATTTTGTTCACTTCTATATGAGAGAACGGTTACCTGAAATGGGCGAAAATATCCAGGAGGTACTGGAGTTGATTGGCAAATGAATGGAGGACGGATGTGGCTACGACAGAATATGTATAAGGAATTGATGGAAGTAGGTAAGGGTATCATGGATAGCCTTAAATCAATTGTATGGGACAAACCTGGATTTTAATTTCCCACAAAACCTGCTTCCCGGATTTAAATAACATCTAGTGTCGAAGCTCTCTTTTGTGCATATCGCGTTTCAAAGAGTAGAAAAGCTATTGATCACAAATATTCCGCCGGAATTCCATCAGAAATCTGATTTTCACCGATCTGCACAAAATTTCTTAAATCTCCTTACGATACTAGGCTACGGCAAGGAGTGAAGAATCAATGAACTTATGGCCTAATATTTTGATTCATTCGAAAGAAGTTAGCAGGATCATATTTGGACTTGATCCTCACGAGTTTACTCCAGCCTTCTTCAGAATAAGCATCTTTCACCCGTGATTCTTCTTCCTGACTGAGGAAATTGACATATACTCCCTTTGCAAATGGCAATGTATTTTCATGAACTTTCCGCACCCAAGCCACACATTTCTCATCATCCGCCGGGTCCATCCAACGCGTATGCATATTGATGCCGAACGGTACTTTACGATGGGCATAAGCCGTCGCGTTTTCATCAATTCGAGAAGGCGCACCTTCCCAGTGGGCAATAAAGAAATCACACAGCGGTGAGGGGAAGTTTTCCGCAGCTTCTATGAGTGCATCGATTAATCCATCCGCTAAACCGGTGAGATGGTGAGACTTCCAATAATTACGTGCTCCATGGCCATTCAGCTCGTCAAATCCTGTTTGCCATTCCAAAAAGGAATTCATACCAACTGATTCACCTAGGGTACCACTAAATTCACGCAAGGGTCTGATGAGTTCTTCACCTTTCTCAGGATTTCCGAGATACATAAATGGTACTATGACAGCGAGTTTACCATGCGCGTTTTCTGATACGAAGGGAAATGGAGGGGCTTGTCGAAGGACCATGAACAACGTTATTTCGTCCGGAAGCGTACGTACAAATTCCCGGTGGAACTGTATATATTTTTTAGCATTTTCCCAGGGATGAACAACTATGCCTGAATACACCTCTGGCCCTGCTTCATAAGCCTTAAATTTGAAGGAGGTAACCACGCCAAAGTTACCCCCACCGCCGCGGATTGCCCAAAATAAGTCATCGTTTTCCTTTTGGCTTACCGTCAATACAGAGCCATCGGCCGTCACAACTTCTGCTGAAATGAGATTATCAATGGAGAAACCGAATTTGCGACTGGTCCAGCCAAAGCCTCCACCCAAGGTCAGTCCCGCAACTCCGGTATGTGATACAATGCCTCCCGGTACAACCAATCCGTACTCTTGAGTGGCTTGATCGAGATCGCTCAACAGACATCCGCCGGCAACATGCACGTTCTTCGAAGATGGATCAACAGTCACCGATCTCATGTTGGACAAATCGAGTACGATACCGCCGTCGCACATTGCGTTTCCTGCCACGTTGTGTCCACCACCTTTTATTGCCAGGAGAAGTTTATTATCACGAGCGAAGTTGACCACCCTTACCACATCCCCAGTGCCTGCACACCTGGCAATGCCAAGGGGTTTACGATCTATCATATCATTCCAGATGGTTCTTGCTTCATCATAATTGCCTTGATTGGGTGTGATCAGATCTCCTTCGAGCGAAGAAGCCAATTGCATAAGGTCCGTTCCAGTGCTGATGTCCATGACATTTTTGATTTATGGTGAGAAATTATATAGATGATCTGCAATTCAGACTCTCTAACATTTTACGAAATCATTACTCTTCGTGTGAGTTGTCCGTTGCTTTCCCAATAAGTACGTTTTGATTTTAAGTAAGGATCGTCTGGAGCAGGCTGGGTATTACCTGCTTTATCGATCGCACGGGAGGTGATCGAGTGAATACCTCGGCCGGGGCTTGGCCAATCAACCTGCCAGAACTTCCAGGCATACTCTGAATCTCCTCCTTCAACAATCAGTGCTTTCACCCAATCATGGTCGTCAATCCTGACTTCTACTCGTTCAATAGGTGCCCCCCATGCAGCTCCGTAGATTCGATACTGGTTGTCTTCTACTGTCACCTTGGCTGGGACCGAATTCAACCGGGAGCGACCAACTGATGATTGTACCCATACTGATTCACCTTCTCGCTCTTCTTCTCTGATGGTGACGTAGTCTTTTGCCATAAATTTTCCCATGAATCGAGTTTTTTGAATCTCTATTCGCTTAAGCCACTTCACGTTGGCAATACCATACCAGCCAGGAGCGATCAACCGGACCGGATATCCATTGGGAGTTGGCAGCGGTCTTCCATTCACGGCATAACTGAGCATCACATTTTCATCTGTAGCATCTTCAATGGACATACTTCGAGCAAAACTCTGCTTCATGGTGACTGGTTCCATTAAGAAAGGTTTCACTTCCTCTTCACCCTCATCACTCCCAAAAAAAACAACCTCTTTTCCTTCGTCCAAAATGCCAGCTTGCTCCAAAATAGGTGCCAATGGTGTTCCTGTCCATCTTGCATTATAAACTCCACCGATGAACCAGGGGAAGCCCCGGTTACCAGAGCACTCGATCGTGAAGTCGATTTCTCGTTGGGGAAGTGCCATTAATTCATCCAAAGTGAAGATCAGGGGACGTTTTACCAGGCCGGTAACTTCAAGTCGGTAAGTTTCGGGATCAATTTCTGGGATACCGTAATGCACTGCCCTAAAAAAATTCTCGGTGGGGGTAAGCCAGGAGTCAACTTCTTCCCATTTGAGCAGATTCATGTCTGGCATTTGAGGTTCGGGGGGTTGATCCATCCATGGGATCACCTGCTCAATTTCACTTAGCTGGAATACTTTGGTGAAGATCGCTGTGGGAAACAAAGTCATGCCAGTCGTGGCCTTACATCCAGTGATCAAGGCATCACGGCGAGATGTTTTAAGAAAAGTCATGGTCTTTTGGAATTTGATATTATAAACATTGCCAGATGTGGAGCTTCTTTAGAACCAATACAATTGCAAGAGCTTACATCAACTTGTCATCTGATGGCGAGAACAACCAGCTTGAATAAGGGACCATTGGGGTGAAGCAAGAGAATTCAGATGTGCTTCCTTACGAATTTTGCCGAATCGAAATCCAGAGTGCCCGGAAAAGTTAAGCAAAAGGAAGCAGAACATCAAGGGGTGATTTTCAAGGTTGAATCATTTTTATATGAGGGAACTGTTACCAAACCTGGGTGAGAATATCCAGGATATCCTGAAGTTGATTGGCAAATGAATGAGCGGACGGATCTGGTGGTGAAGTCTCGTAGCTATTTTATCTTTGGGCCATGATTATTCGCACCAAAGCCTATCCACGAGCGGCACTGATTGGCAATCCGTCAGATGGTTATTATGGTAAAACAATTGCCTTTGTATTTAGCAACTTTCAAGCCTCTGTCACCATATTCGAAAGTCCGGAGCTAGCCATTATTCCACAGAAGCGAGACAGCAGCGAATATAATGACCTGGACGATCTCTACAATGACGTCAAATTGCATGGCTATTATGGGGGAATTCGCCTGCTAAAAGCCACGATCAAGAAGTTTGTCGAGCACTGTCGCAATAATCGTATTGTTCTTGACCAAAGGAATTTTACAATCAGATATGAATCTAGCATACCCCACCGGGTTGGACTTGCGGGCTCTAGTGCAATCATCACGGCCACCATCCGTGCCCTAATGGCTTTTTATGGGATTCAAATTCCCAAGCCGCTATTGGCCAATACCATTTTATCCGTTGAGGTAGAGGAGCTCGGCATTAGCGCCGGACTCCAAGACAGAGTGGCTCAGGTGTACGAAACTCCTGTGTTCATGGATTTTGACAAAGCAAATTTTGAACGAACTGGCTTTGGCAAATATGAGACCTTTGATTCTGCATTGCTTCCCGAAGTATATGTAGCCTATCGCACCGATTTCTCTGAAGGTTCCGAGGTGCTTCACAACGACTTGCGAAAGCGATTTAATAGGGGAGATCACGAGGTCTTGGCTGCCATGCATCGTTTTGCCGAGTTAACCGAATACGTTTATGAAGCCATAAGAAACAATGATTTTCAGACTATAGCCAGATGCATGGATGAAAATTTTGATCTACGCAAACAGATATCTGAAGTGGATAGCGACAACATTGCTATGATCAATATGGCTAGATCTACGGGTCTATCCGCAAAATTTACCGGTTCCGGAGGAGCCATCATAGGAACCTATCAGAACAAAGAGCATTTAGAGGAATTAATAGAACTTATGGAGACAACCGGAAAATATAAGGTAATTGTTCCCCAAATCGTATCATGATATGCCAGCAGTAAAAAAGGCAGTGATCCCTGCCGCAGGTTTTGGGACCCGACTCCTGCCGGGTACTAAGAGTCAACCCAAGGAAATGATTCCTATTGTTGACAAACCCGTCATTCAATATGTTATTGAAGAAGCCGTTGACGCCGGCATCACCGATATACTCATGGTGATTGGTAAAGGCAAGCGTGCCATTGAAGAGCATTTTGATAGAAATTTTGAATTAGAATACAGTCTACGACAGAAGGGTAGAACAAAAGAACTGGAATTGATCCGTCGAATTACTGACATGGCCAATATCCATTTTATCTGGCAAAAGGAACTCAACGGGCTGGGAGATGCAGTGCGCTATGGTCGATTACATATCGGTGATGAACCCTTTGTTGTGTTGCTTGGAGATACCATTTTGCAAGGAGATAATAACGTCAATATTACCAAGCAGATCATCGATGTATACGAAGCGAAAGGAGGCTCTGTGGTCGCCCTCGAAAAAGTGCCTCCTGAATTGGTCTATCGCTATGGAGTGATGGACGGCAGTAGGATTGACGATGGCAATCTTTATCGAGTGAACGGCTGGGTCGAGAAACCAGCTGTCGGACATGCACCCTCCGACCTGGTAGTTGCCGGTCGCTATGTTTTTACATCGAGACTCTGGCCACTGCTTGATCAAGTGCCGACCACTGTCAATAACGAGATACAACTGACGAGTGCAATGCACTTGCTCGCCCAGGAAGAACAGATGTTTGGCCTGCACTTTGAAGGCCGTAGGTACGACATTGGTAATAAATTAGATTTTATCAAAACCAATCTGGTCTTTGGCTTGCAACATGAAGAATTCCGGGATGAATTGAGGGTATGGTTAAAGGATTTTATAAAGGAATTGTGATCCTTATAAATATCGTTCAAGAAGAGGAATTAAGATATTCGGGAGATTGCCAGACAGCTTGAGGTTGATTATTTAATGTTGATGAGGTTGCAAGGTCTGTGGCATTTGTCAATAACCATGAATTTTTCCCGGATCCGAATTTTTTCATTCTATTTTGCAGGTCTAATCGAAGCGAATTTTCCGGTCATGACAACAATTATCTTCTTGGACAAGATCCGTCCTTTATACTCGTCTGTACTAGTGGTTACGGTTTTGGGATTGATAGGTCTCTTCAGTTGTCAGATTGGGGAGACGTCCTCTGATGCTCAGAAGCCTGATGACAATCGATTTGTTACTACTATTCTGTCGCAACCTGGGACCCTTGACGAACCTATGGCATTTACCTTTTTGGATAATGAAGAAATGTTGATTGTAGAGCGCAAGGGTGGAGTGAAGGCATTTAATGTCATCAATCAGGAGATTCGTACGGTTGGTCATGTTCCGGTAAATACTAAGTATGTCAACAAAGAGGGAGAGTCCAGAGAGGCGGAAGAAGGCTTGATGGGTATCATTGCCCATCCCCAGTACCAGGACAACCATTGGATCTTTATGCATTATGCCGACCCGGATGAACCAAAGCATGTGCTGGCTCGCTGGATATACAAGGATGATTCTGTACATCAGTCGACCAAGAAGATCGTATTGGATTATCACGTTCAACGTGAAGTGTGTTGTCACACAGGTGGAGGCATGGTTTTTGACAAAGCTGGTAACCTTTTCCTTACTACGGGAAACAACACAGCTAATCCCCGGCGAGGTACCAGCAATCTGGACGAACGTCCGGGATTTGAAAACGCCGATGATCAGCGTACCGCCGGCAATACCAATGATCTGCGGGGAAAAATTATACGAATCCATCCGGAGGACGATGGGAGTTATACGATTCCCGAAGGCAATTTGTTTCCCCAGGGTACCCCCAAAACGAGGCCGGAGATTTACAGTATGGGACATAGAAATCCCTGGCGGATATCGATCGACCATAAGACCGGATATATCTATTGGGGTGAAGTGGGGCCGGATGCCTCAGAAGATACGGAGTACGGACCCAGGGGTTATGATGAATTCAATCAGGCAAAGGAAGCAGGGTTTTTTGGCTGGCCTTATTTCATCGGTGATAACAAACCATACACGGACTACGATTTCATAAAAGATTCTATCGGCGATGCCTTCGATGTCATCGAGGTCGTCAATCATTCTCCAAACAATACCGGCTTGATTGATTTGCCCAACCCGGTTCCTGCTCTGATCTGGTATCCATATACCTTTTCAGATACTTTTCCTCTGGTTGGAAGCGCAGGCCGAAGTGCCACCGGTGGGCCCGTTTTTCGCCTGAAAGATTTTCCAAAATCAGATAAACGATTTCCAGCTTATTACGAAGGTAAATGGCTGATCAGTGAATTTATGCGAGGATGGATCATGGCGGTGAGCCTTGGTGAAAATGGAGACTATCTGTCTATGGAGCCATTTCTGCCAGACGAAAATTTTTCCAGCGCTATAGATATGCAATTCAGCCCGGACGGAGATTTGTATGTCCTGGAATATGGATCGGCATGGTTCAGGGGTAATGTAAATGCTCAGATAAAACGAATCCGGTTTAATGGAGGTAATCGCATCCCGGTCGTGCAGGCGGGCTCCGACCAGCTGGCAGGTGCCGTTCCACTTACGGTACGACTGTCGTCGGCAGGAACGGTAGATTATGATAATGATCCTTTGCAATATGTATGGTCAATTTCATCAGAGAATGACTTTTCGCAAACCATTGAAGATGCCAATCCGGTGCTAACCCTGGAAGCGCCGGGGGTTTATGATGTGGTACTTACTGTGACCGATAAAGCGGGTAACAAGAACAATTCAAAGTTTGATATAGTAGCCGGAAATGCACCTCCGGAAGTCGACATTGTGCTAGAAGGTGGTAACCAATCTTTCTTCTTTCCGGGCACCGAGTTACAGTATCAGATCGTCGTAAACGATCAGGAGGATGGAAGCACAGAGAACGGTGAAATCTTAGCGGAAGCGGTGTCAGTGAATTTTGATTATGCCCCCGAAGGATTTGATCTGATTGAAATTGCTCAAAACCATAAGAGCAGTGACGATTGGGTCGTGCTTTCGAAGGGGAAAGTCTTGATTGGCGAAAGTGACTGTCTCGCCTGCCATAGAGAAGATATCAAGTCCATCGGACCAAGTTATCTCAGTATTGCGGAAACCTACGAGGATGATCCTGAGATAAGAACTCTATTAAGCGAACGAATCATCAATGGTAGCGTGGGCATTTGGGGTGAGCACGCCATGAGTGCCCATCCAAATCTTTCGGAAGAAGATGCTATGGCGATGGTAGACTATATTATGAGTCTGGATGAGATCCAACCTCAAACGACGAATTTTCCGCTGAAAGGCGTTTTTGTGACCGATGTGCCACCTAAGGATAATGGCGAAGGGGGATATCTTTTAAGGGCAGCATACACGGATCGAGGGAACAATGGTTTGAAATCACTGTCCGGTGAAAGGATCATTGCTTTACGGAATCCGGTTTTAAGTGCAGAGGCACATGACTACACCAAAGGAACCCGGTTGCTCACCACCCCGGGCAGATCCTTTCATGTGATGGAAGATGGGGCTTATGTCGGATATGCCGCTTTGGATTTGACCGGTATTCATGAGATTGAGATCAATGCGGAAGCTTCCAATAGGGTAGGAGCCGCCGGAGGTGTCATCGAAGTGCGCCTGAATAGCCCGGACGGACCGGTGATTGCCGCCACGGAAATGATCACCATGGTTGAGATCGATTTCCGGGCGGAATTAACCAAATTACGTGAAGCCTGGGAAAAGGGAGGACGAATAGGTCCCCGGCCGGGCTTTCGCCAGGTGCGGGAGATGTTTCAACCCAAGTACGTAGTGGCTGTTCCGGAGACGGAAGGAATCCATGATGTCTATTTTGTGGTCGTCAATCCGGAAGTGAAACCTGGACAGATTTTGCTGGAGTTAAACGATTTTACCTTTAAGAACCAGCGAAGTGAGATAGGATAGGATGAATTTGAAATGCTAACTGAATTTCCGCTTGCTTACCTCGGCAAGCTTGGTTCTTCAAACCACTTCATTTGCCTCATACTCGTTATGTATCTTTAATCATGCTCACCTTCCTTAGGAAAATCAGAAAATCATTGATTGAATCGGGGACAACCAGGAAGTACCAATTATGCTTTTGGTGAAATAGCTTTGGTAGTAATCGGCATATTGATTGCCTTGCAGATCAATAACTATAATGAGTGGAGGAAAGACAGGGTCATCGAGCGTAAAATACTTGTGGATTTAGCCACGAATCTGGAAATGAATATTGGACCAGCAAATACACAGCTCACCATTTTTCCTGATGACTCTCTCAAACTGATATCCGAAGCCAAGAAGGCAGGGTTGGACCTTGACGGTCCCCACCCGGCGATCCTTGTGCAGGGCGACGACAAATTGGGAGCCTTTAGGAAATACACAACAAATTATTCCTGGCAGACGTAAATGTCTATGCTTCGATGGGAGTGACAGATGGGAAAGGAGGTTTTGGTTACCTGATTTATGTTCGCCCAGATGAATTTGAACGTGCGATTCAGGCACTGGATATATAACATTCAAGTATATATCATAGAACGGAATCCAATTCGAACGGTTGGGGTGATAGCCCGAACAGTACTTCGTCCGATTACACCCATTCGGGTCGGTCTGCTGACCATCAGGAGAGAGCGTGTCAGCATGGCGGAGATGAGACTATTTAGAGCTGAAAAAAACTAACAAGTTGACCACGAAAAAATTAGCTATAATTTCCTTGTCCTTAACGGTAAAAGGGGTCTACAATACCTCATTGCACTTTTTCAAATCAATTCTTATAAACTTAATGAGCAATATCATAAGTAGTAGTGAATAATATCAGCTTCTGGTTAGACAAAGAAGAATATCATTTTTGGCTTCAATGAACCAAAAACGTAAGAAATGGAACCCGCTCATGCATTACCGATTGCGAATTTCCTATCCAGAGCAAGAAACCTTTACCAAGAATTTCTAAGTTTTTTCGCGATACTATCATTGGTGTTAATTGTTTCTCATATCCAGGGTCAATGTCCAGGTATCGACATCGTGCAGGATCC
>JAHELJ010000015.1 GCA_024644235.1 Lewinellaceae bacterium
AATTAAATTCCATTTGGAAAGCCTCAGAGGGAACCGTAAAATCAGTAACGGGTTCAGTTAACTTATCGAACGTGTCTTCTGGAAGCACATAGTCATTTTTGATGAATCGGCACCAATCACAGTAATGAGATTCGCATCCGATATCAAACACATGCGCCTGTATTTTTTGAAAACATTCCACAATTTGATTTGAAACTAGATCATACTCATCTAAAGAGATAAGAAAGCTTTCTTCCTTGAGATCATCAAGTTTATCGGGTTCGACAAAACTGATCAACCCCTGACTCATCTTCAATGTGGCATCACCATGAGCCTCAAGCAGTATTTTGTAAAAGACGATTTGACGCCAGTAGTTTCCTCCGACTGGATTCTTCTTGGCATCAGGTTTGGACAGCTTGGATTTGCTCATATCGGGATTTCCTGTTTTGAAATCAATAACCTCAATATAACCATCAGGACGCTCTACAATGAGATCCAGGCGTCCTCTTACTGGCACACCCCGATGTTCGACATGATCGATGTTCTTCTCCGGAATTAATCTTTTGGCATCTTGCCATTCTGGCAATTTGTGCTGCAGATACAATTTCAAGATGAACTCACCATGCTTTAGATAATTTTCAAATTCTTTTTCCGTAAAGTGGGACTGATGCCACATTACCGACTCCTTAAATAGATCAATAAGAACTTGTGTTGGAGGGTCTTCACCTTTTATCGTTTTCTCCAGGTAGCGTTGCAAGGCGTAGTGCACAGCGTTCCCAAAACCCAAATAGGGGCTTCTCGCCAGTGGTACACGGAGAATTTCTTCAAAGTAAAAGGTACGTGGACACTCCAAGTACTTGTTTAGGGCAGTAGGGGTGAGTTGAAATCTTTTGAGCTTTTGATCAATCAAATCATGATCGATCAATGGCAGAGTCTTATCGAATGGGTGAATAAGTTTACAATAGTAATTGACGGTGTCTTCAGCTTCGACTTTGGTCTCTACTGGTTCACCCTGTTTAAGAGACAGGATTTCAGGTATGAACTGAGACGGTTCGTCTACCGTTCCGTTCAAATTTTCGACCACGTAAGAGATCTGTAAATGTTTTCTTGCCCGGGTCATTGCCACATAAAAAAGCCTACGCTCATCTTCGATATCTGACTCGGTACTTGGATCAACCAGAGTTGAAGGAAGCCGGTAACTATTATGTGAAGTACGCTGATTTCTCCAATGACGGCTATTACACCCGATCATGAAAACATAGTCGAATTCGAGACCTTTCGCACCATGTGCTGTCATAAAGTTTACTCCGTCTCTTGATCGCATCAAACTATGCATGTAGAGAGGTATGTCGATTTCACGCATCTGCCGGAGTGTGGACAAGAACTCCTTAAGGGTCAGTTTGGGATTCCGGCTGGTTTCCGCTTTCAGATAATTGAAGAATGTGCCCAGGACCTGCATCTCGTAGGTTCGCTGTGGACTCTTCATGACTTCGCGGAAAACCTGACCTTGCTTCAGAATCCGTTCGAGGAGTACCTGAATAGTGATATGGGGCATCTGACCGATCCAGTTTTCAAGCAATGTGTTGAATACTAAAAACGACTCGGGTGAAGTCAATTTTAATGCATCCAGCTGATCGATATCTTTTAGTGTCTGACGAAGATCCTTGCGGTTCTCTCGGTAGCTCCAGCAGTGCATCGACAGTTTGGCAACATCTACTGGAGGAAGGTCGAAAAAACGGTAATGCATGATCTCGAAAAGCAGGTGCTCACCCCGGCCAGGCATCTCCGATTCTACCTGAAGATAGGTCATGATAGTCTCGAGGTTCCGAACCAGAGGCTCGTACAGAATGTTGATCCTCTGCTTGACATCAACGGGTATACCTTCTTGTGTCAGGGCTTTGACCAGATTAGCACCTTGCCTATGCTTACGATATATAACGGCGATCTCATTCAGCGGAATTTTCTGGTCCCTTAGCTTCTTTATGGCGGTAAAGATGGCAGCTTCTTCCTGAGCAACATTTAGGTAGGCGTGAAAAACCGAATCTGAATTGGTGTGACTGGAGCTACTAGCCCTTAGCTCCTTGATTACCCCTGGGATCTCATTAGACAGACGTTGTTGATTGTACTGAATCAATTTCATAGAATGATCCAGTATGGCCTGGGTAGAGCGATAATTCTCTCGCAAGACCACTACCTGTGGATGGTATTTTTCGTGAAGCTGGGTGAGGTTATCAATGTTAGCCCCTTGGAACCGGAAGATTGCCTGATCATCATCTCCCACCACAAATAAATTAGGCTTCTCCCAGAAATCACAGAGTAATTCTACGATTCGATTCTGTGATCCATTCGTGTCTTGGTATTCATCCACCAGAAAGTACATAAACTGTTCCTGGTACATGGCCTTGAGATTGTCATCTGTTTCGAGAGCTCTCATTACCCAGTGGATCATGTCATCAAAATCATAGCGACCGGCATCTTTCATTAGATTCTGAAAAGGTTCAAAGGCCTCTACGGCAGCCTTGGTGACCAGTAGCGCCTTTTTGCGCTTATGATAGGTTGCTTTTGGATCTCCCACTTTATGTCGGCCGGTGGCCCGCTTGTAAAACATAGTGGGATCTGATTCCAGCCGATTGAGATCATCTGAGATCAAATTTTTGAATTGAGCTGGAGTGATCGACTCCCTCTTCATCAACGAGAAGAGTTTGTCCATCCTGCGGGCTTCATAATAGAGCTGACCTTTCAGTTTTCGAAGTGGATGTTCATAATCAAAGCTATCAATCAAGGTCATGAATAGATTTGCTTTTTCAAGGTCAGATGCATGATGAAGGATCAAGTAGTCTGAGAAAATTTCCTGATGATCCTGGATCACCTGGTTGCAGAAGGAATGGAACGTATGGACATGGACCTTGTATGCCTCAGGTCCAATAAAGTCAAGTAAGCGCTGTCTCATGGCGATAGCACCAGCATCGGTATAAGTCAAGCACAAAATGTTGGAAGGAGCAGCATCTGTCTGTTGAAGGATCCGTCCAATGCGAAGAGCTAAAATCTGAGTCTTTCCGGTGCCTGGTCCGGCTACGACCATCACCGGACCTTCAATGGAATCTACCGCGGTTTTTTGTTCGGCATTTAGCTGATTGTAAGCCTGATCGAAAGCCTTTTGATACCTTGAATTCCTTACCATACCCAAAAGTACACATTCATTTTATTGGACATGTGTCTTTTCGGTCCTCTCGTGCAACCCCGAGGCCTCCTCAGCCGTCCTTATATCAGAAAACCAAAATGATCTTGATCGTGAAGCAAATTCTACTTCTTCTATTTTGCCTGCTGATTTCCATGCCGATGTTGTTGGCCCAGTATTCCGAACGCAGCATTGGATTGCGTGCCGGAGGTTCGACCGGTGTTGCTGCTAAATGGTTCTTGAATGAGTATAAAGCCGGTGAGGCGATCCTTTCGTTTCGTGAGGGTGGTCTTCAACTAACCGGGTTGGCAGAATTTCATACTCCTCTCTATTTTGACGTGCCTGGTCAAGTCTCCGTCTACTACGGCCTGGGGGTGCATATAGGCTTCTACCGAGGTCACCGGCATCCCGATGACTTCCATGATCATGATCACCGCCATGGTGCCGGTCTGGCATTAGGTCCAAATGCAATTGCGGGTGTTCAGTATTTTCTGGAACAGATTCCAGCTTCGGTTTCCCTGGATTACAAGCCCTTTATTGACCTGCTGAGGTTTAATCATTTCTTCAGAGGCCTTGGTGATTTTGCTTTTTCCTTCCGATATCATTTCTGAACGGACAGCTTAGGGGCTTCCCTTGATGAGCTGAAGGATTTCACGATAACCTGTTCGGATTCTGATCTCAACCCGGTTGTTCAGAGCCCTGCCAGCGGGAGTTTCGTTTGAAACCCGGGGGTAGAATCCAGCTTTTCCTGAGGAGATGACCTGATTGGCATTGATCCCGGTGTCGCGTATAAGGTAACGCATCACGGCAGCAGCCCGAATGGCGCTAAGGTCCATGGCATCTTCAAACTTTCGGCCTGGTCGAACCGGGCTATTGTCCGTATGCCCTTCCACTTGTATCGTAGTTTCC
Organism: Lewinellaceae bacterium; assembly: GCA_024644235.1. Classification (GTDB taxonomy): domain Bacteria; phylum Bacteroidota; class Bacteroidia; order Chitinophagales; family Saprospiraceae; genus JAHELJ01. The sequence continues at coordinate 4,067 of JAHELJ010000015.1, forward strand.
GGATAATCTTTGATCACACTGGCTATGTATTCCAAAGCAACTTTGGCCTGAGACTGAAGTTCCAAATCAGAATTAAACAAAAAGCTATTGTAAATAATTACTCTGGCTTCCAGATCATCCTCTTCTATCTCCAATTGATTGTCAGCGTACTCGGTTAAAAGTTCCCGAAGACGAATGATGATTGTCTGGGCTTTAGTTTGATTCAGTTGGTAGGACTCAAGAATACGACTTAGCAAAGCTTCTTTCTTTGCTAATTCCGTGTTCCTGTTCTTTAGCTCGATATTCAATTGCGCCTGGACAGATTCAGCCTCGCTCGATAATGCATTGATTTGCCGTCCGAGATCTGCGACTTTTTCCTCCAAGCTGCTCTTTTCAGCAAGCAGCTGGGCGAGCAATGTATTTTGAGTGATCAATACATCACGCTGATCTTCAGCCTTCCTTTCCAACTCGGAATTCACCCCACTGAGATTTTCGATCTTCGATCCCAGGTCTAGCTCCAACTGATTCTTCTCGGTTTCCAAAGTGCGGAACTTTCCCGCACCTACACAACTGATCAGGAAGAAAGTAATGCTGGCAATGGTGAATAGCCAGGTTGCTGAAGACATCGCCTAGATCAATTTAAAGAGAGTCGAGCCAAGCAGCCCTTTATCAGCATAAATTGAGGCGATGTAATATCCCGGTTTTAGTTTTTCAGCGACTTCATGAGAAAATTCGAATCTCTGAGAGGCAGTCAGACTCACCTTCTTAACATCTAGTGGTTCGATCACCAATGCCCTGTCTCCACTACCCACTTTGACAGTTCCAGATCCTCCTGAGATCGGCACTCCGTTAGAGTCGGTGATGTACAAGTACAGATTTTGCTGCCCCTGATACTCCTCTGGTACGTCAACAAGGTCAAAACCTATATCGAGTCTTCGAACCCGCTTGGATTTGATGGTCGCCTTATCATTATTTTTTGCCAGATCTACCTGCATAGACGAAGCCTTAAAAGAGGTGTTGGCCAGATCTGCTGCTTTCCTCTCCAGTAAAGAGTTAGCCGCATTAAGATCAGTTACTTGCACTTGCAGGCCGGCATTTTCCTCTTCAAACATGGCTACTTTTTGAGTAAGCTCTGCATTCGCCTGTTTCAGCTCGTTGTTTTCAGTTCGAAGCGCTTCTACTGTTGCCATCATATCTGATTTGGCGGTCTCCAACACGACAATTTCTTCCTTAAGTGTTTTGACGTCTGTAGCTGCCTTACGCTGAGCCCATCGCAGCTGCTCATCCTTCGTAGCGATCACTTCCTTGGCATTATCAAGCGATCCTTTTAATGAGTCATTTTCGATAGCCATGCTTTCGTACTCTTTAGTCAGGCTGCTGAGATCCATTTCCAGGCTTTCACGGACTTCCATAAGACTATCCATTTCCATAGACATGATTTCGGCTTGTTTGGTTTTTTGATTAGTGCTGTATCCGAAGTATCCGGCTGCAATAACAGCTAAGCCTAGTAGCACGCCTAGAATAGTTGTGGAATTGTTTTTTTTCGTCTCTTCCATTTTATTAAAGTTAAGCCAGTTGAAATGTGAATGAGTGCGACTTCAACCAGAAAGATCGCATATATTAAGACAAAGATTGTCTCATATCGTCACAAATTTTGAAATACTTTTCTCATAGACATTCGCCACTTCAGATTGTGGTAAGGTCAAAAGATCACTAACTTCTCCAGCAAACGAGCGGATTGATTCAATTTTATTTAAACTACCTGAATATGGCTTACAATGAACAATTGGCCGACCGTGTGAGACAAACTTTGGGACATCAGAATGTGCAATTTGAAGAGAAAAAGATGATGGGTGGATTGACGTTCATGGTCAAAGGCAAGATGTGTATAGGTGTCCATGAGGATAGACTCATGGCTCGCATCGGTCCCGATCCTTATGAGGAAGCTCTGAAGAAGAAGGGCTGTCAGAAGATGGATTTTACGGGTAGGGAAATGAAGGGCTATGTGTTTGTCAACCCTGAGGGAACCGATATGGATGAAGATCTACAATCATGGATTGATTTGGCTCTTGCATTCAACAAGCAAGCTAAAGCCTACAAGGAAAAAAAGCGGTAAGGTCATGAAGATCTCCATAAGTCCGATATGGTTTTACGCTATTTTGATTTTGCTTGCCTGTCAGAATGTGAAGGAAAATCCGGCGGTAGCATCGAGCAGGGATGATAGATCGGAAACGAGCAGGAAGCAGGTGGCAATCTTCATTTTCGACGGTGTGCAGATTATTGATTTCACCGGGCCATATGAAGTCTTCGGAGCCGCGGGCTATCAGGTATTTACGGTAGCTGAATCTTTGGAACCGATTACCACCAGCATGGGCATGACCGTGGTGCCGGATTATGATCTCACCACCCATCCACAGGCCGATATCATCGTCTTGCCCGGAGGCAATGTGCCACATCAACTTGATTCCACTGATCGAAGGATTGTCTGGATTGAAGAACAAGCTCCCGTGGTGGATCATATCATGTCTGTCTGCAATGGTGTCTTCTTTCTTACCAGTACTAATCTTGTTCAAGGATTGAGGATTACAACTAATGCCGGTATGTTACCCCACCTGAGTCATTTTGCGCCAGCGTCCGAAGTGATTTACGATGCCCGGTTTACAGACAATGGACAAATCATCACGGCGGGAGGGTTTTCTGCTGGAATAGATGCGGCTCTCCATCTGGTGGGAAAGCTAGATGGAAGGCCTGCAATGGCTTACGTGGCTAATAATGGCATGGAGTATAATTGGCAAGCTAATGAAAGCTACTCTCGCTATGATATGGCAGATGCGTGGATCCCGATTTTTCTCGATGTATACCCACCACTATTTGACAAGAAGATCATCAAGTATGAAGGAGATAGAGACCAATGGGAGAGCCTTTTTCATATACGGAGGGAAAATATTGGCGAGCTTATCGAGCAATTGCAAGAGATTGCTCAGATGAATGAGTGGGATGTCATAGCGAAGATTAGCGATTCATCTGGTAAAGACCTGCACTACACACTGAACGATGCGTTGGGTAATAGCTGGAGTCTCAATACTACCATTCAACCTCTCGCAGAACCGGATTTTTACAGTTTGGAAATTAAGGTTGGTCGCCTGACTAAGACAGCTGAGTGATGAGGATCAATTTGTTGGAATTGGCCACTGCTAATTTGGACAAGATGCGTTCCTTTTACGCCGATCTTCTGCAATTACCGATTATGGAGAACTCTACGCAAAATTTTTCGGTGCAATGTGGACGAAGTTCGCTCGGTTTTGTGAAAAGGGACAAATCAACCCCCAGTCATTTTGCTTTCAACATTCCCTTCCTGCTGGTTGCTGATGCAATGGATTGGCTGGGGAAAAGAGTGCCGATAATTGAATATTGTAACAAACGGATAATTTCATTTCCCAAATGGAAAGCCAAGGCCATATACTTCCATGACCCTGACTCAAATATTGTGGAGTTTATTGGCCGGGAGGAGATAGCTGCAAGATCGTTCGATTCCTTTTCAGAAGAGTGTATTCTCTCCATTAGCGAGGTAGGCCTAGCTACCAGGGATATTGAGAAGGTTCACGATGCATTGAATGCCATCAAGCCCATTCAAATCTACGATGGATCTTACGAATCTTTTTGTGCCCTGGGTGATCCTGAAGGCTTGTTCATAGTTGTGAATTACAATCGGAAAAGATGGTTTCCAACAGACGACATAATTCAGCCTTCAGATCTGGTTTTAGAGGGCGACTATAGCTTGATATATCAGGGTGAAAAAGTTTGTCCTTTTTAAGCTCAAATTAAATTGACTGCAAGAGTAGGAGTATCCGAATTTAGATTATCTTAGCCCGCAACTTAACCTGTTTACCTGATCATTGAACACGCATGAATCCAACCTTAAACCAAGCTACTGAACTATTGTGGGTACAGCTTTTACGAGACGGAAAGTTTTGGGGATATACGTTTAAACAGCTGGACCAACTCGAAGATATAACACCTGATTTTTTCTGCAAGGAGCTGAAATGGATGATTCAACTTGATGACAAGTCGATAAATCGATTGAGCATTGACAGCCTGGTAGATAGAGGGTACTATATCACGTGGATCTCCCGGCAAGAGATTATTGACGACATCAATGCCGTTTCTGGCTTCCTCTCTGATGAACTAAGGCGAATTTTGAAAGCCGATGGTTGTGCTTTTGCTCCCTAGTTAGCAGTCTTTTAGCGCCAAAACAAAACTTCGAAATGATCTATCCGGTCCATCCGGATTGAATAGCCAGCGCTTGTAATTAAGTATTCTGCTTTTTCTTTTGTTTGAAAATCTTTGAGGTAATCGACAAGGCAAGTTGATCTACCATCATTGTCCTGATAATGTAGATGACAAAGTTGTCTTCTGGTTCCAATTGCTTCCAGTTCATCATGTATGTGGCAAGGAATCGGGACGTAATCTTTCATTTGGGTAGTAATCTTTGACTGATTTCATTAACCGTGCGATGTGTCTCTTGCACCGTGTGGTGGATGTGGTCCATGGTGATGAGTGGCTTATCAGGCATATCCATGATGACTTTCAGAGCCAACCAGTACTGAATAACCTCATCCACTTCGATTTGTTGAGGAGGGTAAATGGAATTGTCTGAAATCAGGAGAAGCTGTTGCCCTTGTTTTTCGACTCTCTTGAGGAGTATATCATTTTGGGTAACCAGGATGTAAGCTTCATTGTTTTTAAGATCTTCAAAATTTTTTTTGACAGTCAGGATATATGAACCCGATGGGATCGGTATCATACTATCACCTTCGATTTGAAAAATGCGTTTGGTGCCAGGTTCATAACTTCCCATGTCCCAGCTGATTTTTGGTAAGGTGCGTATGAAAGAGGGATCTGCGTAATCACTGAGGTAGCCTGCCTGGGCTTGATGATCTGACGGGACGACATCGATTAGTTCTGTCCCTTCAAGATCAACACTGACCGGAAAATAGATTTCATTGTCAGAAATTCTAAGCTGCTGTGAAGGGTCAACAGAAGTGTAATCCGTGTCGAATAGGGCATCCATGGGCACTCCAAATAATCTTGCAATCGCATATAGGGTTTTAGCGGGAGGTGTATTGCCATCATCGGCCTCATAGCTGGCGTACGTACTTTTTTTCAAGCCCAGTGCTTGTGCCATTTCTTCCTGGGTTGAGTACTGCTTCTTGCGAAGGGTTTTCAGATTTTTGGCCAGTAAATCCATTTTAAATAGAGCATTATTGCTTAATAAGCATTTTAAATATACATTTGTCTATTGTAAATAGATTATAAATATAGTTAAAATAGTTTTTAGGTATGTAGTATGCAGTTTTGCCTCATGGCCTTTTTCACCTTTTTAATCCTTAACCGTTGATCCTTAACCTTTTAAACCCTTAACTCATCGACTTCAAGAACAGGCATATTGTACACATGGATATCGACACATTTTTTGTGTCGTGTCAGCGTCTGATCGATCCAGGTCTGATTGGTAGGCCGGTGATAGTAGGGGGTAAATCAGAGCGTGGGGTAGTGGCATCTTGCAGCTACGAGGCCAGACACTTTGGGGTGCATTCGGCTATGCCGATGAAGCTGGCTTTGCGGTTGTGTCCGGATGCTATTGTTGTAAAGGGTGATATGGAGATGTATTCGAAGAAATCGGGAGAAGTCACTCAGATCATTGCGGAAGAAGCGCCCGTTTTTGAAAAGGCGAGTATAGATGAGTTCTACCTCGACATCAGCGGGATGGATCGTTTTTTCGGCTGTTACAAATGGACGTCTGAGCTAAGACAAAAGATCGTCAGTCATACGGGGCTTCCGATTTCGTTTGGCTTGTCACCGACCAAGACAGTGAGCAAGATTGCAACTAATGAAGCCAAGCCACAGGGTCAGTTGCAGATTCATTTCGAAGAGGTGAGACCATTTCTCGATCCGTTGTCGATTTCAAAGATTCCGATGATAGGCAGTGCTACCTACAAGACCTTGTCTAGGATTGGGATCCGCACGATTAGGACATTAGCTGCTATTCCGGAAGAAGTATTGGTGAGGCTATTGGGGAAGAATGGGGTAGCCCTGTTCAAGAAAGCTAATGGGATCGATTCCGCCCCGGTTGTTCAGTACAGTGAGCGGAAATCCATTTCTACCGAACGGACATTCATGCGTGACTCCATGGATATAGGCCGGATTAAGGCATTACTAGTCCAGATGATAGAAAGCCTATGTTACCAACTTCGTTCGGAACAAAGAGTGGCATCAGTGATTGCAGTAAAGATCCGTTATACCAATTTCGACACCCATACGCAACAAGCCAGGATACCCTACACCTCCTGCGATCATTTGCTCATCCAGCGTGCGATGGAGTTATTTGATAAAGTTTATGAGCGCCGTATGATGATCCGGTTGGTAGGAGTTCGGCTTTCCGGATTGGTGCAGGGTGATTACCAGATCAATTTGTTTGATGAAGTGACCGTCATCAATTTATACCAGGCTATGGATCGTGTGCGCAACCGGTTTGGCAAATATGCCATTCAACGAGCTTCCTCCATTGGTGCATTAACACGCGATAATACCTAAATATACATGTATCTCAATTGTCACTCTTATTATTCATTGAGATATGGAACTATTCCGGTAGAAACCCTGGTAGAAGATGCTGCCAAGGCTGGAATCGAAGCCTTGGCATTGACAGACGTGAATGCGACTACCGGTGTATATGATTTCATAAAATCATGCCGTGAGCACAGTATCCATCCAGTCATCGGCATGGAATTCAGAGAGGATAATCAACTTCAATACATCGGTCTGGCAAAAAATAATGAAGGTTTTCACGAGTTAAATTCGTTTCGGACAAAGTTGAATATTATTAAAGAGTCACTACCTGACAGAGCTCCGGATTTTAACAATGTTTATATCATTTATCCTTTTGAAAAAGCACCACAGGTTTTAAAGGAAAATGAGTACGTAGGTGTCAGGATTAGAGATAGATTCAAAATTCAGAATTCTCCTTATGGGAGTCGAAAACATAAGTTGGTGGTGTTGCATCCGGTCACTTTTAGAAATAAATCTGGGTATAACCTGCATAGACTGCTTCGGTGTATTGATAATAATGTCATTTTATCAATGCTTAAAGGAGATGCTTTTGCCCAAGAGAATGAATTTATGATTTCTCCATCGGAATTAAAAGAAATGTTTTCCATATTTCCCGAAACTTTGGATAATGCCAATCGAATTCTGGAGTCATGCCAGTTTGATTTTAATTTTATCGAACCTAAGAATAAACAAACATATACCGGAACCCGATACGGAGATAAGGAATTGTTACAAAAATTAATTAATGATGGATTTTCATACCGATATGTAAAAAATAATAAAATTGCTCTCGAACGGGTACAAAAAGAATTAGAAATTATTGATGATCTGGGATTTGGAGGTTATTTTTTGTGCACATGGGATATTGTCAGATATAGTTTATCCAGGGAGTTTTATCATGTAGGAAGGGGAAGCGGGGCAAATTCAATAGTAGCCTATATTTTAAAAATAACCAATGTTTGTCCGATCCAGCTTAATCTCTATTTCGAACGATTCCTAAATCCGGCTAGAAAAGCTCCTCCTGATTTCGATATTGATTGGAGCTGGAAAGACCGGGATGAAATTCTGGATTATATATTCAAACGGTTTGATCCCGAATGTACTGCATTTTGCGGCACGATTGGATCGTTTAAGCACCGGTCTATTCATCGTGAATTAGGTAAAGTCCTTGGCTTGGCAAAGGCAGAAATAGATGAATTATCTGGAAATCCACGTGAGTTGCACAGTCAAAGCAGGGAGGTGCGACTTATTCACAAATATGCAGATATGCTCCACACATTTCCCAATCAAAGATCCATGCATGCCTGCGGTGTGTTGATCAGTGAACAGCCACTCACGTATTACACAGCCATGGACTTTCCCCCAAAGGGATTTAAGACTGCCCAATTTGATATGTATATCGCTGAGGATATTGGATTTGAGAAATTGGATGTCCTTAGTCAGCGGGGATTGGGTACCATAAAATCTACAATAGACTTGGTGAAGGAGACCAAAGGAGAGGAAATCGATTTTAATGATACCAACATATACATAGATCATCCCATTTGCAATGAAATGTTGTCGCGGGGGCGTACGATAGGTTGCTTTTATGTTGAGTCTCCAGCTATGAGGGGCTTGCTGAGGAGGCTGAGAGCCAATAATTATAATATTCTGGTTGCTGCTTCAAGTGTAATCCGGCCAGGAGTAGCCAAATCCGGAATGCTACGTGAATTTCAATATCGTCATAATAATCCTGATGATTTTGAATATTTCCATCCTGTCTTTGAAGAGCACTTGGGAGAGACTTATGGAATTATGGTATATCAGGAAGATGTCATAAAGATTGCGCACTATTTTGGTGGATTGGATATGGCTGATGCAGATATTCTGCGAAGGGGCATGTCAGGAAAAACCCGATCAGCAAAAGAATTGGAGAAAGTAAAAGATCGTTTTTTTCAAAATTGCAAAAAACTAGGATACACTGATGAATTAACAAACGAAGTATATCGTCAGATAGAATCATTTGCAGGATATTCATTTTGCAAATCACATTCAGCAAGTTATGCCGTTGAATCTTACCTGGCACTTTATCTGAAAGCACATCATCCTTTAGAATTTATGGTGTCAGCTATTAATAATTTCGGTGGATTTTACCGAAAGGAAGTTTATTTCCATGAGGCCAAAATGGCAGGGGGATTAGTAAGGCCTCCTTGTGTGAATGAAAGTGATGTTTTAGCCTGTTTGAAGGGAAATGAGATTTATATAGGCTTTGGATCAATTGAAGGATTTAATTTGAAGATCTCTGAGCAGATTGTGAAGGAGAGAGAAAATGGGGCATATCTTTCTTTTATCGATTTTATTGATAGAATACATATTGGAATCGAACATTTGGAATTGCTGATTTTTTCAGGAGCATTTCGATTTACCGGAAAACCCAAAAATGAGCTTATTCTCGAGTCAAGGATGTTGTTTAATAAAAACAAGGCAAATAGACCCAAAACCGCAAAATTATTTAGAGAACCTCCTACCAGGGAGTGGAGTTTTCCGAAGCTGGAACGAGATGCTTTTGAAGATTCCTTTGATGAAATTGAAATTATTGGATTTCCAGTTACTCATAATCCATTTGAACTACTGAAAACAAAATATCGTGGTGATACTCTAGTAAGAGATCTATTGGATAAAGAAGATCGGACAATTCGATTGGTAGGATATCTGGTTGCCAGAAAAGATGTTCCAACCAATCGGGGACATATGAATTTTGGAACCTGGGTAGACTGCGAAGGGGCATTTTTTGACACTACACATTTTCCAGAGATTCTACGAAGATGGCCATTCAGAGGTCCTGGTTGCTATCTGATGCAAGGAAAGGTTGTAGTGGAGTTTGGGTTTCCTTCTGTGGAAATAGAAAAAATCGAAAAATTGCCCATGATTCCTGATCCTAGATATGAGGATAAAAGAGTAAGAGCTAAACTTAAAGATAGCTCAAATACATCACCCAAGCCTCTTACCAGGGCTCCATATCCGTCAAAGAAAGAAGTTGATAAAATTTATCGAAAAACGAATCCTGGCAAAGATTAACTTATCCCTTTCAATGCTTTCATAGCTCTTGCTGCAACATTCTTTGGAGTCAGACCAAATTGCTGATACAGCTCCTGGTATGGAGCTGAAGCTCCATAATGATCTAATCCAATTATGTCCCCACGCGGTCCAACATACTTATGCCAGGACAACGTGGCACCTGCTTCTATAGCCAACCTAACCGAATTCTTATCACCCAACACTTTATTCCGGTACACTCGGGTCTGCCTATCAAATAGTTCAGTGGAAGGCATTGAAACTATCCGAACTTTAATGCCCTGCTCATTTAGAATTCTTTTAGCATCTATGGCGATTTCTACTTCTGATCCGGAAGCAATTAAGATCAACTTATATCCTTTGTCATCCACTAAAACATACCCACCCTTTTGAGTATTTGAGGCGGCAGCCATTTTTTCTTTTCTACGATCATAGATTGGAAGATTTTGTCTGGTCAGCACTAATGCCGTAGGGCCGGTCTTACGCTGCAGAGCAATCTTCCAGGCTTCTACAGTTTCATTAGCATCCATTGGTCTTAGCAACACCAGATTGGGCATGGCTCGTAATGAAGCAAGGTGCTCGATGGGTTGATGAGTAGGACCATCTTCACCTAGCCCAATTGAATCATGGGTCAATACATAGATAGATTGTATTCCCATCAGGGCAGCCAGTCGCATCGACGGGCGCATATAATCTGTGAATACAAAAAAGGTTCCACCGTAAGGAATTACTCCTCCATGCAAAGCCATCCCATTCATGATTGCAGCCATAGCGTGTTCTCTCACTCCATAATGAACATATCTTCCTTGTGGTTCTGCTTTGCTAAAGGCCTTTTCCCCTTTCGGAAATGTCTTATTAGAAGGAGTAAGATCTGCGGATCCACCCATCAGCGCTGGAACATGATTGGCAAGGTAATCCAACACTTTTCCAGAAGCCGAACGGGTAGCTATCTTCCCGGTATCGAAAGCAGGAACTGCCATGGCAGTTTCACTAACTTCTTTTTGAAGGCACGCTTCGAAAAGCTTTGCTCGGGTAGGATATGTCAACCGGTATTTCTTATACTTTTCCTTCCATCGTTTTTCGGCAATTACTCCCTGGCGTTTTGCTTTTTCCTTTAATTTTTTCATCGGAGGGGAAACATAGAAAGACTTGTTTACCGGTAGACCCAGTACCTCCTTTGTCAACCGCGCTTCCACTTTGCCGAGCGGAGAGCCATGTACCGATTCGGTACCTGCTTTGTTAGGACTTCCATATCCTATAATGGTTCTGCAAGCGATCAGAGATGGTTGGTCAGTTGCATGAGCAGCTTCAATTGAAGACTTGATCGCATCAAGGTCGTGCCCGTCTATCTTTTGAGTATGCCAGCCATAGGCCTTGAATCGTTGAATCACGTTTTCGCTGAATGACAAATCAGTTTCACCATCAATACTGATATTATTGTCATCATAAAAGACAATAAGTTTATTAAGCCGATTATGTCCGGCGAAAGAACTCGCTTCATGAGAGACGCCCTCCATTAGATCTCCGTCACTGGCGATAACATAGGTATGATGATCGACTAGTTTGTTACGGCTAGTATTGAATCGACTGGCTAAGGATTTTTCGGCAAGAGCCATTCCTACTGCATTTGAGATCCCTTGACCCAGAGGACCTGTGGTCGTTTCGACCCCGGGTGTTTCGTGATACTCAGGATGTCCGGCTGTTTTACTTTTCCATTGACGGAATCGCTTCAACTCCTTTAAGGGTAAGTTATATCCAAATAGATGAAGAAGGCTGTATACTAGCATGCTCCCATGACCGGCAGACAGGACAAACCGATCTCGGTCAAACCAGGAAGGATTCTTAGGATTGTGCTTCAAGAACTGCGTCCAAAGTACAGCAGCAACATCTGCCATGCCAAGTGGTAAACCCGGATGACCAGAATTGGCGGATTCTACTCCGTCAATAGAAAGCCCCCTAATAATCTGCGCCAGTTCCTGAATTTCCTTTTTATTCATGGTTAATTGATTAGTGCTTTAGTCGATAGGATTGACTTGAAAGGAGGCAAAGTAAATAAATAACTTTTGAAAGCTTGAGGAGGTAATGAGATGAATCATTCGATCGTTTGCATAGCATTAGTGATTTTACCGTGACAATCGGATTAGATTACGTCTCTATATTCTAAAATTGTTGAGAAACCGTCTGGTAGATAATGCGTAAGGCCTCGAAGTGGTTGGTCAGATCACTGGCAATCCTTGTCGGACTGCTATTGCTTTTAGGTGTTCTTATACAATTGCCAGTAGTGCAAACAGAGGTGGCTGGGTGGCTTGTCAAGAAACTCTCCAACTCATTGAATACTAAGATAGAAATTGAAAGAGTGCGTATCTCTTTCTTTACTTCAATTGAACTCCATGGAGTATACATTGAGGATCAGTCTTCGGATACGCTTTTCCTAAGTGACCGGATGTACCTTGATTTAAGTGCTTTCTCGCTCTGGAAGAAAAAGCTGCACTTGAAGCAAACCACGATAGAAGGAGTGAAGTTTTCTCTTCACCAGTCGGATACATCGTCAAACATCGATTTTCTGCTTGATGCTTTTAAATCAGATGGATCGGTAAAGGAACCCTGGGAGATCAGTTTGAAAGAAATCAACCTCATGGATCTTGCCTTCAGTATGTACCAAAGCCATCGTGATGCCACAGTAAATGTGACCCTTGGCTCCCTTCACACAGATCTTGCACGTTCGGATCTTTCGCAACGACGAATCTATATCGATGGATTGGACCTTGACCAGTTAAGGGTAGATATAGCACCTCAACTTCAATCGACACACCCTGATGATGGGAAAGGTGTACCTGGTACTTTCGTCCTTCCACATATAGATTGGGAGATTCTACTAAATGATCTACTAGTTACAGAGAGCCAGGTTATTACTTCCAATCCATCTACTACCAGAGTGAGTGGATTTGATCCCCGGAATCTGATGCTTGAAGAAGTGGCGATTTATATCAATCGGGCTCAGTGGACTGGCAACGATCTCACCGCAGAGTTGGAGAGCGCGTCTTTTCGTGATCCCAGAGGATTCTATTTGCAGCAGATGGCTGCTGGAATTCAAATCGATTCAAATCGTATCGATCTGGACAATTTGATTGCATTAACACCACAGTCAAAGATTGAAAACTCATCTTCTCTAGAGTTCATCAGAGGCAGGGATCAATCTGAGGTAAGATACCAGTTGGATTTTGGTTCGACTAATATTGTCAGGAGAGACCTAAATTATTTCTCAGAGTACCTCCAGAAAGTACTGTCTTTTATCAACATAAAAGAGATTGACAATATGCGTTTAGCAGGCAGGATTATGGGGGACAGGTCATCAGTGATACTGAATAGTGTTCAACTAGGAGCAGGTGAGTTATTGGAAGCACGGTTAGATGCGAGAATTTCAAACTTAGGAGGAGCCCCGGAGGAGATTGAGCTTGACGTTCGAGGAATGAAATTAAGCACTTCTCAAGATGGATTTACGCGACTCACAGGAATCAGCTGGTCCCCATCACTCAGACATCTGGGACGGATCCAACTTGAAGGTAAGGCCAGGGGAGGATTGCAGGAACTGGTATTTGATCAGCTAGATCTGGAAACTGATGCTGCCACCGCAGTGAGTCTGACAGGTGTGGTTCGACACCTCAATGATGCTAAGAAATTAGAGGGTGATCTGGAGATCCATGCACTGAAAGCCCATGCAGATGACCTCACAGGGATTATTTCAGATACCCTGCAAAGTACTTTGTCCAATTTTGGCCTGGTGACTTACAATGGGGTCGTAAAAGGTGATTTGAAAAACCTATTTCTCAAGGGTCATGCAGACACGGAAATCGGCTGTCTCGAGGCTGATTTAGACATGGTGTTTTCGGATGATCATAAGACGGGTCGTTACTCCGGGGTCTTAGCCATGGAGCAATTCAGAATTGGACAAATGATCGGAGATCCTGAGCTGGATTGGATCACTTTCCGAGCGAATGGTGACGGTTCAGGATTTACATTAAATGATCTAGAGGGAAAAGTTAATCTGGAAATAGATAGTTTTCATTACAGGCAATATGTATATCACGACCTGACATTCAGCGGGCAGATCGAGAGAGGCAAACTCAATGGACTCATATCATCAAAAGATCCCAATCTGGGCTTTGATTTTGAAGGGTTGATTGATTTGACAGATTCGATTCCCCATTATTCATTTGAGATGCAATTAGAAAATGCGGATCTAAATGCTACCAATTTGGTAGAGCAGGATTTGCAGATTGGTGGATTTGTGAAGGCCGAAGGGAGAGGTAGCAATTTCGATGACCTTCTGGGGAATATCTCTTTTCAGAATGTCAACTTGAAATCAGATAGCCTAATGTACCAGGTAGATAATCTCAGTATGAGTGCATCACAAGATCAGGGATCACGAAGTCTATCCCTGGCTGGGGATGATTTCAAGGTGGTGCTTGACGGTCAATTTCAGCTTTCGTTATTGGCATTGTCAGTTAGAGAAGCTTTAAGTCGATACTATACTTTGGAGGGTATCGATTCACTGGATAGAACGAGGATTAGTGGGGTTCCTCAGAATTTTAAGTTTGCTCTGCGATTTTTTGATCCCATGCCGTTCAAAATCTTTCTACCCGAGCTGAACACATTCGATTCAGTGGTCATTGAAGGTCGATTTATGTCTGAGTGGCCAGAGATTGATTTCAACGCTGTTGTAACCAATATCTCTTATCAGGATTTCTATTCAGATAGTCTGGTGGTCGATATGGTAGGTAGGGAAGATGACTTACACGTTGGTCTTTCCGGAAGAGCCCTTCAGATAGGGAAAATTGCAGAATATCCCTCGGTGAATTTCAATGGCCACATAAAGAATGATAGCATAGATTGGGATATAGCTGCAAGCGCAGATTCGATCGGGAGGAAGATTTGGGTGGATGGTACTTTGACCCAAGATGGAGATCTACTGCAGTTAACCCTTGAAGATAGTTTACGAGCAGGTGGCTACTTATGGTCGTTGGACAAGGCAAATCAGATTTTATATCGACCAGGATATATATTGGTTGATCACTTGAGTTTGCAGCATCTAGAGCAAAAAATATCGGTGCAGAGTGGTGGGACCAAGACCAAGCCAGAACCATTAACTGTCAAATTTGATGATTTTGAATTGAGAGCCCTTACTGATCTGGCTGGATTAGGTGGAGGTAATTTCAGTGGACGAATAAGTGGTTCATTTGATTTGCTCGATATATTTCAAGATCCCTGGTACCGAGCTGATCTTCAAGTTGATAATCTGACTATGTTAGATACGATCCTGGGTGATTTAACATTGAAGGCACAGCAATCTCCGGCAAATAATCAAGTAGAAATGGATGTGATGCTTACTGGTAGCACGAACCAGGCAATGGCAAATTTCATTTATTTTCCTAAGCAGAAATCAATTCAAGGTGGGATCACCCTGGACCGTGCTGAAATGCGGCTATTGGATCCATTCGTTGAAGGAATTCTTAGGGATAACAAGGGATTTGTCGCTGGCAATCTCCAGGTAGAGGGGTCACTAGATGCGATTGATGTGGTTGGCCAAATAGACTTGAAGGAGGCCAGTACTGTTGTCGAGATAAATAGTTCCAGGTATAGGATTCCAGACCATTCGATTTTGATTGATGACAATGCGATCGATCTGGCCTCAATGAGAATCGTCGACGACAATGGATATGAAGCCACTCTCAAGGGTAAGATTTATCATAATCTCATGCGCGATTTTGTATTAGACCTGGAGTTGATAACTGATCAGTTTCAATTTTTGAATACGACCCAAGAAGACAATCCGACATTTCACGGTAAATTGATGTTGGGTGCATCGGTAAGTGCCCGGGGGCCAGTCCGGCAGCCCGAAGTTCAGGTGAGAGCTCGTACCCTTAATGGGTCGAACTTCACAATGTCAACTTTTGTAGAGAGCCAGGAAGTTTCAGGTCCGGATTACATTCTCTTCGGTAATCCGATGGATCAGCATGATGATAGTCTGGTGGCACAGTCATATCAAGTCACAAATAGTTTCCCTTTTCGCGCTACAGTGACCCTGGAAGCTACCGAGGAAGCCCAATTCACCTTTATCGTGGACCCAGAGTCAGGAGATCACCTTTCATGCAGGGGCTCGGCCAATTTGATCCTGGAGTTTCAGCCTTCAGGTCACATTTCGATCTATGGTCAATATAATGTGACCTCGGGCACGTACTTCTTCTCTTATGGTGATTTGATTAAACGGAATTTCAGCCTGCAGCCGGGTAGTACGGTTACTTTCTCCGGAGATCCGCTTAATGCCAGATTTAACTTAAATGCCAAGTATTCCAGTCAAACTGCTGTATATGATTTAATCAGGAACGAAGCTTCTCTTGCTGAAGATGAAATAAGAGCCGCCCAGAGGCGCGAAGTAGTAGATGTACTTATGGAGATTTCTGGTCCGCTGTCGTCACCCCAAATTTCTTTTGATATACAGTTGCCGGAGCAGGAGGGAGGTTTGATTGGTAGCGCTGTGAATAGAAAACTGGCTAGTATTAGAGTGAACCCTGACGAGCTTAATCAGCAGGTATTTAGTTTGTTGTTATTTAGAAGTTTTATGACGACAAACCGGTCTGGATCGATTGCCAGTTCGCTCGGCGAGGAAGTAGTGCTGTCCAGTCTAAGCCGGTTGTTCTCCGATCAGTTAAATAGGCTTGCAGAGAAATATGTTAAGGGGGTGGAAGTGTCAATCGATATAGAAGCTTATAAATCTGAGTTTCTCAATGAAGGAGCCGGTGGTACTGCTACGGAGGTTGATGTTGGTGTCTCCAAGAGATTATTTAATGATCGCATTACGATTTCAGCAGCCAGCACCTTTGATGTCAATTCCAATCGCGAACAAGCTGGTTTTTCGGCTATCGCTGGTGACTTCCTCCTTGAGTACCGGCTTACAGAAAGTGGCAATTACATCCTTAAAGTTTTCCGCCGCTCAGATTATGACCTTATTGACGAAACAAACACTGCGATAAATGGCATAAGTATTTCATATCAGAAATCCTTCAATCGGAAGAAGACGAAGACGAAGAAAGATTAGATGAGCAAGAACTTGCATATAGTCTTCTGGTTATTCACCTTCCTCCTAGCCTCCTGTAGTGCCACCAAGAATCTAAAGGAGGGCGAGTTGCTGTACAAGGCAAGTGTAATCCATGTCAATCAAGGTGACCATCCGATCAAAAATGAACGCCGGATTGCCAGACGACTCAGCGAACTGGTCAGACCACAGCCCAATACCGGTCTTTCGAAATGGGGGGTTGGTATACATAATTGGGCACAGAAGGCCAAGAAGGAAAAGGGAGTTAGAAATTTTTTGAATAAAAGATTTGGCGAAGAACCGGCACTATACAGTAAGGAAAGTATGGAGGTGAACCGGCTACGTATGTCACGATACTTGAATGAGCTTGGATATTTTGGCAACTCCATCCAAATCGATACTCAGCTGCATGGGCGTAAACTGACGGCACTATACCAGATATCGACCAGGGGCCGTTACCGCATAAGAAACGTGTATTCTCCTTCCGATTCCTCATCACTGCAAGAATTAATTGATCAGAATCGGGAGCGAAGTCAAATTCGCCCCGGGTCGTCATATCGGCAAAACGTACTGGAAGCTGAGCGGCAGCGTTGGGCTGTGCTGGCTAATGACAGAGGGTTTGTGAATGTCAACGAGCAGTCCCTCTACTACTATGTCGATACCGTTCCCGGTCAACTTCTGGCCGATATATACCTTCAAATCAAATTGCCCTCGGACAGTCAGGAGTATCGGGTCTTTCGGCTTGATACCACAATTATCTACCCCAATTTTGATCTTGCCGACACTTCCGAAGGACAAATTGAAACGTTGGAGCTGGAGCCAGGATTCAGGGTCGTAAGACAATATGAGTTCGTGAAGCCTAAAATACTTCAACGAATGGTCCTGCAACGGGAGGGAGATGTATACTCTCGAAGGTTACAAGAACTGACCCTGAATCATTTGCAAGATCTGGGGGTATACCAATTTGTAAATATGCGAATGGAGCAAAATGGTTCTGATTCCTTACCACGTTTGACCCGCTCCTTATATTTGACTCCGGATAAGGTGAAGCAGTTGAGTGGTGAACTCGAGCTCAATAACCGTGCGGGAAGCTATCTTGGATCTGCACTGACGTTAGGGTATGTTCATAGAAACATATTTAGAGGAGCGGAACGATTCAGTATCAGGTTTAGCGGGGGGTTGGAAACCCAACTCGGGAGCCAGTTTGGATTCTTAAATTCGGCCGATCTTGGACTGCAAGCAGACTTGGTTATTCCCAAATTTGTTACTCCTGTTGCTGTTCGTTCTATCGGAAGATTTAATATCCCATTCACAAAATTTTCTCTGGGTTACAATTTTCAAAGAAGAATCAACTTCTATTCTATCAACAATCAAAACCTGCAATTTGGATATCAATGGAGGGAGAATCGAAATGTCACTCACGAATTGTACCCCGTAAACCTAAGCCGCGTGGAACTTAGCAATACCACCAGCGATTTTGATTCTCTTATCTTAAACTCTCCTCGGTTGCGATCAGGATTCGAAGATGTCTTCATAGCAGGGCTCATATACAGGTATACTTTTTCAAACTACGATCGGAGCAGGAATAGAAAATACATGTTTCTAAGATCGGAGATAGAACTTGCAGGCAATACTTTTTCATTGATCAGCGGGATTTCAGGGAAAAGCCCGGGCAATCAGGAATTCTTAGGACTCCCCTTTTCGCAGTATTTCAAGGTCACTTTTGATTTCCGATACTATTGGCCCATTGGAAGCGGAAAACTGGCCACAAGGTTGGCACCAGGAGTAGGATATGCCTACGGCAATTCCGGGGTGATCCCTTACCTTAAGCAGTTCTTTGTCGGTGGAGCCAATAGTATAAGGGCATTTCGATTGCGGCAACTTGGACCTGGGGCTACGTATCGGGGGCCAGAAGGAGAAGATGCACTGGCGGATCAGTTTGTGGATCAGACGGGAGATATCAAGCTGGAGATGAGCGCTGAGTACCGGTTTGGGATATTTGGCTATCTCAAAGGTGCCGTATTCACAGATGCGGGTAACATATGGCTCTGGAATTCCAATGGCGATCCCAACCAGGTCTTCCACATAGACCGGTTTGTGAGCCAATGGGCAGTCGGAACGGGAATAGGACTCAGGTTTGACATAGACTACTTCGTGATCAGGCTCGATGGCTCTTTTGCACTGCGCCGACCTACCGAGCAAGGTGATTTTGAATGGACTTTGAATCAGATCAGACCAGGGAATCGGCAATGGAGAAAGGATAATGTCGTCTATTCACTGGCTATTGGATATCCCTTCTAGTCAGGGTAATCAAGTACTGTCAATCGGGCTTGATACTTGCGACCTGAAACGACATTGATTTGTACCAAATACATACCGGCAGGTAAACCACTCGAAAGCTCAAATTGAATACCCACAGGGTTTGTTGAAAAATCCACATGACTTTGGATGCCGTCTAGGGATGAAATAATGATTGACTCAACATGAGAATCGGCTGGTAATTCCACAGAAAGCACCTGGCCTGGTTGCGATGGATTGGGAAAAATTTGAGCTTGTTTCCAGACCTGGATTTGGGTACTACCAGTCGTCAATATATCAGAAGGTGATATTTGGTCCGACGTATATAGTCGATAGTTGCCCGGAGCAAGGTTTAACTCCAGATTGACGTCCGATACCATAATGCTGTCTCCACTAAAGAATTCATACCATGTGCCCGTATAGGGAAAATTGGCCCTGAACGGCTCTTCAATTACATTGAAGTTAGCTATGGCGATGGCATCCAGTTCTTGATGATTGAGATAGACAGCCTTAACAAAAGGATCAACGTCATTCACTCGGAAATCGGTAGACGAGAAAGTTGGATACTTTTTACGTAGACCGATGAGGGCTGCAGTGATGTCAAACAGCTCTCTCCGTTCTGCGGCATCGAGCAGGGTCCAACCTGCAGGCTTGGGATCCAGCCGGCAACCACTATCCACCCTTCCATCAGTGCATCGATTGATAGAGAAATCATAGCCAAGCTCACCGAATTGCCATAGCATTTTGGGTCCAGGAATCATATAAAAAATGGTGCTCGCAGCCGCCATTCGATCAAGCGCAGTAGGGAGGATCCGGGTGTTATAGGTGCCACTACTATTGCCAAAACGGGGAATTTTATACATCAGGCGCTCTTCGTCATGACTTTCCAGGTAGGTGATCAGGTTCGGTTGATTGAAGCCTCTCATAGTGTAGTCACCCCATCCGAGCGAGGAGGAATATCCCATGGCTGCTTCATTATATTCATGATTCATATTACCCCAAAGCAACATACCCATATCTGACAGGATCCGCTCCTCAGTATTATCAGCAAAGTGTTCTAGAATGACGTATACCGAAGAATCGATACTCCAGATGTGTTGAGCATAATCACCGAGAATGGCAACCCGGCTGGGATCATATCGACTCATCAATGCCTCATCCGTGCCCGAATTAGTCTGGGTTAAACCCTTTGAGAGATCGAACCGAAATCCGTCAAAATGAAATTCTTCAATCCAATAACTCAATATGTGTTTAACCCAGTTCTTTGTTGCTTGACTTTCATGATTAAAGTCATAGCCAACATTGAATGGGTGACGGGCAGTCACATTCAACCACGGATTGTCAGGGCTTGGCCGGAAGGCTTCTTTGTCCCAATACAGCTGAGCAAGAGGACTCTGACTGAACGTATGGTTGAAAACGACATCAAGGATGACTGCGATATTTCTTTTATGAGCTTCGTTTATGAAAGTTTTCAGCTGGTCACGAGTTCCATAGTACTTGTCGACAGCCATATGGTATGATGGATTGTAGCCCCAGCTCTCATTGCCTTCAAATTCATTGATGGGCATGAGTTCAATGGCATTTACACCCAGCTTCTCGAGATATGACAGAGTGTCTTTCAAGGTTTGGTAATCATGACTGGCAAGAAAATCTCTCAGTAACAATTCATAAATGATAAGTTCTGATTTAGCCGGTGGATTGAAGTCCGAGTCGGTCCAGTCAAATTCAACGGGCTCAGGCTCAAACACCGTGACAATGCCCGATGCCTCGCGGGGGTAGGGAGGGAGTGTCATTCGTATAGAAGGATCGATGCCTGCATCATTCCATGGGTCCAGCACAACGGTTGAGTATGGATCTCCAATAACAACACCGTCATCTACCATATACTGATAGGTGTTTTGACCATTTGCGAATAAACGGTGGGGCAGTTCTATCCAGAACGTTTGATCATCAGTTGAGCGATTCATTTGAAAGGCCGAGTCAGGTGCGAAGTCATTAGATGTGGTAAGGAGGTACGCATATGATTTCCCGGGAGCGGAAAATTGGAAAACATAAGTGGTGTCGGAGTAGTAATTCAATCCATTGATGGTACCCGGTAGGTCTTCTGATTTTTCATTTGCGATCATCAGGTAGTAATCGATCATGGCTGCAGTCACTTCGGATCCGTCATTTGCTTCAATCGTCAGAGTTTGTTTCCCGATCTCCGCCATGGGTGTGAAATAAAAAGACACCTGATCATTCTCCTCGCTGTAGATTACGTCATCATTATCCTTTATGGTGATAAGAGCATGCTTGTTCAACTGGAACTCGATGAGGATACTGTCACCCAGGAATAACACAAAATTCTGGGAGGTGGGAGACAACAATTTCCCGATAAGAATGTCATCGGGAGGAGCAACCTCAAGAAAAATGTCGGATCCATCACTGTTTCTACCGACCAGGCTGCCATTGATATTTCTAAAAACAAAGGCTAGTTGGGAAACAACTTCATCGGCCGGTATTCCGTAGAATGCTTCGATGTTGAATGAGATAGAGTAGATGTTTTCCTCCTGCTCCTTTTTCATAAGTACCCGGGCATCGGCCGTACCCCAGTTGCCTATTACATGCTGCCAATCATTTGCACTGTTGCTTCGATTGGAAATCACCCCAGTATGGGCGTAGACATCTCCAGCAAATCCGGCCAGTTCGGCATTGCCCTTACTTGCATCAAAGAAAACTGTGACGTCGTCTTGTTGCGAAGGATTCTCTGGGACGGACCATATCACTTCATTTTGGCTAATGCCCAACAGCCAACAAACCAGCCAGGTGGCCAATAGAAAAGATCTTCGTCGAATTCTTTTGCTTACTCCCATTCCAGGATCAAACAGGACCTTCCCGGCACAGCTAATGTTCTCCCTCGAGGAATTTTAGTGCCGGTGATCACTTCGGTGGCTATGTTTGATTTGCCCAGTCTTTCACTGAAGCGATCAAGTTCAAGTTCTCGAACATCTTCATTTTTACTCAACACCACCATGACTATTTCGTCATCATTGTACCTGAAGAAAACATAGATTCCATCCTGCACGACGAAGTGCTGTAATTGACCGGAGTGAATCACATCTTTATCTTTTCGCCATTGCAGCAGGGTTTTCACAAAATCCAATGCCTCGACCTGCTGTGAGCTCAGGCCTTGACCTTTGAAAACATTGATCTGATCCCCCTCCCAACCACCTGGGAAATCTGACCGAATGATTCCATGGCTGCTTGTACCTGGATTGCGCATCAAGATTTCAGTGCCGTAGTAGATCTGCGGTATGCCCCTCATCGTAAGGATATATCCCAGAGCCATTTTATAAAGATCAAAGTCTTCATTGACCTGAGTGAAGATCCTGCTCATGTCATGATTGTCCGGGAAAATGACAAAATTATATGGATCAGCATATTGGAAGTCATTGCCGAGATTCTCATAGAGTTTGACCAGGCCAGTTCCCCAACCTTCTTCTTCATTGAGCGCTTGATGCATGGTCATAGTCATGGGAAAATCCATGAGACTGGGCAGGCATGAGGTATATCCATCATGATTGATTTTACCTCGTTGCCAGTAGGCGATTATTGCGTGATTATTCACCCATTCCTCACCAACAATGTTGAAATAGGGATATTCTTCCATGATGGCACAGGTCCAGTCGGCCATAAATTCTCGAAATGGATATGGATAGGTGTCCTGACGAATTCCGGTGAGTCCGGCAAACTCGATCCACCATATTGAATTCTGAATGAGATAAGTTGCCATAAAGGGATTCCGCTGATTGAGATCCGGCATGGCCGGAACAAACCAACCTTCCACCATTTGCTGCCTGTCGGCAGGAGCAACATAAGGATCTACCAAGGTGATCTTTCGATGATTCGACTGCATGTAAGGCTTCCCGAAATTGTTGATCCAATCGTCGGATGGGGGATCCTTCATCCACCAGTGTTCGGATCCACAGTGATTTACAATAATGTCCATGATCATCCCTATACCTCTTTTTGCCGCCTCCCCGCTTAGTATGACAAATTCTTCATTGGTCCCAAACCGAGGGTCTACTTTGTAGTAATCGGTGGTGGCGTAGCCATGATAGGATTGTTCAGCTTGGTCATTTTCCAGTATCGGATTGAGCCAAATTGCGGTGAACCCCGTCTCCTGGATATAGTCCAAATGATCATAAAGCCCTTTGATATCGCCACCATGTCTTCCATAAGGTTCACCCCGGTTTTTCCCCTCACGCATCCCAGCGATTTCATCATTTAGTGGGTCTCCATTGGCGAAGCGGTCCGGAGTGATCAGGTAAATGACATCACTAGCGTTGAATCCCTGGCGGTCAGCTGAACCGGGTTCCCGGGATTTCAATTCGTATGCATATTGAGTGATCACGGATCCTCCCTGCTCGAAAGTAACGTCGTGAGTACCTGGTCTGGCTTCAGGAGAAATCTCCAGATCTACAAATAAGTAGTTTGGACTAGTAAGCCGATGGACCGCCTTGATCTTTATGTCAGTAGATTCGATATTTGGCTGCAAGGTGGCTATGTCTTCCCCATATACCAGTAGCTGCAGCTGATCATTTTTCATGCCGGTCCACCAAAAAGGTGGCTCTATACGATCGATACTTTGTGCATGAAGACCCAGAGTAAATAGACAGAAATATATAGAAAGAACAAGTCTCATAGTACGTGTTTTAAGAAAAGCAAAAATAGCATTGCCCGTGGATTTGAGACCAAGGCCGAGTTTTGGGAAAAGACTACTTAGATGCTTGATAAAGCAAATTAGCCTCTTCGTCATAGAATTTGAAAATCAACTTTGGCCGGTTATCAGTTCGACTGATCTTAACTTCAAGGAATCCTCCGGATGCACTTTCTGAACTACCTTGAATATATGGCTGCCTGATCTGCGCATGAGGATCGGTAGATTTAGGATCTCCCGCCATTCTTCCTGCTCGTGAATTTGCATCTACCAAAGCCCCGCAGGAAAATTCTTCATATCCAGAGGGATGAATAGCATGATATTGCCAATGCCGGTCACCACATACGATAAAAAAGTGATCCCTTGATATTTCGTGGGTAGCTAGCCATCTAAAAAAGGCATCACCTTCCTGGCGAAAGCCCTTTTGATTGACATGGTTATCACTTTTGTAGGCGTCATCAGGACCAACCATAGGGGTAGGTGATATCAATATCTTATAAGTGGCATCGCTTTCCAACAAGGTCTTTTGCAACCATTCTGATTGCTCCAGCCCCCAAATAGTTTTCTCCGGACCATCGTCCCAGCCATTTGGGCTGCGAAATTCGCGGCCTTCCAACAGCCATATTTGTAAATACTTGTTCATCCGAAATGTTCGATAAGGCGGGCTCTCAGGGTCGAGTGGATCTAAAACTGGCAGCTGCTCCCGCCAGTTTTTCAAACCCAGCTCGTGAGAGATCGGGACGTCTTGATAAGGATCCGAATCATTATACCGGTAGTCGTGATCATCCTTTTCCCAGTAGGTGCCAATCTCAGTAAATAGAGATTTAAATCGTGATTGTGCAAATTGCTGATGATATCGCTTTCGCATGCCTCTTTCATCGACAGCAGGGGATTGTATTACCGTACTATCTGTATCGAAGATGGTATCCTTGGGTTTATCAAAATAGACGTTATCTCCAGTACCGATGAAATAATCCGGGTTCAGGCTCCTGATTGATTCGAGAGCTGGGTAACCCAGATTCTTGTCCTCACCGGTGTAGGCTGGACCGGAGCCGCCGTGATGAAAAGCATGATAGTTCATACCTGTCACTACAACCAGTGAAACCTCTTCCTCTCCATCACTACCTTGTAAAGTCCTAAAGGTTCCCCGCTTGGAGGTAGTCATTGAACTTGGATCAGCTCCGTACTGGACACGGTAGAAATAGCGACTGGCGGGAGATAGGTCAGAGACTTTTACTTTGGCGATATAGTCCTGCTCGGGGGAAGTTTGGTAGATGTCTGAAAACTCTGAGCTTTCAAATAGCTGATCTTTCGACCACTCGAATCTTGCCGAACCGAGTGCACCCGGAAGATCACCATCTATCAACGTATCGCTTGAGGTTAGACGGGTTTGCAAGATGGCAGTGTGTTCCGATATCTCACCTGCCATAATGCCCTGACCAAGAAATATTTGCCCATTTCCCGCTGTAGACAAAGTGATCAGAAACGAAACATTCAAAAGCAGGTTTAATCTTTTCCTCATCTTTTTGGCAAATTAGTCAAGGCTATTCCAGACTTTTTCCAAAAGAGCCTTGGTGGCAAGAATGCCCTCGTGTTCGCTTAGTCGTTGGCCCTCATACTCGATACCGATGTATCCCTCAAATTCAGACGCTTTCACCATTTCCAGCATTTTGTAGTAGTCGATTTTTGTCTCCCGGCCATCTGCATCGAAATCGTAGGATTTCGCACTAACTGCCTTGGCGGATGGAAGAAATTCGGCAACTCCATGGTACCGGTCGTAAGCTCGATCACAGTCATGTTGGGTGCTTCCCCATTTTGCACTTAAGCACCAGTTACCAAAATCCGGCAGGGTGCCGACATTAGGATGGTTCACCTCGTCTATAATGTCAGCAATCAACTGCGCATCTGAACTGAAGAGGCCATGGTTTTCGATCAGGATATTGATGCTTTCAGGAGCTGCATATTCCACCAATCGACTCAGGCCATCAACTATAGCCTCCCGGAAAACATCTTTTTGATCGCTTCCAAAGGCATTGACGCGGATTGAATGGCAACCCAGTATTTTGGCTGCATCGACCCACTTGTGATGGTTATCAACTGACGTTTTTCTCTTGCCACTATTTCCATCACCAAGATCACCCTCCTCATCCACCATGATCAGAAGGCTTTTGACACCAGCATCATCTGCTCTTCTGCGCATCTCCCGCCAGAATTTTTGGTCTTCAGCCTTCATCGCATAGAAAGAGTTTACATATTCAACGGCATCAAGATCATATCTGCTGATCGCTGCAAGAGCAAAGTCATTCGGATCAAGAGATCCGTCTTCTATTTCCCTGTGTAGTGACCATTGTGCCAGGGACAGCTTTAGTTCAGCTGCCGCAAGATCAGTAGGATAACGAGCAGGTAGAGAACATAAAACCGGTGTTGCACTCATCACTCCGAGTTGCTTCAAGAAATTTCGTCTTCGCATAAATCTAAGATAGCAGTATTCCACAGTCAAAACAGAAGGGTGTGATCGTCTTGTCAGATAGCCCTGGAATTAAATTCTGCGGTAGTATTTGATCTGGGGAAAGGCACATCTGGTTGGTCTGCACCTAAAAATTCACAAAGGGGTTTCCAGCCTTCCTTAACACTCATTACCAGCAGTTTTTCCGGAGGTATAGTTTTCTGAATCTTCTCATTCCACTCAATGAAATTCTGCTTGGCTTTAGCCGGGTTGGAATTAAATTCGCCCTCGAAGAGATCTTGCAAGTGCTTGCCTGCCAACCGAAAAACCTTCAGTCGCTTACGGAGAAGAGGGTTGAATGGCATTCGTAGCATTGTAGTCATCATTTGCATCGGGCTTGGCTGTGATTGACGAATGATGGTATCGCCGAAGCTCTTATACCAGGATTCGGGATCGCGAGTGGTAAGAATATACCTGGCCTTGTGATAGAGCTTTAGATATTCCTTGTAATATAAATTAGCCGGAAAGTCCACGGCAGCCCGATAGCCTTGAAACAGATCTTCCCAATCTACAGCCCGGTTAGCCCTTGCATTTTCCCAATGAATCACTTGCTCCGGATGCAGGATAAGTTCTTCCATGTGATAGCATCGATATCCCAGATGTTCCAGTGCCAGTTTTAACGAATGGGTCCCGGTCCGGCCAAATCCTACTCCAATGATCTCAAGCGACATAGAGAAACTTCAATCCTGATTTTCATTTAATTAATTGGCAGCATGAATCTCTTGTACCTGTTGAATCACCTTGAAGTTTTCACACCCTTTGCGTACAGCTTTCACTTCCCAGTCAAAGGAGTAATTCCCTTGACCTCCATGTAGCTCGCCAATCTCAAACCCTGTTTCACTTTTATTCATCACGGCTAGTCCTTTTGAATTTAAACTGTATGGAGTGAGCATGATGGTCATCGACGAAGTATTTGCCATCATTGTAAAATGCTCGGGTAATTTGATTGTGGCACGACCATCTACGAGATCTGCTTTTCCTCTCATATATGCCGCTGCTTCTGGTCCTGAAAGAGCGGCATATACGATTTGCTGATCAGCTCGACCGGGATGTGGTGTTACAGCTGCTGTGATATCTGCATTGACTTGTCCCTGTCCATTCGAGTTTACAAACAAGCTGCCCTTTGTCTCCCCATTGGCATCTTTTACGGCGACAAATCCATGATCACCATTTGAGGACAGGTTGGTGAGGGTGACATTGTCCTGTCGGTTAGGCCCACTGGTGCCAACGAATCCTGCATGGGAAGTGGTCTCCAACATCCGGACACTGGAATTCCCTGAGGCATCTCCCAACTCTAGCCACCCGTGAGTACCATCTGCTGTGCTGCCAAGGAATCCAAGTCGATTTCCATTTTCGTTGTATATCCATAGCGCTCCATTCTTTGTTGTGGTTGCTCCCAGCTGAATAACATTATTGCTCAGATCATTATTGATTGTGATCAATCCGCCGTCAAGAGCTCCTCTGACATCAACAAATGTGCTGAAACCTTCGCTGATCAAGAGTTCCTTTACATTAACAGGACCAGCATGGTAAGAAATCTGATTGCCTTGGACTTGCCAGGGACTGGAGCCCCCGCCACCGGAAGGTAATGTCACAGTATTTCCACTACTTATGGATAATTGATCACCATTGATTGAAAGCGTTTGAGGCGAAGAAGTAGGTAGCATTACAGAATTTCCATCACTGATACTCAGTTGATCTCCTTCTATTGAAAGGGTCTGGTTGACACCGGCGATTGCACCGAGATCTACGGAATTGCCGTTTTCGATTGACAAGATGCTGCCATTCAAATCAAGTAATTGATCATCATCGCCGGATCCTCCCGCAGCATTGGCGGCCGTCCGGGCATGCATAGCATATGGTACTGACAATAGTTGGGTCGTGCCCAGATTGGTGAAGTCCCGACCCCCGTTTGGATCAAATCCTAGATTGATATAATATTGGTTATTGCCCCATTCAATGGCATCCAGATTTCCCAAGACGGGATCACCTCTGCCTATCTGCACTGTGAACAACCCAAATTCGTTGGTGGTGACGAATTGTTCTTCAGCAAAATCAACCGGGCCTGCTTCGAAGCCTCGAGCCAGACTGATTTCCAAACTGATCTGCCGATTGGAATAGATGTTTCCCTGTCCGTCCCTGGCTATCCCTTGATAGTTGAAAGCCAAAGGGGCCTGAGCGATTACAACCAGAGAGAGAAACAACAAAATTAGAGTTAGGGTAAATCTGTTCATTGGATCGAAATAATTTTTGATTGAATTCCACTCTGTGATCGAACCGTGATGTAGTATATACCTCCGGGCAATTCGGGAAGATCAAGTTCTGCTGTGGAGGGTCCAGCAGCTAGTTGTAATCGAGAGTGCAGGAGATTATTGCCGACTAGATCGGTCAAAATGATATCAACAGGCTGATCACTAATGGCGGAGAAGAACAAGGTTAGATTGTCTTTAGCCGGATTGGGCGCGACGGTGAAAGTTGAGACTGGTGTGTTTGTTGAGATCTCGTCTAACTGCATATTCGCATTAGGAGGTTGACACTTACACTTGCATGCCTCTCCCATAGGTCGGGGTATCTGGGCTACACTCTGAGGCAATTCGGGAGCGTCACGTGGGTCAAATCCTTCCTCGTAACTATATGGCCGGTAGTGTTCCCATTGCCACCCGGGTGCCGTAGTATTGGAATAGAGATCATATCCCCTGATCCGCATCCGATGGAAATAGTTCTTAAGGTGAATATCTCTATAGCCTGGTGGTCCCATTGGAATGCTGCGGACAATGCCTGTAGCGCCAAAGCGGCGATCCGGATGAGGTTCGAACGCTGTAACCGGATAGTCCACATAGGGTGAACCGGGTATTTCTATCGACTTGACCTCTCCCGGATCGCAATCGAAATTCGGGAGAGTGATCTTTATGAAATGATTTTCGGGGCCATGATGAACGACATTGCCAGCCGTGTAGCCTGTGTTATCTTTTATGCCCTGATTGATTTTACTCACCAGCTCACTCTGGTCTTGAGAAATCAGACCCCTTTCGCAATCCCAATCGTTGGGATCAAACATTGGAGGCTCATACGTACTATTGGGATTTTGGAACAGCCGGTTATCAAAGAAGCCAATGGCAAGAAGGTCATAGTCAGCCGTATATAAAGGCGGGTCGCCATTCGCATCAGCTAGTTCTGGATCCGGGTTGGCTTGGACGAAAAATGTATCCAACGCCTGAAGGTCACAATTCGTGGTACATAGGACCCGGGGGCAGTCGATTGAGCCCTGAGGATCCCAACTGTAGATCTCGCTGGTACCTTTCTTCAGTAGTCGGATTTCCATCTCCGCCTCTGAGCGAAATTGCTCCTTGACAACAAACATTTCGTATTCGGCTTCTGTCCCGTCACAGGTAAATTTTAGATCATTAAGGTGAGCCCTCGCTACCAGCTCAGGCGACATATCCAGTAGGTCTTGCACCTTTTCATTGAATTTTTGGATTTGCTGATCGCGTTTATCACCACTATAGAGTTGCCAAAGTTTGGAATATCGTTGATCTACGGCAAGGAGGCCTTTATGCGGTCCCCAATTAGAGCTTTTTCCTTTGACGGGCATTCCCTTAGTAGCTCGATTATTGGCGATCAGATCGGTGGCATCCGGATTTACCGGTCTAGCCAGTAGAACTACATTTTCTTCATTGGCAATGCGGGCAAATTCAAGGGCGTGGCAGGGTACATATCCAGACCAACAAATGGCGCCACACCCTGTGAGATCTTCCGCCATATCACCAGGATCAGGTAGCCAAACAGGTAGTTTTCTTCCGGCGGGAGGAAAGCCTTCCTCATTGAATCTCTCCAGACCTGAATTGAGTAAACTGATTACATGATCTTGTACGTCGGGGTAGCGAGGTGTATAGCCATGTAACGTATTTGAAAAGAGCTTAAAGGATTTCTCGTCTGGTGTATTCAGAATGTTTTCAAATCCCAACTGGCTATCATATCGAACCGTGAAGTCGTTTTTGTCATTTTTGAAGATCAAGTACCTGATTCTATCGACGAATTCTTTGAAGTTGGCCAGCTCCTTGAGCTTGAAACCAATCTCAACTGCGAATTTGATGTTTTCAAGATTACCCCCAGTAATATAATCCAGCAAGTCGTCATCAAAATCAGCCATGCCAACATCTGCAAGATCAAAAGGAAACAGTGTGTCCTGTAATGTTTCCTTTATCATGTTGTTAAGCTTGAGAATACTCTGCCATTGCTTTTCGAGGGGATCTTTATAAAGATTCTTAAAGGCTTCCCGATCGTCTTTGTACATTTCCAGATACATCCGGTCCAGTCCCTGATATACCCTGCTTTCGTTTTTCTTCAGGTGTTCTGGGAGCTTGTGCCACTGGTCCGCTACCTGATACAAAAAGTAGTCGAAGAATGATTGGCTGAAGTAGAAGGCCACGGCGGTGAAAAGGGCCCGCTTGTAGTAGGAATTGTTCGGATCTTCGATGCGATCAATCGCATCTTGGATTCTATCCGTGACTGACACAATGGAATGCGCCGGGATTTTTGTTGCTCCGATTTTTCTAAGTGCAGGGCTTTCTGGTATTTGATCAATGATTGCACCTGCATCTGGCCTAATTCCTTCAAGGAGCCATATGGTTCCCATCTGAAAAGTACTAACTAGTGCTGCATTGTCAAGCGTTTTCATCAAAGCAAAGCTTAGGGTATCTTCGATAAAAGACAGAGTATCGTTTGCGGATTCTTCATCAAGCATAGCCAGATACCACGCCATATCTGAACCATGGTGGGTGGAGGAAATAGTGATCAACCGGTTGATATCTCCCTCCAAGAAGTTTTCTTCCCTTTTGTAGATATAGTCTCTCTGTGAACGATCGACAGGATTCACTTCATAGTTTTCAGAAGCGTACACCCGGGCCAACACGCCTCCCATACTATGGCCGATCACATCTGCCTGAGTAACGGCAACATTCAGTTCTTCTCGAAAATAGTCGAGAGCTTCTTTGATTCCGCCGGGATTTTCATAGACTACCTGTTTATTGTTTTCAAAGCAGCTGGAATTTCCAAGGATAGGACTTCCAATGAAGTTTCCACTACAGGGAATCTCACCCAACCTTCCCAAGCCATTAGTAGCCGAGTAATCCACTGTGAACACCTTAAACCCATCCTTCTCCAAGCGCTCGACCATGGAAAATCCTCCATCAAAGGCAGGCGTGTGCCAGCAATTAGTCGGATTATCGAACGTGCCATGGATAAGCACCACCGGAGGTGGATAAAAAACCATTTCCTGCTCAAAGTTTTTGGCACCTCCCTGATCGGTGAGAACAATGTCATAGGTCAGTTTGAACTTCTTGACGCCCCCGGATGCATCTTCTTCTGTTTCGGACAAAATTTCTTCTGGAGGGGTGAAGAGCGCAAAACCAAAATGTTTGTTTCCGATTTGATGCGTAGTGTCGCCCCACACCATTTCGAATTGTCCAACTTCTTCGGGTAAAGTGAAAGAGATGTGATCCTTTTTCCCGGGAGCTTCAAAACGGATCAGTACCTCGGAAACATGATCTAAGGCGATTCCATCGCGAGTAGCGGAAAGTTCCAATAAATCTTTGGGCTTCAGTTCGCGAATCTTGTTTGTTGGAAGCGGATTAAGAAAGCCACCGCTCACAAATTGTGGATTGGCATCCAAAATTTCTGCAACCACAGTGCCTTCGCAACGCTCTTTGGCCAGTTCTCTTAGATATTTGAAGCCATCGCTGCGGCCCATTTGCATAGGCAGAAAATCGAAATCATCATTGCCACGGAGGTTCCCAAATGGATAGTTGACTGATACGGGATAATAGCCGACCAGAGACAAATCTTCAATTCCAAAGTAATCAATGAACTGATTGTCACCAATCGTCTTTAACGACGAAGCGCCGGCAGGATACTCTTCATTGAATGCGGCACAGACTGAGGCACTGGCTTCCGGAGGCAACCAATGATAAGTAAAAACACCTTCGATGAGAATTTCTGATACTCCCACCTGGTTTTCCACCCTTACTTTATAGTCACAATAGCAAGAGTTTTTTTCCTCAGTTTCTTCCATTCTTTCTTCGGCGATCAGAGCATCGGTTCCCTTCTCAACCGTCACGATACCAATGTCGGAGCTAAAAAAACGGTCCCGTACAAAGGTGAGTTTCTCCGGGCAATAGCGGGTCAATTGGCAGCCCTGCTCCACAGCCAATGGCAAAATGGTAGAGACACCTGTTTCCAATAAACCATTTAGGCCAGGTACTTCCTCCGCAAACCGATTGTCGTATCCGGCATATACCATCTTTACTTCCGGCAAGGTGTGATGCGTGAAATCGCCTTTGCTTGTGATCAGCTCGTAAAATTCAAAGAAAGCACTGCAGACGTTTGCTTCATTATCCGTCAATTGGTTCCAGGCAAAGACAAAGAAATCCGGTGTGATGATAAAGGCATCTGTTTCAACATTGCCGCTTTCATCGGTAATTTTTCCACGGGTGGAATAGCCGCACCTGCACTGATAGAAGATACCGTCTTCTCCCGAGCGTTCTACCCCCCATCGGTTGTTTCGTTCCATCCTGCTACCGGAAGGGATGAAATAGGTCTTTCCGTTATGCTCGTAGGTGAGATCTTGTGCGAGTTCAAAATTGTCTCCGCAAGGGCAATCGCTATGATCGTTAATCTGTGAAAACAGATCAATAATAGTATTGAATACAAGGAAAACACAAACTGTAGCAGCACGACTGGGAAGGAGCGTGTTCATTTGGCATCGGGTAGATCTGCTACTTGTAATTTAGAAAATTTGTCAGAAAATCTCGGTTTTCTGGTTATATACATCATTATTCTGTAATGTATACGTGACAGACAGAGAAAATACCACGAATACATTTAATAATTTCGATCAAATAATAGATCAAACAATGAACAAAGTTTTAAAACGAATCTTGATTGGAGTTGGGATCTTGGCAGTCATTCTATTTATTGCATCCCGCATTCTCATCAGTCAAACCAAAAAGGCCAGCCCTGAGGATTTGGTTACCTATACACAGGGCGATAAGAAGGTAGAGGTCTTTTATTGTCAGCCCAGTAAAAAAGGCCGGGAGATCTTTGGAGGTCTAGTGCCTTATGGTGAAGTATGGCGTACAGGTGCCAACGAAGCTTCCACATTCGAGATATCCCATGACATCATTGTAGAAGGTGAAAGCCTTCCCGCAGGGAAGTATACTTTGTGGACCATCCCAAATCCCAGTCAATGGACTGTGATCTTTAATAGCAAGATGTACGGCTGGGGAGTTAATTTTAGCGAAGAAGCTCAACGCGAGGCAGAACATGATGCTTTAACTGTCGAGGTGCCGGTTCAACAGACAAGTAATGTAATAGAACTCTTTACGATCGAAGTGGATGAGAATCCATCTCTTGGAATGAGTCTGGCATGGGATCAGACCATGGTTAGGGTGCCTTTTAGTTGGAAGTGATTTTTAGAGTAGAAGGCCGAAGAGTCTAATGGTCTAAGGATCAACTTGCTATTCAGTGATAAGAGTTCAAACTATTGAATTATTGGCGGTGACGCCAAAAAGACATCAGGGTCAGGAAGGTTGAAGCGGACTTTCAGCGTTTTTGACGGGGACGCCAAGAAACAACCAAGCAGGTCTAATGTCTGAAACTCATGTTCAGGAGGGATGCCGAGAAACTCACGTGTTTTCAAAGCCTTGGCAAGGAACGTAGAAAAAACAATGGGAGGTGAGGTCATGTGCCGATACACCAACCAATTAATAAACACTAAATCTCCACATCTTCCTGCGTCCTCAAAAAAGCTACTAAATCAATTACTTCCTGATCACTCAGCGTTTGTAACAGACCCTCGGGCATCATCGAGACCGGCATGGTTTCCTGCGATTGGATCTCTGATTTATTCAAGATCACATTGTCTTGACCTGCTACCCTCATAGTGATTTGTCGGTCGGTCTCTGAGGCAATGTTGCCGGCATGGGTGCGGCCGTCGCGGGTAGTGACTACCGTCATTAGATAATCATCTTGAATCTCTCCACTGGGATCGAGCATATTTGTGAGGATGTAATCCAGATTCGTCCGGTTGGAGCCAGTGAGGTCGGGCCCCAGGAGGCCCCCATCACCATACATCTGATGGCAGGCTCCGCAGCTACGCTTGAAGATTGCCTTGCCATTGGCAATGTCAGCCTTTAATACTGCTGCATCAGTCAGCAGTAACTTGTACCTTCTCATCTCAGCCTCCTTATCGATGCCCAGGTCATCTATCGGACCCCACACTTCCACGAATCCATTACCGACTACCCGTCGTAGTTGTCTGGCCACATAAGCGGGCACATCTTTTCGCGGAAGCCACTCCTTCTTCAAGCCTTGGGTGATGAGCTGACCATAACTTGGCCGTGACGCCATCGCTTGAACCACTTCCAACTTTTCTTCGGGGCTGAAGGATTCATACTTATTTAGCAAGGCTAGGCCTAGTTCATAATTGTCGTAAGCCGCAATTGCCCGGATTGCTTCTACCCTCACTTCTGGATTGTCCCATAGGGCAGTCAGATGGCTTTGCAGTTCTGGCCATTGCTTGCTGGCCAGGTTTCGAATTGCATTATTTTTTTCGTCAGCCGAAATGGATTGGTCCCCTATGTGAGCAAGGTATCGATTAGCTGCTTCGCTATCGCCAAATTGTTGGGCAATTTCCAAGGCCAATTCACTGGTCTTACTATCCTTTGACAGATTACCGTAGATGGCTGCCCAGTTTGATGGTGGCTGAAGATCTGATCGACCCTCCAAGGCGTCTCGAATACCTTCAAGTAGTGATACTCTGCCTTGGGATTTCACCGAAATTGCGGTTATCGCTTTTTCAATATGATCGGCATCAACCACTCTCCTTGAAGCAAATCGGGTTACCAATGGAATCTGACTTGTACTCACTAGCTCAAGGGCTCGCTCGGGGTTGTCAGCAATCAATGGTTCAAAACCAAACCAGGTCATCAAAGGGATGTTGTGGTCGTCGGCATCTTCAGGATTTGAAAGAAGACCCTCCAACAATGACCAGCGATCTGCAAGATCAATTCTTTGCAAAGCAGCAGCCAGGTACAAGCGCACCACTGGAGACACATCTGTTCTGGCCATCTCGACAAATTTAGTTACGGTTTTTGGAGGCACATTAAAATCTTCTGCCAGGAGCTGAATAGCCCAGGCCCTGATATGTTGGTCAGGATCATCGAGGCAGCTGATCAGATCGTCGGGAGAAAAAACTCCGGTAGTATGTAGTGTCCATAATGCGCGCAAACGATAATCAGCATTTTCATGATTGTTGTAGATCTCTTTAAGTGCAGTGGTTGCTTCATCGGCTATCTGACCTTTCAAGGACCGGTTTTGCAGGATAAGCCTGGCCCTGCGGGCATGCCAGTTGCTCTGGCTCGTTTGTAAGTCAACCAGTGCATCATCTGAAAGGGTATTTAGGTCAGTGAAGCGACCTTCCCAATTCTCAGCCGATGATTCGTTTGGAGTAATCCGGAATACCCGACCCGTTTCTTTTTGCATCACACTGTTGCCGCAGATATCTGCATCGTGCCAATCCAAAACATATAAATCTCCAGCGGGACCGATTTCCATGCTAAAGCCGATCCACTGGGCATTATTTGCCAGCACAAAATCTTCGCCATGCTGAGCTATGAAACCCGAGCCATTGGGGATCAAAATATCTGAGAGTACAGC
The DNA here is from genome assembly GCA_024644235.1 of Lewinellaceae bacterium. GTDB lineage: Bacteria > Bacteroidota > Bacteroidia > Chitinophagales > Saprospiraceae > JAHELJ01. Next base: position 40,019 of record JAHELJ010000015.1, read on the forward strand.
ATGCTCGTGAATGTTGGCCATGAATAAGCGGCCATGTTGCTCGGGAGGAAAGGCATCCGATTGATAGATACGTGCTCCGCCATGTGCTGAGCGGTGACTGTGATCCACAATAGTCCGGATGTCCTTATAGACGTAAGGGTTAAAGTGTTGCCCCCCTTGACGGTGATAAATACCGCCTGGTATCACATGAAACAAATGCGGAATCACGCAGGCGGTGATGAAAAGTTGACCCTTCGAGTCATAGTCGATACCCCAGGGGTTGCTGAAGCCATGTGCCACTACTTCAAAACGGTCCTTGGTGGGATGATATCGCCAGACACCCCCGTTAATATCCACCCCCTCTCCGGCTAGCACATCGGGAAAGGGATCTTTGTGTCCATACAACGTGCCTCGGCCATCTGGCTTGTGAATTTTCGAAGGAGTGGCAAAGCCTTCCAGTCCATAGAGCCAACCATCCGGACCCCAATGAAAACTATTCAGTGTCTCGTGGCGGTCACGAATACCCCAGCCGGTAAGCCGAATTTCAACGTCATCCATATCGGCCCGATCATCACCATCGCGGTCCGGAATGTACAGCAGGTTAGGAGGAGCACCCAGCCATAGCCCATCGAAGCCTACTGCGATCGCTGCTGGAAAAGGAATGCCCTCTACAAAAACTTTACGTTTATCAGCCTTGCCGTCTCTATCGGTATCTTCCAGGATGAGGATACGGCTATTGCCATCGTTAGAGAAGCCGGATTGTCTGTCTTCATAATCCCGGTTTTCGGCGATCCACATCCGGCCTTTGTCATCCCAACAGAATGCCATTGGTTGCGTGATCATGGGTTCGGATGCAAAGACATTTACCTGATAACCATCGGTAACAGTCATCTCTGCTACCGCCTCCTCCGAACTTAGAAATTTGGCCATTTTCCCTTCCTCCTGAGCAAGGCGCCACAGTTCAGTGGTTGTATAAAGCCCTTCTGCGCCTACATAGTCTTCCCAGAGATCAGTGATTTCAATGTCATTGAATTCACCCGTGTAGGCAATTATCCGATGACGAAAAATCTCCGACTCTCCTTTCGGAATATGCCAGTCTCCATCAATAGCCCGGCTAGGGCCGACACCCAGCTGTCCATCTACCCGCCAGCTGGTAGGGAAGTCTGCATTTTGGTTGTGGTCAAGGATGGCAATATTCCCCCAGTCCTCTCTGCCTTCAATTTCCATACCTACATTAACCCATTGGGCTTTTTTGCCCTCGGCCTGCTGGTTACGTTGGCGGGCGGTATTGACTGCATATCCTTTGATGCCGTCTTTCCAAGGCATACGGAGGAAGAGTCCGCCATAATCAAATTGATTAACTGTGAAATCCTCAATAGCCTTTCCCTCCCATTCCAGATCGATAAAGAACTTGCTATCCTGTTCATGAAGTGACCAAAGCATCATTTCTTCCAGCAATGGAGATCCATCCTCATCCAGCAGATGATAGACGGTACGCCACTCTACTTTCGCTCCTTTGGCGGTTACGATTTCAGAGCGAACCTTTTTCCAATGGGTGTCGCCATTGTTGTGAAAATAATCCCTTCCAATTTGTTCTTTTATGTTGGCTGGTTTTTCTGGCCGATAAAACCACTTCTTCAACGTGTCTTCTGGGGCGCCTGTGCCGTTCACCCGGGTAAACCCCCAATACAGGCCAGTTTGATGTTTATGGTGTCCGGGACTGTATTGCGTTAGTGAACCGTTACCGTCAGGAGACATGATGGGATGCAGGTAAGGCCGCATGCTCAACTTTGCATTTTGCAGCAATACCGGTCTTACACCTCTCTCGCGGAACACCAAGATCTTTTCGCCGTTTTCTTCTTCCACCAGCTGGAAAGTAGAGGTCAATGATTGGACATTGGCCTTCTCTTGACAACTTGCCAGGGAAAGAATCATGAGCGCGAAGAGGGTGAAATTCTTAGTGAAAATTTTAGTACTAGCCATGCTAACAAGTTCTTGGTAATTTAAAACAAAACCCAAATGAGCACACCTGGGCTTCCAATTTATGTTTCTACTAAGTCATACCTTCAGAAAGCTGGTTGATGTCGGGATTGTAAAGAATCTTTTTTGCCATCGGTGATTTTAGAACAGCCATCATCGCCTGTCCTAGTTTTGTTGTTGTCGTCACATTTTTCGAAAGCTTGAATAATGGAAAAAAAGGTCGCATGATCACATAAGAGATATTGTACCAGCTGGTTTTTGATTTAATTCCTTTTTCGGGGAGGATGACTCCTGGTCGAAAGGCATAAGCATCTTTAAATCCTTTCTGAAAAATCATGTTTTCCGTTTTCCCTTTCACCCGAGCCCACATTGCCCTTCCTTTCTCGGTGCTGTCAGTTCCTACACCTGATACATAGATGAAAACAGAATTGGGATTAAGATCTTGTAAAAGATCAGCAAAAACTTTGGTGGTTTCATAGGTAATCAGATTGTAGGAAGTCTCGTCCTTACCCAGTGCCGATGTACCCATGCAGTAAAGACAGGCATCGTAGCCGGCCAGATCATCTTTGACCGTTGCGATATTCAAGAATTCAGGGACCAAGATCTCTTTCAACTTTGGGTGCTGAAGATCCAATGAGCTACGATTAATAATTAGGACACGGTCTATGTCGGAGCTTTCAAGGCATTCAAGCAAAACGCCTTTACCGACCATACCTGTAGAACCGGTAATGATGACTTTCATGTTTCTTCATTTGTTATCGTGATAGATATTTAAACAGCCAGGGTCTAGTTCGTCAAGCGGTTTGTCCAGAAAGGAAATCATCACTTCAGCTTTGCATTCGAAATTTCCCCCACCATGACCTCCTTCGTCCAAGATGAAGAGGTGAGAATTGATCAAATCTCTTTTGAAGATACGACCATTTTCAGGAGGTGTGACTGGATCATACTGGTTGACTGTAATGAGTGATGGAACAGTAGACGGTTTGAATTTCTTATCATCATCTGGCATCGTTGCATCATGCCAGTCTTCCATTGATCTATACATTGCATCGAAAAAACCTAATCTGGCCGGCAGCAGCGGCAGGATTCGATATACGGAATCTATTTCTTCATCAGTGATTTTGGGATTAAACATTTCATATCTCTCCACCGAAAGCCACATGGAGAAATTCAGAAAAGATGCAAAGTTGTTTTCTTGCGCAATCACCTGCCTCAGAGTCGGCCCACCTCCTGTTTTCAGCTCCATGATTAAAGGTGGAGCCGTTGTCCTTGAATCGGCAGCATAAAGTTTTCGCCTCAGGAGATAGACGGCATCCTGTGCATTCATAGCAAATGGTTTTCCATCGAAAGCAAATTCGATCGGATTTTCATCAATCATCGCCATAGCCTGCAGATAATTATTCTTTAGATCGGGATATTCATTTTGGCAATCATTATCCTCTGCGCAAAAATCAAATAGTCGTTCCAAAGCCAGCGAATAACTATGAAGGCGGTCGATCAGCATGTCACCCTCCATTGGATTGGGTGAGTTGAAAATGACTGCATGGAGATATTCGGGGAACATTTCGATCACTATCCTTCCCAGCCGAGTGCCATATGATGAACTGTAAATGCTATAACGATCATAGCCAAGTTGTTGCATCAGCACACCAACGTCACGAGCGTTTTGGAATGAATTATAATGCTCCAGCCTGATGCCCTTTTCTTGACAGATTTGCCGGTAAGTGGTCAACAATTCTTGGATCCGGGCATATTCCTGCTCTTCATCAGCATCAGCTGCAATGAGTTCGATATGCTCAGCCTCTATGCTTGGAAGTCCCGACGAGAATCCAATTCCCCGCTGATCAAAAAGAATGATGTCCCGTTTTTCTCTAAAGGGGTGGTTTGACCAATATTCAATATTATTCGCTGACAGTTGCCGACCGCCTGGGCCACCAGAAAGATGGATCACAGGATAATTTACTTCACCCGAAGTTGTCCTAATAATTGTATAGCGAATTTGAATCTGACGGGCATTCGGATCATGGTGATTTTCCGGCACTGTGATCTCACCGCACTCGATTTGACCTGATAACGATAATCCCTCTAAGAAATCACAAGGGACTTGTGATATTGAGCGAATGGGCAACGATATGACCAGACACATCATTAGTAGGAGCAAGCGATTCATGGCAAAAAGTTAGAAATTCTAAGGTAAGAAGGTTTGAATCACCTAGAAGTTTGGAAATTGCTTGATCGTCAGTTTTGTTTATAGCATATAGACAAATTCCAAGATACCCTTGAGACTCAGTTTTTACCTCTGACTTAGTCTTGTTTTCGCGTCAAGATAATTAAGAAACAAGATCTCTCCATTCTAGTAAACGACTTATGGACAAATATCAAACTCAAACACCAGAATCCCAATCCCAGATGACAGCTACTCAGGCTTTGACGCAGGTGAAAGAAGGCAATGAACGATTTGTAAAACAAATGGGATTTGATCGAGATCGGCAACAAGAGGTCAAATTGACATCGACTGATCAACATCCTTATGCAGCCATTGTGAGTTGCATCGATTCCAGAATCCCGACGGAGCTCGTTTTTGACCAAGGCATTGGAGATGTTTTCAATGCCCAAATTGCTGGCAACTTTGTCAATGAGGACATTCTCGGTAGTCGGGAGTTTGCATGTAAGTTGGCAGGATCTAAGCTAATCGTTGTCATGGGCCATACGTCCTGCGGGGCAGTAAAGGGTGCCTGTGATGGTGCAAAGTTGGTCAACCTCACTCAAATGCTTGACAAGATCAAACCCGCTGTGGACGCTACTGAGACAAGACCAGGCGAAGATCGCAGTTCTGCCAATCTCCAATTTGTGGATCGTGTAGCGAAGCAAAATGTCCATTGAAAACATCAAAGAAGATAGTGCAGTACTGAAAGAGATGCATAGGAAGAATGAGATCGATATTGTGGGGGCCATCTATGACACCAAAACTGGTGTCGTCGAATTCTTGGATTAGTTCTCACCCTAAAATGAAGATACAGGGTCTCTTGTGAATTAGAGGTTCTTCTTCAGATTTCCAGGTATCGATATCATAGTTGACTATCAATTCTTGCGCGCTGGTAATATCACAGGCGATGGCTAGCCTGGTTTTCCCATTAAGAGTTTTGAGAAGATCTCCAAATAACGCCTTGTTGCGATAGGGGGTTTCCATAAAGATCTGGGTAACACGTCGATCATGGACCTCCCGCTCCATTTGCTTTATCTGATTTCGTCTCTCGGATTGATTCCTTGATAAATAGCCATGAAAACGAAACTTCTGTCCGTCAAAACCGGAAGCCATTAGAGCCATAAAGATGGAAGATGGTCCGCTGTGGGGTTGCACCCGAATTCCCTGCCGATGGGCAAGTTTTACAACAGCTGCTCCCGGATCGGCAATGCAGGGACTGCCTGCATCTGAAATCAGGCAAATCGATTCTCCATTCCCTGCCGCGTCAAGGTAACGTGAGTAATCAAGCGGTTCGGTATGTTCATTCAGTTCGAGAAATACACATTCGCTAATCGCTTTATCCGGAACAAGTTTTTTGATATGTCGCCTTCCGGATTTCACTGATTCGACAATGAAAATTCGGCATTGGCGGAAAATCTCTACCGACTCTGGTGGTATGCATGCTTCAGAATCAGGAGCAAGCATGGTCGGTACAAGATGAAGGATTCCCTTTTTTTTCGAAGCCGGCGACATGGGTGATGCGCTCAAATGATTACCTTTGGTGCCTGAAGATGGACGATCAAAAATACACAACCTACACCATTAAGCTTCCCCAATTTGAGGGTCCTTTTGATCTTTTGCTCTTCTTTATAGAGCGTGACGAACTTGATATTCATAACATACCCATTGCCAAAATAACGGATGATTTTCTCGATTACATCCGTCAGATGGATGCGCTTAACATTGATTTGGCAAGTGAGTTTATTTTGGTTGCTGCTACGCTGATGAGGATAAAAGCTAGAATGATCCTACCTCGCAAACCTGTAGACGAAGAAGGCAATGAAATCGATCCCAGAGAAGAACTAGTGGCAAAACTCCTTGAGTATAGGAGATATAAAGAGATACTGGACGAGATGCGTGCAATGGAGGAAGAGCGATCGATGAAATTCAGCCGAGGTCACAATACTGCTGAGTTGAAAAAGATTGCAGAGAAAGCCCTGGTCGATGCCGAATTGGAATCAGTGACTATGTTCAAACTGCTGAAAGCGTTTGAAAGGGTGATGGAGCAGTTTGCAGATCGGCAGATCATTACACATACTATTGTCAGGTTTAATTACACGATTAAGGATCAACAGACTTACCTGAGAAGTACTATCCAGCCTGGGAAAAAGACAGCTTTCGAAACAGTATTTGCAGGGCTGGAAAACCGCATTCATGCCATCATTACTTTCTTGGCTCTGCTGGAAATGTTAAATGAGCAAATCATCCATTTGATTCAGGGAGAAGGAGCAAACAACTTTTGGTTGATAGCCAAAGATCCTTCGGATGAAGAGGAGTAATGAATCAGCTGTCCAATAACCTATCAAGTACAGGGAGAAGAATGCTCTCCCGTTCGGCATTATAAATTCTTAATACTTCACTAGTGTCTGGCTGCTGGCCTTTTTTGATTAGCTGAAACAACACTTCCTTTTCACTCTTTGAAAATCGACTAAAAGTCCTTCGTAAAATGGGAAGAAAGGAGTTGAAGTGCTCGTCAGTTACGGAAGTAATCCAATGGTCAATAACCAATCTAAGTTCTCGGTGATGCAACAACACAGATGCGCCTCCATAAAGAAATCCTTCCAATATCTGGGCCGGAAAAAACGGATCCTCCAGTGAAGAAAGTTCCAGGTTAAGCCAAATGCTGACACTTGAAATCTGTTGTTCACCACTATTGAGTAGCACTCTCATCGAAGCTCCCTTTAGCAACGGGTGTGACAATTTTCCATAAGCAACTTTTGACAAAGCTTTTTGCCAGTGATCGATATGATTTCCGTCTTGTAAGAGCTTAAGTGCCTGGTCGATTGCCATCAGGTGATTGAATAGATCCTCAGCTAATTCTTCTCCGACGATTGCTGCTTGTCCTGGTAACAGCAGGCAGATTCGTGGTATCAGTTGATTCAAAAGATCGCTCAGACCCTTTACATCCATTTTATGCGTGCTACCGTACCTTAGTGACCAGATCAAGGGGGCTACAACCGGCATAAGGTCCTGAAGATCTTGAGACACATTTGCCACATTACTCAGTTTTTGAGTGATGGGGGCAAGCAACTCTGGCAGATCACCACGCAAGGCTTGCAATAGCATATTGCCTAGAGAGCTTAGTTTCCCAACTTTGGTGATGGCGTCGTAAACCATTGCAGATGCGGCCTCTTTCACAGTATTTCCCCACATGCTTGCTTCGATTATATCCATTTCAAAGTCCGGTTTCCAATTCAGTTCCCAATATTCATGGAAGGTGCCATGCGGATCGTTCTCGGGCTCCAACTCAGTTCCCCAGGGGATATCAAGCAAAATCATCTGGTGCAGCAGGTGGCTCGCACGGAGCTGAGTATGTTTTCGCAAGTCAAGGTGTTTTTCTACTGCATCATGCTGTCTCCAATCTTTGGTAAGTCTCGCCTTCTTGATCCGCTCTTCGAGATCCTGCAGGAGTGGTACTGCAGGAATATCATTTGATACAGAACCAACCGATTCGCCCTCAATAATTTTAATCCTTAACTCTGAGATTAGGTCTTCATCACCAAAGCAAAATACAGCTGTCAGGGCTTCGAATAGTTCTTCTATACCAGGGCGATGTAGTCGACGAAGAGCAGAAAGCGACGATGCCAGTCTGGTAGCTTCGATGACGTGTGAAGGTGAAACATCAATCGTCATGTCTTTCATGATCGATGCCGCCCGGCTCATCCAGTGAACAGTAGCTTTATCCCTGTGTGAAAAGAGTGCTTCGTACCAATAGGGGGAGATCACTCCAGAACCGTATCCACTATGTCTGGCGATGCGATGATAAGACCAAGGTACCCAGGTACATTTTGTAGGCACCTTTTTCAGACCTAACAGGATTCTTTTGTCTTCTTTAAGTGAGCCATTCACTTGTGGGTGCAAAACGGGTGCATGCCATGCCCCACACACCACAGCAATGCGCTTAAATCCTTCTTTCTGCGCCCTGCGAATTTGTTGTCGCATATATGCTTCGCGAATTTCATTGATGTGATATTCATGAGAAACATTCTGCCGCATCTCTGACATAAGATCCAACACTGTTTCGAAGACATCTGCACCATGCTGATATTGCTCAATGTATTGGTCCCACCATCTCTCAGAATCCGACATTCCAGCTGCATCTGCTAGGAAGGCGAAGGGATCTCGGATAACGCCATCCAGTTTCTTAACACGATATTCCGATAGCTTAAAGGATTGACCCTGTGGTAAATCGAAGAATCTGGCAGGAATTTCTTCATTGTTTGCATAAAGCATGGCTTGCCATTCGGGGGAGAACAAAGTAAAGGGGTAGTAGACGTGCTGCTGATGCTGATTGCGATTGTAAATCAAGATGGCCACCGGAGGTATTAGGAACCTGTCATTGATGAAAGGAATCAGTTGCTCAGCATCTGCAGGACATTCCACCAGTATGATATCTGGCGAATATTGTTGCAAAGCTGTCACCACATTACGGGCAGATCCTGCCCCATGGTGTCTGATGCCAAAGATCCTGAGCTGATCAGTCTTCATTCATCACTTGCTGGCAGGCCTCGTAGAGCTTCTTCCATCCCTTTCGTGTTTTCATCTGAGTTTCAACATATTCTTCCAGGGGAATTCGATCCTGTTTATCCTTTAGAATCGTACCAACGATGCTTTCGGCAAGTGGTAGCAATCCTTTCTGAGAGGAGGCAAAATAGTAAGCCATACTTTGTGTACTGTGAATTGCAGAAATTGCTTCTGCCGTACTGAGCGTGCCCGACGGTGATTTGATTTTTGTCTTGCCATCCTCGGTGGCTCCACTGCGTAGCTCTCGAAATACAGTAACCAGTTTTCGGATATCCTGTACAGACACAGCATCCTGTGGTAGCTCAATACCTTTATTCAACTCGGCGACGCGATAGGAAACGATTTCAACTTCCTGATCTAACGAAGCAGGCAGAGGTAATCTCACTGTATTGAACCGACGTTGAAGGGCGCTTGACAAGTCATGGATGCCTTTGTCCCTGTCGTTTGCAGTTGCTACCAGATTGAAACCCTTTCGGGCACGCACTTCCAGATTAAGCTCCGGAATTGGAAGTGATTTTTCTGATAAGATCGTGATCAAACTATCCTGGATATCAGACGGGATTCTGGTGAGTTCTTCAACTCTCACTATGCATCCTGCTTCCATGGCTCGCATTACCGGGCTAGGAACCAACGCATCCTTGGAAGGCCCTTCCTGCAACAAGCGAGCATAATTCCATCCGTATCGGATCGCATCATCACCCGTTCCAGACGTACCTTGAACCACCAAAGTTGAATTTCCTGTGATCGCAGCAGTTAAATGTTCTGACAGCCAGGTCTTGGCAGTACCGGGCACTCCGATCAGAAGTAGTGCCCTATCGGTGAGCAGAGTTGCAATCGCTAATTCGACCAGGCGTTGCTGTCCAAAGTACTTAGGTGTAATTGTAATGCCATTTTTGGTTTTCCCACCCAGAATATAGACCAATACCGCTTCCGGAGATAGCTTCCAATTTGCAGGTTTAGGTGATTTATCTTCCTTTACCAAGGCAGTGATCTCCTTGGCAAATTGTTCTTCGGCGTGAAGCCTGATATACGTTTTACTTTTCATTACTGCTCAACTATTGCTCTATACAGGTTGTAGCGTTCTTCCAAGTCAGCTCCCAATTTTAGCAATGATTTGGAGACTGACATAAAATAGTGTTGTTGATCCTGCCATTTGGAGTTGAAGAACGGATATACCCTGGGATCAAGTTGGTTGCCACATTGATCCAACCAAAGCGTCAGGTAATTTTTTTCATTATGACTTAGGTCAGATCGCAACTGACTAAAAATCTTTTCAATGATCCCTCGTGAATTCTTCAGATTAATGTAGTTGGGGTTTTTGTTTCCTAAGACGAATAATCTCTCGAAGAGGAGATCATTATCCAGAATATCACTTACCATTTTATTGTAGAATTCGGAAGGCAAGCTAGCGAGCGCTGGCACAAAGTCTACCCCTATCGTAAGGTCAGAGGGATAAGTTCTGTACCAGAAGGAGGCAAGTTCTTGCAACCAGCGTTTGTATCGATGGGTGGTGGATGCTAATACAAAGCTTTGGAGAAGTCGCTCGCGGTGAGCACCTATATCTGATTCTAAGAAAGACTTAGGAGCGAGATTCAGGGTTTGCTCAATTATTACTGGGGGAACAGTTGATATTAAGCGATAGACAGGGTTGGAGAAATAGGACTTGTGGGTTGCAACGTCGCTCCCTTTAAAGGGCAATTCATTAGAAAGAGTTGATACTTTTTTGCCTTGCCAAATATCCGGCAAGATTTCCCTGACGAAATTTGTCGTTGCTTTAGCCTGCAAAGTATTTGGCAAGATGAGGAGAATGGAAAGTGCTTTTTGTCTTAGTTTGCTGCTTCGGGTGGAAAGAGATAAGTCTAAAATCGGGATATCAGTCGAGTGTGGTTTTCGTGACATACACTCCACAAATTTGAGTCGCATGGGTGTATCTAAATCTAACCAACAATTTTTCAGCAATTCATTTGCTTGTGCAGGATCTTGATATCTCTTCCAAATATAATGGTCAAGTCTAATCAGGTTTGGTGAGTTAGGTTCATTCGGAGGATCGATTAGATCAATTAACCAAATCCATGACTCTTTTTGTTTGGCCAACCATTGGGCCCGGTGACCCAATCTGTCGATTGAATTTGGAATCTCTGGATAAACCTCCTGCAAAGATGAAAGCATAGTCGGCAAAGCAACAGGATGCACAAGTTTTTGAGTTCGGTGTAAGAGTAGGAATCCTTCCGACAGTAGGTTCCATTTCCTTTCCCTAGCAGCATGAGAGAGTAGATTAGCTGCATAAGGGTTACAAAATGGTTCATCTTCATTGGCAGATTGGGGAGTAGGACGCCCCCATTTTTCGACTTCAAGTGCCCCTCTTTCTAGAATCTCTTCGGCCAGAATATTCTTCCAAACCTGATCCGCCATTTGATCCGAATCAAGCTCAGGATTTGGAGCCTTCAGACTTCGACTGGGATTCGGTAATTTGCCGATTCCCCTTAAGGCTATATTCTTCAGCTTTTCGGACATGTTTTTAGGGTTCTAAATAGCGTCGGAAGAGGGCAAATTGTGAGCAATTGTATGCTCAATATGAGTGACCTTTGTTAATTTATCAAAAGGATTATCTTTGCAGCGAATTTTCAAAGCCTCCTTACAAATAGCGGTTATTTATGACAAATATAGGTAGAGTTAAACAGGTAATCGGGCCAGTAGTTGACATCAGTTTTACTGAGGAAGGATCAAGCCTTCCAACTATTCTGAATGCACTCGAGATCCAGCGGGAAAACGGTGAAATATTGGTTTTGGAATGTCAGCAGCATCTGGGAGAAGACAGTGTGCGTGCTGTGGCTATGGATGCCACTGATGGACTGACTAGAGGAGTGAAAGTAATTGATACCGGCAAAGCCATTGCGATGCCCGTTGGCGACAGAATCCGGGGTCGCTTGTTTAATGTAGTTGGCGAGACCATTGATGGCATTGACAAATTGGAAAAGGACGATAATAGCTATGCCATTCATCGTAAACCACCCACATATGAAGAGCTTTCTACTGATACCGAGGTGCTTTTCACCGGTATTAAGGTGATAGACTTGATCGAACCTTATCCCAAGGGCGGCAAGATTGGTTTGTTTGGTGGAGCTGGAGTAGGGAAGACCGTGTTGATTATGGAGTTGATCAACAATATTGCCAAAGGTTATGAGGGTATTTCTGTCTTTGCTGGAGTAGGGGAACGAACACGCGAAGGGAATGACTTGCTGCGGGAAATGATTGAAGCAAATGTGATTCGTTATGGTGAGGAATTCAAAAAGTCGATGGATGAAGGCGGTTGGGACCTCTCCAAAGTAGACAAAGAGGAATTGAGTAAGTCGCAAGCCACCTTGGTTTTTGGACAGATGAACGAACCACCAGGAGCACGGGCAAGGGTTGCTCTGTCTGGGCTAACCGTGGCTGAGTACTATCGAGATGGGGATTTGAGTGATCCTAGTGGAGGACGAGATATATTATTTTTCATAGACAACATTTTCCGGTTTACCCAGGCAGGTTCGGAAGTATCGGCACTGTTAGGTCGAATGCCTTCCGCAGTGGGATATCAGCCCACCCTTGCCACCGAAATGGGGATCATGCAGGAAAGAATTACTTCCACAAAGCGGGGATCAATCACCTCTGTGCAAGCAGTATATGTTCCTGCTGATGACCTGACTGACCCAGCTCCGGCCACCACATTTGCTCACCTTGATGCTACCACGGTATTGAGTCGAAAACTTGCTTCTTTAGGTATATATCCTGCCATTGATCCGTTAGATAGTTCATCACGAATCATGGATGCTGCTACGGTAGGAGATGAGCATTATGATACAGCTCAGCACGTAGTAGGTATCCTGCAACGGTATAAGGAATTGCAGGATATCATTGCCATTTTGGGTATGGAAGAACTTTCAGAGGAAGACAAGTTGATTGTGCACCGGGCTCGCCGGATTGAAAGATTCTTATCCCAGCCATTCCATGTTGCGGAAGCTTTTACCGGCCTAAAGGGAGTGATGGTTCCCATCGAAGAGACAATAAAAGGCTTCAAAATGATTCTGGATGGTGAAGTAGACGAATATCCGGAGGCGGCTTTCAACCTTGTGGGTACTATAGAGGAAGCTATTGAAAAGGGCAAGAGACTTATTGCCGAAGCAGAATCTGAATAATTTGACTCATGAATGTAACTGTATTATCACCTGATAAAGAGATATTTAAAGGGGAAGCTAAGTCGGTGAAAGTGCCGGGTACAAGCGGTCAATTTGAAGTGCTGGAAAACCACGCTCCGATTGTCTCTGCTCTTTCTCAGGGTACAGTAAAAATCAGCAAACCGGATGGATCGGACCTGACCTTTTCCATTCGAAAAGGATTTATAGAAGTGCTTTACAACGAAGTAGCACTTCTAGTTCAAGGCGTTACTGACAACTAGCAATCTGCGTTATCACATTCGAAAGAATTAGGAAACATTCTGTCCTATCCTTGAAACATTAGATTCTCATTGTTTCGGCGAACAATTTCTCTCTTTTTACGTTTCTTCCTCTGAAAAGATCTGCATTAATAGATGGTAAGATCTATTACAAAGTTGGGCTTGGTATCTAACATCAAGTAGCCCAACTGGTAAGGAAGCAATGTGTTGCCTATGACTAAAGATGAACTCCTGAATTCAGGTTTGCTGGAAGAATATGTCCTGGGACTTTGTCCGGAGGAGGTCGCTGTAGAAATAGAACAATTGGCCGAAGCCGACCCGGAAGTACGGCAAATGATACGGCGTTTGAAGTCAGGCGTTCACGATTACTGCAAGAAGACGCAGAAGTCAGTTTCGCTGAGAAAGATGTCAAGATTGTCTGGAAAAGTGACAGCATTTTCTAAGACTATTTTGGGAATGACCGGGATTGTTGCATTAGGATTTGCAATACTTACAATTCACTTATATTCCAAGACCCAGGAACTACGATCTCAGAACGATCGGCTTCTGGCGGCCTTTGACAATGAAAAGGAAGACTGGCAAGCGAGAGTTAATGAAAGTGTGCAGATGCAATCATTGCATCACCTGCTTACCCATCGCAATACCAAACAAATCCAGTTGGTAAGTGTAGACAACAAGAATACTGCAGACTGCCTGATCTATTGGAATGACCGGGAGAGAAATGCAATGATGCACATACTTGAATTGCCCCCGCCACCAAATGGCTGGTGTTATAAGGTTTGGGCTGATTCGGCAGGTAAAATGGTCGATATGGGTATCATCCAACTCTCTCGACGCTGGCATGAACTCCCTTACCTACCAAATATTTCTGCCATCAATATTACGATGGAACCTCAAGCATCCGAGTTGGCGCCGACCGCAGAGCATCTTTTTTGCAAGGGGGAAATTCATTGATTAGATCACTGCTTTTTCGTGCATGATAGTCTCGATTTCATCGCATTCGATAGGAATGTCTTTCATCATATCGACTGGCCCGTTGTCGGTGACCAAGATGTTGTTTTCGATACGCACACCCAGGTCCTCGTTCTGTATATAAATACCGGGTTCACAGGTTAACACCATTCCAGATTGAAGGGGAAGATTTCGATCACTGAGATCATGAACATCCATTCCTATATGATGGCAGACGCCATGCATAAAAAACTTCTGATGAGGTAGGTTCGGTTTTGTGAAATCATGAGGTATATCTGATTTATCCAACAGATCAAGGTCTACCAGGGCGTGGGATATCAGTCGACCTGCTTCCTGGTTCAGTTCCTCAATGGTGTTGCCAGGAACCATTATGTCTCGAATCTCCCTGAGCACCCTCAATACTGCCTGATAGACTTGGCGTTGTCTTGATGTATACTGGCCATTCACTGGAATCGTACGAGTAAGATCAGCAGCATAATGGCCATATTCACATCCAAAGTCGAGGAGCAGGAGATCACCATCTTTGCACATCTGATCATTGTGAACATAATGCAATATACATGAAGAGCTGCCGCTGGCTACAATAGGTGAATAGGCATGGCCACTTGCTCCTTCTTTAATAAAAGTGGAGATAATTTCTCCCTCCACCACGTATTCCGGCTGGCCGGGTTCGATAGTTTGAAGGACACGATCGAATGCTTTGGCTGTAATCTGACACGCTTTAAGCATCGCTTCTATTTCAGCCGGTGACTTGATCATGCGGAGCCTTCGCAAAATAGGCTGAGCCCGGTGATATTTATGGAAAGGATATTTTTCTTTTAGATACTCGTAGTATCTCTGATCGCGGGATTTGATCTCCGTGCTAAATCGGTCATTCTCATTCCCATTGATATAGATTCGTTTAGCTTGATGGATCATTTGTTGCAAAAGACCTTCCATCTCAGAGAGCCACATCACTCTTTTGACACCGGAAATCGAACGGCAATCTTCTTTAGAGTAGGTAGGTCCTTCCCAAATCATTCTTTTTTCATCGGCTTTCCTAACAAAGAGGACCTCCTTCAGACCTTCCTTGGGGCTGTCGGGAAATAGTACAAGTACTGATTCCGGTTGGTCAATTCCAGACAGGTAGAAGAAGTCCGAATTTTGCCGGTAGGGAAAGAATTGATCACCGTTTCGAGGCATGGCATCATTGCTTTGGAAAATAGCAATGGAATCCGGTCTCATCTCACGGGTAAAACGAATTCTGTTTTGCTTAAAGGTGGCTGGATGTAGAGCGTTGTATCGCATGATAATTCGATTCTTGAGCCGTGAATTTATAAAATATCTGTCGTGTGAATTTCACCTGATATTACAGTTGGCGATCGACAGATGCCAAGTCTTCCTGACTAACCTCACCAAACCAACCCTTAAGTTGGTCCCTGGCTTTGGTTCGAACATCACCATCAATATATCCGGCAATGCTGACCAATCCAAACATCAAAACTCCAAGATCGTCGGTGAAGCCAAAAAAGGGGGACAGATCTGGAATGAGATCCAGTGGTGCGAGGAGATAGGCCAGCGAACCTAGGATGATACGCTTTGCCCAGCTGGGGGTATCAGAACGTTTGTATGCAAAGAAAAGCAGCAGGGCGGCATATACCGCTTGTACCCCTATAAGGCGGAAACCATTTCTCAATTGAGAAAGGACTTGAATTTCATTTAATTTATCCCTCCAGGCTTTGAGAAAATCCTTTGGTTTTTGCATCGGCAATTTTAAGTCAATAAACAGCAGTCAGGGTGGAAAATGTTCCGACATCTGTTTTCAGGAAGTGCCTAGGTAGAGGCTTCAAGCTGACTTGCGTAAACTGGTGAAAGTGCATAGTAGATCTTCTGTGAGACTTTCGAATCGATATCCATCAGCGCTTAAGTGCTTCAAAACCTCTGGTAAAACGTACTGTAATTTATCAAATGACTTAAGGCTATCGTGAAAAACGATAATTGATCCCGGTGCGGCGTTTTCCATGACATTGTCAAGACACTGTTGAGCTGAGATCTTCGGATCGAAATCGCCACTTAAAACGTCCCACATAACGATATAGTAGTGCCTCATAAGAAAAGGAACCTGGCTGGGACGCAGACGTCCGTACGGTGGACGAAACATTGCAGATTTGATTAATGTGGCTCCTCGACGGACATTATGGAAGTACTGGATATTTTCTGTTCCCCACCCAGATAAGTGGTTGAAAGTATGTGATCCCAGTCCAAAATTGCCTTTCATCATTTGATGAAAGAGATGTGGATGCTTAATTATATTGTCGCCAACACAGAAAAAAGTTGCCTCTGCATTGTGCTTTTCCAACTCCTTTAGAATCCAGGGAGTACTTTCGGGAATCGGACCATCATCAAAGGTTAAGAATATTGTTTTTTCCTCAGTGGGAATACGCCAAACAAAGTTTGGAAAAAGACCTTGGATAAATTCGGGTGTTCTGGCTAGATACATGTTGACTCGAAGAATCTGTTCGGAAGGATTAAGATTTCAGTTAAATTTGTTGCTCAATTGCACTATGATAACGTTTCAAACTCCCTAAATGTTTCTTTATCACAGTTAACTAAATATTATAAAAAATCGTAACATATTCAAATTTCATTTATTTCTAATCTCCCTTTTTGAATGGCAAAAGTCAGAGTCAGATTTGCTCCAAGTCCAACCGGACCACTTCATATAGGTGGTCTGCGTACAGCGCTATACAATTTTTTGTTTGCCCGTAAGCATGACGGGACTTTCATCTTACGCATAGAGGATACCGATCAGCAGCGTTATGTTGATGGTGCGGAGGAGTACATCAAAGAAGCTCTGCTATGGAGTGGACTGCAACCCGATGAAGGGCCTGATCAGGGAGGACAGTATGGACCCTACCGGCAGTCAGAACGTAAGAATATTTATCAGAAACATGTCAGTATGCTTATCGACCTGGGGCATGCGTACTATGCCTTCGATACCCCGGAAGAGCTCGATACCATGAGGAAAAGTGAGATTGAACGAGGTAATCACATTCCAAAATATGACCATCGGGTCAGGATGGAGATGAAAAATGCCCTCACACTAGATCAGGCGACTGTGAGTCGACTGCTGAAGGAGGGCGTACCTTACACCGTTCGAATGAAAGTACCAGAAGATAAAGTGGTTACGTTCAAGGATCGAATCCGCGAGTCTGTTAGTTTCGAATCAAGCGAATTGGATGACAAGGTGATACTGAAAGCGGATGGGCTACCTACCTATCACTTGGCAAATGTCGTAGATGATCATCTGATGAACATCACTCACGTGATAAGAGGTGAGGAGTGGCTTTCGAGTACCGCTCATCATGTTCTACTCTATGAAGGATTTGGTTGGGAAGAGACGATGCCGGAATTCGCCCACCTACCTTTGATATTGAAGCCGGGTGGAAGTGGTAAACTCAGTAAGCGCGATGGGCAAAAATTCGGCTTTCCTGTATTTCCATTGGAATGGATGCCGGAAAACAACTCAGAGTCTTTCGAAGGATTTCGCTCTGCCGGATTCTATGCACCAGCGGTCATTAATTTTCTAGCGATGCTGGGTTGGAACCCAGGAACTGAGCAGGAAATTTTCTCGATGGACGAACTTATTGAATCCTTTGACCTTAGCCAAGTCAGCAAATCTGGTGCACGATTTGACTTTGACAAAGCACTCTGGTTCAATGCACAGTACCTTCAGGGCTTGACAGCAGATCAGTTGTATAGTCTAGCTTCTCACTATTTTGAGGAGAACGGATATCATACTTCTACTGACAAAATGAAACGCATTTGTGAACTCTTTCGTGAACGAGTGCAAACGGTAAAACAGATTCCAGCAGCAGCGAGTTTTTTCTTTGAGGAGGTGTCTACATTTGAGGAAAAAACCGTGAGAAAGAAGTGGAAAGAAGAGTTAAGGGCACCGTATAGCAAAATCAGCGAAATAATTGAAACCCTCCACCCATTTCAATCGGATCACATTAAGACCAGGGTTAACGACTACATCAAGGCGCAACAACTAAAATTTGGAAATGTCCTGCCACTGATCAGATTGGCCATCTCTGGGACAGCGGGTGGTCCTGACCTTTTCGAGGTGCTGGAAGTGATGGGTCAATCCACTGCGGTTGCCAGACTTAAGAATGGACCACAACACTTTGACAGAATAAGCGTGGATGCGGGAACCCACACAAGCTGAGATACCGTTAAAGATTTTAAAGATGCCGAAGAAGATACCCAAGAAAGGAGACCCGGAAGCTCATAATGACTTGCGAGGGTTCGATATACGTATCAATGAATTTGGTGAAATCGAATCTACCATACCTATTGATCGTTTAAATAGCTTTCTGGACAATAAAGTAGATGACAAAAAGCTGCAAACACGGCTGTCGTCGAACGAAGAAGAATAAGTATTCAGGAGAAATTTACCTCCATTTGATGCAACCTATTTGGGCATCACACTGTCTTTTCACAAACTACATTCGGATTGCAATCCCACACGCAGCATTTTGAGCTCGTAGAGCTGTGTAAGGCTGGCGACCGAAGAGCTCAGTTTCAGCTCTACCAGGCTTACAGCAAGGCGATGTTCAACGTCTGCCTGCGAATGATGGGCGATCGCGAAGCCGCAGAAGATGTTCTGCAAAACGCCTTTGTTGACATATTTGGTAAGCTTGATTCATTTCGCTTCGAAGCTTCAGTGGGCTCATGGATCAAACGGATCGTGATCAATCAGTGCATAAATTCGCTGAAAAAGAGAAAAATGCATTTTGTGGAATTTTCGTCTGTGCAAATCCCCGATCAATCAAGTGAACCGGTGGTGGATCAATTAGAGGTTGAACGCATTAAGGAGGCGATGAAGGACTTGCCAGATGGATATCGAACGGTTTTCAACTTGTATCTGATGGAAGGCTATGACCATAAAGAGATCGGAAAAATCTTGGGAATTTCAGAAGGAGCTTCCAAGTCCCAATATAGCCGGGCAAAGGCAAAACTGAGAGAATTATTAAGTGATAAATCGAATGTCTGTTAGAAATGAATTTTGATCCAATAGAGGAATTTATTCAAAAGAATAGGGAAGCTTTTGATAATGAGAGACCTTCACTCAAGGTGTGGGCAGGAATAGAAAAAGAGCTCCCCAAAGCTACTCGAAGAATCACCTGGCTTGCATACGCAGCTTCGGCAGCTATTTTGATTCTAGGAGTGATCACCGGATTTCTACTTGCACCGGTCTATTATGAATATCAAGCCCTTTCAGAACTGGAGAAGCCCGGGGAATACAGCGAGCTAGTTGCTTACTTTGAAGAAGAGATCGCCACTCAGTACACCATGCTTGCCAACAACCCTATTCAGTCAGAGCAACAATCAGCCCTAGCTGAATTGGATCAGCAATTGGAGGATTTGAAAGTCGACCTAGTACGAGCTCCGAAAGGCACTAAGGCTAAAATCATGGAATCGATCATTGCAACTTACGAGACCAAGGTCCATCTGCTGGAGAATGTGGTCGAGTACAGCAATCCTTTAAACTTTATACCGTATGATGAGGAAGAGACACTTTAGGTTAATCCTGCTTGTGTTTTGCAGTATTTTACTCCAAGTTGAAGCAGCTAATGCTAAAAGGGAGTACACGAAAACCATCGAGCAGTCATTCAGTATCACCGAAGAGGGGACAGTGGATTTGGAAAACTTGCATGGTGATATAGATATCTCAACCTGGGCAAAGAATGAAGTCGAGATCAAGGTTACAATCCGCGTTTTTGCCAATTCTGATCGACGTGCTGAAAGTACATTTGAAAGAATTCGAATCGATTTTTCTAACGATGACAATTTCGTGAAGGCAGAGACGGAGATTAGCTCTGCTAATTCTACCTGGTGGTTCGTTCGAAGCTGGTGGGGAGATGCAGACATCGCTATTAATTATGAGGTATTCATGCCTGAAAGCTGTAATCTGGAGGTGAGTAACCAATATGGGAACATCGATGTTGAAAACATATTTGGCAGTGCCAGGATTGAACTTAAACACGGTACTATGGAAATGGATCATGCTGCCACAACCCTCCATCTCGATATTGCCTACGGAAATGGGACGATAGCTAAAACGAATCAGGCAATAGTGGACCTTGCATATTCCAAGCTAAGAATCAATGATGCCAATACGGTAGACATAGACTCGAAATTTTCAAAGGTGACTATAGAAAGCGCTAATGAGATAGATAGCGACAGCAACTATGATGGATACAAGATAGGTGACGTTGGAGTCTTTCACAACGATGGGAAGTTTGATCAGATAGAGATCGATAAAGCTGAGCGTGTGACGATTGAAACAAATAATACAGATATCGATATTGACCTGTTGGTTTTTAGTTGCAATGCGGACCTCCGTCATGGTAGCCTGAAGATCGATAGAGTGAGTCGGGAGTTGGAAGAGATCCGTGTTGATAGTCGATATGTTGGGATCAACATTGATTTGGGTGAGTTAAGTCAGTATCGTCTCATGATTGATGGCAATTATACATCTGTCAAGCTACCGGATGGAATCAGGCTCTTGAAAGAAGACAAGGACGATCATCATCTGGAACTGGAAGGATACCTTGGTGCAGAGGCCGCATTGGCAGCTGTTAGTATCGAATCGGAGTATGGTGGTATCCGCATATATTGAATAGCATCACCGCAATCCCTATTGCATTAAACGCCGGGAAAGTAGCTCGAAAGATTTAGTATTTTCAGGGCGCTTAAGCAGATCTCTACCCAATATGCAGATAAAGTTTTGCGGTGCCAGTAGATTCGTTACTGGCAGCTGTCATCTGATTACCCTTGACAACGGATATACCATTTTGCTAGACTGTGGATTGTACCAGGGTAATGACAAAGCCATGCACAATTTTAATCGTCAATGGTATTTCGATCCAAAGTCTATTGACTGTGTCGTATTGTCACATGCTCACATTGACCATGCTGGCCGTCTACCACGATTGGTGAAAGACGGATTTCAGGGAGAGATATATTCCACTCACGCTACTCGCAGCTTGTGTTCCATTATGCTACTGGATAGCGCTCGCATTCAAGAGCGCGATGCAGAATACAGGAATAAGAAGGCCAAAAAGAAGAATAAAAAGAAGCTTGTCAAGCCCCTATATCGCTCAAAGCATGTGGCCGAGACTATGCAAAGGTTTTGTGCTATGCCATATGATCACTGGTTTCGGATTCATCCCGATGTTGAAATTCAGTATCGCGATGCGGGTCATATCCTTGGCAGCGCCAGTGTCACTTTAAAAATTCGCGAAAAGGGCAAGGAACTGCTTTTCGGATTCACTGCTGATATCGGAAGGCCGGATCGTCCGATCCTCCGAGATCCACAGCAGATGCCGGAAGTGGATTTTCTTATTTGTGAATCAACATATGGTAACCGGGATCATGAAAGCAAGGCGGAAGAGACTGATCGTTTTCTAGATCTGATTCGGCATACCTGTCTTGAGAAAAAGGGTAAGCTAATCATACCGGCGTTCAGCGTTGGCCGAACCCAGGAGATTGTTTATATGTTGGATCAGATGGAAAATCAGAAAGTCCTGCCACGGATTCCAGTCTATGTAGATAGTCCATTGGCAGTAAATGCTACTCAGATTTTTGGAGCACACCCGGAGTGTTACGACAACGAATTGAACGAATACATGCTGGTCGATGAGAATCCGTTTGGTTTTAACAATCTTCTATATGTCAGGGATGTTGAAGTCTCGAAATCTTTGAATTATTCAAATGAACCATGCATCATTATCAGTTCTTCAGGAATGATGAATGCCGGCAGGGTGAGACATCATCTGTACAACAATATCGACAATCCCAAGAATACCTTCCTGATCGTCGGATATTGTTCTCCGGACACTCCTGGAGGTATGCTGCTGAATGGAATCAAGGATATTAAGCTGTTTGGCGAGAAGAAACCGGTAAGAGCACAAGTTGAGCGTATCGAGTCATTCTCTGCTCATGGAGATCGTTATGAGATGATCGAATTTGTCAAAAACCAAAAGAAGCTTCGAAAGATGTTCTTGGTTCATGGTGAATATGAAACCCAAGTGGCATTTCGTGATTTGCTACAAAAGTATATCACCAAAAAGGTCGAGATCCCTTCTTTAGGACAAGAGTTCCGATTGAATCTCTAGATAAATCCCTAATACCAATTGCTATTATTCGATAAGGCCAGTTTTGTGCAGGATAGGGAGCTGTGCGCTATATGTCTTATTGATATTTTCCTCAGTAAAAACAAACTTCGTGTCACCGTAAGCGATCAGCCGCTGATTGAGCATAATCACCCGATCAAAATATGCTTCAACAGTGGCCAAATCATGATGTACCACGATCAGTGTCTTACCATGTTCGGCAAGGTTCTGAAGTAGCTGAATGATTCGTTCTTCTGTCGTCACATCAACACCTACCAAGGGTTCATCCATGAGAAAAATCTCTGCTTGTTGGCACAACGCCCGAGCTAGAAAGACTCTCTGTTGCTGACCTCCGGAGAGTTCACCAATCTGTCTTTTTGCGAGATGTGAGATGCCTAGCGATTCGAGAGATTGTCGAGCGATCTGGCGATCATATTTTGATAAGCGCTGATAAATTTTCTTATGAGGGTACCTGCCTTGAAGTACCACATCTAACACTGTGGCAGGGAATTGCCAGTCGATATCATCTTTTTGAGGTACGTAGACGATATTTGGTCTGCTTTCTTCAATAGGTTTGCCTTTGATTAAAATCGATCCGCGATTGATGTCAATTAGCCCTAGAATGGCTTTTACCAAGGTGGACTTACCAGCTCCGTTTGGGCCTACTAACCCATAGATATGGCCGGATTCGATCTCTAGAAAGATGTTAGTGAGTACCCGTTTTTTCTCATAGGATACTGATAAGTCTTTGATATGAATGATCTTGCTCATGATCCACTGAACCTTCTCACCAAAAGAAAAAATATGACTAGTAAGACCGCGGCAAGAATCACATACAGTGAAGTGGGACTTCCAGACTCCTCACCACTGGTATTTGCCTCGGCTGGATCTGCTGTCAGGGCTGAAACGATGATGTCTGTATTATGCCTGAGCATCGCGATATAGCTGGGAGCAGGACTGTCCTTGTCACCAATCGAATCTGCGTAGAGTTTGCCCCCCACTCGTATTTTGTTATCTCTCGCTAATTGTTCGAGTATCTTAGGATTTATCGTGCTCTCGATGAAAACTGCAGGAATCTTACTTGTCCTGATTACTTCATTCAACCGTACAATGTCAGCCGTCTGGACATCAGCATCAGTGGAAGTGCCCATCACCGATTCCAACTTGAGACCATACTTCCGGCCATAGTATTGAAATGCATCATGAGAGGTGATCAAAATGCGTTTTTCCTCGGGGATATATGAAATCTGAGTCTTGATGTATTCATCTATAGCGCGGATTTGCTTACGATATTGATCCCGCTTCTGTTGATAGATCGATGCGTTGTCCGGGTCGAATTTTACTAGTGTTTTTGTAATGTTATCAACGTAGATCATTGCGTTTTCAGCATCCATCCAGGCATGTGGGTCTGTTGCGTTTTGATAGACTAAGCTCTCGATCGGTTTCACACCTTCGGTGACAGTCACCACCACAGCTTTTGATCCTGCATTTTCTATGAGTTCGTTAAGCCACCCCTCAAACGTTAAACCATTTTTGAAGAGGATGTCTGCCTCAGCCACAATCCTGGCATCTTTAGGTGTCGGTTCGTATAGGTGAGGATCGCTACCAATAGGTACAATGCAGGTAAGATCTACGAGATCCCCAGCAACATTCTCGACCATATCGGCAATCATCGATGCAGTTACCACCACCTTTGGTTTCTGCTGGCTCCACCCAGAGAAGGTTCCTATTATGAATGCGGCGAATAGGAAACATGTGATCTTAGACTTTACGTACATAGATGTTTTTTGAAATGTGATCAGAGATGAGATGTTCTCGCGAATCACTTACCTCTATTTTGAGCGAATTGTCAAAATCAAAAGTCTCAATCAGTCTGATGGATGTCCCGATTTGGATGTCCAGTTCATCCAATAGAGTCAGATATCCCTTTTCATGATTCTGAACGGCGATAACTATTCCTACTTCTCCGGAACTGAGCTGATGCAGGGGAATCTGGCTGCGTAGGGTAAATTTTCCGTTACGATCGGGAATGGGGTCTCCATGTGGATCAAATTTTGGAAAATCGAGAAATGCATCCAACCGATTGACCAACAGGGGGGAGTCTATGTGCTCAAGTTGTTCGGCAATATCATGAACTTCATCCCAGGAGAATCCAAGTTTCTCAACCAAAAATGACTCCCATAATCTGTGTTTTCTGATCAGTTGAGTGGCTACTTCCTTTCCATCTGAAGTAAGCTCAACTCCTCGATATTTTCGGTATTGGACCAATTGTTTTTCCGCTAGTTTCTGTAACATGTCTGTCACTGACGCAGCCGAAGTATGAAGTTCTTTGGCAATGGCATTTGTAGAAACTGGCACACCTTTGCGCTCGGCAATTTTGAAGATCGCTTTCAAATAGTTTTCTTCGGAGGTGGAAAAACTCATCTAAGTTTTCATTAGTTACGTCTAAGATAAAGAATATTTAGATTTACCTAAAAAAAAATTTATATCATCATAAAATGAAGTATAAGAGATTTTCGAAAGGGGAAGTTGAGGCATTCATCGACAGTAGGCGGGCTGTCTTTCCCCAGTACTTTAACGATGAGAAGATATCGCAGGAGGAGATTGAATTTCTCCTTGAAATGGCGAATCTCGCACCTAGTCATAAACTGACTCAGCCATGGAGATTCAAAGTGATTATGGGCGCTGCATTGCCCAGATTGGGAAAATTTATGGCAGAATACTACAAACAATCCGAGTCGTCAGACCAATTTCAGCAACGGAAGTACGATAAGGCAATAAGGAAATGTGAGAAATCACAAGCGGTCATTTTGCTATGTCTGCAGCGTGATCCCAAAGAGAGCATTCCGGAATGGGAAGAATTGGCTGCATTGTCCTGTGCCGTTCAAAACCTTTGGCTTGCTGCGAGTGCATTAGGCTTGGGAGGTTATTGGAGTTCGTCAAAAGTCATTGGGGCTTTGGATCAATTCACAAGTTTGGAGGAGGGAGAGCGCTGCTTCGGATTGTTCTTTTTGGGTCATCATGACATGCCTGAAGTAGAGCGAAAAAGGGACCCCTTGCCTACAAAAGTCAAGTGGATAACGGACTGATGTCAGAACGCTTTCTGGTATTATGACATCTATTAAATTAACCTTAATTTTGCCGACCAAATTTAAGACTTCTGATTCCTGATATCTGATGTAGCAGCAGGAACAAGTTTCACAGAAAAAGTAACAGCAATATGATGGGTCAAACCTTGACTTACGTGATCCCCATTTTCGGAATAGTAGCTCTGATCTACACGTTTTGGAGATCATCTTGGGTAGCTAAACAGGAAGTAGGTACAGAGAGAATGGCAAGGATTGCCGGGAATATTTCGGATGGAGCGATGGCCTTTCTCAAAAGCGAATATCGCATCCTGGCAATTTTTGTAGTTGTGGTGGCCATTTTGCTTTTTATCAGTGGAGGTAGTAATGAGGAGTCCCATCCTCTGGTCGCAGTCTCCTTTATCATTGGTGCAGTATGTTCTGGATTGGCTGGTTTCATAGGAATGCGAGTTGCCACAAAGGCAAATGTACGTACCACAAATGCTGCCCGTGAAAGTTTGGGCCGGGCCCTGGAGATCGCTTTTGCTGGGGGATCGGTTATGGGTCTCGGTGTGGTCGGATTGGGAGTTCTTGGCCTTGGGACTTTATTTCTTGTCTACTCGCAAATGGACTGGGATGCAATGCGGGTGATTACAGTAGTCACAGGATTTTCGTTTGGCGCCTCATCAATAGCTCTTTTTGCCAGAGTAGGAGGAGGAATCTACACCAAAGCAGCTGATGTAGGGGCCGACCTGGTGGGAAAAGTAGAAGCTGGAATTCCTGAAGACCATCCACTCAATCCTGCAACTATAGCTGACAATGTAGGTGATAATGTGGGAGACGTTGCCGGAATGGGTGCTGACCTGTTTGAGTCTTTTGTGGGTTCAATCATTGGAACTATGGTTTTAGGAGCAGCTTTCCTCGGACTGGCCGGCTACGAAACCACCAATGATTTTGGTGGATTGAACGCGGTATTATTGCCTCTGGTGCTGGCAGGCGTAGGAATTGTAACCAGCATTATAGGGACCTTTTTTGTGAGAGTGAAAGAAGGGGGTGATCCACAGAAGGCACTGAACACTGGTGAAATCTTTGCAGCAGTGGTCATGCTTATTGCGACATTTTTTATTGTCCAATGGATGCTACCCGGTAGCTGGACCTTTGGGAGCGAAACCTATACCTCCATGGGAGTCTTTGGTGCGGTAATTACCGGATTGGTAGCAGGCCTTCTAATCGGGTACATAACAGAATATTATACAGGCACTGGCAAGCCGCCAGTAAAGAACATTGTGAAGCAATCACTAACGGGAAGTGCTACCAACATCATTGCCGGTTTAGGAGTAGGTATGCAGTCTACTGCTCTACCTATCATCGTGCTGGCTACAGCAATCGTTCTGTCAAATGAGTTTGCCGGACTTTACGGAATTGCGATTGCAGCTGTAGGTATGTTGAGTAATACCGGCATTCAGCTCGCCGTGGATGCATACGGTCCAATATCGGATAATGCCGGTGGTATTGCCGAGATGAGCGAGCTCGATAAGGAGGTGCGGAAACGAACGGACAAACTTGATGCAGTGGGTAATACCACTGCTGCCATTGGAAAGGGATTTGCCATCGGTTCAGCCGCATTGACCGCTCTTGCCCTTTTTGCTGCCTTCATGACGGTGGCGGGAATTGATACCATTGACATTTCTCAGCCGAAGATCATGGCAGGTTTGCTGGTTGGAGGTATGCTACCATTCCTGTTTTCATCACTGGCGATGAACGCCGTTGGACGGGCTGCGATGGACATGATCCAGGAGGTAAGACGTCAGTTTAATTCGATTCCAGAATTAAAGCAAGCCCTTGCGGTCATGAAGAAAAACTCTGGTCATGAATTTGGAGATTGGTCGAAGGAAGATCAGGCAATCTTCCAAGCAGCTGATGGAAAAGCCGAGTACAGCAAATGTGTTGAAATTTCGACGAAAGCATCAATACGTGAGATGATATTGCCGGGGCTTGTTGCAGTCGTGACCCCAGTCCTGGTGGGCTTTCTGGGAGGAGCAAATATGCTGGGAGGATTGCTGGCAGGTGTTACTGTGGCTGGAGTCCTGATGGCCATTTTTCAATCGAATTCAGGGGGAGCTTGGGACAATGCGAAAAAGATGTTTGAAGAAGGGGTGGTGATCGATGGTAAGGAATATCTCAAAGGGTCTGATCCTCACAAAGCTACCGTGGTGGGTGATACCGTAGGAGATCCTTTTAAAGATACCTCCGGGCCCTCACTAAACATCCTTCTTAAACTCATGTCGGTGGTGGCCTTAGTGATCGCGCCTTTTCTCTAGCTAGCTTCCAAGCTAAAGCTAGCTCGGAATCTAAGGCATTCTTTTTGCTGTAGTCGTCATAGACACTGACTATTCTACGTTATAAATTCGTTAAATTAGAATAGCCATCGGATCACCCAAAACAAATTGGGTGGAAAACGGGTATATTTAATTAGTGTTTTTGACGTCACAAACAAAACGAATGGGTAATATGGTTTTAAGAAGTTCGTTGATTCTGCTAATCGCTCTGGCGGGGGTCTTCTTTAAGACTTCGATACCCACCAAGGAAGATAACATCAAAAAGGAATTCTTTACCCTGCAAGCGGTGGTAAAATTCCTGGACAGGGTGCACTTTGCACCTAGGCAAATGGATGACGAGCTTTCCGCCCACGTGTATGATCGGTTTATCAAATATCTGGATCCGGCTAAACGATTTCTAACCCAGCAGGATATAGATCAATTATCGACCTATCGTCTTCAGCTTGATGACGCGATTGAAGATGGGTCATTTGAATTTCTTGATCTGGCTGTTACCTTGATTTCCAGTGGAATTTCCAAGTCACAACAATTTTATGAGGAGAGGATAACGCAACCATTTGACTTGCATGAGACTGGTGATATTGTTTTGAATGCCTCCAAACGCGATTGGTCTGCCGATGATGAATCTTTAAAATCGTTTTGGAACGATTTGATCCAGTATGAGGTGATGAGCAAAGTGTACGGCATGAAGGAAGCGCAAGCAGAGGAAGAAGAAAAATCTGAAGTTGAGATTTTGGAGGAATCAATTGAATCTGTCAAAACCAATTTTGATGAGTGGTTCACCCGGCTCAACAGCTTGAGAAGGTCCGATCGTTTTGAAGATTTTCTAAATGCTGTTACCGGCACCTTTGATCCACATTCCAACTATTTCAGCCCCAAGGAGAAAGAGGATTTCGACATTAACATGTCTGGAAGTTATGAAGGAATCGGAGCCAGACTTACCCCCGAAGGCGAGTTAACAAAAGTGTCTCAGATTATTCCGGGGGGTCCGGCTTGGAAGCAAAAAGACCTGGAAGAAAATGATTTGATCATTGAAGTAGCACAAGCTGGCGAAGACAGCAAAGACGTTCGAGGCTGGCGCATTGACGATGTGATCTCCCTGATCAGGGGAAAGAAGGGCACAGAGGTGATTCTGACAGTTAAGAAGACGGATGGCCAAGTTCAGAAGATTTCGATAGTCAGAGATCAGGTAGTGATCGAAGAAGGTAAAGCAAAGTCCTTGATCCTTTCATTGGAGGGAAAAGAGTCAAAAGTGGGCTACATCAAACTACCTAAATTTTATTTTGAAGCAGACGGTCAGCCCGGTTGTGCTGAAGATGTAAAAACTGAAGTAGAGAAGTTAAGCGTTGCCGGAGTACAAGGTATAATACTTGATTTGAGAAATAATGGAGGTGGCTCTCTGTCTGAGGTGGTCGATATGAGTGGTTTGTTCATAGAAGAGGGACCAATCGTCCAGGTAAAATCCAGAGAACGAAAACCATATGTGCTAGAAGATGAAGACGATAGAGTGCATTACAAGGGGCCATTGGTCATTATGGTCAACCATTTCAGCGCATCAGCGTCGGAGATCATTGCAGCAGCTATGCAAGATTACAATCGCGCAATAATCGTAGGAAGTTCATCAACATTCGGCAAGGGCACAGTGCAACGGTTTCACCAATTAGATCGCTTTGTAGTCGGTAATAATGATTTAAAGCCACTGGGTGAAGTGAAAATCACAACCCAAAAGTTTTACCGGGTAAATGGAGGATCTACTCAGTTGCGTGGAGTTGTGCCTGACATCGTGTTACCCTCTTTGTACAACTACATAAAGATTGGAGAAAAAGAATATGAAACCCCTCTGGAGTGGAGTCAGATTGAGCCAGTAGATTACCAGCAGCAGATCTCTTTCTTGCCCGATCGTGAAAGTTTGTCAGTAGCCAGTGCTGAGAGAATTGCAAATCACTCAACCTTTCAGCTAGTCGAGGAAAGAGCAAAATTATTAAAGGCTCAGGAAGAAGAAGCTTTGGCCTACCCTCTGGACATAGATAATTATCAGGCTATGTTGGAGGAGAGGGAAAGGACTAATTCTAGGTTTAAGGATATGTACCAACCTATCGACAGAATGATTATAGAGAATCTTGAGCAAGATATAACCCATATCAATTCTGACGAAGCACGGAAAGCAAATAATGAAGATCACATCAAATCAGTCAAGAAGGATATCTATCTGGAGGAGGTGATTCAAATTATTGGCGACATGCTAAGCGACCAATAGGTTTTTTAGGAAAGAATTTAGCTGCCTCTGGGATTGATTACTCAGAGGCAGTTCCATTTTGGGCAAGATTGTTGAAGCTGAGGAGGAAAGCTCGGCAAGGAATATAGATTGTATATACCTTTGAGCTGGTTTGTATGGTGCGTTTGAAAATTATTGGGATCGCAGTTTTCAGCCTGTTACAGTTCATCGTGACGGGGCAGGCTGATATTGCCGACATTACCCAGATTTCCCGAGAGCATGGTCTATCTGATCGCCGGGTAAAGAAAATAATCAAGGACAGATTTGGCTACTTATGGATTGCAACCCGAAATGGTCTAAATCGTTATGATGGCATAAGTGTCACTGCGTTTGATAATAAGATCAGGAGCCACAACCGCATTAATTCCAAGGACATACGTAATTTATGTTCGACTCGAGATGGGTCAGTGATCATTCAGTATGAAGCCAACCGAAGATTTCTCGATATTCTGACACCAAGGTCAAGCGTGGCAAGGCGGCTTTTTTTGAATACAGAGAATGGAGTGTTGGACGAATCCGAAGTCGAGGAAATCTATCTCAATGACCGCACAGGTACAGTGGCACTCCTGGTGGAACAAGACAGTCAATTGTATATCCAACATCTGGTCGATCTAAACCATTTCGACACTCTGAAGATTGATGGAGGGTTTGTGACAAGACCATCATCGACGTTTGTTTTTGCCCAAAAGACAGATGGCATCTTTTGGGTCAATGACAGTAATCTGGGCCTATACAGGGTAAATATGTCAGGGCAAATTGAGACCGTGATCACCTATGATACGTTGGCACTGAGCACATCGGCTGGCCTTGCCAATATTATGCATCACGATGAGCAAGGACGCTTCTGGTTGACATTCTCAAATGTGCCTGGAATTTGGGAGTATAATGAGGCTGCCGAATTATTTACCCCGTTTGTCGGTCTTGCAGAAGATGAAAAATATGAATCGCTATGGGAAGATTTGGGTGGCAATGTGTTGATCGCTTCCAAGAATGGTGATCAAATCAGAAACCTCTACTTAATTGGGGCTGATGATCAAGTGATCAATTACCGACACCTGGTAGCTATCGACCCTATGATATCGGAAATATTCAGTGAAGACTTTGAAAAACTCCTCTTTTTGGGTACGCAAAGTGGGGTGAAAAAAGTGAACCAGTATAAAAAAAGAGTAAAGAGATATCTGGCCTCTGCCAGTGTCTCTCAGTCACGAGCCTATCTCAGAGGAATTACCAAGGGACCCGATGGGTCGATTATTTTTTCAAATGCGTTTAGCGAGTGGTTCAAATTGGATCAGAATGCTGATACGCTTATTGAGCTTACTCAGGATAACACCGAGGATGCAATTTTTTGTGATTGTGCCAAGAACCTAATAACTGATCCGGACGGAATGGTATGGGGTACGAGATACAGTGATATTGAAAGGGCCCAGTTGATCAGGTACGATGGAGATACGACATTTGAATACTTTTCATTCACCAATAAGATTCAGGCCCTCACACTGGGTGCGGATGGAAACATTTGGTTGGTTTCTGGCGATCTTGGTGAAGAAAGCATCCTTAGTTACTTTAATCGGCGCACCCAAAGTTTTCATCATTACTTTGACAAGAATGCTAGCAATCCGCTGGCAGATTTTCACACCACTTATCTGTTTCAGGCATCTGATAGTACTATGTGGGTTGGTACCACTAACGGACTACTGGCAATTGATGTGAAGGAGGGTACCCATACACTGCATCAACAGGATGAGAATGATTTCGACGAAATCAGTGGAAATTATATCCTGGTAATCACGGAAGACGGTCAGGGCAGAATTTGGGTAGGTACGGATGGTGCTGGAGTGAACATTTGGGATCCTGAGCAGGAAGACTTTGAGTATTATGATACACGAGATGGCCTGCCGGCAGACAACGTCTGTGGAATTGTCGAGGACGAGAATGGCAACATGTGGCTTAGCACATACAATGGACTGACCCATTTTGATATCGATCTCAAATCTTTCCGGAATTTTGGAGTACAGGACGGGATTAGTGATCGTGAATTCAACCGTTATTCTTTTTACAAAGACACCACAGGACTACTCTTTTTCGGTGGCGTCAATGGCCTCAATGTATTCAATTCCAATGAGCTGCTGGAACGAGACCTTGATGTACCTATCCTACTTTCAGAACTGTCATACTATGACAAGATCGAAAAAGCTATCGTTGAGCAAAGAGTAAACCTTCAAAATATCGACCGGGTTATTTTGCCGGCCTCCAATCGATTTTTCCAATGTGTATTTGCTCTAGCTGACTATACTTACCCAAACCTGAATCAATACCAATATATGTTGGAGGGCTTGGATATCGGATGGAATAATCTGGGGACAGTCAATGAATTGAGGTTCAACAATCTACCATCGGGAAATTATACATTAAGGATCAGAGGGGCAGATAGAAATGGCAACCTGAGTAAACAAGAATTCACTTTGGGAATAACGGTTCAA
Source organism: Lewinellaceae bacterium (assembly GCA_024644235.1). GTDB lineage: Bacteria > Bacteroidota > Bacteroidia > Chitinophagales > Saprospiraceae > JAHELJ01. The sequence goes on from JAHELJ010000015.1 coordinate 72,469, forward strand.
GATTTTTTCTATCGTCAGGAGTGGTTTCTGATTCTCGCATTTTGTCTCATTTTGGCTACTGTTTATCTATTCCACCGCATTCGATTACAGCAAGCAATCAAGATGGAACGTCTCCGCACAAAGATATCCAGTGATTTACATGACGATGTGGGGGGTCTGTTGTCAGGATTAGCTATGCAAACCGAACTGCTCGAGTACACCGCAAAGGAATCTGACAAACCAAAGTTGAAACGGATCAGTGAAATGAGTCGTAATGCTATGGCTCAGATGAGGGATGTAATTTGGGCTACTGATGCTCGCAAAGATAGATTTGAGGATTTACTGGTGAGGATGAAAGAACATGCAGCCGAAATTTTGTTTCCAAAGGGGATCTCCTGCTATTTCAAGGTTCATAATATCAACTTGGAACGAAGAATTGCAGTGCAGGTACGGCAGAACCTCTATCTTATCTTTAAGGAGGCAGTGACAAATATTGCCAAGCATTCCAATGCAACCCGAGCTGATGTGGTGCTCACCCGGGAGGGATCGCGATTTGAGATGAGAATATTTGACAATGGGGATGCAAAGGATCATGAAGAGGCAAGATCTTCACTGAATGGATCTGGACTTGCTAATATGGAGTTGAGGGCACAGAATATTAATGCAGAATTGGAAATCGATAAGGAGAATGGCTTCAAGATCACGATTAAAATGAAGGCCTTCGCATAAAGAAGGCCCCCACAAATATGGGGTCATGTTTGTATTCAAATACCTTTAGATTTGAGAGTAATGAGGAAAATTGCAATCGGCATCGTTGAAGACGAACCCATAGTTAGGGAAAGTCTGGTCACTTTTTTGTCTGATCAGATTAATGTTGAAGTGGTTTGCGAAGTGGTTTCTCTGGAAGCATTTCAGGAACTGTATAGTGACGGACTAGCCAAAGCTCCCGACATCCTGCTTCTAGACATTGGCTTGCCAGGTATGTCTGGATTGGAAGGAATTCGGGTAGTCAAAAAAATTGTTCCTGACACAGATATCATCATGCTAACTACCTATGAAGAATCCGAGATGATCTTCAAGGCTTTGTGTGCCGGGGCTTGTTCTTACTTGAGTAAAAGGTCCTCATTACCCCAGATTCTGGAAGCAGTGACTGTAGTTCACCAGGGCGGTTCTTATATGTCTCCATCGATCGCTCGAAAAGTGGTTCAATACTTTTCGCCTTCTGAACACTCCAGGAAGGAATTGCTAACGCCACGCCAACAACAGATCGTTTCTGGTTTGGTAGAAGGCCTGAGTTATAAAATGATAGCTGATAAGTATATTATCTCGATAGAGACCGTGAGAGATCACATCAAGAAGATCTATAAGAAGCTGCAAATCAATAGCAAAGCAGAACTAATAAAGTTGTCAATAGACGGGGAGATCTAATTCGATCAGCCCCATCAATATGGGGTTTCGAGGGGGGTAGAGAATAGGTACATTTACATTGTCAAAATTGTGATCCCTTTTAATATTGACACTTTAAGTTAAATGAGGCTTTAACACAACATGCTCAAGACCTGAACTCCGAAGTTTGAAGATTTCGGAGTTTTTTTATGCTCAGATCTGTGAAAACACCTCAAAAAAGAGATTCCTAAGGGCACCCCATCAATATGGGGTTTCGATGGGGGTGAAGAGTAAGTACATTTACATTGTCAAAATTGTGATCCCTTTTGATTTTGATACTTTAAGTTAAATGAGGCTTTAACGTAACATACTCAAACCAAGGCTCCGAAATTTACGATTTCGGAGCCTTTTTTTTTGCCCATTTAAGAGAGGTACAGCATTATTTAGATAAGGCCTGCATCTCCTGCTCCAGTTCAATCTCGTCACCTGGCAGGTACCCTGAATGTGAGTACACAATCTTTCCATTGCGATCCAGTAAAATAGTATGGGGGACGGTTTGAAAATTTAGTGCTCGCATCAGATTTTGGTTGGGATCAATGAAAATCTGGTAGGGCCAGCCTTTCTCCACTACCATTGGCTTTACCCGGGCCATTGCACGGGCATTGTCGACAGAGATAGCAATCAATTCAACGTTGTATTCTTCTTGCCATTCAGTATAAACATCGGCGATGGCATCCAACTCTTTTTTACAAGGTGAACACCAGGTAGCCCAGAAACTGAGAATGGTAAGTTGATTAGATTTGACCACCTCAGTCAGAGTCACCTTTTTATTCTCAAGGTTTCGTAGCTCCACATCTGGGAGAGATACCTGCCCAAATATCAGCGAGTATGGAAGGGCTAAAAACCCCAGAACTATAATTCGGACAAGAACTATCATTTTTTCGCGTTTCTTATACATTAAATTTCAACATAAACTGTTTTAGAAGGTATTTGGGTGCAATTTTTGCTAAAAATACTGGCAAAAGGTGTAATGCAGGTATGTGGGCCGGCCTTTTAACGCCTTAATAACGAATGTATTCATGTCCATAGTTTCTCGAGTCATTGCTGCTCTCGCAATCTGGATGTTTCTTGCCTCACCATCCCTCACACAAGAGGAATCTGAGCTGTCAGGTTCCCTGCAACTTACAGGTAATGTTTTTCTCGAGGACACCAGGATTGGGGCTACGGGGACGCCACAGTATGATCACCAATTATTTGGAGCAGAGTCATGGTTGGATCTGAGCTATCGCATCAAAGGATTTGATATCGGGGTGAGATTTGATCTGTTTCAAAACAGTAATCTTCTCAATCCCAATGATTCGTATTCGGCTCAAGGCTTTGGCAGATGGTATGTGACTAAGACCATCGGTAGATTGGCCCTTAGTGCTGGATATCTTTACGATCAAATAGGAAGCGGGATTATCTTCAGGGCTTATGAGGAACGACCATTGTTGATCGATAATGCTTTATACGGTCTCTCGACCAAGTACGATTTCAATGAAAATTGGAGTATAAAAGGACTGATAGGGAAACAAAAGAATTTGTTTGGTTCATATGACAGTGGCATCAAAGCTGTACAAGTCGAGGGATATCTTACGATAGGGAAAAATGGGCTATCTTCTATGGTGCCAGGGATCGGCCTGGTGAATAGGACCTGGTCTGATGATCAAGTAAATCAATTGATCAACACAGTACGTTTATATACTCCGCAAGATAGTATTGGGCTGTTTTACAATAGCTGGGCTTTTACGGTTTACAATACATTGTCGCTCGGTCCCGCGTCTCTCTACACTGAGGCTGCCTTCAAGCACAATGATGTCTACTTTGATCCAGAGAGCCAGAGAACACTTTATAGTGGAGGCACTACACTGGGTCGGTTTCGAAATGATCCGGGATCGGTTTTCTATGGTTCATTGAGTGTTGGAACCCGTGGTCTGGGTATTACTCTTGAGTATAAGCGTACCGAAGATTTCGATTTTAGAGCGGACCCCTTTGCTGCATTGAATAGAGGCCTAATAAATTATTTACCGCCGATGGCGCGGCTCAATACATTTCGCCTGAAAGGAAGATATACTCCAAGTACCCAGAGTATTTCGGAACGGGCAATTGAAATGGAGATTAGATATGGGCTTTCCAAGAAGTGGAAACTGGTACAGTATTTTTCTGACGTACGGACTTTACAGGGAGATTTACTTTATCGTGAATTTGACAACGAGATAACTTTTCGCCGATCATCAGCTTTACAGGTCATCTTTGGTATTCAAGCTCAGCAATACAACCAGAGCATATTTGAAGGTAAGGCGGGAGTACCCATGGTCGAAACGGTGGTTCCTTATATTGAGTGGTTCAGTCGTATTTCGAGAAGTAAGTCAATACGGGTAGAGTTTCAGTATATGAGTTCACAGCAAGATTTTGGTGGGTGGATGTTTGGCTTGTTGGAGTACAGTATTGCTCCCAAATGGTCTTTTGCACTCTCAGATATGTATAATATCAGTCCGGAGAAAACGGATGATCTACATTATCCCAGAATAGATGTGGTCTTTAGTCGCCGTTCAAACAGATATAGCTTCAGCTACGTTAAACAAGTGGAAGGAGTGATCTGTGCAGGAGGTATTTGCCGACTGGAACCTGCCTTCAGCGGCTTTAAATTATCATTGTCATCAATTTTTTAGAATGAGACATATTTTATGGGGATTACTATTATTGACCGGACTGACATCGTGTGATGAAAATCAGCCCACCTATACCCTGGCACGTCCGGAACCCGGAGAAAAGAATGTCTTAGTGGAAGAGTTCTCAGGAGCTCGCTGCCCCAATTGTCCCCAAGGCACCGAAGCCCTTGAAGAGTTGAGGTCAATATATGGTTCGAACCTCATCATTATGACCGTTCACGCTGGTGATTTCGCATTTCCATATGAAGACAGCAAGTTCGATTTTGCGACTCAACACGGGGATGACCTGATTACACTACTAGGTAATCCGATCGGATATCCATCGGCGGTGGTGGACAGGAGAAAGCCCGAAGGGGCCAATGTTTTTCAGCAATTTTCTTCAAAATGGTCAAGTTCCATTGTCGACGCCTTGAACGAACCGCTCATTGTGGATCTGGATCAATCTATCGAATTTGATCCCGATACCCGTGAGCTTACAGTTCAGATTAGTTTGCTCCCCCTTGAAGATATTGATGAACCACTAGACCTTTGCATAGCACTGTTGGAGGACAATATCGTTGACCCCCAGGCCGATCGAGCAGCGCCCACTGGGGTGGTGAAAGATTATCTTCATAAAAATGTATTGCGAACCTATCTGACACCTGTTGATGGAGATGAAATAGCGACATCGTTTGATGCTTTTAAGGGGATGCTTCGCAACTACAAATTTACCCTGCCACTGGAAGATGGTTGGTGGAAGGCCCGTGATTGCAAGGTCGTATCTTTCATAAGCCGTGGATCAACGTCTGGAGGTGATTTGCGAGTCCTACAATGTGTCGAATCGAAGATCGGACAGTGATTCTTTTACCTTGTGTCTACCGAAATTTTCAACACTGAGGATTCTTATCTTTGCTGGCTCATTAGATTCTATTTGTGAATGAAGATTTCATTGGACTGGTTGTCTCAATACATCACTGATTTGCCAGATGTGAGTCAACTTACAGATATTCTGACGGAGATCGGTCTTGAAGTAGAGGGCGTCGAAAAGATTGCATCTATTCCTGGTGGGCTAAAGGGAGTGGTGATTGGTCAAGTGAAGGAGACGGCTAAACATCCCAATGCAGATCGTCTTTCGGTGAATAAAGTTGATATTGGAGAAGAGGAACTCTTGAATATCGTTTGTGGTGCTCCCAACGTAGCAGCAGGTCAAAAGGTGCTGGTCGCCCCTGTCGGCACTACTCTCTACGATGCAGAGGGCAAGTCCTGGACAATTAAGAAAAGCAAGATCCGAGGCGAGGTTTCGGAAGGGATGATTTGTGCTGAGGATGAATTAGGGATAGGCTCTGACCATTCTGGTATCATGGTCCTTCCAGACTCCGCTCAAATCGGTATGTGGGCGAGTGATCACTTTCAAGTGACAGAAGATGTTGTATTTGACATTGGTTTGACACCGAACCGGTCCGATGCTACATCACATTTTGGTGTGGCTAGTGATCTTTCAGCGGCATTATCCATTAATCACGGGCATAATGGGAAGGTTTCGCCACCGTCAGTCGATGCATTTAACGATTCCAATCCTCAAATTGACATTTCTGTAGAGGTATTGAACCATGAGGCTTGCCCCCGATATGCCGGAGTGGTGATCAAGGACATTCATATCAAGGAATCACCACGATGGATGAAAGATCGGTTGGAAGCCGTGGGAGTAAGATCGATTAACAATGTGGTCGATATTACAAATTATGTTTTGTATGAACTTGGACAGCCACTTCACGCCTTCGATCTTGAGAAGATAGGTGGTAACAAAATAATTGTCCGAACACTTCCGGAGGGTACCAAATTCACAACCTTAGATGAGCAAGAAAGGTCTCTTGGTGAGGAGGATCTGATGATATGCGATGGTCAGTCTTCGGGGATGTGCATTGGTGGGGTTTTTGGGGGAAGACGATCCGGGGTTACTGAGGGGACAACCGCAATCTTTCTCGAGTCGGCTCATTTCTCGCCGAAATGGATCAGAAGGACTGCCAGTCGACATGGATTAAACACTGACGCATCCAGGACATTTGAAAAGGGCAGCGATCCTAATGTGTGTGTTGTCGCTTTAAAGCGGGCGGCAATGCTGTTGGAGAAGTACGCAGAGGGTAAGGTCGCTTCAAAAATCATCGACGTTTATCCGCAACCTATCGAACCGGTTGCGGTTCGACTGAGATACGAAAGACTGAATCGGTTGGTTGGCTCTCAAATCCCTCCCGGGGCAGTCAAGGAGATCTTGTCGGCACTTAAAATGTCAATCACTATAGAAGATGAAGCCAGTATTACCGTAGAAGTGCCCACCAACAAGACAGATGTCACGCGTGAGGCTGACCTTATCGAAGAGGTCTTACGGATATATGGATTCAATAGAGTTCCGCTACCAAGTAAAATGAGCATAAGTGCTGCTACGACAAAAAGACCAGATCCCATCCACCTAAGGAACCAGGTTGCAGACTACCTGGTTGCTATGGGGTTTCATGAAATGATGGGCATGTCTATAGTAGACAATCGGTACTTCGAAGGTATTGTTGAGATACCAGAGGAAGATCTGGTCCGTATCAACAACACGAGTAATGTCCAGGTGGAAGTGATGCGTCCTACGATGTTGTTAAGCGCACTGGAGACGATTCTTCATAATCAGAACAGGCAACAAACAAACTTGCGATTATTTGAATTTGGTCATACTTACCGCAAGAGAGCTTCTGAATACATCGAAAAGCATCACTTGACAATCACTTGCACCGGATGGGAGGCTGAATCATGGTTAAGTGCCCCGGATGAAGATCCCAATCACCCTTATTTTGCGCTGAAGTCGATCGTGGAGAATGTATTGCAGATTGCAGGCCTGAAGCATCTGACTCCTCTCGAGGTTTCTAGCGATTCTATGCAATTTGGATTGCAATATCAGTCGTCTGGTGGGGAACCATTCGTGACCATGGGCAGAGTATCAAAGGATTTTTGTCAAAGGATTGATGTCCGTGGAGCTGTGTTTCACGCTGATTTTGATTGGCATTTACTGGTAGACAGGAACAAAGTAGACCAAATCATCATGGAACAAGTGAGTAAATACCCGACGCTGCGGAGAGACCTGGCACTGGTAGTGGATCAAAGCATGACTTTTGAGGCCATCAAATCCCTCATACTGAGGGAGCAACAATTGGTGAAAGATGTGAATTTGTTTGATGTTTATATTGATGACAAAGTGATCGGATCCGGCAAAAAATCCTATGCTGTAAGTCTCATTCTAGGTGATGAAAATATGACCCTATCGGACAAGGAAGTTGATGAAGCCATGAATTCTTTGTTGTCTACATTGGAGAAAGAACTGAACGCTAAGCTGCGCTAGAATTTATTTTTAAATTGAAGGCCAAACTGACTATATTTGAAGCTATGCAAGACATGCTACTCAAACTCTCCGGCCTTGAAGAAAAGGTGTTGCAGTTAGTGGAGAAGGTGGAGTACCTCAAGAAGGAGAATCTTATGTTGATTGAGGAGAATGTCAGCTTAAAACAAGAAGTTGAAAAATATAGAGTGGGAACGGCTGGAGTTCGTGAAAACTTCAAGGATAGAAGGGATGGAACAGTGATTCATATGCAGACTCAGTCGGAGCATTTGAGGAGAGAATTGGATAAATATATCGTCGAAATCGACAAGTGCATTGAGTTGATCAATAATATGTAATGGGAGACGATCTCAAAAGCATGCAAGTTTTCATATCGGGTAGATCCTACCCGTTAAAAGTCAAGGATGGAGAACAGGCCGTGATCCAAAATGTAGTGGACGAACTGGCCGAGAAGATCCGCGATTTTCAACTCACATATGTCAATAAAGACAAGCAGGATTGTCTAGCAATGGCCCTGCTGACTTACGCCGTCGACAATCATCGGCTTCGCCAAAGTGCATCCTCTCTCCAGGTCTTGTCAGAGAAAGTAGACAAGATCGATTTGTTGCTAAATGAAGCGCTAGTCTAGCATTTCGGAAGCCAGACTTCCCACCTGGATCATTCATCTGCCGAGAGCGGATGAATATTTATTAATTATAAACTTAGACATTATGGAATGGCTATTAAATGGTGCAATTGGTATTGTTGGTGGTGTAATATTAGGTTTTTTGACTGTCGGCTTAATGTTTAGACGATCGAATCAGAAAAAAATTGAGGAGATTAATAAGAAAGCCGACCTCGTTGTCCAGGAGGCTCGATTGACAGCTAAGCGTATGGTGGACGAAGCTGAAACCAAAGCTGAGAAGATTGTAAGCAAAGCAGAGAGCAGGAACGAAAAAATCAAACAAAGAAAAATCCAGGAAGCAAAGGAAAAGTTCAATAACCTGAAAGCTCAATACGAGGAGATCAAGACACAGCATAAACTTGAGCTGAAGGACCGGGAGATGGATGTGTTAAACAAAGAGAAAGAGATAGGAAAACAGCTAGAGGATTTTAATGCCAGGGTAGAAGCTGTGGAACAGCAGGAAGTGGAGAATAAGACAATTCGTGAAAATCTGGAAAAGCAATTGAAGATTGTGGCGAGGCGGAAAGAGGAGTTGGCAGAGGCCAATGAGAAGCAGATACAGGAATTGGAGAATATTGCCCGAATGAGCGAATCAGATGCAAAGGAAAAGCTAATCGAGGCAGTAAAGGCAAAGTCAGAGACAGAGGCAATGGCTGTGGTCAAGAAGACTTTGGAGCAAGCTAAGGCTAATGCAAACAAGGAAGCAAAAAAGATCGTGATCCAGTCGATTCAGAGGATGTGTGCTGAATATACCATTGAAAACACGGTCACTGTATTTAATCTCGATTCTGATGATATCAAAGGTCAGATTATTGGACGTGAAGGTCGAAACATCAGAGCTCTGGAAGCAGCTACTGGAGCAGAGATTGTAGTAGATGATACCCCGGAAGCAATTGTGATATCCAGTTTTGATCCAATAAGGCGGGAACTTTGCCGCCTGGCATTGAAAAGACTGGTGGCAGACGGAAGAATTCACCCCGCCAGAATTGAAGAAATTGTCACAAAGACACGAAAACAACTGGAAGAGCAGATTATCGAAATCGGTGAGCGCACTGTCATAGAGTTGGACATCCATGGTTTAGATCCCAGTTTGGTTCGGATGGTGGGCAGAATGCGATTTCGATCCTCGTATGGTCAAAATTTGCTGAAGCACTCGATTGAGACTGCTAATCTCTGCGCTATCATGACTGCAGAACTTGGTCTCAGTAAGAAGCAAGCAAAGTTGGCCAAACGCGCTGGTTTGTTACACGATATTGGAAAAGTGGCAGAGGAGGAGACAGAATTGTCACATGCCATTTTGGGGATGCAAATGTGTGAGAAACTGCGTGAGCACCCCGCCGTGTGTAATGCAGTAGGTGCACATCATGATGAAATCGAAATGAACAACATTATTTCACCAATAGTTCAAGCATGTGATGCAATTTCAGGTGCTCGTCCTGGTGCCCGAAGGGAGATTCTGGAAAGTTATATGAAAAGGATCGGAGAGCTGGAAGAATTAGCCATGAGCTACGATGGGGTTCAGAAGGCATTTGCCATGCAGGCTGGCCGTGAACTGAGAGTCATCGTCGAAAGTGAGAAAGTCTCAGATGAATATGCAGATGATCTCAGCTTTATGATTTCGCAGAAGATTCAGGATGAGATGCAATATCCCGGACAGATAAAAGTGACCGTGATTCGGGAAAAGAGAGCAGTCAGTGTGGCCAAGTAGACCAGATTAGATCTCGCTTGTCACCAGATCAATGAATTGCTCGGGAGTTGAGGATCCCTGATCCCCTTCACCTTGCCTCCGCACGGAAACGGATCCACTTTCTTGTTCCTTTTCCCCGACGATCAACATGTATGGTACTTTGGACAATTCAGTATCTCTGATTTTCTTGCCAACTGATTCGGTACGGTCATCTATGTAACCTCTAAGGCCGGCCATTTCGAGTTGCTTTAATACACTCTGGGCAAAGGGTATGTATTGATCACTTATCGGCAAGATGGCAAACTGATCTGGTGTGATCCACAAAGGAAATTTACCACCTGTGTGTTCAATAAGCACACCTACAAACCTTTCCATGGAGCCAAAAGGTGCACGATGAATCATAATAGGCCGGTGCGATGCATTGTCGGATCCGATATATTCCAGTTCAAATCGTTCGGGCAAATTATAGTCTACCTGAATTGTTCCCAACTGCCAGCTTCTGCCTAGTGCATCCTTGACCATGAAATCCAGCTTGGGTCCATAAAATGCAGCTTCACCAAGTTCAACTACTGTTTCAAGCCCCACCTCATCAGCAGCCTCCTGAATCATCTTTTCTGCTCTGTCCCAGTTTTCATCTGATCCGATGTATTTCTCTTTTTGTTCAGGATCTCGCAAGGAAACTTGTGCAGTGAAATTCTCAAAGCTCAATTTTTTGAGAACGTGCATGGTCAGGTCAAGCACGTCGAGAAACTCATTCTTCAATTGGTCTGGGGTACAGAAGATGTGGGCATCGTCAACTGTGAAGCTTCTTACTCGTGTGAGTCCATGCAATTCACCACTTTGCTCATAACGGTATACAGTCCCAAATTCGGCAATTCTCACCGGCAACTCCCGGTACGATCTGGGTCGATGCCCATAGATCTCGCAGTGATGGGGGCAGTTCATAGGCTTGAGAAAGAACTCTTCCGATTCGCGCGGAGTCTGTATTGGTTGAAAACTGTCCTGGCCATACTTTTCATAATGACCGGAAGTGATATACAATTCTTTCTTACCAATATGTGGGGTGATCACAGGAGTGTAGTTTCTCTTGAGCTGCTCTTCTTTTAAGAAATCTTCAAGTCTAGATCGAAGAGCTGTTCCCTTGGGCAGCCAGATCGGCAAACCGGCACCCACCTTTTCGGAAAACATAAATAGTTCCAGTTCGGCACCGAGTTTACGATGATCACGTTTTCGAGCTTCCTCCATGAGCTCGAGATACTCTTGCAGCTCCTTTTGTTTTGGGAAGGAAACCCCGTAAATCCTGGTAAGCATCTTGCGCTTTTCATCGCCGCGCCAGTAGGCTCCGGCAACATTTGTCAGTTTGATTGCTTTTATCTTTGAGGTATCCACCAAATGTGGCCCCTTGCAGAGATCAACGAAATCCCCCTGTTGATAGAAAGTAATCTGGCCATCCTCTAATTCTTCAATCAATTCAAGTTTGTACTCGTCACCTTTGGCTTCGAAGAATGATAAGGCCTCTGTTTTACTGACCTCTTTACGTTCATAATTGCTCTTTCTTTGAGCAAGCTCCTTCATCTTTTCCTCAATAGCCGGAAGATCTTCGAGGGAAATTTGACGATCTCCCAGATCTATGTCATAGTAAAAACCCGTTTCAATCGCTGGTCCAATCCCAAACTTTACTCCTGGATACAACACTTCAAGTGCTTCAGCAAGTAGGTGTGCCGACGAGTGCCAGAAGGTGGATTTGCCCCCCTTGTCATTCCAGGTAAGTAATTGCAGGCTAATATCTTTTTCGATTGGTCGGGTTGCATCGATAACTTCTCCGTTTACTTTTGCAGCCAGGACATTTCTTGCTAACCCTTCACTTATTGAAGCTGCAATGTCCAGGGCGGTGACACCTTTTTCATAGGATCGTACATTGCCGTCAGGGAATGTTACTTTGATCATTTCGTGAAGCACTTTCAGTTTAAAGTGCCTCAAAAGTAATGTTTATTTGATAAGGCTAGAGATCGAGATTAGAGGTCGTCCAGAGCAGATTTTATCTCTTCCAAAGTGACGTTGACAAACTCAAGATTGACGTGATAATCACTACCGATTTCGGTTTCCTTGAGGGCCATCTCATATTCGTCCTTTGCCAATTGTCTCACGCCCATAAATATCACCCGGGCCCCTACTGGAAGATGTCGAAGGCAATATTTTCGATCATCCGTTGGCGACATGCTTAGGATCGATAACTCATCAACCAGAACTGCAAAAACGACAGTATTTCGATGAGTGGTGAGAGAATCCACTGATACACAAACAGGATTAGCCTCGCCGTTGTCCGCAAGTTTGTCAATATTGATCCACGCAAGTCTGGCGGTAATGCAATCGTATCCGATAAAAAAGGCTGAATCCGACTGTCGTTCCACCACTTGGACAGAAGTCATTGTACCGGCTTGTTGGTCTGCCTGTACCCAGGTAAATCCTTCTTGGAGTTCCTCGCCATAGAAAAGTGCCATCTCGAAATCAGGACGATCAGAAGGCACAGAGAAGCTCAGCGTCTTGCCTGCTTTCAACTTTAGTGGCTGAAAGCCATCGAAGGCAGCAATGTGAAAGGCCCCAGCAGATATCAGTCGATGATGTCCTGAGGCAGTTGGCTTTTGATGAACGAGGTAATCCCTCTTGGTTTTCAGTTCAATAATTTCCAATCGGATTGACTCACATACACAATCACTTCCATCCCGATACTCGAAGATGCCTGGAATAAAGTGGAACTGCCTTCCAGCTGGGGTATGAATTCGTTGTTCCACTAAACCGCTAATGGAAAAATGCGCAGTATCATCAATTGAAGAAGTGAGGGCAGAAAAATCCAGCGTGAAAGCCTCTTCTTCGAGTGGTATGAACCGATCTACTTCTTTTTGGCAGCTCAACAGTGCCAGAATACACGCGGCAATACCTGCGATGATAACGGGATTTCTATATTTCATTTTCAGTCTTCTTCGCTAAAAGTTATGTTTCCAGGCTAAGCCGAGGCTTACCTGCTTGTAACGCTGGTCAATGGGATAGTTGTCCAAGGTTAAATCTTGCAGCGGATATCTGAAGTTAGCACGGAGCTGTATGGATTGATTGGTGTTGATTCCTAGTTCGTAACTCACGGATCCGAGGACATCTATTCCGGTCGAAGTCTTGAACAGACGATGTCGATTTGGATCATTGGAGCTGATCGACACTATCTCCTGATCGGATGATAGCAGATCACCACGTTGCCAAAACTTCATATTCATGGACACTCCGGCATGAAACCAGAATCGATGTTGTTTCACATCAAATCGATAGCCAGCTATCAGGGGAATATCAACGAATGTGTAATTATTATTTGACAACTTGATGCGTTGCCCGTATTCAGTGATGATTGAGGTATCGGTGCGGATCACGGGAGTCCCATTATTATAGATAGTGTCTGTGATAATGCTGGTAATAGTTCTACTGGCGTTCGGGTCTGTGAAATCGAAAACCTCATGGAGTCTCCTCAGCCCAAGGCCCGTTTTAAGTTCTATCCTGTCTCGAAATCGAAATCCGACCATGGCCTCAGCCGCCAACATTGTTTTGATTCGCTCTGAATCACGGCGCAAATCACGATAGGCTCCAAGCTCCGGGTCTTTCAATGTCATACTTCGAATTGGATATCCCGCATGGATATTGAACTCGGCAAAGGGCTTGATCGATCCAGCTGCTCCGAATGGAGGACATGCCTGAATCTTGGGTTCCTTGTCCAAACCTGGCAACGGCGATACAAGTTCAAAGCTTCTTTGGTCAATTTGCTGTGCAGGGGTTATGTCCACCTTCTCTAGCGTTAGCATCGCGACTAAATCTTTACTTCGCTGTTCAACATGCTGTTTCTCGGCATAAATCGATGGCACCATTTCTTGAGGGGGCGTAAGGCGAATTTTGGATAATGCCCTTTCGGTCTTTGCTGGGAAAGCCACTTCCTCAATATTCTCAGATCCAAGCTGGGCATCCATCTTATCATTCATAGTCTGAATAGACAGTTGAATGTTTGTTTCTGCAGTTGCAGCATGAAGGTCTGTGTGAGGGTCGGCGGATGGTTCATTTGTAGCGATCGAAGTGGTCACCATCGCACTATACTCCGAAGAAAGTGATTTCGAACCAGGAAGGAGTTGGGTCAAACCAAGAAGAGCGATACCGGCACCAAAGAACCAAAATATGAAAGGTCTCCTTTTCCGACGTGGGGTGAGTTCTGATGCTATATTTGACCACATCTCAGTGGGTACATCCGTTTCCAGATGGTAGATCTTACTTCTGATATGTCGGTCAAATTCATTCATGAAGCGATACGTTCGGCTTTTTGAATTCTTTTTTGCAAGTGCTTTCGTGCTTTCAATAGTTGACTCCTGGAGGTTGCCTCTGTGCATCCAAGCATTTCGGCAATTTCCTTGTGCGAATAACCCTCGATAGCATACATGTTAAAAACAATGCGGTAACCTTCTGGTAGTTCTCCAATCCATTCCAAAATCTCATCGGCACTTAATGATGCCACTACTCCAGGATCACATGGCGCTTCCACGATCTCTTCAATACCCGTGCGCTCTTTTTCAAAACGCTTATTGCGGTACTTCTTCAAAGCGGTGTTGATAAATATTTTCCTCATCCACCCTTCAAAAGAACCTTCGAATTTGTACTGATGGATATTCCTGAAGAGACGTACGAAGCCATCTTGCAGAATATCTTCTGCATCACTACGAGTTCTTGAATATCGGATACAAACTGTCATCATTCTCTTACTGTACTGAACAAACAATTGCTTCTGACAGGACTCATCCTGCCTCATACATCCCTTGATAATCTGTTCGTTGTTCAATCAGATGAGGGTTTACACTTAGTTTACCTAAAGAAGATCCCAGTTATGAAGGTTTCGTTGCCTAGCCTACTAAACAAAAGCTAAAAATGGGCCAAATATTTCCCGGTAGGGTCTGTATTTACATTGCTAACTGCTGCTAAACAATAAAGCCACTAGGCATTCAAAACGCCAGTGGCTTCATTCTTTGGCTCGTCTTTGGAGTGTCGAATGATTAACCGTCCACCTCGAAAGTAATTTTTAGATTCACTCGATACTTATCTACTGAACCACCTTTCACCGTTGCACTTTGATTCTGTACAAAAGCAGATCGAATGTTTTTAATTGTCTTTGAGGCTTTTTCTACTCCTCGAGAGGTTGCATCCTCCCAACTCTTTTCTGAATCTGACAGAAGTTCAATCACTTTTAATACCGACATTTTTGACTTTGATTTTAGTTAAGAAATAGTTGCACCAGAATGTAATAAATTATTATCGGTTTCTCCTATTCAATCATCTCTTCTACTCTGAGAATCGCCCTCCTGCTGTCTTCATCGTCAGGATCGAGGCGTAGAGATTGTTCATATTGTCGCATTGCATCCTTGTTTAAACCGGACAGTTCTGCAAGAAGGCCCAAATAATAATAAGCCCTGGCATAACTTGGTTCGGTTTTTACAGTGAGTTCGAAATGCTGTTTTGCTTTATTGAGGCTATCAATTTGTAAGAAGAGAAGGCCCATATTGAAGTATGCATCCGCGTAATATGGATTGTGGGATATAAGATCCCGGTAAGTCTTCATCGCTTCATTAATTCTACCGATATCGGTCAAGTACCTGGCCTTAGCGTGCAGTACGCGGGGATTCTCGGGCTCAATACTTTCGGCAGCATTGAAGTACCTGACAGCTTCTGTAGTATCAACGGTCGTCATCAGCTGACCCAAATTGATCCAGGCGTCTATTATATAGGGGTCCTCAGCAGTCGCATGTTGGAAATACGTGATTGCTGCAGCAGTATCACCCGATTCCTTTGCTACCATTCCCTTCATAAATAGAGCTTCAGGATCATTTGGTCGAATGGCTTCAATCTTATTTAAGGTTTGAAACGCTTCGGAGTAACGCTTTAGAATTAATTCGAATTCTGCAAGTTTTAGAAGGGTGCCACAGTTTTCCGGAAACAATTTGGAGGCCTTTTCCATCGTTTGCAGAGCTGGGCGAGATTGATAATAGTCCAGATAAACATCTGCGAGCAAGTGCCAGGTATCTGGTCGACTTGAATCTAGTTCCAGAGCCTTGTTAAGGTCAGTAATGGCCGCTTCATAAGATCCTAACTCATAAAAAGCTCTACCTCGAGCAAACCATAACTCAGATGCATCAGGATTTATCTTAATTTGATCTGATAAGAGTGTGATTTGTGGTAGATCGGAATGGATTTTGCTAGAATCTGTCTGGGGTTGCTGACAACAGAGAATTAAAAGTACTACTAATATAAAGATTCCAGAGTGCCAGGTCTTTACCATAAATGTAGGCTTTAACAAACTTATTGAGCGTTTAGCATTTAAAGGTATGATTTTTGTGTAGTAAGGAACATATCATGGATTTTTACAACCCTATAACGGTTCATTGAATGGCATTCAACTAGATGACATTGATTATTAGTAAGATATATATACTGGAATTCTAATAAGAGGAAAAATCAACGCCCGTGATGCTTAGACTGATATTGCTATTACTTGGTATCTTTTCATTTTCATTTTCATTTACCCAGAATCATATATCACAGTACATTGAAAAGTACAAGGAGATCGCTGTTGCAGAGATGCATCGAACGGGCATCCCTGCAAGCATCAAACTTGGTCAAGCTATTTTGGAGTCCAGTGCTGGAACTAGCGAACTAGCCACCAATTCACGCAATCATTTCGGAATCAAATGCGGTGGTAATTGGGATGGGCAAGGCTACTATAAAAAGGATGATGACAGGGACCGCCGGGGGCGATTGATAAAGTCATGTTTTAGGGTTTTTGATTCACCCGAAACTTCTTTTGTAGCACATTCCGAGTTTTTGTTGGATCCAAATAAAGCCTACCGATATGGCTTTCTTTTTACTCTTGATCAATATGATTATAAATCCTGGGCCTGGGGGCTGAAAGAAGCCGGATATGCAACCAATGTCAGATACGCCAATCTGCTGATTAGAATCATTGAGGAACATTCTCTGTATACCTACGACTACTATGAACCCTCAGAGGCTCTGGCTCAAGTGACCCATCCTGAACGAAAGGATGAAGTGGTTTTCCATCATCCACCCGTGGAAACCCGAAAAATTCAAACAAAATGGAAATCAAGACCTGATGATATCAGAGTCATTGATGGCATTGTTTCCAACAATGGCTTGTCAATGGTGTACGCGAGAAAGGGAGACACACCAGTAAAACTGGCCAGGCGCTATGAAGTGGATGTTGTTGATATTCTGGATTACAATGAACGTCTGGAGAAACATACCCAGCCCCTTTCCACAGCCGAAAGGGTCTATCTGGAGAAGAAGAAAAAGGCATATAAAGGTGATGCAAAATTCCATATCGTCGAAGTAGGGGAATCTATGTATGACATTGCCCAGGCTTATGGTATCAGGTTGGATCGATTATATATTCGAAACCGCATGTACCCCGGCACTCAACCTGCATATGGTGAGAGAATCGCATTGAAGGGAATGGTGAAGTCCAAAGACCGGCCCAGGGTAAGAACCTACGTTACTAAAGCTGGCTATGCAACGGCCATGGCAGATGATTTGGCAGATAATCAGCCTACCGGCCAGTTTGCTTCAAATAGAAAGGATTCGCATGTGGTGAGATCAGGTGAAACACTATATAGTATTGCTACTCGCTATCGGGTCAAGGTAGAAGAACTAAAGACTTGGAACAGTATTGGGGATGATCTCATCAGACCAGGACAAGTTTTATATTTGGCACCGTAAATGAGGATTACAGTCATTCTTTTTTTTGGTCTTCTGGTGGGTGCTTCTTCAGCACTAGCTCAAAGCTATGCTTTTGGCCTCAAAGTCGGCCCAACACTTGGATTGCAAAGATGGAATGGTTTTCAAGGTAACGATCCGTTGATTCAGTATCATGCGATGGCTTTCATAGAAACCGCCGATGAAGACAATTTGGGGGCATTATTTGCCGAAGCAGGTTACCATGTGAAAGGGAGGGCAGTGCATTTTCGTGCTTCCGTGCACCCGGTCACTGGCACGCCGTATGACGCTCAGACGTATCAGCTCAAGTTCAACAATGCATCTTTATCGCTTGGTGGCAAAAAGAAATTCTTTGTAGGGGCTAATCTGGCCTACTACTCAATAGCAGTTCGGGCCGAATACAATCTATCCACCGATTTGGAGATCTATGAGGGGTTTGAAGGAGGGATCAACAAATTTGTTTACGGTCTCACGTTAGGAGGAGGGTTTGAATTCCCTTTTACCGAATTTGTTGGGGGCTTGATCGATTTTCGATTCAGCCCGGATATCAGCAGGCAGATTTTTCTGCCTCCATTCGAATTTCAGAATCCTTATACGGGAACCCTTGACGTGTTTGGACAACAGAGTGTTAAGAATCTTGCTTTTGAAGTCTCGCTGGGCCTCAGGTTTCTCCACAAAATTACCTATATAGATTAGACGCGACCGGAGGATTTTACTTTGGTTCTAGGCATGGTCCTCAAGATGACATCCCAGAGCGGAGAAGAAACACCAAAGGCCCGATCAGATTCCTTGTAGTGGTGTATGGCATGATGTGTCCAGAGAATTCTCATAAAGTTCTTGGGAGGTCTGAATGCATGAACGGCGTAATGCACACACAAATAAGTCGCATAGCCAGCTAAAAAGCCTCCGGTAAAGGGTACTCCAAAACTTCCCATCAAATATTTGTAGACAAGAAAAAATCCAGTGGCCAAAGTAATGCTCAGAATTGGAGGCATAGCTAAGCGACTCTTATCTCTTGGAAAGTCATGATGTACGCCGTGGATTGCGTATTGAATCTTTTTCCTGCTTTCTGTCGAGCTGTCTATGTGAAAAGCATATCTATGAACAAGATACTCGACAAAGGTGAAGAACAAAAAACCTAGGAAGAACCACAGAATACTGGCCTGAGCAGATAGTAGACCAATGTAAATCGTATAGATCAAGAGGAAGAGTGCAGTGCCGTAGAATATCGTCAATGGGATCGCGATATGTGTCCGGGTAAGACTCTCTAAAACCCTGTTTTTGAATAATTGGCCGTCTCTCTTGGTTTCCTTGGTCATGACTTGCTCTCAATCTCTGTCAGCATCCCAAAAATAATAGCTTATCGCGAGTTATGCTAACCTGCCGCACGATAACAAAATATTAAGCTCTAATTAACGCTTTTTAATCTTTGAAAGTTGTCTTAAATAGTAGGTACAAAAAAAAGATAAATGCGCCATCAGTCATAGGTTTTTTGGGGTTTAATTTCTTATTTGGTTCTCGTTAAGTTGTGAGGCCGCCTTTCAAAGGTGGCCTCGTCTTATATTCTACTCTCCTATCACCGTAGTATCTCTAACATAGGATAGCACCGTAAATATGCCTAGCGGATTTGTGTCACCCTGCACATTTGAGAATATTGAGCCAGGCTGGGTGATCGGATCGAGATTTGCCTGAATCGAGAAAGTAACGCTTACCAGATAGTCATAATATTCCTTGGGTAGATGGTAGAGCGTATTAATTATCGTATCTCCCTCTTCGAATTCAAATCCTGTCCCAAATACAATTGTTCCGTTATCAGTGAAAGTGTCTTCAGCTAGAAAATCCTGATATGGTATGCTGTCTAAGCTGGTTCGATGAAGATGCCTTCGGTAAAAGTTTTCCTCATCAAATGAATCAGTGAAGTAAGTCAGTACTCGTGCCAGGGAATCCTGGTATTCGACCACTATGCTGTCAAATGGTATCTGCGGTATCATTGTTGTCTGGGAGGTTATTTCAGAGCCATCTGGAAGAAGGATTTCAAGGTGGAAAGTGTCAGAGATTTCAGGTACTCGTTCCCAAGAAAGATAGTTGGCCAGAAATCCTGTCTGTTGGTCAAAATTTATGTCGTTATTCAGGATAATTTCATCAGATCCAAATAATACCCGCACTGCTGCATCTTGTACCAGGCTTTCATCCAGAACAGTCTCCAGGCTGGAGAGATCAAATTCATCAAAGAAGCGGTTACTCCTTGCAAGCAGGAGTCGAATAGGTTTTCCAGCTTCGAGGTAGCACTCTACCACTACCTGAGTTTCATAAGCGGGAAGGTTTATCGGCACTTCGTTCTCCAGATTACAGCCCACCAGGACGATTAGTATGAAGACCAATAGTTTTCTAGTTCTCATTATCAAAATTTGAAATTCCAGGTGACCGAAGGAAGAACCGGAAATAATGAAACTTGCTTGGCTGCAATACGTGTAGGAATTTCTATATCAATATTCCCTTGGCGGATCGTCTCTGTTTCAGCATCCAGAAATAGAAAATATGGATTCCTCCTATCATAAAGATTGTAGACGCTTATCGTTAGATCCTGATGCCCCCATTTGGGGAAGAAGTTGATCACGACACCGAGATCCATACGATGATAGGGAGGTAATCTAAAGGTATTTCGATCACCATACACCGGCACTACTGGCTGAAATTCGCTGCCCTCCACATCTTGAAAGATATAGCGTCCCAGAGGTAACCATCCAATATCCCCTGAACCATAGACAAAAGTGGAAGTAACTGTAAATTTTCGGCTAAGCTGAAACATAGCCACAACTGATAGATCATGACGGCGATCATAGGTTGGAGGGAAATACCCTCCGTTTTGAATACCATCGAAGCCACCCTTACGGATGAAGGCTAAGGTATATCCCAGCCAACCTGTAAACCTTCCCTCTTTCTTCTCCAGACCTAGTTCCATCCCGTAGGCATATCCATCGCCAAAACGAAATTCTTCTTCTAGGTTGTCGTTGGCAAACAGGTTAGCATGGTCCTTAAATTCAATTTGATGATTCAAAAACTTGTAATAGTATTCGTTGGTCAGTAAGAATTGCTGGCCTACCAAATAGGAGTAACCGATTGCAATTTGATCCGCAACTTGAGGTTTCACATTCTCTGTCGAAGGGTACCAAATGTCGGTAGGAAGAGCTAGGCCGCTATTAGATACAAGGTGAACATACTGCTTCATTCTTGCATAACTTAGCTTCAGAGCGGTACGATCGCTCAAAAGCAATCTTGCAGCAGCCCTCGGTTCCAAACCAAGATAGGATTCCCCTTCATTGGTGAAAGCAGACAACCTGAATCCGGAAGTTAATCTCAACTTATCACTTAATACCGCCTCATCAGAAATGTACAACCCGAATTCAGTACCATCGTATCGCTGGCCAGCTGAAAAAGATACGGTGCCATCATCGCTTCCTGCTTTGAGCCTGCCAACATCAAACTGATGAGACGTAGCCTGGACTCCCATGCGTAAGGTGTGCCGGTTATTTAAAGCGTAGTAGAAGTCAGATTTGATGTTGATATCCCTGATCTCTGAGCTTAGATCAAAGGAGAAGCCTGTTACTCTGTTGCTGATTCGATAGTGATACTGTGAATAGGTAAGGGTGGTATTGGAAAATAAACGCGGATTAAACTGGTGATTCCAGCGTACTGTCCCGGTACCATTTCCCCAGTTAAAATCAAAATCGAAGTTGTCATCGGTAAAGGCAAATACATCCCTGCCAAAGTATCCGCTGAGGTAAAGGTGGTCTCTGTCTCCAAGCTTGAAGTTGATTTTAGCATTGAGGTCGTAGAAGCTATAGGCTGGGATTGGGCTGAAATCGGGATTATCACGGTTTGATCTATTCACAGCATTTGTAATCAGATCAACGTAGGTTCTACGTCCACTAACAATGAATGAACTTTTATCCTTATTAATTGGTCCCTCGAGGGTCAGCCTTGAGGAGATCAGTCCAAGGCCTCCTGTTGCTGAAAAACGTTGGTTGTTGCCTTCATTCAACTTCACATCAATCACCGATGAGAGACGGCCACCATACTGCGACGGGAATCCACCCTTATAGACTTTTACATCTTTGATGGCATCTGCGTTGAATGTGCTAAAGAATCCAAAAAGATGATTTGCGTTGTAAACGATGGCCTCATCCAATATGATCAAATTCTGGTCTGCACCTCCTCCTCTGACATAAAGACCGGAGCTACCCTCCGAACCTGAAGATATTCCAGGCTTGAGTTGAATGGTTTTGATGATATCAACTTCTCCCAACAATGCGGGCAGGACCTTGGCCTCACGGGCCGAAATGCCTTCAACACTCATTTCCGTGGATCTCAATCGTTCCCGGTATGAATCTGATGAAACCAATACCTCTTGCAAATTGATTTCCATGGGTGTAAGGGCAAGGTCTAACTGCTGATCTTCACGGGCAAGAATAGCGAGATCGACGGCCTTGTAACCGATATATGAGATTCGAAGTGATATAGAGTCTAGTGATGCGACCTGCAACGAGTAGAATCCGTACTCGTTAGTAGTCGTGCCGGAGTTCTGTCCTACCCATTCAACAGAAGCTCCAATGAGTTGCTCTCCGGAGGTGGCGTCCCTGATCGTACCACTTACCGTACTTGTCTGTGCAAACAATATGGAATGGAAAACAAGATGTACAACTAGGGTAAATGGCCTCCTCATTTCGCAAAAAAAGCAGATTGCTGTTTAGAAAACGGTCAGTAGCTTAACACTGACATGTTGAAAAAGTTAACTTGATCTACATGCAGACGGGCTGAGTACCTAGAAACTAAGCTGTGAATTGCTATAATATATCCAAGCCCAAAGGATAATGAAGAGGATGATAAAGACGATGAAATATAGGAGACAATAACCCTTTTTACCTTCATTTTCAATCTTTTCCATGTAGGCTAATCTTTACGCTTGATACAAATTTCTGCAAAGAAACAGCAAAAATCGGGAAGAACAAAAAATGGCGAAAAAAGCAAGTGATGGGGGATTCTCATATATATATTAAAAAATTCTTTAATATGATATATTGTTCTTAAACTTGTGTTGGCATAGTTTATGAATAAAACTAATAAGGAGATAATTTTGTTAGTCACTATAGGATTGATTTATACATGCTGAAACAAAACCTTAGTCAAAGAATGCTGCAGAAGCTGTCTCCCCAGCAGATTCAGCTGATGAAGCTTTTGCAGATCCCAACTGCCACCCTAGATCAACGCATTAAGGAGGAATTGGAAGCCAACCCGGCTCTTGAGGAAGGGCAGGATTACGGTGAAGAAGACCAGCAACAGGAATCAGAATCTGAAACAGAGAAAGAAGAATTCGAAACTGAAGACTTCGAGCTTGATGAATATCTGACAGAATATATGGAGGATGACCCTGGAAGCTACCGAACACGTTCAGATTATGGGTCGTCAGATGAGCAGGAGAAGACCATTCCGATTGCCGTGGAGAATACATTTCATGATTATTTGGAGAGTCAGTTAGGACTTTTAGAGCACCCAGAGAACGAAGATTTTCAGGTTGCACTCCAGATCATAGGAAGTATTGATGACGATGGGTACTTACGTCGTGACCCTTCAGCGATTCTAGATGATTTGATGTTTGCCCAGAACATTGTCACCACTGAGGAAAAGATCATGGAGATTTTGTCCCAGATCCAGCAATTCGACCCACCAGGGGTAGGAGCCAGAGATCTGCAGGAGTGCCTTAAGATTCAACTAAAACATAAGATGCGACAAGCTAATGGCCACAAAGAGCTGTTAGATTCAGCATATTGCATCATACACGAACACTTTGAAGAATTCACAAAGAAGCATTTCAACAAGCTAAAGAAGCAATTGGGAATCTGCGAGGCTGATCTCAAAGAGATCATCGAGGTGATACTTAAGTTGAATCCAAAGCCGGCAAGCGGCTACTCCAGCCAGAATCAGAAGAACAATAACTATGTAGTTCCAGATTTTATAATTGTGAACAGAGATGGTGAATTGGAGCTCACTTTAAATTCACGCAATGCGCCTGATCTCAGGATCAACGATCAGTATCGGGATCTGCTTCAAAGCTATCGCATCAACAAAAGGCAGAAGAAGACAACGAAGAAAGATAAAGAAGCTATTCTGTTCATAAAGCAGAAAATTGATTCTGCAAAATGGTTTATTGATGCCATCCGCAAACGGCAGCATACAATGTATAAGACCATGTATGCCATCCTACAGTTTCAGTATGAGTATTTTCTCACTGGTGATCAGCGAAAGCTGAAACCGATGATATTAAAAGATATTGCTGATTTGACTGGTTTGGATATCTCGACAGTTTCGAGAGTGGCAAATAGTAAGTTTGTGCAGACTGAATTCGGAACCAAGCGACTAAAAGAATTTTTCAGCGAATCACTCCAGACAAAAGATGGGGAAGAGGTATCTACCTTAGAGGTGAAGAACATACTCACCGATATCATCGGTGATGAAAACAAGAAAAAACCCTACTCTGATGAGAAGCTGAAGGATATGTTACGAAAGAAGGGTTATAACATAGCTAGAAGAACCGTCGCAAAATATCGGGAACAACTGAACATTCCTGTTGCGCGCCTGCGCAAAGAGTTGTAATCAACCCCGCAAATATCCCATTTAAAGGTTCGTTTTTCCTTTCGATTGTCAAGACAATCTTGCTTTCCTACTGTTGAAAATTCTCTTACCTTTGCCCCGCAAAAATTATTTCTAACCTAACCCGTAGTAGTCGGGTACAAATTTCACTTGATTGTCAATATGTTAGACGAGAAAGATCAAGTAGTCGATCCGGAGCAGAACGAGATTGACGTAAAGGATGAAAAAGACGGAAAGAAACCTGTGGTAGAATCAGAGGAGGACGATATTGATGAAGAAATTGATGAGGAAGAATCAGTCGTCAAACAAACTGCCCATGATGACTTTGATTGGACCATTGGCAAACGTCATACCCATCAATACTCTGAGAAGGAGATAGAGCAATATCTAAAGGACTATGAGAATTCGCTCTCAGCCGTAATTGAGAATGAAATCGTAAAAGGCAAAGTCACATCAATCAACAATGGTGATGTGGTTTTGGATATCAATTACAAATCTGATGGCCTGGTATCATTATCAGAGTTTCGTGACATGCCGGATCTCAAGATCGGTGATGATATCGAGGTATATGTAGAGAATCAGGAGGACGAGCGAGGGCAATTAATTTTGTCTAGAAGAAAAGCTAAGCTTTTACGGGCTTGGGAAAACATAGTTGATAGCTACCAAAATGGATCTATAATCAAAGGCACTGTCATTAGTAAGACCAAGGGAGGTCTTATAGCCGATTGCGGAGGACTGGAGACTTTCCTTCCCGGTTCTCAGATTGACATCAAACCTGTAATAGATTATGACTCGTACGTGGGTAAGACCATGGAATTTAAGGTCGTTAAGATCAATGAGAATATTAAGAATGCGGTTGTCTCTCACAAAGCCTTGATTGAAAGTGACTTGGCCGAACAACGTGATCAGATCATTTCAGGGCTTGAGAAGGGCCAAGTGCTTGAAGGTATTGTGAAGAACATCACTGACTTTGGAGCCTTCATGGATCTTGGAGGAATTGACGGACTTCTTTATATCACAGATATCTCATGGGGTCGTATCAATCATCCAAACGAGGTGCTTGAACTGAATGAGAAGCTGAACGTAGTCGTTTTGGACTTTGATGAGAATAAGAAAAGAATTTCTCTCGGTCTCAAGCAGTTGCAACCACACCCATGGGATGTATTGGATGAAGCTATCACTGAGGGCTCAACCGTGAAGGGTAAGATTGTGAACATTGAAGATTATGGCGCGTTTCTCGAGATTACTCCCGGTGTTGAAGGGCTTATTCATGTTTCCGAAGTTTCGTGGAGCAATCAGCCTGTAAATGCACGCGAATTTTTCAGTCTTGGCCAAGAACACGAAGCTAAAGTAGTTACCATTAGCAGAGAGGATCGTAAGATGTCATTGAGTCTAAAGCAACTGACCCTAGATCCCTGGGAAGAAATCGAAGCCAAGTTTCCGGTGGGGAGCAGGCACAGTGGTGAGGTTAAGAATCTCACTCCATACGGAGTATTCGTTGAGCTCGAAGAGGGGATTGGTGGCATGGTCCACATCTCAGATCTGTCATGGACGAAGCGCTACGCACATCCATCAGAGTTTACCAAAGTAGGGGAGAACATTGAATGTGTGATTTTGGAGATAGATAAAGAGAATCGAAAGCTCTCTCTTGGACACAAGCAGATAGAAGAGAATCCATGGGATACGTTTGAACAAGTGTTTCCTGTTGGATCATATCACGAAGCTACCATTATTAAAAGGGAAGACCGAGGAGCGATCGTTCAGCTTCCTTATGGTCTAGAGGCTTTTGCGCCTATCAAGCACATTAAGAGGGAAGACGGAAAATTGGCCGAAGTAGATGAATCCATCACTGTCAAAGTGATAGAATTCAATCGAGACGACAAACGCATTCTAGTGTCTCATTTAAGGTACTTGGAAGACATTCAGCGGGAGGCCAGCGAGAAGGTAAAGTCGGATCAACCTGAGGGTGCTCCGAAACGAGCTCCTCGTAAGCAATCAGCTAAACTCGAAAAGACTACACTTGGTGATCTGGATGCTTTAGTGCAGCTGAAGGAACAGTTGACCGATGAATCCGGTGCTGGTACAAAAAAGGAATCGGACGATACAATCGTTGATACTGAGGTGGACAAAGCCAAGATGGAAAAAACTCTGGCAGAGTCAAAAGAGGATAAGGCAGCGGAGCCAGAGGAAAGCCCAACGGATGAAGTAGTAGAAGATTCTGCAGAGACAGAGGCAAAAGAGGATAAGACTGGAGAAGCAGAGGAAAACCCAATGGATGAAAATTCGGAAGAAGTGGCGGAAGATTCTGCTGAGGAGAGTCCGGAGGAGGCGTCTGCTGCAGAAGAAGATACAGATCAATCAGAAGTAGAAGCGGATAAGGAAGAGAAGTAGAGGATTGTCGGGCGTAATTTTGTGCCTGGCAGGTCTTGATTTTTCCAATTGATTTAGCGATCTTAGGGGGTTCTGGAAGTATTTTTCCAAAAACTATTTTTTAGATACATATTAGTTTGCAAATAATAAGGTAAGCTTATATATTTGCGTCCGCTTTGGCGGGGATGTGTGGGAGAGTGGAAAGAGGGAAGCGCCAAGAGAAGCGAAGAAGTTCATTGACACGAATGGGTAAGGTAAGAAAGAACTAGTAGAAAGAGTTT
>JAHELJ010000210.1 GCA_024644235.1 Lewinellaceae bacterium
AAGATTACCCGGTGAACCTCCTGGCTTTTGGCACCTTGGCGGGCGGTTTCCTGACAGACAAATGGCACAAGCAGAAGGAGCCCGCTAACGATGACCTAACCACCTGGTCCGAGATGAAATACAAGCGATTTATCGACGTGGCAGGTGGATGGGAAATCTTCCAGAACTTACTTAATGTTTGCAAGTCAATAGCCGACAAATACGGTGTTTCGATTGCAAACATTTCCTGTCACTCCGTGCTGCAAAATCCGGTCGTAGCTGCAATTATCGTCGGAGCCAGGCTTGGACAAAGTGAACATATAAAGCAAAATCAAAAGGTTTTGAATCTGGATTTGGACACGGAGGACTTGGAATCCATTCGGGACGCCCAAAGACAACTGCAACCCATCCCGGGAGACTGTGGTGACGAATACCGGAAACCACCTTTCCTTACTGCATCGGGTGATCTAAGTCATCACCTGGATGAATTCCCGGACACATTCGAACCTGTAGCTATTAATAAATTTCGATCAAAAGTCTCCAGTGGCACCAAATGGGAAGGACTTGCCAGTTATAGCCGGGCAGTTCGAGATGGAAATAGAATCTTCGTTTCAGGGACCACTGCTACCCACGGGAACATCCTGATTGGTGGAGATGATGCGGCCTCTCAGACACATTTCGTCATTGACAAGATAGAAGGAGCTATAGAATCTCTGGGTGGGTCCTTGAATGATGTTGTCCGTACCCGGGTCTATGTCAATAATATTGAGGATTGGGAACCTATAGCCAGAGCCCATGGTCACCGGTTTAAGCAGATTGACCCGGCAAATACTTTGGTGCAAGCAGGACTTATTGGCGATGGTTATCTTGTTGAAATTGAGGCTGAAGCGATGATCAGGACCTGATAAATAAATAATACAGCCTGTAGAAAATTGCTCAGTTTATGGACAGCGTTTGACGATTTTTGCAAATTAATTGAATACCGATGGCTAAAGACAAGAAGAATCAACTGTCTCCTGAACAGAGGGTTGAATTGTTGAAAACACTTCAAACTCGTTTTGAGAAGAACATGGAACGCCATAAGGGCCTCACATGGGAATCTATTGAAGATCGGCTTAGTAAAAACAGCGATAAGATCTGGTCTCTTTATGAAATGGAGCAGACTGGAGGCGAGCCCGACGTAGTCGATTATGACAAAAAAACGAATATGTATATTTTTTACGATTGTGCTGCAGAAAGTCCAAAAGGGCGCAGAAGCCTCTGCTACGACCGGCATGCTTTACAGGCCAGAAAAGAACATAAGCCAAAAAACAGTGCGGTCGATATAGCTGAAGCTATGGGTATTGAACTTCTGACCGAAGAACAGTACCGAACATTGCAAAAGCTAGGAGAATTTGACACCAAGACCTCGAGTTGGGTTAAGACTCCTGCTGGTATTCGGAAACTGGGTGGTGCCGTATTTTGTGATCGCCGTTATGATCATGTGTTTCTATATCACAATGGGGCCCAATCATATTATGCATCGCGGGGATTCCGGGGTTGTCTGAGCGTGTAGATTAGATTACAAATGAACTCCTTATGGCGATAACCAAATCTACGATCACCATCCACATGGTCTCCAGTCTTGATGGTTTCATAGCCAGCAAAGATGGTAGCATCTCCTGGATGAATTCAAATGACCACTATGAAAATGGAATCACACTAACAGAAGAAGACGTTAGAGCCTTTGTAGATAGGATTGATTGCTATGTAATTGGTTCTCATACGTATGAACATGCATTAGAACTTGGATGGCCCTATGGCGATAAACCAGTAATCGTATTGACTAGCAGAAATCTTGAAAGTGACCGATCGCAGGTGGAATTTTACTCGGGTGGCCTACAAGAACTTGTCAGAGACAAACTTGAATCCTATCAAAAGATCTGGGTTGCTGGTGGTTCGAAAATTGCCGGGGACTTCATTCGTCTGCAACTGGCTGATGAGATCATCATTTCCATCATGCCGGTCATCCTCGGTGAGGGTATTCCCTTTTTTGATCAAATCGGACAAGAGCAACTACTCCACCTCGAGAACGTAACAGCTTACCAGGATGGAATGGTCGAACTCTCATACGAAGTTAAACGAAGACAAGTCACAGGCTGACCGTTGCGGTCCAGAGGCTTCGATTGGAGATACAATGCACGGACCCATTTTGATAGAATATCTTAAAACGCAATGACTTGTAATGAAGCAAAAAAAGATTCAGATTGATGATGGCAACTCGGAGATAAATTACATCACTAAAGGGGATGGCGATACCGTATTGATTTTTCTGCATGGCTGGTGTATTAACTGCACCTACTGGAAGGCCCAGATTGATCATTTTGGAACTGCATACACAACGTTTGCACCAGACCTGGTGGGATTTGGAAATTCCAAAGGAGATCGAAGTAACTGGAGTATTGAATCTTACGCCAGAGACCTAGCCGAATTCATTGAAGCCCTCGATCTGCAAAATATCATTCTGATCGGGCATTCAATGTCGGGGATGGTGATTCTCCAGTCGGTCCTGGATGATAGCTCCCGGATCATTGGACTGGTCGGTGTAGACAATTTTAAGGACATTGACGTGGAATATAGTCAGGAACAAATGCTACAGTTTGCAGAAATACTTAAAGCACTAAAAGCTGACTTCAAGAGA
>JAHELJ010000096.1 GCA_024644235.1 Lewinellaceae bacterium
TGACTACGACAACTAAAACTGATCTTGACCAAACGTTTGCCTCGATGCAGCTCTTGCACAACCGGGTTTTGGCCTTACAGGGCAGGGTTGGGCAGGCCCTGGGAGCCATTCGCGAAGCATTGGACAAGATTGAGACTGAGAAAGACGGCTTGCTGGACAATATCTTTAACCGGGAGAGACCGGCAATGTGGAGTGAAGCAGTGACAGGCGTGACCTTTCAACAGCTTCGGACACGGGCTTCCAATGAGTTGACCAACTGGTGGACTGAATTGAAAGGGATCGTGAACAATGAATCTGACCGGGTGGGATTTCAGGCATTCCTGATTGTTCTGGCAACTTTAATCCTCTATCGGGTTCGTAAAACGGCCCGATCCTGGTCGGAGGCTGATCCCTCAGTGGCACTTGGTATGGAGGTCTTTGAGCAGCCCCTTGCCCTTGCGGCCATGGTCATGCTTGTGCTGACCCCATGGATTTATACGTCACACTCACCGGTGCTCGAAGACGCCATGGGATTACTGTTGCTGATTCCGGTCGTATGGTTGGTGCGCCCGTTACTCAGCAAGAAAGTACGGCCGGCTTTATACTTACTAGCAGGGATTTATGTCATTGATTGGCTCAGGGATTTGGTAGAAGCAGCCCCTTTACTGGCTCGTTTCATACTAATTTTCGAATTGCTGCTGGCGATCACAGTGGTGCTCTGGCTCATTCGGTCTAAGACCCTGAACGGAGCAGATAGCACCGGAGTGGAAAAGGGATGGAATCAAAGGATCCGCTTCGGTCTTTTTACAGCCTTGTTTTTGTTGGTAGCTTCGGTCTTTGCAGTAGTTAGTGGATTCATGCGATTGGGTTTACTTGTGGGATATGGCGTCCTTAACAGTGCCTACTTTGCAGTGCTTCTAATTGCTATCCTGCAAGCAAGTGATGCTATTATCGCCCTGATTCTTCATAGCCAGCTTCTGCAGGCGATTAACCTGGTAAAGGCAAGGACCCAGGAGTTGCGAAAGAAAATTAGGAATATAATATCCACAGCAGCCGGATTTTTGTGGCTGGTGGTGACGCTGAGATTATTTGCTTTATGGGATGATATTTGGGTTGGTGTGAAAAGAGTTGTTTTTGCAGAGCTACATGCCGGATCACTTCAGATCTCGCTGGCCGATATTCTTGCCTTTGTCATTACTATCGTAGTCGCATTTCTGATTGCTCGCTTGATCCTGGTAGTGCTAGACGAGGATGTTTATCCAAGGCTGAATTTGGGTCGGGGTGTAGCCTTTGCTATATCAGCACTCATCAAGTATACGATCATCACCATCGGTTTCCTTCTGGCTATTGGTGCGATGGGTATCGGCATGGATAAAATCACCATACTCCTCGGCGCATTTGGTGTTGGTCTTGGCTTCGGCTTACAGACGATAGTCAACAGTTTCGTATCAGGGATGATACTCGTCTTTGAACGTCCGATTCAAATCGGGGATTCTATCGAAATCGGTTCGGTAAAAGGGATCGTCAAAAAGATCGGCATCCGGTCTACATTGATTAGAAGCTTTGATGGAGCAGATATCACTGTTCCCAATGGTGATTTGCTTTCCGACGCCTTGATCAATTGGACAATGGCTGATAGGTCCCGGCGGATTGAGATTACTGTGGGGGTGGCATATGGTTCCGATCCGAGTTCAGTAATTGATCTGCTCCATAAAGCGTTGGAAGGGCAGGAAGGTATTTTAGGTAAGCCGGCACCTCAGGTGATTTTTAATGGTTTCGGAGACAATAGTCTTGACTTTGCACTGAGGGCCTGGGTACAGGATAATGATCAGTTCGTGGTACTTCGCAGCAAGTTGGCTTTGGCTGTAAACCAGATTCTCACTGAAAACAACATTGAGATCCCATTTCCGCAACGTGATCTCCATATCAAGACTATTGCACCGGAAGTGGATCGAAAACAACTTGACGAGATTCTGGCCACCTAAAACTGATGAAATTCTCTGTCTAAATCAGACTTGCTAATTTGTTACAGCCTGCATCAACAATTCCAGTGCCTCTTCTCGAGCTTCACCTCCCAGACTACCTCCTTTGTAATGGGTGAGGATGACGATGACCAAATCATGCGAAGGCACGATGTAGGTGTATTGGCCCCCGGCACCTGCCATGAAATAGGCATCAGTGGGAAGTGGCAGATCTCCTTCACCATTGATCCAGAAAAAGCCGCCGTAGATATTTCGACCATCGGCCTTCCAGGCGGGCGCAACCGTGCTGACAAACTCGACAAATCCCTCCGGCAGGATGCGCTCTCCGTTCCAGATCCCATCCTGCAAATACAGGTTGCCTAACCTAGCCCAGTCGCGGGCGGTGCCAAACTCATAGCCCTGGATTAAGAAGTTTCCATAAGGATCTGTCTCCATCACCAGATGTCGCACTCCGATTTTGTCGAAAAGATCACTCTGGGGATAGTTCCAGTAATTCTGGTCCCTGCCTTCCACAGCCAATCGGATCAGATAATTAGTGAGTACGGGATCAGAGTTTCGATAGCGCCCCACTGTGTTTGGTGGCCACTGTTGTGGCCGGGTAGCTGCCCATTGGAATGAGTTGACAGATCCGGTGTACACGTAGATATGGTCCGGATATCCAATGGACGGATCAAAATCTGGATCTTGTGGGGCCCGGAATCGCAACCCGCTGGACATCCTTAGGATATCAGCTATGGTGATTTCCTGCCTGGGGTCGTCTTCGACTTCATACCATTCCGGTACGGGCGCCGGCTGATGTAGTTCATACTCACCTTGTTGAATCAGCACCCCCATCAACGTCGCAGTAAGGCTTTTACCCATCGACCAACTCTCCAAGCGAGTGGTATGGTCCAGCCCGTCGCGGTACCGCTCTCCAACCAAATTTCCCTGATGAGTTACTACGAAAGCAGCGGTTAGAAGGTCGGGATCATCGAATAGCACATCACCAGCCTGATTGACTTTTTCCAAATCGATGTCAGGATCATCCAGTTTGTCAACCAGGTCTCCCATTGGCCATGCCTGGGAAGCAGGATCCGGTAGAGATGAAATGACATCAACCGGATCAAAGAAAGGTTGATCTTCTCCCTCAGACAGACAGAGACAACCCTGATCACCAAAATATTTAGCAGTGCGAATGGCTCCGTCAGGCAAAGTCACATGGACAGCCTGTTCCTTGCGATCTACCTCCCTCTTAAACTTTGATCGGACATGATAGGGTGCAGTAAAGTATCCAATGTGCTCTGCGGCAAAATCAAAATCCAAGCCGGTTATAAAGACGGCCGAACAAAGAATCTTGGCAAAGCCCGAGGCATGATGAGACATGGAATCACCTGGGACAACTTCATAAGGTGTTTCGATATCAAAGGAGTCTGCCCGCAATGTTAATCTTTCATCCTCCGTGAGTACTACCTCTTTGATGGTATCCTGACCGGATCGACAACTAAAGAATATTGAAGAAGCGATAAGAAAAATAGTTAAGTATAGAAATGGCTTCATGTTCTATAGATTAATGACTTGTTATTTTATGTAGGAATGTATAACACCACGCTTCGCCTTCCAGCACCACTTCGCCGTCCTGCCTTTTGACAACGACTCCTAGCTGAGTAACTGGTTTGGTTTCATGCACCTTCAAAACCTCCGCCTCTGCACTTATGGTGTCACCAATAAATACCGGGGCGGTGAATTTCCAATTTTGACTGAGGAATACTGTGCCAGGACCAGGCATGTCCATAGCCACCAAAGCATGTAACAATCCAGTGGTGAGTCCTCCCTGTACCACTAAGCGGCCAAATTTTGTCTGTGACGCAAATGCTTCGTCGAAATGTAACGGATTGTAATCGCCGCTTAGTTCAGCGAAGGACTGCACATGATCCTTGGTAAGTCGAATAGAGCGAGTGGCTTTGAGCCCAACCTTGATCCCTTGCATGGATTAAATGATTATACCCGCCTTAAATTAATGGCTTTTCGGCGGAATCGAGATATGGATCTCGTTTATTGAGACAGTCCGGATAGTTTCGCTAAGTGCTGATCTGCTTCTTGTACGCCCTCTGCAATTTTATATTTGTCGTAAAGACCCCGGGCCTCTTTCCAAACTATGACTGCCTCTATGGATTTATTTTTTTTCTCCAAAAGCAAGGCATATCCCCTGAGGGCATTAGCCAGATCCATTTCATGAAAATTAGCCAATGACCGGTAGATTTGAATAACCTGCTGGTATTCCTTTTCTGCCGACTCCAACCTGTCGAGGTGCAGCATTAGATCTGCAATATGCCTGCGGGAATGGGCTAGCTGATGCGGATTGCCACCCTTCTCATAATGATCTAATGATTGCCTGGCAAGTCCTAGCGCTGCTTCAAACTCATTCTGGTCATATTCAAATTGCATGTAAATGTGAAAAACCCGGCCCAGCAGATCGTGATCTGAAACTTTGCATTGGGAATGGGCTGCATCGACCTTTTTTTTAGCCCGCTCATAGTCACCCAGACCCCTGGCTTTCCAGGCCTGTGCAAGTAAACTCTGTATTTCATCGATTCGATCAGTCATAAATACCCCGGTCTTAATTTACGGATCTTGCTTATTTCATGTTTTCTGGTAATTAATTACTCCAAGAATGTTATGCTGGCGTAGCCATGTTTGGTAATCTCAAAATTGATCGTACATGAAAAAAATCTTAACTTAAAGACACTCTCCGAATCATCTGACACTCAAATCATCTGATTTCTTCATTAAACCAAAGACAATCATGAAAAGTATGCTCTTCTTAGTGGCACTTTTTGCCACTTCAACACTCTTTGCACAGGACAACGATTACACGATGTATCATGTCATCAACCTCAAAGCAAAGGCAGGACACCAACAACAACTTATGCAGGGTCTCAAAGCACATAATGAGAAATATCATCAGGAGGGGGCCAGCAGTGTAAATGTTTGGCAAATCCGTTCCGGACCACGTTCCGCCAGCTTAAATTGGGTGCAGGGTCCACTCACCTGGGCCCACTTTGATGAAGAACTCAGCGATGAGCATCTGGCCGACTGGCGCGACAATGTCGCAGCTCATGCTGAAGTAGGGGAGTGGGAATACTGGAGACTGGTCGATGGCATGCAATACATTCCGGAAGGATTCCAGGCCAGAGTAGCTCAGATCACCTACTGGGATATTCACGAGGATAAAAACGACAACGCCCGTGAACTGACCAAGAAAGTAGTGGAGTTCATGAAGGAATCCAAAATGCCTTCAGCATATCAGATGTACTCGAATCAGGCTAACAGTGGTGATGGCAAGGATTGGGCAATGATCTTCTTCAACGGGAGCTGGGCAGACAGGGACCAGGATAGTGAATGGGAAACCAAATTTGACGAGATGTATGGACATGGAGCCTGGGATGATTTCCTGGATGATTGGAGGGATGTCACGGACTTCAAAGGCAATGAACTACATGCTTTGATGACCGACCTCAGCGTAGCCGATGATCAGGAATAAGATGGAATTAATCGTCAATCTGGCAATAGAACCCAAATAGTTTATTAATCAATCTGTCGAGTCTGTTGCCAAAAGCAGCAGGACGACAGTCTTTATTCAAAAAAGAAAATCTCCGTTATGAAAAAATTACCTGTACTCTTGGCATGCCTGGTCTTCTTTACCATGTGCTCCATCGCTCAAAACCCCACCATCGTTTTTTCCCAAAACAAATGCGATTATGGCAAACTGGATGATTTGCGAGATCAGACCCGCAGTACCATGGCTCCGATCCTGAACAATCTGGTTCAAGAAGGGAAACTGATTAATTGGGGAATTCTCGAACATCGCTGGGGGGACGAGTGGAACTGGAACATTTACTATGCCGCCAAAGACATCCCCACATTTCTGGATGCCTTTCAGACCATGATTAGGAGGGGATCGGAGGCAGATCCGGAGTTTACTTCCCGAATATGGGAAACTTGCTTTGAACACAAGGATGCGATGTACGCAGAAACCATGGGATACACCAGTACAGGTTCGGGACCGCTGGTGAAAAGTATGACGATGTTCAACCTCCCAAACGGCTATACCGGTGATCAGGTGAAGGCCTCACTAAAAATAGCGAACGAAGCCATTGCAAAACTCGGCTATTTTGGAAACGGATATGCCTTCTACATGGTCAAAGATCCGGAGGTGCAAACTGAGCAGTGCCTGGTAGAAGGAACCTGGTTAAGCCAGGAAGTATACGATATCATCCACGCCTCTGAAGAATGGCAAGAAGCTACTTCAAACGATAAAGAGATGTGGGATCAAATCATGGCCAACCGGATGTACCGGAGGTATCATAAGCAATAAATCCGGTGACTGGTATTCGGTTATTGGTCATTGGTACTTGGTGCAATTCGCCGTCTTCGACTCTTAGATAAATAGGCTAAGGCTGAGGCTAAGGCTGAGGAAGGTGAGTGGTGTTGGTGATCGGTGAGAAACCGGTATTGTGGTGCTCTGGTATTCTGGCTTTATGGTTGACTTAATCATTGGCTTTGACCTTTTTCGCCCCTTTTGCCGTTTTAACCATATGGTGTAATCGTGGAACCGTGTAACCGTTGAAACTGGATAATGATGTGAGGTATTGGGTAACCGGTCACCGGTAATCGGCTTTAATGATTGCTTCTAAATTTTAGTGTCATGAGACATGAGACATGAGGCGTGCGGCGTGCGCTGGATATCAATACCTAAATAAGGTTGACCGTTTTCGAAATGAGATTTCAAAGATGATACCTTAGTTAGTGCCTTAGCAGATAAAGGATCAGAAAATCAAAGCTGGGTGGGCAAAGAAGCGATCCGCGAAGCATTCTGTGTATCTCACATGCAATGCGGATACTTTAAAGTAAACAAATAGAGATTTTAGACAACCTACAAGAGCGGCTCGGATCGCGCTGTTTATGCTTGCTGTAGATTTTCGAGACTTTAGATGCAGGCTACCCTTTTTTGCTTCGTTTTTTGGGCAAGCAAAAAATAAAGAAGGAATAGAACGACTGGTAGTTCTTTCAATCTACCTAAGATATGCTGTAATTTCTTCGTCCATCGGCCGGGTCCTCGTACCAAAATGATCAAGAAGTTTGCCTTCCTCATCCAGTAGAAATTTGTTGAAGTTCCAGCTGATCTTATAGTCATCCTTTCCGTTGAATTCTTTTCGGGTGAGCCACTGGTAGATCGCATGGGCATCATTTCCCTTCACCTCGACTTTAGTCGTCATCGGAAAAGTGACACCGTATGTTGTGGAGCAAAAAGTTGCAATGTCACGCTCACTCCCGGGTTCCTGATTGAGAAACTGATTGCAGGGAAAGCCGACTACCACCAGCTTGTCTTTGTAGGTTTGATACAGTTGTTCCAGTTCCTCATACTGATTAGTGAAGCCGCACTTAGAGGCTACATTCACCACCAGAATTTTCTTTCCGGCAAAGTCACCGAAATCGATGGTTTTCTCACTGTCGAGAGCCTTGATTTGAAATTGATGGATGGAGGTCTTTTGTGTTGCTGTACTTGTGAAAGACATTATTAGTAGTAAAGTTAATAGCATCATAAAATCAATGTTCAGCAAATAGACAATTTTATCATGGAAATTGTTTACGGGAACACCGGTGGAACTGTAGAAATTGTGTAACTGTTGAAGCGGGGGAGGCTGGTCACCGGCGATAGACGGATGTTCTGGTGCTCTGGTATTTTGGTTTTATGGTCTACTTAAATATTGAGCTTTGACCTTTTCGCACATTTGCCATTTTGGCCCTCATTCCGGGCGCGGTTTGTGGTAGCCGGCTTTTCGTTTATCCCGTTAGACCATTAAACCGTTGGACTCTTAGACTCATTCCGTTCGTCGTTGATCGTTGATCGTTTACGTCGTTCCCTCCCTTAACCCTTGACCTTTGACCAAATTCAGTTCGTACATTTAGGTGAATATCAATTATTGCTTACACCAAATCATAGAAAAATGAATTCAATCTTTAGACTTGACTTGTCATTTAGAGCTGGCAGTACTTTTCTCGGTGTTGTTTTTGCTCTTCTTCTCATTCTTCCCATGGCTGTGGCCCAAGACTCCATGACCCCTGAGGAAATCATTGAAGCACTCCGCAATCCGGCCAACAGTACCGGTAATACCGCTGATGCTGTAGAAACTGTGACGGGAGCTCGCGGCTGGATGTCGGCCGATATGAAGCCCATCATGGAAGGCAAGATCGTTGGGAGGGCCTGGACCACCTTGCTACGTCCTGTGTTGAAATCGGACACCAGAGATTATCCTAATTACGCTCTACAGATCCTGGATGAAGCTCCTGCCGGAAGTGTGCTGGTCTACGTCCTTGAAGACGGCTTGGAGATCGCTGGCATCGGTAATCTGATGGCCACCACCGCTAAAGTACGTGGGCTGGAAGCCACTATTATTGATGGCGCCGCACGCGATGTTACAGAGATCAGAAAAATCGGTCATCAAGTTTATTCCCGGCGCATCAGCCCGGCCACCTCGGTTGGTCGCATGGTAAGTGTAGCGAAGCAGATTCCCGTCACTTGCGCTGAAGTGATGGTGAGACCAGGTGATTATATCGTGGGCGATGGAGATGGTGTTGTTGTCGTCCCGGCCGAAGTTGCCGAAGATGTCATCGCGCTACTCAAAGACTACGACGATAAAGAGTCTAAGATGGTTCCCATCATTGAGCGCGAGAAATCGATGCTGAAAGCACTGGAAATCTACGGACGATATTAGATTTGGCTTGTGTCCTGAGGCGTGGGACGTGGGGGTGATTGTTTAATCGTGGATTTGGGTAACCGTTGAACTGTTATCCGGAGAACGGTGATTATTGTTCGATTGTCGGCACAATCCTGTTCACTATTCAATCTTTAGACCCATAAACCGCCTTTGACCCTTCCTTCCGATTACCGGTGTGCAGTTTGTTGCAACCGGCTTTTTCGATTAGAGGTCTAGGCTAAGACTGAGGTGACTAGGCTAAGGCTAAGGCTAAGGTGGTTTCATCGGAGATCGGTAATCGTCGGTTTGAGGTGACCGGCATCAGTGATTATTCGGAAACCCTTAGCCATCAACCTTTTGCCCTTCACCCTTCGTTTTTCGCCCCTTTCGCCATTTTTGCTTTGTCGAGGAACCGTGGAATTGTGTAACTGTGTAACTGGTATTGAGGGAGATCGGTTGTGTGTAATCGGTTTGACCGTTTTCGCCGCTTTTGCAAGGAGTTGAGCCGGCGATGGTGCGAGTGTAGGTATTGTGGTGTGCTGGTTCTCTGGTCGTTTTTAGGCTGGTAATGGCGGTTATCCTGAGCGAATTAGCTATTCCTTGTCAGTTTCTGGTCGATGTTGATTGCAGAAGGCTGTCAACACTCTTAGGACAAGACACCTTTGACCATTAACCTTTGGCCCTTTACCCCCTTTTACCATTTTCGCCATGTGGGTGTTGAACCGTGGAACTGTGTAACTGTGTAACTGGTATTGAGGGAGATCGGTTGTGTGTGATCGGTTTGACCGTTTTCGCCCCTTTTGCCATTTCGCCCTTCGTTCCGTTTACCGGTGTGTGAATTGCGGCGACCCGCTTTTTCGTTTTATCCCGTTAGACCATTAAACCGTTCGACTTTCAACCTCGCTTCGTTTATTGTTATTTGTTATTCTCTTTCGCCCTTTCGCTCCTTTTGCCATTTGAGCCCCCCTTCTGGTCACCGGTGCGACGGTTTGCGGTAGCCGGCTTTTTCATTTATCCCGTTAGACCCTTGGACTTTTCGACCTCGCTCCGTTTATCTTTTGTCGTTGATCGTTAATCTCGTTACCTCCCTTGACCATTAACCTTTTGCCCTTGACCTCACTTATATCGTCCACGCATTCCCAACGTCCTCCACCGGCATACAAGGATTGTACTCCCCGGGAATCGGATCGTAGTTGAGAACGTTTGTGCCGATCTCTTCTGAAGTGAAGTAGCCTATAAGGGTAAACTGCTTCACGCGGCGATAGAAGTCCAAGGGTTCCTGTCTCCCGAGTGGACTTCCCCAGACGGCGGGGTTGAAGGTGTTGGCGGATTCTCCAGCCTGACGGATGGCTTCAGCTTTTTGTTCCTCTGTAAGATCGGGGAAATCCTTTCCGTAAGTGTCACGACAATACTGCATGAAGGCTTCACAACCCTGCATCACGTGTTCCTGATCTGATTCAGAAAGATGTTTCTTACACATCAGATCCACGAAGACATCTGCGTTCAGGTCTAAAGCTCCTGGCGTGTCGGTCTTGGGCAATAAGACTTCAGTCATTGCAGAGACCGTTTCTGCTTGCTTGAGACTGAAAAACAGTGGCTCCCATGTCAGACGGTTTTGCGACTGGCAGGATTGGACAAGCGTGCTCAGAGCTGCTCCCGAAAGCGAAATTCCAGCCAGTAATCCAGTGTTTCTTAAGGCAGTTCTTCGATCCATAATCAGAGATTTAGGCGGTTTAAT
>JAHELJ010000211.1 GCA_024644235.1 Lewinellaceae bacterium
TCAATGCTAAGCACTGGCCGTTCAGCATGATTCACTAAAAATTCGACCGTACTACCGGATAAGAGTCTCTTTACAGGCTTCTTTTGCGAATTCGAAACAGCGATCAAATCGATCTGATTTTCTTCGCTAAAGTGACGGATTCCTGCTTCTACGTTGATGTCTCGGAAGAAATGTGTCTGGCACGAAAGTGGGCGGCAAAGTTCGCGGTAATGATCCATCGCAGATTGCATGATAATGGCGGGCTGAGTGAAAAAGCTTAGCGTATTGATCGCAAGCAGATGTATGGTGGGTTTGTATTCCTTCACCCAACTCATGAAGAACAGAAAATCAGCTTCGTCGCGTTTCTCAAAACTGGAAGCATATACTACATTGCGAAAGGGAAAATTAATTGCCGTCCCTTTGACCACAAGAATAGGCTTTTCAATCTTACGGATAGCTTTTTGCGTATTGGATCCGATCAGATATTCTTCTTTGCCACTGATGCCGTGTGATCCCATTACCACCAGATTTGGGCTCTTTTTTTCGGCAAAGTCACTCAGTTTATCAATAAGATTGCCCCTGATCACTTCCAAGCTGGCTTGACCACCAGCTTCCTCTGCCTTCGATTTCCACACTCTAAGGTTATGCTCTACTTCTTGGTGCTCGCTTGCTGTTAATTGTCCTCCCTTCCGTAGACAATGGATAAAATGAAGGGGGTCGTTTTTGGACGCAGCAATCCTGATGGCCAGGTCGCAGGCCGCAGATGCAATCTCAGAAAAATCCGTAGGTACAAGAATCATGATCCTACATTCAAATTATGCTTTTTGCTCAATTGCCGCCTGGACGAGACCGAGCTCATTGCACTTTTCTAAGACTTTGATCAAGTCAATAGGGGTGATTATCCCGACTGCTTTTTTGTTTGTCACAACCGGAATGCTACGAAATAGATTTTGCTTAAAAAGATCAATTACATCGCTTAGTGGTTGGTCAGCCTCCACTATAATGGGATTTTCAACCATCACTTCAGAGACCAGCAGAGTACGCAGGAGTGCGTTATTATAGGCCTCGACATTTTGGGATTTGAATAAAGTCTTCCCATGAAGGATCTTATTTAAATCACTTGTCCCCACCACGCCGAGCAGACAGCCTTCGTTGTCAACTATAGGTATGTGGTGAATCTTATGCTGTTTGAAGATGGCCTCGGCTTTGTCCATACTCTCGGTGATGTTCAAGGTAATCAAGTCTGTGACCATTACATCCGCCGCCCTCACTATTGCGTTGCTCATACTAACTAAAGTTTTCGGGTTCATAATCGACTTCCATGTTTTCATCATCTATCCAGGCCTCTTTAAAGCAAAACTTGATCAAATCATATGTAGTGAGGATGCCCATGAGGTTGGTACCTTCGACGATAGGAAGGGCATGAAATCGGTTCGCAAGAAATATGTCTGCTGCCAAACCTATTGAATCATCAGGATCAAGGGTAACTACGTTGGATGTCATAATATCTTTGACCTGCATATCGTCAAATTCACGATCACTCATATCCGTTCTGACCGACAGCAATCGCAAGATATCTTCTTTACTAATTATGCCGACAAGCTGCCGTTTGTCGTCAACAACCGGTAGATGATGAAAAGTTTTCTTGCTGAATATCTGACTTACCTTGGTCAGTGTGTCTTCTCCGCGGATGGTAACCACCTCGGTCGACATTAGATCTCTTATGGCCGCATTAGGATTCATAACGAACAAAATTTGTGTGAATGAATATTCATTATTCAAGCGTGAAAATCGATATAACTATCAGGCTATCAATGAATTCTATAGGCAAAATAGAGATTGACAGAGGGATTCAGAATGACTCACATCAACAGAAGCTATGATGCATGTCAAGGAGGTGCAGAGATGAACGGAGGACCGCGTCTAACTAGATTCTCGACTGAAGAAAACTCATGTTTTGAACATCATAGAATCCACGCTCAGCCCTTTTCAGAAAGGTTTTTTTCGGAACCATCATGGTAGATTTGCTTTCTATCAGTTCCACCAGATATCCTACGGGTCGTTCTTCTACGATTCGGACTGAAATACTCTTATCGGTCATTCTAAAGGCTTTTAGTGGTTTGTAAGAAACTCAATAGCCAAACGCAGGGCCGGATACTGATGAATGTAGTAAGTAGTTGCTTCTTATTTGCCGCTCTGAGGCAGGCGGATCTGAAATATACAGAAATTATCGTTAGTCCCTGATCTCCTCAGGATGAGATATCGAGAAGTTTTCCACTAAAAAGTACATCGTGACTATAAGTAAGACAACACAAATCGTATAGGTGATCCAAAAGCCAAAGTCATCAAATCGAAATGGATCTGGTCCTTGAGCCCGGACATCGACTGGTCTGGGAATAGGAGGTCCGATCTGCTCGGCTTTGGCAGAATGATCAAAGTAAGCAAGGACGGACATGATCTGATTCTCGTCCAGGGGCTGATCTGGCATTAGCACGCGGTTGTATTCTTCAAAGAGAGCATTAGCAACAGAATCGCCAGATTGAATTACCGTGGTCGCTGATTTTATAAAATTGACTAACCATGAATCATCCCGATTTTTCCTGACATTCTCAAGGGGAGGGCCTACCAATCTTCTCTCCAGTTGATGGCAAGCTTTGCAATACAT
>JAHELJ010000212.1 GCA_024644235.1 Lewinellaceae bacterium
CAAAGTTCTTGATACTTAGGGGATGCATATCCGCACCAAAAGCAAACTGATCGATCAGTTGCTGGATATCAACGATCTGAGTCTGATAACTTCCACCTATCGCAGAAGAGCGGTAATCGGCGTACTCCTGCACCCAGTTCATTCCCTGTCCGTCTTCGTATAATTGAGGATTACTAATGATGATGAATTCTGCATTTGAGGTTTTCAGGTCTTCAAAGTTGGCTGGGCTGATTTCCGCAACAGTCTTCGGCGAATTATTCGGATCAAAAATCACTAAGTCTCTCCGGTTCGATCCGGCTGGAAGGTGAATTCGAATGAGCTGGCCCTCCAAAATTCCGGTGAGGCGGTAGCCATTGCTTACATCATATATGACCGGGATGGTCCCCATTGCGCCAAAATTGGTCGCCTCCAAATAGGCTCCATCCCTGGCTTCTTCAATACTGAGAAATGCCAATGTGCTACCGTTAAAATCGAATCTTTTGCTGTAGGTAAGATAAACCTGCCCTATGCTGATGCGATCGGTTCCTCCGGGAGTCTTGAAAGTAATTGTATTCTGGTCGATGATTTCACCGGCACTGACATCGAATGTGCTATCAATAAATTGTCCGCCTTCAAATGAGTGGCGTGCTTTCAGTTGATCATTCCATAACACCTCCACTTCATGTGGCTGGCTGTTACCACTAAATAAGTAGTGCACTGACGGCAGCGGACCACCAGTCTCTATTT
Source organism: Lewinellaceae bacterium (assembly GCA_024644235.1). GTDB lineage: Bacteria > Bacteroidota > Bacteroidia > Chitinophagales > Saprospiraceae > JAHELJ01. The sequence goes on from JAHELJ010000212.1 coordinate 727, forward strand.
GGGAGGCTTCCAAAACAATACTGTGTTCCGTGTTCTCACGGGTGGCGAAGCCTTCACCGGCAACATAGTGGGAATAACGTACTCCCTGACTGGTCAGACTTGGCTTGAACAGAATATTGCTAGGGCTGAAAATTTCCGACTCCTGGTAGAACTCTCGCAGAGCAGGTAAGGGACCAGATAGATCATTGTTCTCCTCCGTAAAGCGAAGTCCCTGTCCTTCCGTCGACCAAGTCAGAAAGTATACGGAGGTATCGGTATGAAATCCGTAGTCCGGATTCAACATTTCTTTGTCCGGCTCCTCAAACAAATGGCGATCGAGCTCAGAGCGGGCGCGTCTGCCCACAAATTCAATATAGTCACCAGGTTGTAAGGGATTGCTGCTGTTTATCCATACAGGCACTTCTTTTCCCAAATGAAATAATTTGAACTGGTCGCCTCTGATTTGCGTCAGTGGTAAACCGGCCTGTATCAGGGTACTGTGTTCGATACGATAGATGCCATCCTGACCCACCTTGACCCGGTAGTAAGTCTGATCGTAGTCGATCCACTCATTCCCATAAATACTATCTCCCTCAACAGCAATTTGAGCAGTTAATGATATCGTAAAGAAGATGTTGAGACAGAGTAAGGTAAAAACCTTTACATTCATTCTGGGCATAGTGATTTGAACAAAATTACCTTTTTTAATATCATTCCGATTGCAATTCTAACGTACAATCCATCCATTTTGTGCAAGAGATGCCAGAATGTTTGGAGTCGTGTCAATCATTCGATTCCTTATCTGCAACGGTTGTGCCATTCAACGTAGTTAACTGAAAAAGATGCATCTGAATTTTCCGAAAGTCACCCGGGCCTTTCATCTTTTCAGGTTATCTTTGGCGCTGTCAATTTTTTAACCAGAATGGATCTTTCAAATATTAAGTCCAAGGTCGATCGATACAATTTAATTATTAAGAACACGGCCGATTACCGGCAAACCTGGGAGAAAGAGTTGAAGCAGATGTTGATGGGTCAGCTGACCAGGATCGCCGAAGACACTGGCTTATCGGCCTCCATCGATTCGAAGACTGAATGGCATAATATGGAAGCCATTGCATTGAACCTGGGCCAGCAAAACAGTGGGATCTTTGAGAAGGTGGGCGATACGCAACGCCATCTGATTAAGTCCAATGGCATGCTGGTCTATCAGCAGTTGTTTAATGGAAAGATCATGGTTTCCATCCTGTATCCGTTTATTGAAGGGCTGGCTAAGCCAAGGCCTCCAAAGCAGGTAGAAATCCTTCGGCCAGAAGAATTGAAGCCAGTTTTTATTCTGAGACATGTCGAGGAGTTTTTGAAAGAGATCATTGCCTGGGAAGATTACGACGATGATATCCCTCAGCAAATCGGTTTCAATATGGGTTTTGAGGGTGCTAATCCAACTGAATTGCAGGAATCCGGTCCTGCCTGAATTCAATTAATGTGAAATGAAAGAGAAATATTTCTTACTCCCAATGTTGTTCCTGGGGCAGATCATGCAATCATGCAATTCATCTTCGGGAGGTGACAGCGCGTCAGATAGTCTCTTCGATATCACCGTATCGTTAAATACCTCTGATAGCCTGAAAGATTATTTGATACCTGTGGATTTGCTGGCACTGGATCAGTCTTTTACCGTTCGGCACGGCGAGGAATCGGTTCCGATCCAGCTGGATGATCGCAATAATAATGGTGTCGCAGACAAATTGTTTGTGATGATTGATTTACCGGAAGGAGGGACCAAGACTTTGCATGCAATTCCGGGAGAGCCTACGGCACAAAAATCTCAGATTCAACTATTGGCTGCTCTTCCTGGCGGAGAACATGTCGATAAGCTTACTCTTCCAGGTGAAGACGATCTTCAATTGGGAGGGATCGTGATGGAAAATGAGTGGTTAG
>JAHELJ010000213.1 GCA_024644235.1 Lewinellaceae bacterium
TGCTCGTTTCCTTCGCCATATTCAATACGATGTAGGAGTAGACAAGAGGGCTGAGAAAAGACGCCAAACCAAAGAATAACTGGCCCAACACCGAATTGAAGGCAAAGTGCTGCTCGCCTCCGGCTACCCGAAGTAGTGGATTAATCGCTACTTGTAACATAGCCATACCGGTCCCGATCAGAAACAAGGAGATTATGTAAAGGCCGTAAGATGGATTCCAAGCGAACAGGGCTGCACCCAAAAAGGACACCATGAATGCCAGTACCATTACTTTTTTTTCTCCTATTCGTTCCACAAGCATCCCCGAAGGAATAGACATTACTCCATAAGCAATGAAGAAAGCGAAGGGTAACAGGGCTACCAATGTAAGGCTCAGATCAAAGCTCTCAATAATATCGGGCACAAGGGGCCCGATGATATTGGTAAGAAAAGAGATAACAAAAAATGTCAGTAAGATCAGGCCAACTATCCATATGTTTTTCTGCATTATCCTATGGCCTAATGGTCTTTAACATCGGGAAGAATTTGCGAATTTCCTCGTCATTGGGCTGGTAACCGTATTCAGCGATTTCAAAAGCTTCAACATACTCTACCACAGTAGCGGCACCGGCACCATACCACTTTTCCAATGAAGCTTTTCTGTCCAATGAAATGATCCCACTGCGTCTTTTTATTCTCTCAGATAGCCATGCTCTCCGCTCTTCCTTGCCAGTTGGTACGAGATCTTGAGATCTGCCATTGGTCCATGGACCCCACTCATACATCTGAGATTCATGGGCATCGAGGGCATCTATCTTTTCCTCAATTACATCATCAATTGCAACTACGATATCAGGCGAGAACGGGTAGGGTTTTTTGAAACGATCCTGCATGTACAAAAACACCGGATTCTTTTCCAGGGGAGGTGTATCGGGGCAGACGTTGGGAACAATAACCATATACGCTGCGTCCTGCACTACCTTGCCCGCATTTCGATGATCGGGATGATAATCATTAGTTCTGAGGCCCAGAACGATATCTGCATTCCAATTACGAATGGCGCGGATCACCTGGTGCCGCACTTCCAGAGTAGGCAAGAGTTCCGCATCATGATTGTCTAAAGTCTCATACTCAACGATTCCCAGTCTCTTTCCCGCTTCTTTTGCTTCTCCCCGGCGACGATTTGCCAAGGCACCGCCTCCCTGACTTTGATGACCGGCATCACCACTGGTCAGGGACAGGAATTTGACATTGTGGCCCATCTTAGCGAAAAGTGCTGCCGTGCCACCGAACTTAAAGTCACAGTCGTCGGGATGAGCACCGATCGCAATGATATTAAGGGGCTCTTGAGCCTGAAGCAGGCCAAGACTAAGGATGATAATGGCTGACCATAGAAAGAGCTTTTTCATCTGATTTCTTTTCTTTCAAAAACCTAAAATCAATATCCCGGATTCTGAGTGAAGTTTGAATTAAGATCCAGCTCTCTTTGAGGAATAGCAAAAAGAAGCTTTCCGTTTACCGGTTTGCCTTGAGCACTCATCACCGATTCGGCAACACCAAACCTTAAAAGATCTGCCCATCGGTGGTTCTCAAAGGCTAATTCTACTCTGCGTTCCTGCAAGAGTTTTTCTGCAAAACTGCCAGCTGAGCCAGCATCTATGGGATCAAGGCCGGCTCTGGCTCTTACCTGATTGATCAGGTCATATGCTTCCGATCCTTCTCCCAGTGCCTCTGCCAGCATGAGGAGAACATCGGCATATCGAAAGACTACCCAATTGTTTGGGGCATCATCTTCAGAGAATGGATTGGTGGTACCGTATTTTATCGGCCAGCCTGTATTGTCTTCCGTGACCCCCTCTAGAGAAGCTGCGAATCTAAGGTCACCATCTTCATAGGCATCCACCAAGTCTCGTTCCGGAATGTTACGCTGACCAGAGGTTACTGAAGCAGAGAGATCACCGTGAAACTGGTTAGTAAAAACGTTTCCCTGATTAGCCAATCCACCTTCGAATTCTACCTCGAAGATCGACTCAGCATTGTGCTCGTTTTCTACGCCCCAAAGATTGGCATAGTCATCAACAAGGCTATAACCAAGTCCCATAACTCTCCTAAGGGCAGCCTCCGCATTAGATCTGTCTCCCATGGTTAGATACACTTTGGCTAATAGCGTAGCAGCGGCTCCTTTGGTGGCACGACCCAATTGAGAGGAGCTATAACTTTGAGGTAATTTCGATTCTGCTTCGGCAAGATCACCCAGCAGCTGATTATAAACTGTAGTAGCATCAACCTGGCGATGCTCCTGCCCTTCAGCTACAGATGATGTTTCTTCCAGCACGAGAGGAATGTTTCCAAATGCTACCGACAGGTGATAGTAGAAAAGAGATCTTAAGAAAAGAGCTTCTCCCGTTAGCTGGTCTCTTTGAGCAGCATTCATTGTTACACCACCAATACGATCCAATACAATGTTCGCCCTTGATATCCCTAGATAGGAGTCATTCCAGGCAGCTTCGGTGATGTCACTGGTGGAAATATCTGTGAACTTGTCAAAAACTGTGATTTCTTCCGCCAACCCGGTTCCATCCCAAAACGTGTTGTCCGATCGAAGTTCTTGCAATACCCAATAACTTTGATTGTAACAGCCAGAAGACTTCAATGTGT
>JAHELJ010000214.1 GCA_024644235.1 Lewinellaceae bacterium
ACGATACTGATATTTTCCCGTCTTTAGCACTGCATTTCCAGCCATCGCATAGGCGGGCCGAATAGCAAAGTCACCCATATTGACTATGGCACCAACTTCACTGCAAACGGCCTTTGCATGAGGTGCTACCTGCAGCCATTCATTCAATGCTCCACATTCATCCACTTCGAAATGACTGAAACCAATCCACATGAGTTCAGATGGATCGATAATTTTAGTCACCGCTTCAAGAAGCAATGGAAACATTTGCTTCATTCCGGCATGATAAAGCATAGGTTCATCGTCCTTAATTAAAAAATGATTGAACTGCAGGTTCATTTCTTGCACATATACCGAAATACGGTATACATCCGGTGCAATTTCTGATACATTGATCATTGCTTTCTGGTTTTTAATAAAATGAGTGTTAGTATGAAACTTCTTGATACCAAACAAATGTATTAAGTAGATGAGGGATGGGATTGTAAAAAACCGACATTAATGGGCTTCAAATAATTCACCGATGAATGCCCTAACCTATATCGATTTTGGAATTGATCTCTTAAGAAATTAAGAGCTACATCCTTAATGCACCACAACGTCCAGGCTAAATGCAGTAGTCGAGGAATCGAGGCTATTGCCATTTTAGCCATTGTGTGTGCCTTGAATGGCTACTAAATCATTCTGTTAAAAGTACGCAGAATGAAGAATACTAGTAGGGTGGAAGTCCTTACGATGCGGGATTCTAGCGGGACAAATCGTCAATGCGAATACCATATGACGACGAAGCTAGGCATGTAGCAAGCAGCAAGGGTTTCACGGGCGACTGTGAGTCTGAAGTAAGCTGGACTGCAAATACCTGTACCAAAGAACATGAAGTGCATATGAGGCATCGAGGTTTGTCGAGGTGGCACATCACACCGAAGGCTTGAATCCGACCGAAGATGTAGATGCAACGGAGATAGGTAGAAAGTTAGTAGACCTTACCAAGGGAGATCTGATTGGATGAGATCTGGATCGAACTGTCAAAGTATCGAGCGAGATGCGGAAGAAGCCGGATTCAGGAAAAGCCAATCAGAAGTCAGCAGAAGCCATAGTAGGTGTGGTATGAAAAGACTCACGCTGAAGGGCTGAACGTAAGAAAGCTGGACTCAGTGGACACCATCGATTTCTAAAGAATCAGGCCTGTAGGATAGGCAGAGGATGGGATCGATTCGGACCGGCGAGGAAGGCAGATTAAATCATTGAGCAACTGCATGATGAAGTATGGAGATCTAATGGCAACAATTCTTAGTGGAGACAACCTACGGGTTGCCTTCACCCAAGTGGTTGCCAATAGAGGCAGTGCTGGATTGGATGGAATGGAAGTAGATGAGTTAGGTAAGTATCTGAGCGATCACTTTGGGTCTCTAAAACAGGCACTAGTCAGTGGAAGTTATGTTCCGCAACCAGTACTGAGAGTAGAGATTCCAAAGGCGAATGGCGGGATCCGACAATTGGGGATACCGACAGTAATTGATCGGATGATACAACAAGCGATTCATCAAGTCCTTAGCCAGATTTGGGACCCGACGTTTTCGGAGTATAGCTACGGCTTTCGACCAGAACGAAATGCGGCCCAGGCACTGGCACAAGCCACCAACTATATCAATGCAGGGTACCATCACATCATTGACCTGGATCTGAAGAGTTTCTTTGACAAGGTAGACCATGACAAGATTATGGGACTACTACGCCGGAGGATTTCAGATAAGATTCTTCTACGACTGGTACGCAAGTATCTACAAGCAGGAGTGGTGTGCAACGGTCATTATTCCAAACGGGATCAAGGAACACCGCAAGGCGGTCCCTTGAGTCCACTGCTGTCAAATATATTACTGACAGAATTGGATAATGAGCTGAGTACTCGAGGAATCAGATTTGTGCGGTACGCTGATGACTGCAGCATGTTTCTAAGGAGCAAGCGGGCAGCCTACCGAGTACTAAGTAACATTACCAGATTCCTGAAGACGAAGCTAAAACTAGAAGTGAACAAGGAGAAGACGTCCGTATGCCGGCCAGTTAAATTCAAATTGTTAGGACACTGCTTTACCTCTACCTACAAGAAGGGAGAGCGGGGCAAATACCGTCTGAGCATATCGAAGAGGAGCTGGAAACGGCTGAAGGAGAAAATCAAATTGATCACAAAGAAGACCCTTCCAATTTCTTTTGTGGAGCGGATAGAAAGGTTGAATTGGCTAATGCGGGGATGGGTTAATTATTTCAAGCATGCTACGGGATATGAGAAGTTCAAATATCTCGACAGCTGGATACGATGTCGATTACGGTATTGCATCTGGAAGGCTTGGAAGAACCCGAAACGACGTTACCGTGCTTTTCGTCAGTTGGGTTTGTCTCACGGCAAAGCGAGACAATTCTGCTATTCTCGATTAGGAGGGTGGAGGATTGCTTGCAGTCCCATTATGGGTACAACAGTCACTGAGGCTAGGCTTAAACGGCGAGGCTATCAATCCTTCTCTAGTTATTACCATCTGGTACGATCTCGAATGACTTGATTTTCTTATGAACCGCCGTATACGAGGTCCGTACGTACGGTGGTGTGAGAGGGCTGAGGTAGCCTTTTTCTGGCTTCCTCACTCTACTCGATTAGC
>JAHELJ010000215.1 GCA_024644235.1 Lewinellaceae bacterium
AAACCACGACAGCGCTTCCCGATTCTATCGGACGTTAGCGGTATCGTGATGAAGAAGCTGGTGAATTTGGGTGACTACGTTTCCCGGGGAATGCCCTTGTATGAGATCGTCGATCTTTCCATGGTTTGGGTGTTGTTTGATGCCTATGAAAGCGATCTGAGCTGGGTGAAGGTGGGTAGCAAGGTTGAGTTTACCCTGCCATCATATCCTGGGGAAAAATTTGAAGGGAGGATCTCGTTTATCGATCCCGTAATCAATCCTGCTACCCGGGTAGCGACTGCCCGGGTGGAGATGAGAAATCGGGGTGGCAAGCTGAAACCGGAAATGTTTGTGAGTGGAGTCGTGAAGACGGCGATGTCAGGCAGGGAGGAAAGTATGATCATCCCGAAATCGGCGGTGATGTGGACGGGTACCCGATCTATCGTATACGAAAAATTCGAAACCGATGCCGGTATGAGTTTCTTCATGCGTGAGGTAGAGTTGGGTCCGCTTGTGGGAGATGGTTATCTGTTGAAGGCAGGATTGGAGCCGGGTGCAGAGATTGCGGTGAATGGTACATTTTCCATTGATGCAGCAGCCCAGCTGGCCGGTAAACCGAGTATGATGAATCAATTTGTGGGTAAACGTAAGGGGCCGGGATTGCCTGATTTTACGGATGTGACCCCGGCAAGTTTCAAATCGCAGCTGGCAGCGGTGGCTAATCAGTATTTGGTACTAAAAGATGCCCTGGTAGCCACCGATCCTGCTAAAGCTGCTGGCGCTGCAAAAGGGATGCTAGGTGCGATTGATAAGGTTGATATGTCTTTGTTAGAAGGAGACGTGCACATGTACTGGATGGATCAGTTGAAGGCACTGAAAAGTCATACGGAGAAAATCGCTGAACTGGAAGAGGTGGAGGAACAACGAAAGCAGTTTGATTTTCTCTCGCAAGTTTTGATAAATACGATCAAGGTCTTTGGCATTCCGGAAGGGAAGTTTTTCGTTCAGCATTGCCCAATGGCAAATAATGATAAAGGCGCAGATTGGCTTAGCGATGACAAGGAGATTCGAAATCCGTATTTCGGAGACGTGATGCTCACTTGCGGAATGGTTCAAGACACAATTACGAAAGATTATAGGATAAAATCTGATAAGGATATTTCCGAGGCATCACCGGCTACCGGTCATCGCCATTAGAATATATGACAAGTAGTGAAGTTAGGCTTGGCCTGAGGGCAAATGCTTATCAGTTTTGGACCCTGGTCCTCGTCAACGCCTTTGTGGGTGGAATGGTGGGATTGGAGCGATCGATCCTACCCGAGATCGGAGAAAGTGAGTTGGGGGTGGATGGGCACACAGCCATCCTATCTTTCATCATCGCATTTGGGATAACCAAGGCCATCACTAACTACTTCACCGGCAGATTGGCCAATAGATTGGGTAGAAAGAGGCTGCTAGTAATGGGATGGCTGATTGCTATCCCTATTCCACTGCTCCTGATTTATGCCCAAAGCTGGGACGTTGTTGTCTTTGCCAATGTACTGCTCGGCATTAATCAGGGATTGACCTGGTCAAGCACGGTAGTGATGAAGATCGACTTGGTAGGTCCGAAGCAGCGGGGACTGGCCATGGGGCTGAACGAATTTTCCGGATATTTTGCCGTGGGGGTGATTACTTTTCTTACCGCTTATCTGGCGGATCGCTATGGCTTACGGCCCGTTCCCTTTTATCTCGGCTTACTCATCGCAGTGGCTGGCCTCCTGCTGTCGGCATTTGTGGTTAAGGACACACGTCATCATGTACGCCTGGAGGCCGGACAGGCTTCAGTGAAAAAGGCACAAAACGTGCTTTGGGAAACCACTCTTTGGAACCGCAATCTCAGTGCCACGACTCAGGCCGGTCTCGTCAATAATCTGAACGATGGAATGATCTGGGGTCTTTTACCCCTGCTCCTGCTAAGTCAGGATTTTGGGAAGGAAGATATCGGCATAATCACTGCTGTTTATCCGGCGATTTGGGGATTGGGTCAGCTTTTCACCGGCAGGTTAGCAGATCTCTATTCCAATAAGCGGATTCTATTTTGGGGTATGCTTCTGCAAGGCTTGGCAATTATGGTCATGACCACAGCTGATTCGTTTTGGTTTTACGTGGGAATCTGTTTTTTCCTGGGAGCTGGAACCGCCCTGGTATATCCTACATTCCTGGTTGTGATCGCCAACAACACCACTCCCGAACAACGGGCAGAGAGTATTGGCGTGTTTCGACTATGGCGAGATTTGGGTTATGCTATTGGCGCCCTTCTTTCAGGACTGATCGCTGATTGGTTTGGTTTGGAATATGCTGTTTTGGTGATCGGTGCTTTGACGATTGCTTCTGCATTGGTAATTCAAGTCAGGATGAATACCTGAATGGAAAACAACAAATGTCATCTTCGGTAGTGACTGGCTTCATTGGTCAACTGGGGCCAATTTTGATTCTTGCAGCAATAATCAAATTCGACAGGTATTATGCAATATTATTTTAGTAAGACGATTGAGTGTTCCTTTGAAGAAGCCCTTAACAAGGTCACGGAATCCTTAAATGAGCAGGGTTTTGGGATCTTGACCGAGATCGATATCCAGGCTACGATGAAGAAGAAACTCGGAG
>JAHELJ010000216.1 GCA_024644235.1 Lewinellaceae bacterium
CTCCGAGTTTCTTCTTCATCGTAGCCTGGATATCGATCTCGGTCAAGATCCCAAAACCCTGCTCATTTAAGGATTCCGTGACCTTGTTAAGGGCTTCTTCAAAGGAACACTCAATCGTCTTGCTGAAATAATATTGCATAATGCCTGTTGAATTTGATTATGGCTGCAAGAATCAAAATTGGCCCCAGTTGACCAATGAAGCCAGTCACTACCGAAGATGACATTTGTTGTCTATTATTAGGTACGCATCCTGACTTGGATCACCAATGCAGAAGCAATCGTCAAAGCACCGATCACCAAAACAGCATACTCCAAACCAAACCAATCAGCGATCAGTCCTGAAAGAAGGGCGCCAATGGCATAACCCAAATCTCTCCACAGCCGAAAGACTCCAATGCTTTCGGCTCTCTGTTCGGGGGTAGTGTTATTGGCAATGACCACCAGAAAAGTCGGATACACCAGGGCTGTTCCTGCTCCGAGGAAAAAACAGATCCCCACATAGAACCAAAATGAATCAGCCGTGGTCATTATGGTGATCGCCAAACCCTGCAAAAGCATACCCCAAAATAGAATCCGCTTATTGGAATAGAGATCTGCTAACCTGCCGGTGAAAAGCTGACCCAATCCCCAAATCGCCGGATAAACGGCAGTGATAAATCCAATGTCCTCTTTGCCAAATTGCTGACTTAAAAGCAACAATGGCAATAGGCCCCAAATCATTCCATCGTTCAGGTTGTTGACGAGTCCGGCCTGGGTGGTGGCGCTTAGATTGCGATTCCACAGGGTGGTCTCCCAAAACACATTCTGTACTTTTATCTCTTGCGCCTGCCTCGCTTCCAGCCGCACATGATGACGTGTATCCTTAACGACGAATGCAGACAACAAGAGGCCCGCTACGGCGATCAGTAAGCCCAGATAAAAGGGCACCGGTCGCAATCCGTATCTATCCGCCAGATAGGCGGTGAAGAAGGTAATCAGCCCGACCGCAAAATAACCGGAGAACTCATTCAGACCCATAGCCAGCCCCCTTTGCCTGGGCCCCACCAGGTCGATCTTCATCACTACCGTGCTCGACCAGGTCAATCCCTGATTGATACCAAGCAACACATTGGCAAAGACAACAACGTCCCAGCTTTGGGCATAAATCAGGAGCAGTGGAATAGGGATAGCAATCAGCCATCCCATTACTAGCAGCCTCTTTCTACCCAATCTATTGGCCAATCTGCCGGTGAAGTAGTTAGTGATGGCCTTGGTTATCCCAAATGCGATGATGAAAGATAGGATGGCTGTGTGCCCATCCACCCCCAACTCACTTTCTCCGATCTCGGGCAAGATGGATCGCTCCAATCCCACCATACCCCCAACGAAGGCGTTGACCAGGACCAGGGTCCAAAACTGGAAAGCATTTGCCCTCAGTCCTAGCCTAACTTCACTGTTAGTCATCCGCTAGTGACGATGACCCGTTGCCTGTGATGCAGCTGAAATATCCTTGTCAGCTGAGACCCTATAGTCTTTGGTGATAGTGTCCTGTACCATTCCGCAGGTAAGCATCACATCTCCGAAATAAGGATTTCGAATCTCCTTGGCATCGCTAAGCCAATCTGCTCCTTCGTCATTATTTGCCATTGGGCAATGCTGAACGAAAAACTTCCCTTCCGAAATGCCAAAGACCTTGATCGTGTTTATTAAAACTTGCGAGAGAAAATCAAACTGCTTTCGTTGTTCCTCCACCTCTTCCAGGTCAGCGATTTTCTCCGTATGACTTTTCAGTGCCCTCAACTGATCCATCCAGTACATGTGTACGTCTCCTTCTGCCAAGGACATATCAACCTTATCAATCGCATTTAGCATCCCTTGTGCAGCGCCAGCAGCTTTAGTGGGATCGGTTGCTACCAGGGCATCTTTTACTACCAAATACTGATTAGCCACCGCTGCCAGCTGCGATTTGAAACTTGCCGGGGTCACATCCGTAAAATCAGGCAATCCCGGCCCCTTGCGTTTACCCACAAACTGATTCATCATGCTGGGTTTACCAGCCAGCTGGGCTGCTGCATCAATGGAAAATGTACCATTCACCGCAATCTCTGCTCCCGGTTTCAATCCTGCCTTCGATATATAACCATCTCCCACCAACGGACCCAACTCTACCTCACGCATGAAAAAACTCACCCCGGCATCAGTTTCGAATTTTTCGTAGACGATGGATCGGGTACCCGTCCACATCACCGCCGATTTCGGAATGATCATACTTTCATCCTTGGCCGTCATTGCCGTTTTCACGACTCCACTCACAAACATTTCCGGTTTCAGCTTGCCACCCCGATTTCTCATCTCCACCCGGGCAGTCGCTACCCGGGTAGTAGGATTGATTACGGGATCGATAAACGAGATCCTCCCTTCAAATTTTTCCCCAGGATATGATGGCAGGGTAAACTCAACCTTGCTACCCACCTTCACCCAACTCAGATCGCTTTCATAGGCATCAAACAATACCCAAACTCTGGAAAGATCGACGATCTCATACAAGGGCATTCCCCGGGAAACGTAGTCACCCAAATTCACCAGCTTCTTCATCACGATACCGCTAACGTCCGATAGAATCGGGAAGCGCTGTCGTGGTTT
>JAHELJ010000217.1 GCA_024644235.1 Lewinellaceae bacterium
TCTGATAAATATCCCGGGAGGTGATCCAATAATATCTTTGAGTTTGCAGTGTGCCCTTCGCAATGGTGTCTACATAGAAATTATCCTTGATATCGATATTTTTCAGAAGGAATTTTTCTCCTGTGGGGGTTGGTGAAAAATAAATCCGATATCCTCGGAAGTCATTTGTGGAGATCGCGGCCCATTTTAAGGATACGGTAAATTGAGAAGTGTCAAAACTGGTAGTAATCTTATCCGGTATCGGTGGTGGCCGGGTATCAATTAATGCCACCATCTTAACTACCGAAGGGCGCCGGATATTATTTCGATAACATGCGGTTACACGATAGAAACCAACCGGCAGCGGATCGTGATCAGTAAATGAGCGCTGATCGATATCTACTAAATGCCTGGGACCGATTCGTTCGAAATTTCCAAATCTTTCTTCTGACCGCTCGATGGTAAATCCTTCGAGGTAATCCTGGAGACTATCCGGTATCGACCACTCTATGTAAATTTTTCCCCGCTCCGCAACTTCTTGGCAGGTGACCGGATGGGGAGGCAGAAAGCTAACGTGACAGGGCTCTATTTCCACAGCGTCAGATGGGGGTCCCCATTTGCCCCAGATATCTTTGCCTAAAATACAGAAACTGAATATTGCATCCTCATCTATGGTATCGATCACTGAGATAAGTGGATCACCTGCATCATAATTGGGTAACAGTGGTAAACTGTTGACAGTTGAAGTGGTGCCATCAGGGGTTTTGCGATCAATTCGATACGATCCGTATGATTCAGAGGTTATGGCCACATTGCTGGTAAGCGTAATTTTGTTGTCAAAGCAGACCCATTGAGGAGGAGATGGGATTGGCAGTATAGGATTCTTGTAGCTAATATTTGATTTCGAAAAACTGAAAGTCTTCTTTTGACTTGATGCCGGAATCGAAAGAATGATCTCATAAATTGCCGTGGTATCAAGATCTGTAAACTCGTAGCCCAGTCCAATATCCTTTGCCAAACTAAAATTCTCCTGCACCCCGAAAAGAAATCCAAGCAATTGCCATTGATGATGGTTTTCATCTGTAACTTCAAAGGAGTCAACTTTCAATTGTCTGAAGATCTCAAAGACCAGACTATCGCTTGGTTGGGAAAGACCGTTTGATAGCTGGTTATCGGATTTTGGAGTGATCTCCTGTCTTGATGCCGCGGTGGAATTACCATTGTCCATACGTGATAAGGTCAGCTCATAGCCTCCCTGGATTCCTTGTGCAATTATTTCAAGATCAGAAGTGATCCAGCGTACTTTGAGAGATTCATTGTCAAATTGATGCAGGATTTGCAGGGGCTCAGATTGACTGAATCCGTGAGTAGTGAGAATCAAGATCACCGCTAATAGTTTAATCTTCAATTTGAAAATCAATTATTTTTCGACTCTGTGAATAAGTGTTAAAAACCGGTATGAAGTATTTGAAAATAACCGGATAATTACCAACCTGATAGTTGGGGATTTCCCCGTTGTAGAGCGACTCGCAACCCGCATAATAAGCTGGAGGACTGGGTTGCAGCTGCTGATAATCCAAATAATCATCTTTGACAGTGCTCAGGAGATGATAATTGATCAGACCATTCACTATCTGCAATTGAACTTCATCTTTAGTAAATACTTCCACGTCAATGAATTTGTCTCTGGGGTCAGCATTCGATTGCGCCTCCGGCAAATCATCGATTTGACATTCAAGCCTGATAGTTTGACCATAGGGAAGGAATTTATTTTGTAATTCTCGTAAAAAGGAATAATTGCCTGTTGGGATAAAAGGAGCTTCAATCCTCGCAAAATATTGGTGCCCTTTTTCGAAAGGGTTATCAGCCTTGGTTGGTTTCGGGCCAGTTGTTTTGTCAGTTTGATTTGCTTGATTCTCCGCAGCGAAGATTGCGAGAAAACTTCCACTGAAATATTCCAGTGGTTCCGATGAAATGACATCCAGTCGAATGGTATCTGAAGAGACAGGGAAACCAGGGTCTCGAACTGACAGTGTCAATCCTTGAATTTTATCTTTGAAGCTTGGAAATTTGCTAGAGGCAAATGGAATTTCGCAGATCGAGCCTTCATTCCCGGCAGATGTTTTGGCCAGCACATTCCATAAATATCTTTTACCTGTCTTCAGTTTCTCAAACTTTCGCTGGGTTATCCGGCCATTGCTCAAGATGGCCAGCTTTCGCTCTATTTCCACTAACCCATCGGATGTCTCCTCATAGAGTATTCCTTTGATTTCAATATTCTGGTCATCGATTTCCTTTCCATAGTTTATCGCCATTTCCTGAAATTCTTCCGGATGGAAAAACTGCTGATCGGTCATTGGGTAACTGGAGACAACATCATTATTCGTCAGACTCAACAGGCCATTAGGATCCACCCTGTACTGTACGATGGTGTCCACCTTAAAACTTTCACCATCGATCCGGTAGGGTCCGGTTCGGTCAAATATCTCGGCCTTAACATGGACTTGTACTTCCGTATTTGGGGTGAGCATTTTTTTCGGACGCAGCATAAGGGTGTGGCCATCCCTCAGGAAGAAGATATCCGTCGTGATCACCGACCCGTCTTCTCCGGTTAGATAGGC
>JAHELJ010000218.1 GCA_024644235.1 Lewinellaceae bacterium
CGAGACGCAAAACTCGATTACCTTGGCCAACAAAGATCAGATCTTCTAAAGCATCCATACTTCTGGTCTGCTTTCACCTATTATGGACAAGCCTCTCCAGAATCGAAGCATACTCCGTCCATTGTTCTATGGATTGCCGGCTTGCTGCTGTTTGGCACTCTATTATATCTCGGTGTAAATCGGCTTAGCTAGCTTATTCGCTAAATGTTAAAATTACCTTAAGGAATCCAATCTTGTTTACCTCCTTTCGATGGTAATCTATTAAGCGCGACAATCAAATTCTTGAACGCTTAAAGTCAGATTATCATGAAAAATCTATTCAACTGTCTTGTGATGTGCATTCTACTCTCTCTTGCCTTAGGCTCTTGCGCCAAGGAGGCAACTGCCGAGATCCGGGATTGCACGAGCTATTCGCAAGAGATCAGCGAAACACTGAATGCCTATGTGGCTGATCCTACTGTCGAAAATTGCCAAGCCTACCTGACTGCTTTACGCAGATATCTCGAAGATGGAGCTTGCTTCTCGGAACTGTTCCATGAAGAATACAAAAGGGAACTGGCTGAACTGGAACAAGCATCGTGTCAGTGATGCCGAGAATACACAACAAGTTAATTACCTAATCATCTTAAAATGAAAATCATGAAAAATATAATCTTAGTCATCATAAGCTTCTCTTTTCTTTTTCTGGTGAACACCCTGCAGGCTCAGGACTACAACAACGCCGTTGGAGTAAGACTTGCCTGGGGTTTCGGAGCAACCGGAAAACACTTTTTCAGTGAAAAAGTGGCCGGTGAGGCTATAATCAATTATTGGAGCAGAGGCAGATTGGGCTTTCGATACACCCGCACCAGGATAACTGCTTTGGTCGAATTGCACAATGATTTATCCAGTGTAACCGAAGGACTGAAATGGTATGCAGGTGGTGGTGCTTTTGTCGGATTCTGGGGTGGTGAATTTGGACGTTACTTTGAAAGCTATGCCAGTACCCAGATTGGGCTCTCCGGAGTTATTGGAGCTGACTATAAATTCAAAGATCTGCCAATCAACGTAAGTATCGACTGGACCCCTAGTATAGCTATTGCAGGCGGAGCAGGATTTTTTGGGAATGCCGGTGGGATTGCAGTGAGATATACCTTCTAGCCATGCACCCAAAACTCAAATTTCTCTCAACTCAAAAAATTCTGTAATCATGAAAACACTGATCTGCCTATTTGCCTGGTTATGGACGCTGAACTGCATTGCCCAGGTGCTGCAACCTGAAGTGCTGACTTCCGGATCAGCCACCCAGGAGCTTCATGCTGGTTACCTGAGCTGGAATATTGGTGACTGGATAACGGAAACATATGTCGGGTCTACCACACTGGAACAGGGTTTCCTCCATGCGTTTGATCTACGTCAAGAGATAACCACCAATGTTCAGTATGAAGTTCTTCCCAGGGTCTCCGTTTGGCCTAATCCGACTAAGAGTCACTTTCAGATTCAGGTGGAAGGCCCATTACCGGAAGAGGTGCTATTGGTCGATAACTATGGAAAAGCCGTCGGGATTTGGAAAGTTACAAATCAGCACCAAAGATTTGACATAAGCGAATTCCCGAGTGGTCAATATTACATCTTGCTGCGAAACCAGGATGTAGTCCACTCATCAGAAATCATTTCGATCACCCATTAAAAAACAGTAAAATGAAACAGATAATTATACCTATTTGCATCATGATCAGCACTTTAGTCAGCGCTCAGATGCCACATGCATTCAAGTATCAGGCACTTGCCAGAGATCATGATTTCGAAGTTCTGAACAATCATCCCGTATCCTTAAAGGCATCAATTATGTCTGGAGGCCCAAACGGGAGTGAGATCTATCGTGAACTTCACCACGTAACTACTTCACAGTCCGGCCTGTTTTCATTGGCTATCGGTCAGGGTATTGTCCAAACCGGGGTCTTTGCGGACATTCCTTGGGCCAGCGGTACCTTCTATTTGAAAATCGAAATCGATGTGGAGGGAAATGGAATGTATGAGTACGCCGGCACCAGCCCACTTTTGGCAGTGCCCTATGCCATGCACGCATTCTCTGCTGATAACGTCGATGATGCGGATGCCGATCCAAACAATGAACTGCAAGAGCTGAACTTTGATCCACAGAATAATGCCCTTAGCATATCCGGTGGGAACACTATTATTATACCTGCCGGAGGCTCTGATGCAGACGCTGATCCTCAAAATGAGATTCAAACCCTTTCAAGAAATGGTAACCGGATCATACTGAGCAATGGTGGTGAGGTGGAGGACAAAGTTGAAGATGACGATGCTGATCCCAACAATGAAATACAAGAACTTGTCTACAACAGCAATACCAGAAAACTGCGAATCACCGGGGGAAACGAAATCCAGCTCAATGGTGGTGCAGATGCAGACGCTGATCCACGAAATGAATTGCAGGATCTCAGGATACAACGTCAAAACAAAATCGACGCTCCCTATCGAATCTCATTGACACAAGGCAATTCGATTGATTTGCCCCTGACATCCCTGTGGAGACACACTGTTCAGAACGGCCAGGTCACTCAGGTCTATACCAGCTCGCCTGTATTTAC
>JAHELJ010000097.1 GCA_024644235.1 Lewinellaceae bacterium
TCAAAAAGGAAGTCGTTTTGGTATCCGTTTGTGAGCAAGTCATCGAGAGGATGAAGATTTACCTTGTAAATTCCCCGGCCGTGAGTAGCTGCAATCAGATCACCAGACTCTGGTTCAATGATCAGATCAGCAATACTGGCATCCGGTAACCCAGTGCCCAGGTATGACCAATTTTGACCGAGGTTATTTGTGAGGTAGACACCTCGATAGGTGCCGGCTAGAAGCACCTGCTCAAACTGGGGATGTTCAGTCAAAAAGTTTACCGGGTGATCCGGAAGATTGCTGGTTATCGAGCGCCAATCATCACCGTAATTATCACTGACATAAAGGTAGGCTCCCAAATCATCGTAGTTGAGTCCGGACATTTGTAAAAACACCCGTTCGCTTCTATGGATCGATGGCTGAATACAACGTATGTAGTGAGACGGCAGATCATCTGATATATCGACCCAATGCTCGCCCTGATCTACACTTCTCCAAATGGTGCCTCTATCCGTTCCCATGAACATCAGACCTTCCTCGAGGCTAGACTCGGCTAGCGCGCCTGCAGCTATCTCAGTCAATTCATGATCTCGGAGTTTGATCAAATCAGGGCTAATGATTTCCCAATCATCACCGCGGTTCTCGCTTTTGAGGACATAGTTGCCCCCCATGAAAATCCGATTGCTATTATGAGGAGATAGGAAATATGGGGTAATGAAATTGAATTGGAGAGAAATGCTGTCTTTTCGAAACTTTGGAGCAATAGAAACAGATTTGCCGGATCTTAAATCCAATCTTCTTGCGTTTCCATTTTGCATGCTGAAATACACCGTGTTTTTATCGTTGGGGTCGACGATTGTAATACAACCGTCGCCACCACTCCAGGCATCGATCCACAAGTACTTCCAATTTTCATTATACCGTTGATCCCACTCCATTGCTGGTCCATATACCGTGGCGTCGTCCTGGGTACCCCCATAAATGGTATAGGGATCTTGAAAGTCCAGTTCAATGTCATAGAATTCTCCTGTGGGTAAATTGTTGTGATGCAACCACGATTTCCCTCTATCAAGGCTGTGATATAACCCGCCATCATTGCCCAACCATAGTTCAACCGGATTAGAGGGATTGATCCACATTTCGCAGTGATCAAGATGTAAAGTCTGAGCGGGGCTTGGCACTAAATGTTTGATTTCACCACCTATCATATTGAATGAAGCACCTCCATTAGTACTATGAAGTAATCTCACCCCAAGGCAGAAGATCTCATCATCGTCTTGCGGATTCACATAGATATCCATGAAATACCATCCGATCACACTTAGACTCATGATATCTGACTGGTGGGTTTTGGTCCAGCTGCTACCTCCATCATTGGTCACGTAAACTTCTCCAGCACCAACGTCCGGTCCTCTGTTCCTTTGATCCACGAAGACATAAGCCTTATTAGCGTTTTGATAAGACGCCGCTACGCCCATCCTGCCGGTGTTGGAATTAATAGTAATTCCATCTGACACTTTTGACCATGTTTTGCCAGCATCACTGCTTTTATATACGCCGCTATTTCTACCATGAACTCCGGGATAGTTCTCCCACATGGTGGCATATGCCACCAGGGGATCCGCTGGCGAGAAAACCACATCATTAGCCGCGGTACTGTCATCTACATACAGTACATGTTCCCAGGTTTGTCCACCGTTTTCTGAACGATAAATTCCGCGGTGGGGATTGGAAGACCAAAAATGACCCATGCCAGCCACTAGCAATAGATCGGGATCTTGAGGGTGGACTGATATTTCTCCGATATGCCAGACATCATGCAGACCAAGATGATCCCAGGTCGCTCCTCCATCTTCCGAGCGATAGATTCCTACGCCAGGCATGGTGAAGTTCCTGGCTTTCTTAAGACTTTCACCAGTGCCCAGATAAATGATCTCAGGGTCTGAAGGGGCTGACGCTATGTCACCGATTCCCAGAGAGGGTTGATCTTCGAAGATGCACATCCAGGAGAGACCATTGTTGTTGCTTTTCCACAGTCCTCCTGAACCAAAGGCAACATAAATAACACCAGGCCTGGCAGGATGGGCCTGCACTGCCTCTACTCTTGATCCGTTGAGAGTGGGGCCTAGATGGATCCACTCCAATCGCCAGGGACTCTCAGCCTTCATGGTCTTGTGCTGCTCAAAAGAAGAAAGCAATGGAGACTTTGGTTGTATCGTCACCTGAGCAAAGGGCGGCAAAGAAGGTATGGCAATGAGAACGAGGGTTAGTAAAACTTCGAGACTGCTCTTCACAAACGAAAGGTAGGGAGACAATTTCAATTTTCGAATTCCTGGGTGCTTAACGAATCAAGACCAAACTCCCCATCTTCACAATTTGTTTGCCTCCTTGAATGCCTCTTCTGAAGTATCTAATTGTCCAGACATAAACGCCGTCAGGTGCTTCCTGATCATTGATCTTTCCATTCCATCCGATATTTAGGTCATTTGCTTCAAAGAGAAATCGACCCCATCGATCAAATAATTTCAAGGTAAAACCTTCGATCTGACTCATGCCGGTGGAGTGAATTTGAAAGAGATCATTAATACCATCACCATTTGGCGTGAAGGCATTGGGAACATAGAGTTCATCAGGACAAGCCTCAGTCTTCACATCAATGACGAGGGGTACACTGCCACAATCCAGAACGGCTTCGATTTTATAGATGCCAGCGTCAATCACTGGTCTTTGACTTCCTTGGTGTCCATCATCCCATAGAAAGACTGCTTCGCGAAGTTGTGACAAATCAAAAATTTGCTCCAAGTCAACCTCAAAAGCATTGTTGTCGCAGTTAGTGATTTCAACTGCTTGCCCTCCTGCCAGTTCAGTCAGGGAAAACTCATCAAGGTAATAATAGAAAGAGCGAAAGACCCCACTAGTAGCTTGCGTTGCTGCGCAGGGTGGTAGGGGACCAAAGCTTCCAAGTGGAAGGATGATGGCAAAGTATTGCTCACCTCCTAATGCTTCGAAACATGCCGAAACCTTCTTCCATCCCTCACTTCCATCTGCAGTCACTTCCTCGGAATGCATACTAGTGACTAGAGTCGCCTCAGTCCGAGCCGAGCCCTGGGCAAAGTTGTTTACGACGACAATACTATCATGAGAGATGTATAAGTCGATATGCTTTTCAGGATTTAGCGAGCATCCGAATGAACCACCCAACCCCTGATAACTTCCCTGATTGAGAAGGGCCATCTCAAATGAGTAGACGGTATTGGCTTGTAGCGGTTCGGCTAGTTTTATCGCGATACCCTCCGAGAAATAGCTGTCATCGGAATTCCAGCGACTCCAAAGGCCAATGAAGTTATTACCGGTGAACGGTTTAACCGATTCATCCCAAAAAGCAAATTCCGTTTCATCAAATGGACATGAGCGCTGAAAGAGATCAGGTGTTGCATCCAAATGATACCAATGTTCGAGTTTCTTAAATCCTTCAACAGGGCTAGTACATCCGGCAGTGGAAATTTGTTCGAAACCGGGGTTAGGCAATAGATTCTGCGTAAAAATCCATATTGGTAGAAGGGTCAAGATTGAACTGATCAGGGTTCTGTAACGAAGCATGGCACTAGCCTTTACAGCTTTATCGCCTGCTTCGTAATGACATTTTCACCCGACTTCATCTGGAAGATGTAAACTCCTCTTTGCACTTCATCACCACGGCTCCATCTGACAATTCCTGTAGATGCTGGTAGATCTCTCCTGAGAATCGTGTCAATCCATTTACCTGCGATGTCATAGACATTGATCTCCATTGGACCGGATCCTGACAACCGGTATTCCAGGATGACTTCGTTGCCAAAAGGGGAGGGCGTTAGGATAAGATCATTGGTCCCAATATCCAGTAGACTGCCATCTGATTCCCGTATCGTCAATAGTTGGTTTGATGAAACGTTTGTTTGTGACTGTGTCTTTCCCCCAATCCACTTGACAGTAACCGAATCGATGACTTCTGCATCAGCAACTCCAAAATGAGCAATGGTACTGTTTTGCGACATGTGACTCGACCCTCCATCGATCTCGCGAATGAGCAAGCGGTCGCCAATTTTGATCTCTACCCTCGATCCGATGCCGTCTTTTTCAGCGTACACACCCTCTAATTTTATCTTCAGCCAGTTACCCCCAACATGGTCATTCCGATAGAGAATTGTTCGCGCTTCCGGTAGATCAGACGACAATTCTCTGGGATGCTGATTGATTACCAACAGATCAAGGTCGCCATCATTATCATAATCAAATGTCATGGCACCACGACCTATCCTGGGATCATCCAATCCAACCCGAGCTCCGACTTCACGATATTGCGCGTACCCCGAACATTCAAAGAAGAAATTGTGATTGGGCCTGACGTCTGGATTCAAAGCTCCGTTATTTACAAACAGATCGAGATCGGTATCGTGATCATAGTCAAAGAATATGGTGCCCCAACTTACTGGAACACCCACATAATCTGGCCTCTCAATTCTGGCTTTTGCCACTCCCAGTTCATTTCCCACATCGACAAAATCTTTGCCTTCAATATTTTGCACGAAAAGGCTTGCGTGAATATTGGTGATGTAATAGTCCATCCATCCGTCAAAATTGACATCACCAGCAGCAATACCCATAGCATTCATGCCATAATTTAATCTTAGCTGTTGTGACTGATAACTCAGCAAGCGGTCAGGAAACTCATTTTGGAGTGCAACATTTGGCTGTGCTTTGTATCCAAAATCATTAGCAATCAGTATGTCGAGATCCCGATCATTATCCCAGTCGGTCAATACACCCTGAAACCCAAAACCATTATGATTCATCCTGTAGATATGGCTTACCTCCTTGAAGTAAGTGCCACCTAAATTCAAGAAGAGAAAATCATGTGCAGAAAGAAAGTTTTCGGTGATGGTCTGTTGATTAAAAACAGAGAAGTCATCTGGTGACGAGGCCATATAGTTTGAGACATAAAGATCCGGGTAACCATCTGCGTTGATATCTCCAAAGGTTGCGCCCTGGCTATTACTGACAAAGTCAGTTAGGCCCCATTCTTCTGTGACATCTGTAAACGTGCCATCTCCATTGTTGAGGAAAAGGAGATTTGGTGATAAGACTCTACTGTCTCGCCAGTACAAGGTTGTCACCAACAGATCCTTATCACCATCGCGGTCTACATCTGCTGCTACTGCACCCTGTGTGTGTATAGGATCAGTGATATCGAAGCCTGCCCCTGCGATTACATCGGTAAATGTGCCATCGCCATTGTTGCGGTACAACCGGTCTGGTTCATCTCCAGCGGGGAGATAGAGGTCTTCAAAGCCGTCATTGTTGAAGTCCAATACCGCTCCGCCACCGCCAAAATTAGCCAGGTCCAGTCTAAAGGCGTGCTCAATGCCAGCTTCCTCGGTGACATCAGTAAACCTTTGTGCCTGGGTGAGGGACCAGATCAAAACGAATAGGAAACAAGAGGCAAATCGAGCAATCAGTCTTACTTTCCTTGTCGATGATACATTGCGATTCCTATGTCGGTAATACGTCATTCAACTCTTAAATCTGAAACTTTATTAGACATGGGAGGAGATACTTTTCAGTATCTCCTCCCTGAATCTTCATATATATTTTCGATGCTTTCTATCAATTCTAATATCCTGGGTTCTGACTCAGATTAGGATTGAGGTCGATCTCCTTTTGCGGGATCGGCCAAAGATTATGCTTGGGCTCTATAAATACCCTTGCATCGAGACTTTCACCAAATAATGTCACAGTAGGGATGACATCTTTTGCGATTCCCCAGCGAATCAAGTCAAAATATCTGGTGCCTTCCCAGGGAAATTCTACGTGTCGCTCATGTCGAATCACTTCTCTCATTTCATCCTGGCTCAGTCCGGCAGTCACATCGGGCATACCAGCCCGCTGACGAATTTGATTGATCGCATCATACACCTCCTGTGTTGGTCCCGCTGTTTCATTTACGGCTTCGGCAAAATACATGAGTATATCAGCATAGCGGAACAGAATCAGATTTGTTTCGTTGCACGAGCAACCTGCTTCGCCAATCGTTGCAGCAGGATCCACCCACTTGCGGATGGCAAACCAGTTGGAGAATCCACCAAGACTTTCGTCATATATTCCGCCTTTCCAGGGCGTAATGCCGGGCAGGAAGAGATTGGAACCAAGCCTTGGATCCCGATTCAAATACGGATTATCGGGATCGTACATTGGAGATTCAGCAATGGGTAGTCCATCCAGCATGTAGAAGGCATCTGCGAGTTGATCGGTAGGAGTAATGGATCCCCAACCGTTCCCTGCACCACCTTCCGGTCCAGGAGCAAGAGCTACCTGCATAAAGTTTCCTTCACCCTGAGTACCATTTACATATTGAATATCAAACAGGACCTCCTTGTTGTTTTCGTTCGTGGGAAGGAAAACAGACAGGTAATCTGATTCCGGATTTCCTGTATTAATCAGACCAATTACATCAGGATTAGCATCAGACATGGCCATGATTTTGCGAGCTTCAGCAATTGCCCCCTGGTAGTCGCCAGTGTACATTTTCAAACGAGTCTTTACAGCAATGGCTGATTGCTTAGTGGGTCGCCCAATATCTCCATTAAACGGGGCCATTCCCAAATTAGCTTCTGCAAAATCCAGATCAGAGTAGATGGCATTCAAGACTTCTGATTTTGCTGATCTGGCTGCCGCGAGGCCTTCCTCTCTGGTGATCACATTCATGATTAGCGGAATGTCACCATAGAGATTTGTCATTTCTTGATAAATCAATCCTCGTAGGAAACGGGCCTCTGCAGTGATCAATAACTTTTCAGTTGCATCCATATCTACACCATCAATATTGTCGAGAACAGAGTTTGCCCGGAAAACACCTTCGTATCCAAAATCCCACTTATTGTTAATCATACCTCCGGTAGTGGATGCATGTTCACCTTTGGCGATCGTCGTATACTGTGCTTCCCAAGGGCAACACCCCACGCCATTGTCCGTGAGGATGTCAAAGTTTTGATGCATCCAGTAGAAGGAGCCTCCCCAGATACTGCCTTGAAAGACATCGTAAACACTATTTATTGCACGCACCACATCTTCCCGGGTCTGAAAGAAGCCTTCTACACTACCGCGATCGACCGGTGTCTTTTCCAGGAAATCCTTCTCACAAGCTGTCGTTCCTAGGAAGACGAGTGCCAGGATGAAACTTATATTCTTAAGACTATTCATTTTTATAAAGGTTTCTTGCATTTCTTAATTATTAAAATTTTACGGTTACACCACCGGTAATCATCTTCAATTGAGGATAACCAGAACCACCATTTGAACTTCTTTCAGGACGTTCCGGATCAAAGCCCAAGAAATCAGTGATCGTCCAAAGATTTTGTCCATTTGCGAAAAACCGTACGCTTTCAAGAAAGCTACCATCCACGATTCGACTTGGTAAAGTATATCCCAATTGAATATTTTTCATACGGAGATAAGTTCTGTCGGTGATAAACCAGGAGTGGGCTACATTATGATTTACCCCACTACTACCAATCGTGAGCCTTGGCAATGAAGCATCAGGATTTTCTGGAGACCAGCGATCCCTCCAGATGGTGGAAACACCTCCACTGTTGTTGAAGGGCCGGTAGAATCTACCAGATTCAAATACCTCAGCATCCGCGATACCCTGGAAAAGCACTCCAAAATCAAATCCTTTGTAGTTGGCGTCAAGATTAAACCCATAGATCCAGGTGGGATTATCTTTTCCCAAGACATGGCGGTCGTCGGGAGTGATGACTCCGTCACCGTTGAAGTCCAGGTACTGAAGATCGCCTGGTTGCGGTGTGGCAAAGATAGATTGATCTGGAGCGGCATCGATTTCACCCTGACTTTGGAATATTCCAATTGCCTTCAAGCCAAATAGGGCATTAATCGGTTGTCCTCTCTCGATAATAAACTGACCTTGAATAAGCCGGTCAGCATCAGCAGTCAATGCCGGGTCAAGGCTCTGCACTTCGCTTTCAACGTGGGTCACATTCCCTCCAAAACTGAGGGTTAGGTCACCAATGTTTTGACGGTAGCTCGCGTACAGCTCCCAACCCGTATTTTTCACCTCGGAAAGGTTGACAGTGGTGGGAGTACGCACTCCGGTCACACCGGGATTATTTTGATTAAACAAAATGTCTTCGGCATTTCGAATGAAGTAGTCCGCCTCTACACTCAGCCTTCCATCAAGTAACGATACATTAACGCCGATGTCCGTTTGCGTAGTAGTTTCCCATCGGATGTCAGGATTTCCAAGTGATGTCTGTGCTGCTGCACCAACGATCGATCCACCAAAGCTGTAGGCTGGAATGAAGGAGATACTTGCAGCAAAAGGGTAATTGTTGGCTTCTCCGTCAATGTTACCCAGGTTTTGATTGCCCAACTGTCCCCAGGAAGCTCTAATCTTCAGAAAGTCAATGAGCTCGGAATTGAAGAAGTCTTCCTCAGAGATTACCCATCCGGCTGATAGAGAAGGAAAGGTGGCCCATCGGTTGTTTCTTCCAAATTTCGACGACCCATCCCTTCGGATGTTGAACTCAAACAAATACTTGTTATCAAAATCATAGTTGACCCGCCCAAAAAAGGAGCGAAGTGCCCATTCGGTAGCTCCACCAGAGTTAGTGGAGGTTTCTGGGTTACCAGTACTGAGGGCAGGCAACGAGTTACTCGGTATCTCCAAACGGCTGGCCTCAAAAAATTTCACATCTGAACTCTCTTGATTGATCCCTCCCAACACCTTGAAGTTGTGTTGATCGATTGATTTTTCATAGGTGGCCTGCAACCAGGATGTCACGTTGAGTTGTTCTCGATGTGTATTGGTAAATGCCCGGTTTTCCAACCAAAGAAGTCCCGGTTCACCAGTTTGCCAGTCATAAGTCTGAATGGACCTGTTGAAAAAGTCGTTGTCATCGACCTGGTAGTTAGCTGCCAGGGTTCCCCTCACTTTCAAGCCATCAATGACTTCATATTCAGCATAAACATTTCCTAAAAAACGATTATCCCTCAGAATCCGATTCAAGGCTTGGATCTCAGCCAATATATTTGGTGTGGAAAGCACCAATGCATCGATTTCACGATCACGATCGGCAAATCGTCCCTGATCATCATAGGCTGGAAATGAAGATCCCAGTCGGGTAGCCCGGGCCAGGATACCTCCATCTTGACCCACATTGTCCAGATTTGATTCTTGGCGGCTCATGTAAAAACTGGTTCCGATGGTAACACGATCTGTCACCCTGGTGTCCATATTGATACGGGCGTTATAGCGCTTTGTACCGTCGGTTAGTTCAACCACCGAATTTTGATCAAGGAAGCCAAAGGAAATATGAAAGTTGGTTTTATCGTTGCCCCCGCTTACTGACAAGCTATGCTGTTGGATCCCGGCATTCCGGAAAACCTCGTCGTACCAGTTTGTGTTCGGTCCATTGGAAAAGCGGTTTAATACCGCATCTGAATAGGTCGGCGGATTGCCGGAATTTATGTTTGCTTCATTGTTCAACTCCATAAACTCGCGGGTATTCCATACATAATCAGGAATGTTGTTCACTTCAGTGGTACCGGCAAATCCCGTATAGGTGAATGTGGGCTTGTCACTGATTCCACCTCGCTTGGTGGTGACGAGAACCACACCATTAGCTGCCCGTGAACCATAGATCGCCGCCGAAGCTGCATCCTTCAAAACAGTTATTGATTCAATATCATTCGGATCAATATTGCCGAACGGAGCTTCAATGCCATCAACCAGGATAAGAGGATTGGGATCGTTCAAAGTACCGATTCCCCTGATGCGTATGGTTGCACCATCTTGGCCAGGTTCCCCTGAATTTTGATTGATCCATACACCGCTAATTTGACCCTGAAGGGCTTGGGTAGCATTAGTGATCGGACGGGCTGTCAGCTCCTCTGAGCCGACCACGCCCACAGCACCAGTTAGATTGGCTTTCCTTTGGGTGGAGTAGCCGGTGACCACGACCTCGGAAAGCTCGGCCACATCAACAGACATTACGACATCTAGAGTCAGCTGCGAACCAACCACCATTTCTTGTGTGGCAAATCCAGTATAACTGAACCGGAGAACTTGCCCTTCATTGGCTTCTATTGTGTAGTTGCCATCAAGATCTGTAACGGTACCTTGGCTGGTACCCAGTACCAGGATCGTGACCCCGA
>JAHELJ010000098.1 GCA_024644235.1 Lewinellaceae bacterium
CAAGATGGGTTGTACAATAACCCTTCTGCCCCATTTTCTTGAAATCGCCAGCAGTAAGGACGTCGTTCTCAACCAGAATTTCATTTTGACCAATCCGAAATTTGGGAATGGCAAATAGGGATATTCCCTTGGTACCTGAAGGAGCTCCCTCAATTCTTGCAAGCGTGAGGTGGATGAAATTTTCGGCAAATTGATGGTCTCCACCTGATATAAATATCTTTTGACCGGTGATCCGATATGTTCCATCTTCCTGTGGTGAAGCCAGAGTGGCTACATCAGATAGTGAGCTTCCAGCTTGAGGTTCTGTCAAGGCCATCGTACCCATCCATTTGCCCTCAAGCATTGGGGGCACAAAATGTTTAACCAAATCATTATTTCCAAAGGAGGCAATCAGTTTTGCTGCTCCTGCAGTCAATCCGAGATATCCGGTGACGTGATTATTTGCGCTATCGAGAATGTGCAGTAAGGCATAATGTACCAGATGGGGAATTTGCAAACCTCCAATTCCATGATCAAATTCGGAAGCAATAAGACCCAATTCTGCACCTGTCTTAATGATCTTCTCCACTTGTGGATGCACAAGCACTCGACCTTGTTCAAATCTTACCGGTTGCTCATCCATCTCCTTGAAATAAGGATACAGGTCCTGATCTGCAAATGATTTGACGGAATCGATCAGGATGTTGATAGTCGATATATCATACTCCCTGTATCGATCATATTTACTAAGATCACCGGCATGGTGAACTTCAAAAAGTAGAAATCGCAGGACGTCAAGGTTTACATATTGGCTCGCCATATGGATAATCTGAAAGGACCTAAAGATGCCAAAAAAAAGACAGATGTCCTCCCAGTTGACCTACTCTGACACTAAATGACCGGTACTGATGGCTAGCCCTAGATGTTGGGTAGTGATCGATGGAACTGCAGCCCCAATAAGATTCCCATCATGCCTTCACCCGTACCAGAAAACTTTAGGTGCAAGTCATGCATTCCTTCCTTTGCTTCTATTGGTGCGGTAAACAACTGGAGGCCCATGTTTTCGAAAGGTACTTCAATGGTACCGATCAATTCTCCATCAATTCCACCGACGAACATGTCAATCTTACCTCCCACTGTGAACTGAGGAGCCAGGATAACCTGTGCGGAAATGCCCTTGATTCCAGAGAGATCGATGTCATGATACCCTACGGAACCTTCGTGAATTGCAATCACTACGAATCGATCTTCTTTGAAGCCTAGCATCGCCATTTGGTCAGCCTTTACTTCAAATCGCATCGCTTTATCAATTTCGTCAAAATTAGCTGCATCAATAATGGGGGCCCTCAGTGTAATCACATCTCTTCCCGTCAGAGGTTGCGCCCCTTCGGCTCCCTGATCTGTATACGAGGCCATCAAAATATAGGATCCACTCTCTTCGGAGAAAGTGTAAGAACCGCTCAATGGAAGTGACTCTTCTGGTTGTTTTTCTTCGGTAAGTGAAAGTATATAATCCGCCATCTTGGCGGCTTCATCTTCAGTATGCTGCGGATGGGCTGCCATTGCTGTTTCACCCCAGACACCACCTCCTCCGACCAGGATTTTGTCCACCAGATATTCTGTTGCATCGGCTTTGCCTTTATATCTCTGAGCGATATCCTGATAAGAGGGGCCAACTGACTTAGCATTATCGAAATGACATGCTTTACAATCTGAGTTATCCATTAGACTTTTCCCTTCCAGAAGTTTAGCCGAGCCTGCAAGAGCCTCATGCCCTTGGGCAACAATCGTCATATCCGTTCCCTCCGATAGATGAGAAATCGTCACAGCGATTTGATCTTCAGATATTCCACCACCTCCTTGACCATCTTCCTGATCGGAAACGTTCACTGTATAGTCGACTGACTGCCCCGGCCAAAAGAAAGATTTGTTTCCCTGCAAGTCCCAGCTCACTGCTGGAGGTTCATTACCACTGTAAATCTTTGTCGAATAAGTATTAATCTGTTTGTCCTTATCAGTTACGGTGAGTACCACATCAAATACGCCAGGCTTGCTAAAGACATGTACCGGGTTGGGCTCCTTACTGGTATTGCCGTCTCCAAAATCCCACTGAAACTTGAGCTCGTCTCCATCAGGATCCGAAGTGCGTTTGCTGTCAAATGTCACTTCGAAAGGAACTGCACCCTCAGAAGCAGAGGCCTCAAAGCGAGCAATGGGCTGGCGATTACCAGGATGATACTTTAGCTGTACCAAACGGGCATCCGGATTGGCCACAAACCATCCGGTTCCATACTCAAGTAAAAAGATATCGCCATCTGGGCTCATGATCATGTCATTGGGATTATTGAATTTCTCGTCAGGCATGAATCTTTTCATCGACCTGAAATGCCCTTCCTGGTCCATGGTCACTGTCATGATCCAGCCGCGCATCCAATCATAGATAAATAGTTTCCCCTCGAAATAAGCCGGATATCGGCGGGGATTATCCGGATAGTCATCGTGATAAAAAACAGGTCCAGCCATCGCATTTCTTCCCCCCTCTCCGACCAACGGGAATTCAGGCGAGCGTGCATATGGATACCAGATGAAGGCAGGCTGGGCCGGTGGCAAAGTGGTTGCCCCGGTATTATTCGGAGAGTGATTCTCCGGTTTTGCAGCATCATATTCTGCTCCCGAAGTTTCGGTAGCAAAATCAAAATCTGTGTATGGCTTGTTGTCACCAACAAAATATGGCCAACCATAAAATCCTGCTGCTCTTGCCTGGTTGACTTCATCATGACCTTTTGGACCTCTCCCAATAGAGTCATTGCCACCGTCTGGTCCCACATCTCCCCAGTATAGATATTTCGTATGAGGATCTATTGAGATACGGTATGGATTGCGGCAACCCATCGCGTAAATCTCTGCCCTGCCTTCGGACCCATCTTTGGCAAAAAGGTTGCCTTCAGGGATTTCATAAGTTCCATCGGCCAATGGCGTAATTCTCAGGACTTTCCCCCTAAGATCATTTGTATTGGACGATGATTTTTGCGCATCCCACGGACCACGTCCCGGTCTTTCGTCAATAGGTGCATAACCACTCGAAGCATGCGGGTTTGTATTGTCACCCACAGAAATAAATAAGTTTCCATCAGGTCCGAATTCCAATGATCCTGCAGAGTGGCAACACTCGTCTCTTTGCACATCGATGACTAATAATACTTTTTCACTTTCCTCATGGAGCGAATCATCCTTAAACTCAAAGCGTGATACATGCTGAATCGGATCTTCGCCAACTGGTGAATAAAAAAGATATAACCAATGATTCGAGTCAAAGTCAGGATCTAATGCCACCCCTAATAGTCCATCTTCATTAACAGAATGCACATCTAAATGGGCGACAACCTCCGATTTACCCACACCAGGATCGAATACACGTATATCCCCTCTCCGCTCGACAAACAGAATACGACGATCCGGAAGCATCACCAATTCCATGGGTTCATTCAAATGGTCTTCTAACACGACTTTTTGAAACCGGTTGGCTTCCGGAGCCACTGTATTCCGTGAATAATCAACTGGCTTTCCACTGCCAGCCGCCCATTTTATACCCTGAAGCAAATGCTCGATAAAGTCAGGCTCAGCAAATGATTCGATGGTATGACCTCCGCCCGTATACCATGATCTGCCTCCATCATATTCGTGGTACCAGGCAATAGGGTGATATTCGCCATTTGTTCCACCCTCATATGAATTTTCATCAAGATTGAGCAGAACCTTGATATCGTTAAGAATGTCTTTATAGTTATACCATTCATCAGTACGTGTCCATTGCTGCGGAAGATGTTGTGTTGATGGATGGTCAGGATCAACTTTGTCAATTGTAGCGTCCAACACATTGGGATTGTTTGGATGGCTTTCAAAATAAGCACCGACCAGTTTCCCATACCAAGGCCAATCATACTCGGTATCGGCTGCTGAATGAATGCCTACAAAGCCACCACCAGCCTGCACCCATCGCTCCATTTCCGCTTGCTGGTTATCATCCAGTATATCTCCTGTAGTATTGAGAAAGACGACAACCTGAAAGTCCTTGAGATACTTCTGTTGGAATATGCTTGCATCTTCAGTGGCAGTCACCTCAAAGCTGTTTGCTTCTGCCATCTTCTTAATGGCTTCAATACCTGCTTCGATACTTTCATGCCGGAATGAAGCAGTCTTAGAAAAAACCAAGACCTGCATAGGTCCTGCGTCAGTCCCGATGATGGCGAAAGCGACTGCCGCGATAGCTGCTACGACAAGTACTATAATTAGATTCTTCATATTGGAGAATTCATAAAAATGGAAAGCTGCAAAAGTAAGTAATGACTGGTTTCGCTAACCACGAAAAATCCAAAGTTTCTCTTTCTTTTCGACAAAACTTCTATTTAAAACTTCAGGAGTCTAGCATCAACAAACGAATAACTTAAGGGGACAATTTGAAATCATTCGGTATTTAGGCTTTATCTTCCTTAATTACAGGTCAGAAAGTAAGGAGGGGAAATTCACTGACGTGATTTTTCTCTTTGCATTCGCTGATCTTATGGTTCGACAAGCCAAAAGTTATCCACTTCCTCCAAGGTGTCGGGATTAAGGACCTCGGCTCTTATACTCTTACCCATCACATGAAAGAAGACCAAAGCGTTCTGGGTGGTGAAGTTGCTTACAAAGGGTGTCCAGGGTGTTAGCTCCTGTGCGTAATACGGTGCGCCTGCGGCTCCATTGTTGATTTGATAAATCGATCGGGTTAAGTTGATCCTGGTAGGGAAATAAAGCTCAGGATAGATCTTTGTTTCAGGGGTAAGATGCAGTCTGTTGTAGTTGTGCTCATCACCAGTGAGTATGGCACGTACCTTCGAACTTTTATTGACGATAATATCCAAAAGTTGATCCCTGCGTTGAATGATTCCGAAAGGCAAAGCTCTGCCGGCTACCCAAGGTCGGAAATCATTATTTCCCGCATACCACATATCATCCCTCACATGGCCTCCATTGGGAAAACACGGTGTGTGCTGGGTCACAAAAACGTGATCGATATTGACATCCGCTTCCAGGTCAGCTATGGTTTTGTCAAGCCATTCCAGTTGATTGTCCATAATATAACCATGCAGACCTCCTCCGGTACGATTGATCGCTAGGCTGGTGGGTGCATAGAAGTAATCGGAGTTAAGGACAATCACTGCAACATTGTCGTGTATGTAATAGAAGACATTCTCTTTGTAGGAGGGAAAATCAATCGCTGTGGTATCTGGATCATACCTGGCTCCATCTTCACTTTCGGGTCCATTCACAGGGTTGACAAAGTTCTGCGCAAATAAGGTCTCTGCAGATTCTGTTTCAAAGGGAAATCGGTCGATCTGATAGATGGCATGGTTAGTAGTATCGATAAACATGCGAACAAAAGCCTCATGATTTCCCATTGAAATATAGACGGGAAGGTAATGCGCAAATGGTTGGATCGCTCTCTTCCAGTTTGCATATTGCAGATGCATTTCTTCACTATTCGTCAGGTACCCATTGATAAGATCACCTGAGAATTGCATAAAGGAAATTCGCTTTTGCATAGCGAGCGCCATAATCTTCTTCATGATGTACGCATTCGCACCAAAGATCGAACGTTCACCCCCACCCTGACCTGCCCGGGAATCACTGCAGTAGGCAAACGTGAAAGGTTTTCTCGTGCCTGGTAGAGGAGAAGTTCGAAAGTGATAACTGACCTCATTTTCTCCATACTCAATTGTATATGCATACAGACTATCAGGCTCAAGTCCGTTTACTTCGATCTCGTGATGGGTCACTTGCCTGGGCTCCCGGATATCGAGTGGGCCTACTTTCAATGTTGTTCTCACTGGGAGATTAGTCTGAAATGAAATCACCCCGCCATGAGGACCCACATTGTTTACAAATGGCCCCTCCACTATAGTGTAATCAATTTCGAACGGTCCGGCTCCTCGAAAGGAAACTATGCCGTCGTAGATGAAATCACCAACTGCATTAACAACGCGGTAACCCAACGTTCCGCTCTGATTCACTTCCCATCCTACCATGTCATAGGTACCGCTGAGATAGAGTGGGATGTTGATCTCGACCAATCCACGATTGATGGCCAAACTCTGCCGGAAATAAACAGGCATAGGATGCTTTGAATCTCCATATGGTATAAAGCCAAAATAAAGGGTTCCATTAAAGGTACTATCGCGGAAGTCAAAACTAATCCCAGTAGCTGTACCTTGGGGATTGCCCATCATAGCACTTAGGCCATATTTAGTCGGGGGCACCAGCTCTGGAAGGGTGTCTCCCCGGTTTACAAAAAAGTACGACCCATCTTTTGCAATGATATTGTTGTATACTTTCGGAACATCCTGACTCCCAGCCGGGATTACCATCAATCCGAACACAATGAAAATAAATGACTTCAGCGTTAATCTCCGAAGGATGCAGCTCATGCTTTGTTCTTTTACGTTCAAACGCCTGGATTTCCTCCAGGAGTATTTGACCTGTGTGATCCCGAATATCTATATTTCTTCAGGAACTCGCGATACAGGACCGTCATCAAACAGCTTGAGCAGCTGATTTCTTGATCTCTTCTACGATTTCAGGATTTAGTAGCGTCGAAGTGTCACCCAAATTAGCAGTGTCACCAGCCGCAATCTTTCGCAGAATCCTGCGCATGATCTTTCCTGACCTTGTTTTCGGTAATCCACTCACAACCTGGATCTTATCTGGTTTGGCGATGGGACCTATTACTTTGGTCACCACAGCGTGAACTTCCTTCTTGAACTTTGCGGCATTGGTGATTTTCTTCCCGGCAATAACAAATCCATAGATACCTTGTCCTTTGATCCTGTGGGGGTATCCAACTACCGCAGATTCGATGACATCTTCATGTTCATTTATGGCGTTCTCCACTTCTGCTGTTCCGATGCGGTGCCCCGAAACATTGATCACATCATCCACTCGTCCGATGATGCGATAGGCGCCATCAGAATCTCTTTTTGCACCATCACCAGTAAAATACATGCCCGGAAAAGTCGAGAAGTATGTCTGCCTACAACGCTCGTGATCACCATATGTGGTACGAATCATTGAGGGCCACGGAAATTTAATGCATAGCAAACCTTCCGCTTCACGTTTGCGGATCTCCTTACCATTTGCGTCCATCAGGCAAGGTTGGATGCCAGGCATGGGCAACATGGCATAGCATGGTTTCAATTTGTGTAATCCCGGCAGGGGTGAAATGAGGATACCTCCTGTTTCGGTCTGCCACCAAGTGTCTACAATGGGAGCCTGGCCTTTTCCAATCTTTTCATTGTACCAATTCCAGGCTTCCTCATTGATTGGTTCTCCCACAGTCCCGAGTACACGTATACTTGAGAGATCGTAGTGGGCAGGCCACTCATCGCCTTGCGCCATCAAAGCCCGGATCGCAGTAGGAGCGGTATAAAACTGATTGACCCGGTGCTTTTCACAGACATGCCAGAATCGACCTGCATTGGGATAGGTCGGTACACCCTCAAACATCATGGTTGTCGCTCCGGCTAACAATGGACCGTAGATAATATAGCTGTGTCCGGTGATCCATCCGATATCTGCGGTACACCAATAAATATCGCCTCGTTCATATTGGAAGACATTCTTGAAAGTAAAGGCAGTGTATACCATATATCCACCGCAGGTATGAACTACCCCTTTCGGCTTTCCGGTAGATCCACTCGTATAGAGGATGAACAACAGATCTTCCGAATCCATCTCCTCAGCGTCGCATGCTTTCTTCCGCTTCGGAACCTCATCATGCCACCATCGATCTCTTCCTTTCTTCATCCTTATGGACTCCCCCGTATTCTTTTGTACCAATACCGTCTTTACACTTCGGCACCCTTTCCTCAGAGCCTCATCTACTACTGCTTTGACGGGTATGTTCTTAGCTCCTCGTGAATTATAATCCGAGCATATTACCATCTTGCACTGTGCATCCTTGATTCGGTCAGCTAGGGCATTTGCCGAAAAACCGGCAAAGACAACCGAGTGAATAGCACCTATCCGGGCACAGGCAAGCACTCCAATAGTAAGCTCAGGCACCATAGGCATATAAAAGCACACGCGATCGCCCTTCTTGATTCCCATGGCTTTCAAGGCATTTGCACATTGACAAACTTCTTCGTACAGCTGTCCGTAAGTGTACTCCTTATGGGGCTGGCTGGGATCATTGGATTCCCAAATCAGTGCAATCTTGTTTCTCGACTTCTTCAGGTGGCGATCCAGACAATTTTCCGTGATATTTAACTTGCCTCCAATAAACCACTTGATATCTGGCTCGTCAAAATTCCAATCTAATACCTTCTCCCAGCGCTTCCTCCACTGAAACGTTCTGGCCTGAGCCGCCCAAAATTTCTCCGGCTTCTGAACACTTTCTCGATAGGTGTTTTTGTACTGGGTAAGTGATTTGATTTTCAATGTCATTTTTGTGCTTTTTGAATAAAATCCAGTATACGAAAAATGGTGAAAAGAAGGTGGAACAAGCGGCTAACCCTCATCATCCGCCTTCATGTTTCCGAGCATGGGGCAGATTCTTTCCAGTTCTTGGCAAAGTATCCGAAATCTCGTCTTCGACAAGCTGAAGGGCATCACTCGCAAAATCCGGCTGTCCTCCATCGATCCAGGCGGTGTACCAGGCCGATCCAATGGCAAGAATTGACTTCTGCATCTGTCGTTCAACCTGACCTCCAAGCAGATCGTGATAGGCCTCGGCGTACTCCCTACACTGGGTCCTGATCGTCTGCTCGGATCGTTCATCAAAGCAGTATTGTTGGTCAGCAGGAAAAGCCAGACTCAATGTTTTTTCAGCCTCCAACACTTTCTTCACCAGTTGATGAGTCTCAAGCACTACATGCCAATAATAAGAGCGCGGATCTGAGATATATGAGGCCTTACCTACAAAAAAGTCATACTGCTTTTCGGCAAAAAGCTCTGGCAGCCGGCTCTCCCAAAATGCATGAATGCCAACTTGATCAGTTAGTTGCCCATCATAATTTACCGTAGTGTGCAACGGGACGTGGGCATCAGCAAGGTAGTGCCCCAGGTCAGCAGAATATCTCAGTATTTTGTTAATATCTTTCTGCGCAAACGCTTGCGTAAGCTGGTTCTGAATCTTGTTGAGATGGTAAGGGAGAATACCAAATCCACTAAATGTGTCCCGTACTACTATTCGTTTGATTGCCAATGAAGGAAGATCCAGATAGGTGCAGAAGCTATCAGGGTCGAGTAGCCATGGATCATCATAAAATCCAGGCAGAATGTGCCTGTAGAAGAGATTACGATAATTCTCCTGATCAATCAGATATGAGGTGTCAAATGCCTGAAACTCCAGTGTGGTGTCCACAAAATCTTTTCCCGAAAGAGTCAGGGAATCTCCGGACTCCGTAAAGCAGTGAAGGTCGCAAAAGTAACACAGTGCATCTTCCCACTTTCGAGGCAGATTGGGAAAAGGGTGCTCACCCCAATGATCTAAGTCAATATAATGTCTGATTGCTTCATGAGGAGAACTGTACCGTCTTTTGTCGGCATCCACGGCATGGGCACTGATGTATTCCAGATTGGGCTTGTAGAATTTCACCAAAGAGGGAGGTAACGTGAAGACTGCCATTCGGTTAATCAGTCGATGACCATAAAATCCCCACTCCAAATATCCTGAAAGTGATGTAATTCCAAGAAGAAAAAACAATGTAACTACGATGCCTCTGCGCATCCTCTCAAGGTATTCTATTCTTTTTGATCCACAAAAAAGGACGAATATGACCACAGCAGTTTTTCGAAGATGCGATGCTGCACCAGGTAAAGCGTGCCATCATCAGCCACTGCATGATATCTCTCGATAGAATCTGTTCCGCCTCCTCCAGTTCTATAGATTGGATATAGTGAAAGTGTGGTAATGACATTGTCATATTCGCATCGAAAAATGGCAAAAGGAACTTCATCCATCTTACGTCTTCGCAATTCATCATCTTCCAAAATTGCCTCAGCACCGATGGAACGATATCCTCTCAAGTAGGCCTCCACTGCTCCGTCTTGTTGATCACTTAAATTCTCTGACCGGAGATACAAAGGATCAACATGGAAATCTTTTTCCGTCTTGATTATTTCAAATGCTTCCTTTTGCTGCTTAGGGTAATCAACACTGAGCCG
>JAHELJ010000099.1 GCA_024644235.1 Lewinellaceae bacterium
GTGAAAACGGAGCGGGGAAAAGCACCTTGATCAAAATGCTTGGGGGAGCCCACAGACCTTCAGAAGGGACGATAGAGGTGTTTGGCCAAGAGCTTCAAATTGCCAACCCTCAAGAGGCCCGACGTTTGGGAATCAGTGTCATATACCAGGAATTTAATCTGGTGCCCTATCTCAGTGCCAGGGAAAATATTTTCCTGGGACAGGAGATAAAAAAAGGGATGTTTATCGATAAACGGGAAGAGAGAAGGCGATCGATCGAACTGTTTAGAAAATTAGGTGTGCAGATTGAACCGGAAAGGCTTTGCCGAGATCTGAGTATTGCTGAACAACAGATCGTGGAGATTGCGAAGGCGCTTTCGCAAGATGTCAAGATTCTGGTGATGGATGAGCCAAGTGCAACACTAACACCTCAAGAAGTCCAGGGCCTTTTTCGCATCATCGGCGAACTGAAAGACCAGGGAATTAGCATCATCTATATAAGTCATCGTTTGGATGAGATCTTTGAGATCTGTGATCGTGTCTATGTGTTGAGAGACGGAAGCTTTGTGGGTTCAAAGCCAATAGGTGATATTACGAGGCGGGAGATGATTGAAATGATGGTGGGTCGCACTGTGGAAAATGAATTCCCGAAAGTTTATCATCGGATTGGAAGTGAGCGTCTCAAGGTGGTAAACCTCAGAAGAGAAGGTCAGAAAGAAGGAGTCAGCTTCACGGTAAACTCTGGAGAAGTACTTGGTATTACCGGCTTGATTGGAGCAGGGAGAACTGAATTGGTAAGATCGATATTTGGAGCGGATGAGCAGGCGAGTGGTTCCATTTGGAAGGATGGAAGTGAACTAATCATCCAGTCGCCAAAAGATGCAATCAAAAATGGAATCGGTCTACTCACTGAAGACCGGAAAGGGCAGGGCCTAGTGCTGATACATTCAGCAAAAGACAATTTTGGCTTACCAAATCTCGATCGGTTTTCGCGATACTCGATCATTCAGATGCAACATGAGAAAGCCTCTTTTCTTTCACATGTTCAAAACATAAAGCTGAAAATTTCAGGAAACGAACAATTGGCCGGAAATCTCAGCGGTGGTAACCAGCAAAAACTGGTACTGATCAAATGGCTGGAAAGGAACTGCGATGTACTCATCTTTGACGAACCAACCCGAGGAATTGACGTGGGAGCCAAGTATGAGATCTATCTGCTGATGAATGAATTGGCCTCGAAAGGCAAAGCTATCATCATGATCAGTTCTGAACTACCAGAAGTGATAGGGATGTCTGACAGGATATTGGTGATGCGAAATGGTGAGATAACTGGCGAAATATCCGATCCTGCCTCTACTAGTCAAGAGACTGTAATGGAATTAGCTGTGCATTAATCTGAAAGGTGTTAGAAAAGTTGAGATATAGCAAGATAAAGTCCATCGCAAATAGATTGTTCACGGACTATGGGATGATTCTAGTTCTCCTGTTTCTAATAGCACTATTCAGTGTATTGACCGTTCATCAGGAGGAGTTGTCGGGTTCTGCTGCGGCCGAGATGATGGCGAAATCAATAAGTTTAGAAGAGGCAGGAAAAAATGTTTTGATTATCTCGTCCACCTCAGAAGATGAAATCGAAATGACTCAACTTCTTGAAGAATTGCTACAGCAAGACGGACATACGGTACTAGCACGGGTGAATGGAGATCCACCTCAGGCAGGGGCGAAGTTGCGTGAGTTAGAGGACCTGGGTGACCCTGTAAACGTTCTTGCTGTGACGGGAAATGTATCAGGATGGTCATTGATTAACAATGCCAGTTCGAGATTTTCGATTTGTTCCAATGCAGAAATCGTTCAACCTGATTCACGTAGATTTCCCCGCTTTTTGAAACGAGATAATTTGAGGAATATCGCTGACAGGATTTCTGTGATTGCCATCTTGGCTATTGGAATGACCATGGTGATCATTACTGCTGGCATTGATCTCTCTGTGGGAAGCCTTATAGCACTTGCAGCAGTCACCTCTGCCTTGTTTATCCGGGAATTTGGGGGAGATGCAGATGCCGGTCCTGTGGTTCTGATTGGATGCAGTTTACTGGCTATTTTCATCTGTGGCTTAATGGGCTTCTTTTCAGGGACTTTGTCCACGACATTTATGATCACTCCATTTATTGCAACATTGGCGATGATGATGATAGCAAGGGGATTGGCCTATAAATTTTCCAATGTCACTACTATTCCGGTGACCAACGAAAGCTTTGCCTGGCTTGGAAAAGGAAGGATAGGTGGAGTGCCGGTTTCTGTCATAGTGATGACTGTATTATATGTAGTCGCATATTTTATTATGCATCGTACTACCCTGGGCAGATATATCTATGCGATCGGGGGTAACACGGAAGCGGCTCGGCTCTCTGGGGTGCCTGTTAAAAAAGTACTTGTTTTGGTATACACTATTTGTGGACTTCTGGCAGGCTTGGGAGGAGTGATCACTGCCTCAAACCTGGCGGGTGGTGCAGCGACTTATGGAGACTATTATGAACTGTACACGATAGCCGCAGTGGTAGTTGGTGGAACCAGCTTGATGGGTGGAGAAGGAAAGATTGTGGGCACATTAATCGGTGCTTTCATTATTGCAGTGATCCAAAGTGGAATGAACCAGATTGGGATCGAATCAAACACTCAGAAAGTAGTATTTGGTCTGGTAATCATTGGAGCAATCGTATCCGAAAAGTATAAGCGACGGGAGATCAGCACCACCAACATGATCTACCTTCTAGGTGCCATTGCTGTGGTGGGAACAGGTATTTACTTGATTCTGAACATGATTTACCCTGAAAATTTTAATTGAATCAATGGATCTAGGACTTAAAGATAAAATCGCGGTAATCACAGGGGGAAGTGTTGGAATAGGACTGGCCATTGCCAAGGGCTTGGCTGAAGAAGGAGTTCATATAGCGATATGTGCTCGAAATGAAGAGAGAATAAGTCAGGTAGCGGGTAAATTACGGGATGAACACAAGGTACAAGTACTCTCATACAGCTGCGACGTTACCAAGCCGAAAGAAATCGCTTCCTTTATCGAATCAATCGATTCACACTTCGGAGAGGTGGACATACTCATAAACAATGCAGGAACGGGAAGCAATGAAACAATTGCTGAAGCGGATGATGAGAAGTGGCAGTATTTCTGGGATCTACATGTCATGGCAGCAGTTCGATTTTCAAGAGGGTTGATGCCCTTGTTGGAACGGCAGGGAGGTGGAGTCATCCTCAATAATTCATCAATTTGTGCCAAACAGCCTCTCGGTTATGAGCCGATCTATAATACCACTAAGGCGGCTTTGTCTATGTTCTCGAAATGCCTGGCGAACGAGTTCATTCCTAAGAACATCAGAGTAAACACTATCAACCCAGGTTTGATCCTGACTCCTGATTGGTGGAATACGGCAAATGAACTCAGTGTGAAACAGGGAATCACCGCGCAGCAATATCTCGATAACATTGCTAGGGAAAATACACCAATAGGAAGGTTTGCTACCCCAGAGGAATTGGCTGCATTTTTCGTTTTTATGTGTTCGGATAAAGCCAGCTACTGTGTGGGATCAACCTATTACGTCGATGGGGGATGGTTGAAAGTGGTGGAATAACAACAATTCTATGAAAGCAATAATCATAAAATTAGGTAAGCCATGAGAAATCTGTTACTCTTTATATTAATCATTAACTGTTTTGTTAGCGAAGGGCAACCACTCAAAGCTTTAATTATCGATGGTCAAAATAATCATTGGATGTGGCCAAAAACATCGGTAATGATGAAGCAATATCTAGAAGAGTCAGGACTTTTCCAGGTTGAGATCGAGCGCACTGCTTACACTTGGAATGGAGAAGCATTCCTAGAAAGATTTCCTGTGTATAATTGGTCGGGGCATAAACCAATGGATGATCCTAAACCAGACCCGAATTTCAATCCTGATTTTAATCGATACGATGTCATCATTTCCAATTTTGGTTGGATGGCGTCTCCCTGGCCCAAGGAAACCCAACAGGCTCTGGAGACGTATGTAAGTGACGGAGGAGGGTTAGTTATTGTACATGCGGCCAACAATTCATTTCCAGAATGGAAGGAATACAATAAGATGATTGGCATTGGGGGTTGGGGGGGACGAACTGAGCAACACGGTCCTTATGTTTATTACAATGATGCCGGAGAATTGATCAAGGATATGGCCGATGGAAGAGGTGGATCACATGGACCAGAACATGAATTTCAGCTGACTATTCGTGATAGTGAGCACCCAATCACGAAAGGAATGCCTGCACAATGGCTTCACATGAAGGACGAGCTCTATGATAGATTGCGGGGGCCGGCAGAACATATAAATGTGCTCGCGACAGCTTTTTCTTCCGAAGAACAAAAAGGCACAGGTAGACATGAACCAATGCTGATCACAGTTGAATATGGAGAGGGAAGGGTTTTTCATACGCCGATGGGACATGCTGATTACTCCATGGAGTGCGTCGGTTTCATCACTAGCCTGGTTCGTGGTTCGGAATGGGCTGCTACCGGCAAGGTGACGACACCCATTCCAGTTGATTTCCCCACGGCTGAGAAAACGAGTAGCAGGTTGTTTTTTCCAACTCCAACTACCGAGGAGAAGATCATTTCCTCCCGGGAACTTCGTGAATTGATTCGCTCGGATCCTCATCGTCCAAGCTATCACTTCGTAGCTCCGGAGGGGAAGGCCTACCCATTTGATCCAAATGGTGCCATCTACTGGAATGGTAAATATCACCTGGGATTTATTTATCAATCTCTGCGAAGGGGCGAGAGAGAGCATTTTTGGGGTCATGCGGTGAGTACCGACCTTTTGCATTGGTCACTCTATCCCGATATGTTGGATGTGAAAGAAGATGATACGGAGATCGGGATTTTTAGTGGTGGCGCCTTTCTGTCGCGCGAGGGTATCCCACACATCATGTACCATGGCTGGGGGTCCAAAAGTAATCTCGTTGCTTATTCAACTGATCCGGATTTGCGTGCTTGGAAGAAGTTTGAAGGGAACCCGGTGTCCAAAACTCCTGCACAGGGTGATGCCATGCATGGAAAATATGTGGCCTGGGATCCCGAGGGTTGGTATGATCCTGTCACCGACTACTACTATCAGATATCGGGCGGTGATGTAGCCGGGTTTTTTCGGTCAAAAGATATGTATGATTGGGAGTATCTCGGCGATCTGATAGATCAGAACGATCGAAAAAGACTTGACTTTGAAGATTTGTCCTGTCCCGATTTTTTCAGTATTGGAGGAAAGCATATGTTACTCTTTATCAGTCATAACTTGGGGACACAATATTATCTGGGCGAATTTAAGGAGGGCAAGTATCATATCGAAGAACATGCTCGCATGAATTGGCCTGGGGGCACCTTTTTTGCTCCGGAGCAAATGGTCGACGATCATGGCAGGAATCTGATCTGGGGTTGGGTCTTGGAGCGAAAACCTGACCATCTCAAGGATTATGGCTGGAGTGGTGTGATGAGCCTTCCACGAGTAGTCTCTTTAGCCAACGATGGTGGTGTGCTAATCACGCCTCCAGAAGAGTTGCAGCAGTTGAGATATGATGGAATAGCAGAGAACAATGTTGAGCTCACTGCAAATACGGAGAAGCGAATGTCCCTGAAAGGAAGATCAATGGAGATTAAGATGGAGGTGGATCCTGAGTACCTTGCTTCCGTTGCACTAAAAGTGTTTTGTGACCCTGACGGCAGGGAAGAAACCGTAATCAGGTATGATCCAGTATCGCAGGAAATTGTGATTGATTTTGCCCATTCTGCTGTGAGCGGTGACGGCAAGACTAGAATGCAACCAAATTGTATGCGTCAGCCTGAGCTCGAAGGATTCACCGAAGAGTTGACGGAGCAACGGGCACCACTGGCCTTAAAGGATGGCGAATCCCTGAAACTCGATGTCTTCATTGATAAGGCGATTATAGAGGTTTTCGCAAATGGAAGGCAATGTGTGACTCAGGTTGTTTATCCCGAGCTTGAAGCGAGTAGTGAAATTGTTTTGACCTCCGGGAATATTCCCGTAAAGGTGAGAAAGCTAGAAGCTTGGAAAATGCGTGCTACAAATCCCTATTAAGATGAACTCGAGATCGATGAAAAAGAAAGTAGTATGCTTCGGTGAAGTATTGTGGGATGTTTACCCGGCCTACAAGAAATTAGGTGGAGCACCATTTAACGTGGCCGGACATCTTCGCAATCTGGGACTGGATATACAAATGGTGAGTAGGATTGGTGAGGATGACCTTGGGAAAGAGATCCTGGTTGAAATTGAAAAAGCCAAAATACCTCTAGATCTAATTCAGAAGGATCCCAATCATCCTACTGGAGTAGTCAAGGTTACTTTGGATGATCAAGGGAAACCCACTTATGAGATT
The DNA here is from genome assembly GCA_024644235.1 of Lewinellaceae bacterium. Taxonomy (GTDB): domain Bacteria; phylum Bacteroidota; class Bacteroidia; order Chitinophagales; family Saprospiraceae; genus JAHELJ01. The sequence continues at coordinate 6,415 of JAHELJ010000099.1, forward strand.
GTCACATCCGTAGCATGGGATTACATCCAAAATAATAGCATGAACGAACAAAAGGTGGCTGAAGCCGATCTATTTTTGTTTGGAACATTGGCCTGCCGTCATGAAGTGAGCAGATCATCCTTGCATCATTTACTGAGCCTAAATGACTCAACCGTCCTTGATATGAATCTGCGTCAGTCTTATTATAGTCATGATTTGATCGATGTACTATTGGAGAAAACCAGGATCTTGAAGCTTAATGATGAAGAATTCGATGTCTTACACAACCTGTTGCAGGTCAGTCACGATAACTTGTACGGATTTCTCATTGAAAGATATTCAATACAACTGATCATCCAGACCAAAGGTGCCGATGGTGCTGAGGTTTTTGACGGCCAAAAGGTCTGTCAAAATCCTGGGTATCGCATTCAAGTCGTGGACACCGTCGGAAGTGGCGATGCATTCCTGGCAGGATTTCTCAGTCAATATTTACAGGAAAGACCGGTGGAGAACTGTCTTGACTTTGCCTGCCGATTGGGAGCATATGTAGCGACGAAAGCTGGTGCGATTCCATCATACCATCCAGGTGACCTTGAAAAGCTTAAACCTAACAAGATTTAGAACCTTTAATTCATTCTATTTTCAATAAATCACAAATGAAAGAGCACTTGGTATTCGCAATGCTAACATTACTTTTAACAGCATGCAATTCGAAGCCCGAACCTACTGAAAATAATCAATTAGAATCTGAGTCCTCATACTACCTGGAGGAACACAGACCTCAGTTTCATTTTTCGCCAGAAGAGATGTGGATGAACGATCCCAATGGTATGGTCTATCACGAAGGTGAGTTCCATCTGTTCTATCAGCATTACCCCGACAGCAATGTGTGGGGGCCCATGCATTGGGGCCATGCCATCAGCAGTGATTTGGTGCATTGGGAGCATCTGCCGATAGCCCTATATCCTGATTCGCTGGGGTATATTTTTTCCGGAAGTGCCGTAATCGACCATGCGAATACTAGCGGTTTCGGAACTCAAAACAGTCCTCCAATGATAGCCATATTTACACACCATGAACCAGAGGGAGCTGCAGATCAAAATGCCGTGGACTTTCAATATCAAAGTATTGCCTATAGCACTGATCGAGGTCGCACTTGGACCAAATACGAAGAAAATCCGGTTGTGGCCAATCCCGGCATCAGAGATTTCCGTGATCCGAAAGTGATTTGGGATGAAGGATCGGAGCAATGGGTGATGATTTTTGCAGCTTATGATCATGTGAAAATTTATGGGTCTGCTGATTTAAAGAATTGGGAGCACCTGAGTGATTTTGGAAAGAGATGGGGGACTCATGGAGGAGTCTGGGAATGTCCGGATCTTTTTCCCATGACTGTTGAGGGTTCAAATGAGGAAAGATGGGTTCTGTTACTCAGCATCAATCCCGGAGGGCCTTATGGAGGATCTGCCACTCAGTACTTCATTGGTGATTTTGATGGCAAGAAGTTTCAGTTAGATAAGACCTTCTCTGATGATGTCAGGAACGAAAATGCAGTATGGTTGGAGTATGGCAAGGATAACTATGCAGGTGTGACATGGTCAGATGTGCCCGAGACTGATGGCAGGCGAATTTTTATGGGATGGATGAGCAACTGGCAATATGCTCAGATCGTGCCTACTTATGTTTGGCGAAGTGCGATGACCATACCGAGAGAACTAGTTTTGAAAGAAACGGAAGTAGGACTGCGGGTTGCCAGTATCCCGGTAGCGGAGCTGTCATCCTTGCGTACGGAATCATTTGATCTCCAACCTGGCGAGGTACAGGGTACAATAGATGTACTGGCCGGCTTATCTCAAAAAGAAGGACTTTACGAGATCGAGATTGAATTTGAGAATACCAGTGCTGAAGACATTGTGCTGATTTTGTCCAATAATCGTGGAGACGAAGTGAAGTTTGGCTATGAGACGGAGGGTAACTACTTCTTTGTAGATCGCAGCAATTCGGGGAAGGTGGATTTCAGTCCGGATTTTCCAGGTACCCATACGGCTCCGAGGATTCTGTCCTCAGACAGGTTGTCCCTGCACTGTTTTATTGACGTCTCCTCGATTGAGGTATTCGGTGATGATGGATTATCAATTCTCACAGAGATCTTCTTTCCCAACGAAGTGCTAACCGACCTAAGTTTGCAGAGCACCGGAGAGGGACTGAAAATTGCCAGTGGTCAGGTCCATGCGTTGAAGCAGATCTGGAGATAAGCTATTTAAAATCTGGCTAAGGATATTGTCGCCATAGCGGACGAGTAAGACAGGTTGGCCCACCCATACCCTTGCCACTGATCTCATCACCGTCAAATTCGATTACATCGCAACCAGCTTCCACTAGCCTCTCTTTTGTATTGGGATTGCCTGACAGTAGCATGCACCTCCGGGGAGCAAGGGTAAGTACATTGATGCCCATACTCTCAAATTCTTCTTGGGGTAATTCTATTAAGTGAAACCCGTTCGATATTAGCCATTCTCGAAATCTCACGGTAAGGAGGGGGGAATAGACTAGCAGTAAATCGGTATCCAGCGGACTTACTACGGACATAAGGTGAAAGACATCAGTAGGGCCCTTGAAATGTGGCAGATCGACAGTGAGGATCTCAAAGTAATTTGCTGTCAGACTAGTAAGTTGAGCGATACCCGAATCATTTGTTCGATAGGACCTACCGACTGCAAGAAGATCTGGCCTCAACCACATGGTGTCTCCTCCCTCTAACTTGCCCGGTGCTTCAATCTCGCCAAGAATTTCAATACCCAGATTCCGGTAGGCCCACATGAGAGTCTTTTGCTCACCCTGTCGAGCAGCCTTTCCCATGTGACAAAGTATGGCGCCTCGGTCAGTGAGAACAGAAGCGTCACGGAGGTAAATAGAATCGATGGTTGAAGCATCGGATGGCAGATAATGAAGCACAATTCCCAACTGAGCGACCAACCGTGTGAACTCATCATATTCTTTAATTGCCAAGTCATAGGAGGGCTCAGCACGGTAGTTTAGAGCTTGCCATTCGTCGGATAATTTTCCTTGATCACCAAAGGCCGATCGCGCATGTTTCAGTAGTATATCGGTAACCTGAAAGACTTCTGATTGGATGGTAGTATGCACTCGTTCCTGGTTTAGGTTCGCTAATGTAATTACTCCATAAGAAAAAAGCGGGTGCTGAATGTTTCAGCATCCGCTTTTAAGCAAAAATCCGTTGAAAAATCTTGGCTTATAGTTTCACAAAGCGTTTGCTTTGGAAGCCTTCTTGGGCGCTAATTTGGACCATATAAATTCCAGATGGGAAGTTCCAAAGAGTCTGAGTCATTTCTTCAACTGCTCCGGAAATTTCCCTTTCTACCAGGATCTGACCAGCGGTATTTATTACTCTTAGCGAGTGAGGGTTTACCACTTCGTTTGACCATCGGATCGAGATATACTCCTGTGCCGGATTAGGAGCGAGATGGAGTTGGATATTGGTCAATTGACGGACATCCAGGCTGGAAGTCTGAGATTCAGCAATGGTCACGGCAGTTGTATCCGGTTGATCACCTGAAGTGCCAAAATTGCCATTCACGGCATTTCCGGCGGCATAGAAAGTTATTGGCCCCGTTCCGCTCGATGGAGCAGTCCATTCAATTTCCCATTCACCAGAGGTGGAAGGAGCGCTATGTTCAAAGTAATCCCTGCCACCTACCGAACTTACCTGAGATCCATCCGCAGCTGCTCCAT
>JAHELJ010000016.1:0-29645 GCA_024644235.1 Lewinellaceae bacterium
CGGTCATTTTGTATTTCGCACATATCAGTCATGGTCAGCTTACGGTTTTGACCAAGCAGCTCTGCAACCCTGTCCCCTCTCACGGGATCTGACCAGGAATATCCTATAGCTTCTGGATATGGGTAGTCTCGGTTTGTCAGATTCTCATTGGCAGTAATGATCATACCTGAAGGTGGATTGTACAGATTAGGTTTCTTTCGGATTTCCAGATAATCGTTCCATTCATACCGACCGTCTCCCGGAATAGGGACCAGACCACTGAACCCTCGCCGCACAGGCGCAATTCCCACTGCCTGCCATCCAATATTTCCCGCTCGATCTATCCACACCATATTCTCACCGGGAATATGTGAGTAATTACAGGCCTCACGGAATGATTCGAAATCGATTGACTGATTCATTCTCAAGCTTGCCAGGTACGGAGAACCACCGACTTCCAGCCAGCCACATCGAACGGCATAACCAATTGAAGATTCTGAATCAATATAAACCACGGGTCCGTGAATGGTATAGCGATGCTCTACCGGAACCGGATCTTCACCCTTGACTGGAACTGTATCATAAATGATGCTCATCTCATGCCATTCACCGCCATGTAAATATTGATTACTATCATCCGGATTTAGTCTATAGACATACAAGTCTTCTGCATCAGTTTCAAATACAGTGAGTCCCCAGGCTCCATATTCATTATGACCGATACTGATACCGGGGATCTCTGGCTCACCACCTCCAATGACGTTCCAGCCCGGACCTACCAAATGACACATGTACCGAAGTGATGGCACGGCAAGCGTCCGGTGCGGGTCGTTAGCCATCATGGGATATTCACTTTGAGTGTGTTCACCACTCACTACCCAATTGTTGCTGCCGATGGTATTGTCTTCATTCCAGGTGTACGGAAGAGGTTCATCATAATCATCTATATCTGAGAATCCAAATCCCAAATCAGAGTTGCGAAACCTCACTGGTTTTCGATAAGCATCATATAGTTCCAGTATATCATTCAGGAGGTGGGCTCCATCGACAGAGGAATCCAGGCTGAGATTTGGTTCGAAAGGATGAAACCAGTGAAGTTCTCTGACTTTCTCCTCTCCTATAAGATGTACCAGCCTTCCAATGTTCAGCTCGTCGTTAATATTTCCAAGCAATCCCTGATGCCTGGAGATCACATCAGCCTCTGTCCAGGGCAAAGGCTTTATGTCTAACAATCCAAACTCTAGTGGTAGCCGATTCTCAGGGTCAGCATTTGCCCAATCGATATATGAATTGACCCCTCTTACAAAAGATGAAAGAATAACGTCTCCCCGGGGATGATAATGAAGCAGCTCTTGCGTTAGATCTCCCCTAAACATAAATAGCCTGGTTCCAATGTCTCGTTTTAACTCCTTGCGACCAAGTATCTCTGCAACGGTGCCGGTGGCCTGTCTCCTCCATATCTCGAATTGGAATAATCGATCTCGTGCAGCATTAAAGCCCTGAGCAAAGAATAGATCCTCTTCATGATCTGCATAAATGTGCGGTACACCCCAGCGATCCACGATGATCTCAACCGTATCCGAAACATTGGCAATGAAAGATTGACCGCTCAATGACGTGGACACTAGAAAAGTAGTAAGTAAAATAATTGTACCTGAGGGATTCAACATAACTCCTTTTTTGAAGTATTTAGTAAAAGCGACGATAATTGATAGAAAGAGGCCCTGCTCAGAAAACAAAAATTGCGCCGGCGAACCACTCCTGCCTAACTGCTGGTTCGTAATATCGAGCTCCGAAGGCATTGATACGGATATTATCATAATATCTGGTACCTGTAGCGTTGCGTATGCCAACATACAGATTTGTCTTCATTTTGCCCTTTGATTTCCATCCTAAACGTGGATGCAGGATTGAATAACCCACTACTTCAGTGGTGTTTTCATCATCTGCAAACAGCTTTCCGAACGACCAAAATTCAAGATGTCCATAAAATCCCGATTCAGGCGCATAGGACAGACCAAAGGAGAATTGATGACGAGGAATCCCAGGTATGAATTTACCTTCTAAATCACCTCCATCCGTTACGAATTGGCGATAGGTATAGTCGGCATACGTATATGAAACTCGCAAACTTAATTCTTGGGAAATGCGCTGATCCAGACCAAGCTCCAACCCCCTTCTTTGAGACTTGCCAGAATTCTGATAAAATGTTCTGCCAGGGCTGTCTTCCAGTTCAAAAGGGACGAGTTCATTCTGTAAAAAGATCTTGAAAACCACCAGTTGATAGCTAAGTCCTGACCAAAGCAGGCCTTTAGCTCCCAGTTCAATCTGATCAGCAATCTGTGGCTTGAGATCAGCATTGAAACCACCCAAACCGCTGGGATTGTTAGTAAGCTCAGTCAATGAAGGCGTCTCGAAGCTATGACTCCCCTGAATGAAGACAAATTGATCTTGAAACCAGGTATAATTCAATCCCGTAGATGGACTGAAATGCCACCAGGATCTTTCCCCTGACTGTAGTCCATCACTAATAAAAAAATCATCAACCTGAGCCATGAGATGATCTAATCGAAGAGCTGCTTCGACATTAAACTTGGCACTTAATCTCGATTTGCCAAGTAGATAAAATCCTTGTGAGCTAAATACCTCCCTTTGGTCCAGTGTTGTGGGACCCTTTAATCCCTCCTGATTTTGAAATCGCTCTCGATTATCAACTTGTTTTTCAATATCTACACCTGCCAGCCATTCGACCCCACCTGATTCCATCTGATACTGTAATGTGGTTCCATAGAAGTCACGGCCAAACTCTACTAAGCCACCGGTCTCAAACGGAAGCCTCCCAACAAAATTCCTGCGCTGGTAAAATGACTGGATCTTTAGACCGGATGAGTTCCACTGCTTGTTGAAATCAACTGCCCCTACAAAATGTTTGACACTTTCACCAGCATTAAAAAGAAGGTTTCGATCTCTGGCTTGGCTGCGATCTTCATCAACCTGGTCGAGCACAAGTGCACCCGGATCATCGGCTTTTGGACTGTCCGTATATTGGGAGATTAGTCTGAAATGTCCTTTATCGAAATCACGCTGGTAATTGGCCTTTAAACGCAGCGAGCGTGTCCCACTGTGATCCCTGTATCCCTCGTAAGTAGTATAACCGGCTGCCAGACCAAACTTGTCTCTATCATTGATTTGATCAAGTTTAAAGCGTGTTTGAAGCAAACCATCTGACCCAAGTCCCACTCCCAAAATTGCCTGATCACCCGCCGGCACCGAAGACCTAATATCTATCACACCCCCAGATGCATTTCCATATAGACCGCCCGATGAAGCTCTCAAGATCTCGATTCGATCCAGGTCAAACAACGCAACATGATCAAGTTGACTTTGACCATCAGGCGTTGTGGCAGGTACTCCATCGTAAAGAATCTTAATTCCTCTGATCCCAAAAGCAGCTCTCGACCCGAACCCCCTGATCGAAACTCGCAAGTCCTGAGCAAAATTCGAGCTGTTCATTGCTGTCAGACCGGGCACACCAATCAATAGGTCCTGGAGTGACTTCCCCTGATTGCCCTGATTCTGAGAAGCGGCATTGATCAATGATACAGAACGGGGTGAGGTAAATTGAGTTGTCGACAAACGACTTGCTTTGACTTCCAATGAATCAAATACAACATTCCAAAGCGTATCGGGGCTTTCCTGGGCAAAGAGATTCGTAAAAGATAGAAGTGCTATTGCGATTATGGTTCTTAACACAATGGAGTATTTGAAGTTGTTCATCTTGTAGCGTAAAAGTATGCACTAGATCCCTCCCGTTCAAAACCTTATTTTGAGAACTTGAAAGAACCCGAACATTTTTGTATTCTCAATTCGAAAGGCGATGCATGCGATCGCCCTATTCTATTTCTCCATCTTTGACGATAAATAAATGTTAATAGCTTGATCAGTAAACAAGCTCCATCAGGTCAGTCGTTATCTTTACTGAAGTAACATACTCGCGCATGCCGCTCAAAGCAAACCTGGCATTGTTGATCTGCCTCATCTTGTTTTCTTCCACGGTGGAAGCTCAGGACTTTACATCTCAGGCACTTGAGGTTTTGAGATCAAGTAAGGTAGCTTCCGCAATGTCAGCGGGAGAAATTGATGACGTAAAAGTTAGTTCGCAGCATACTAGCAACAATTCTGGGCTTCACTACCTCTACCTTAATCAGCAGCATCAGGGAATAGAAATCGATAATGCTATTTCTACAATGGCTTTTCGACCAGATGGTACCTGTGTTCAACATGTAAGCCGGTTTGTTCCTGAGATTTCAACCAACGTCGTTAAGGTCACCAACCTCAAAAGTGCTGAAGATGCTCTTAAGATCGGGCTCGGAGATTTGGGCTACAAGTCAATTAGCTTGACGAGGTTAAAATCACGGAATGATAGCGAAGAGTCCTTATTTGCTTGTCCGCAAATTTCCAGATCTGATTTACCAGCCAAAAAGTTGTGGTTCAAATCAGGTGATCGCTATGTATTAACTTATGAAACTTACCTACACGAAAAATCTGGTGATCATATCTGGCGAATATTGATAGAGGCATCTTCCGGCAGAGTTGTGTACAGGGAAGACCGGCTGTTAAAATGTACCTTCCATCCAGAATCTTACTACAACCAACATAACACCATCAATAGTTCCGGAGAAGCCTGTGTCACTTCAAATCTTAATACAAACAGCTATAATGTATTGCCCCTACATATAGAAAGTCCGCTACATGGTGAGCGTCGGATAATCAGTGACCCGGCAGATCCAGTTGCCTCCCCATTCGGATGGCATGATACCGATGGCGTTCCCGGAGCGGAATTTGAAGACACAAGGGGAAACAATGTCTTTACTCAGGAAGACCTCGATGGCGATGATCTGGCAGGATTACGGCCGTCGGGAGGCCAAGATCTTAGATTTGATTTCCCACTGTCACCCGAAGGAACCCCGGAAGCAAATCTTGAGGCTTCCCTCACAAATTTGTTCTTCTGGTCTAATATCAACCACGACATTTTTTATCACTATGGCTTTGACGAGTCAGCAGGCAATTACCAGATTAACAACTATGGTGCTGAAGGGCTGGGAGATGATCCGGTATTCACGGATTCACAAGATGCGAATGACCGGAATAATGCCCGCTTTTTCACGCTTGGTGATGGATCTCCAGCCAGAATGGAAATGTTTTTGTGGGGCGCTGATCTTTTTGATTCCAAGGTTGAATTTGAATCTGAGCTTGTAAGCTTGGGACAGGAGATTACTGCCATTGAATCAGATTTCAGTTTTCAGAATAAATTGGCAAATAGTGGAGAAATAAAAGGTGAGTTGGTCCTGGTACAGGACAGGAATGGTAACCTGGCTTGTGCTGATTCGCTCATAATTAACTCAGACCAACTGGCAGGCAGCATAGCAGTAATCAATCGTGGCACCTGCTTCTTTGTGGAGAAAGTCCGCAATGCTGCAAAATTTGGCGCCATTGCTGTAATCGTATGCAACAATGAACCGGGCGACCCTGTGATCATGAGTGGAGATGGTGATGATATTACAATTCCCGCAATCATGATACGCCGGTCTGATTGCGAACTCCTATTGGCGGAGCTCGCCAAGCAGCCGATTGTTGCGACCATAGCAAGGAACATCAGCGAAGACGACCTTGACTCCTCTCTGGATAACCTAATCATTACCCACGAGTATAGTCATGGACTTTCGATAAGACTAACTGGAGGATCACGGGTAGCCGTTTGTCTTAACAATGAGGAGCAGATGGGTGAAGGGTGGAGTGATTATTTTGGACTTATGCTTACTACAAATTGGGAACAAGCAAGAGGTGCCCAAAGACGAGGTATTGCCACCTATCTAGTGAATCAGAGTACTTCAGGAGGAGGGATTCGCAATTATCCCTACAGCACGGATATGAATATCAATCCCGTGATATATTCAGATATACGGGAATTCTCCGTGCCGCATGGGGTGGGTTCGGTATGGTGTTCGATGCTCTGGGACATGACTTGGGGCATCATCGAGACTGCAGGAATCAGCACCGACATCTACCATGGAAATGGAGGCAACAATATCGCTCTTCGCTTGGTCATTGAGGCCCTCAAATTACAGCCCTGCAATCCGGGTTTTGTGGATGGAAGAGATGCAATACTTCTGGCAGACTCCCTTTTGTACGATGGTGCCAATCAATATGCCGTTTGGAAGGCTTTTGCACAAAGAGGACTAGGTGTGAATGCTAATCAAAACAATGCAAATTCAAGATCAGATGGGATTTCATCTTTTGATCTTCCGGAAGAATTTACCACTCAGGTCACTTCATTTACGGCTACCGACAGTCTTCGCAGCATCGTATTAAATTGGACATCAGCCCAGGAGTACGGAAATGTGGCTTATCATCTTGAACGCAGCGAAAACGGTGTCAACTTCATGCCTATTGCAAATGTCCCCGGTCAACTACTCAAAACCACTCAAACTCCATATCGGTACGAAGACAAAAACGTCGAGCCGGGTATTTTATATCATTACCAACTAAGCCGGACAGATGACCGTGGAATCCGGGTGAACGTCGATCAAGATTCTGCAATTATTGTCGATGTCGAGAATCTGATAGTCTTTCCCAATCCTTCTTTCGAAATTACCTCTATCAAAGTAGCTAACGCCTTTACTGGACCATTTACCTTAAGCGTTTTTGATGCGGTTGGAAAATTAGTTTTACAGAGAGAGATCACAGAGAGTGAATTGCACCAAAGTTATCCTATCAATACAAGTCAAATGCAACCCGGTGTTTACTTCGTGGAAGTAAGTAGCAGCCACGAAAAACTCCGGCAAAAGCTTCTCGTCTATTAGCGCTTTTTTGGACTTCGCTTCAGATGCTGGTTTGTTGCTTTGGAATATGACACTGCCTCCCAATAGGATTTTCCCTCCAGCGCATCTACGTACTGAACAGATCCCAGCCTAAATTTGAATTTGACCTTACTCGAACGGGCAATTGCATCTTCGATCTTGCAAAAGAAGGGATTGTACTTCTTGCCATCTAGGCTCACTGCCTCAAAAAACATCACAGACTTGGGTAAACTCTTTGATTCGAACGTACTTTTTCCTGCAGCGAGGTCTTTTTTAGGCAATTTGAAATGTTGCATATTAATCTGACTCTGCAGTACATTAGCACAGAGCATAAGTGAAATACATAGCAGATACCGCATTTGACAAGATTAAGAAAAATTTACCATTGGGATCATTCTAGCTATGAGCTCGATGGTGACTTGATGGCATAAGCAGCATAGATGTCCTGCTTACCAAAACGTGAAGGCATTCTGCCAATTTCCTCCGGAAGACTAAGTTCAACTTTTAGTGCCAATCTTTGAAAATCGACGAAAGTGACTGGAAATGGAATCCAGTGATTTCGGGTATCACGATCATACTCAACCAAAATGAAAGTCCCTTCATCATGCAGATGAGAAATAATCCGGCGAAGGAAGGATTCTTGACTCTCTACATAGTGTAATGAATTTGCCATTATGATTCCGTCAAGTTTCGGCAGATTCAATGAATCATGAAAGTTTTCCTCCATGAGCATGATCTTGGATCGAACATAGGTATGGTCAAGCTTCTTACGTAGAGCACTTAGTTTTCTGTCAACGGCAAAGATGGTTGCTCCAAAGCCAAGTATTTCGCTCAGTGCCATGGTAAACACGCCGGATCCTGCTCCAAGATCGGCCCAGACACTGCTACGTGATGAAACAGCAGGCTTTATCAAGTTAACTGCCTCGTCTATCGTCATTTTTTGATGCGATTAACTAAGTCTTTATTTCAAATCTAGTAAAGATCTATTCCTACAAATCGACATTCCAGCGGACCATTGAAAACCTTAATTCTTTTGCTGGTCTTCAACCCGATGTGCTTCAATGCCTCCAGATTAGAAGAGATAATCCAAGCCTGCCAACCTGCACAATTTTGCTTTAGGTGGTCACCCAAGCGCCGATAAAATTCTATAGCATCCTCAAGGCTTAGTCGTTCGTCATAAGGGGGATTGATGATGATACAGCCGGCCTCTTCCTCTGGCCTCCACTCAAAAAAGTCTTTGGACTTCCAGTTTATCATGTGCAGGTCGATACCCATGGCGTTCTTACGAGCAAATCTCATCATTTGCCGGTCAATATCCATACCCAAAAGCGACAGTTCTATGTCTCTATCCTCATGATCAGCTTCGTCCTTTATAGATTCCCACAGTCGCCGGTTGTAATCCAGATAATGCATAAGGGCAAAATTTGATCGCAACTGCTGACATGGTCTGTTCAGCCCCAATAATGCTGCTTCAATAAGGAATGTACCTGAACCACACATCGGGTCAACTAAAACAGTGTCAGGTACCCAACCAGACAGTTTGAGCAAGCCACAAGCCAATACCTCATTGATCGGCGCCTCACCTTTAAAGATCCGATAACCACGGTGAAAGAGGGGTCTCCCTGTGAGATCGAGAGAGACTACACACTCATCGTCACTGATGTAAATATTAATTCGTAGATCTGAATCCTTTCTGGCGGAGGGCCGTTTATGATACTTTGAACGAAACCTGTCTGCCACAGCATCCTTGCACTTCTGTGCCACATACAACGTATTGCGAAATCTATTGGAGAAGCAGGTTACATCGATCCAGAAACTTTTTTCAAGGGTGAAATGGTGATACCATTCGATGTCGTAAACAAATTGATAGAGTTCATCTTCGTCTGAAACTCTTCCCGATTTGATAGGTAGTAAGACGGACAGGGCAGTGCGACATTCATAGTTGATCCGGTATGCCATTTCCTGATTTCCCTTACAGGATACAGCTCGATTCAATTGGACTATTTCTTTTCCCCCTAAAGAGAGAAGCTCTTCGGACAATACTCCCTCCAGCCCATGGAATGTTTTAATAAGATAAGTTTGAACCATGTCAGACTTGTAGAACTCCCACATTAAATCGCTCGATTGGAGCGTGATTTGCTGCTTCAATACCTTGGGAAAGAACCTGTCGCGTCTCAACGGGATCTATGATGGCGTCGACCCAAAGTCTTGCCGCTGCATAGTAGGGCGTTGTTTGACCTTCATAGCGATCTCGAATCGTTTCAAACAGTTTCAATTCTTCCTCTTGATCAGGACTCTCCCCTTTTCGCTTCATCGAGCTGGTCTGAATCTGGGTCAGCACCTGAGCAGCTTGAGCACCACCCATCACGGCAATCTTGGCCGACGGCCACGCTACAATCAGTCGTGGGTCATATGCTTTGCCACACATCGCGTAGTTGCCCGCACCGTATGAATTGCCAACCACTACACTGAACTTGGGTACCATACTGTTTGCAACAGCATTAACCATTTTAGCTCCGTCCTTGATGATTCCTCCATGCTCACTACGTGTGCCCACCATGAACCCTGTCACGTCATGAAAAAAGATCAGAGGTAACTTCTTCTGATTGCAGAGCATGATAAATCTGGCTGCTTTGTCGGCTGAGTCAGAGTATATAACTCCTCCAAACTGCATTTCGCCTTTTCGCGTTCTTACCACTTCGCGTTGATTTGCCACTATCCCAACAGACCATCCATCAATATTGGCATACGCACAAATGATAGTCTGCCCGTATTTTTCTTTGTACAGAATCAGTTTGGAATCATCCACAATCGATCGAAGTAATTCCATCATGTCGTAAGGTTTACCTCTGTCTTCAGGTACGATTCCATACACCGCTGACGGATCTTTTTTGGGAGGTCTTGATTCTTCACGCAATAGCCCCGCACCTGACTCCATTCCGGTCTTCAAAATCAACTCCCGGATCTTTTGGAGGCATGAATGATCATCTGGCATTTTGTAGTCGGCAATCCCTGAAATCTCCGTTTGCGTGGTAGCTCCACCCAGGGTTTCCTGATCCACATCTTCACCTATCGCCGCTTTCACGAGATAGGGACCAGCCAGAAAAATGGAGCCGGTGCCTTCTACGATCAATGATTCATCCGACATGATAGGCAGGTAAGCTCCTCCTGCGACACAACTCCCCATTACTGCTGCAATCTGAGGGATGCCCATGCTTGACATACGCGCATTGTTTCGAAAAATTCTTCCGAAGTGCTCTTTATCCGGGAAAATCTCATCCTGCATGGGAAGATATACACCAGCACTATCAACGAGATAAATAATAGGGATTTGGTTTTCCATCGCAATCTCCTGAGCTCGTAGATTCTTCTTGCCGGTCATGGGAAACCAAGCTCCTGCCTTTACAGTTGGGTCGTTGGCAACAACAATCACCGATCGCTGATGAATATAACCCATCATTACTACTACCCCGGCAGCAGGAGCACCACCCTCATCTTCATACATTTCATATGCAGCGAATGCGCCGATTTCGAACTGAGGAGAATTTGGGTCAAGCAGCGCATCGATTCGCTCGCGGGCAGTGAGTTTTCCCTTCGCTTTTTGCTTCTCGATCCGCTTCGCTCCTCCTCCTTCGTAGATTGCTTCGAGCTTTTGTTTGAGCCGGCTCACTGCAAGCTGGTTGCTGTCTTCATTCTTATCGAAGTCCAGTTTATCGTTTGCCATAAAAGGTCCTGAGCATTTTGCTGCAATATACGCACATGGTCTAAACGATCATTTATTTTCAAACAGAGTAGATCTAGTAGGTTCCTACATAACGGCGCAAACCCCATTCGGCTGCAAGAAGTACAAAGAGCAGGAAAAAAATCCACTTGAGATTGATCGCATTGCGCGAACGAAATATCCGATATGAAATAGACTTTACATTGGGATTGTCAGATATTATTTGATATAAATCGCCAACTTGATTGGGATACAGCGCAGCACCATTATGTGCCTGACTGATTTGTTTCAACAGATTGTGATTGGCAACAGTGGCAAAACTTTCCTTTTCAATCGCCTGGACACTAAATTGTCCGGAAGCACTGTAGCTTTCACCTTCATGAAGTGCGCTAGCTGACCAGCGATAGTCATCTACCGGGAACTTCCCTGCATTGAGGTTATAAGCATTGCCTTTCTTGGAAAATGCGAAGTTGAAGGTTTCTCCTCTACTATTTTGGATCGAAAGTGTGACATCTGGTTCATTGATCAATTCGTAGGAAACATTATAGAATTCGGCATCAAACAATGCATCTGCATTTTCGGAAAGCAAGTTCTCGTTTTGATAGACTCGAAAGCGCCGTTTGTCTTCTTTCAGGGAAAGATATTGAACAGATTTTCCAACGAGTCCATCAAAAATCGTGTTCTGCTCATGCTGCAGGTAATCATACAATTTCCATCGCCAGATTCCCTCTCCACACATGACAGAAGTTTTAACACCATTCTCCTCGCCAAAGACCAATAGGGGAAATTCTGTGGGAACCTTACCTATCCTTTGCCATAAAAGGACCTGAGCAGCAGGGTTGACAGTGTAGTCTGCAAACGGTGCATCGATCGGTACAAATTCCTGAATTTTTTGTTTGAACTCATCATCCAAGCGAAAAAGGGTAAAGCCCGAGTTGACCATGGCCTGAACCTGATTTGCAGAACCACCTTTCAGGGTAATTCCTACTAGCGACTGCATTTGATTTAGACCGTTTATATTGGTTCGCTCTCCAATTATGATCAATCGGGGTACTCTACTCTCACTGATCTGGCGTTGAACACCAGATGAAACTCCTCCCCTTCCCGGTATCTGATGAAGGATAAGGAAATCAAAGTCGTCAACCGGCTTGTCAAGGTCTCCGGCTAGCTTTATAGTTACCTCATAATTCTTATTTTTCTCCAGACCAGCTTTGATAGCAGCCAGATCGGGATGAGGGTGAGCAGCCAGGATTAGGATTTCTTGCCGTGCATCGATCACATCGATAAAAAAATCGCGTCGATTATTGACACCAGTTTTCTCTTCCGGCACTCCCGAGAGGATAATGCGATATCGCTGCAACCCGATATTATCTTGAGGAATATTCAGTTCGAACGTCCGGAAGTAATCCAGTTGATCGATCCGGAAAGGCTGACTTTCCAGAAGCTCTGGGTTACCTCCACCTATTCGATAGATTTGAACGGAGCTGGTCTCATTTAGAGAATTAAAAGCACTGACATCCACCTGTACTGCGACACGGTCACCAAGGTAAGCTATGTCATTGTAGAAAATCTGCCTGATATAAAGATCCCTGTCAGGCGTGGTATCCCCCATCAGAATGGTATATACCGGGGCAGCAAAGGAAATATTTGCGTACAGTGGATCTTTACCTTCATTATAAATTCCGTCGGAGGCATAGATAACAGCTCCCAAATTTTGATCTCCATACAGATCACTGATATACTCAAGAACGGAAGAGAGATTACTCGACCGGTCGGCAAATTCAAAATTAATATTGTCCACCACTGTACCCCCAAAGCCATATTCCACCACTTCATAGTCTTGTCTCAGGTCCCGTAGTACTCTCCTCAAGTCTCTGCTGTATTGATCCAATAACAGTGAGTCAGTCTCAATGGCGATGGATGTCGACTCATCCTGAGCCACCACCACAATTGGCTTCTTAATCTCATTCTTTGAGTTTTTCAAGACCGGGGAAAGGAGGAGAAAGCTTAATAAGGTCGCACTTAGAAATCTAAGCAATCCCAGGCCTTGCCTTGTCCATTTTCCAGCTGATGGAAAGTTATCTGTACGATAGTATAGTAACAACGAATATCCTAGCCCAACCAACAGGCAGATCAGGATATACCAGGCAGGATATTGAATTTCTAATTGTCCCAAAAAGGCAGCAATGATTGTAACTACTTTCGACTCTACGCCATTGATAATCTCTGGTCGCAGATAAAATTGTCGTCAATTAAAAGGTTCAAAAGTGCTATTTATTTTCTTACCGGGGTAACTTTTATCGGGGCACGAACGTTATTTTAGCTGAAAAGAAGATAGGTATCGATGAAAGTTATAGTCACGTGGGTTTCGATGATTGTCATTTTAATGATTGCAGCACTGCCTGCAAACGCTGCTTACATCTTGCTTCCAATGGATCTGGAGCAAAAGAATCATCTTAAAGCCTACGGCATCACTTATTGGGTTCTGGACAAGGGTGCTGAAGCATGGTGGTTTCTCAATTATCGTGGTGGCAGTTTTGCTTTTCGTCATAACAACCTCTTTGAAAAAGAATGCCTTACCCGGGGGGTTAGTTTTGAGATCCTACCTGACGCACAATTTAATGCGATTATCCAGGAGATCAGCAGTCCCGAACTCAACATGGATGCCATCAAACTTGAGGCAGCGCCCAAAATTGCGGTTTATACTCCAAACTTCAATGAGAAAGGTGAGGAGGTTCAACCCTGGGATGATGCTGTAACTATGGTGCTCACCTATGCTGAAATCCCCTATGAAACTGTTTATGACACGGATGTACTGGGAGATAAGCTGGCACAATACGATTGGCTGCATCTTCATCATGAAGATTTCACGGGACAGTACGGCAAGTTTTACCGGACCTATCATGCCTTTGCCTGGTACCGTGAAAATCAAAAACGAATGGAGGCACTGGCTGCTGCTCATGGTTATGCCAAGGTCTCTCAGTTGAAGCTGGCTGTCGCCAAAAAAATCCGGGAGTATGTTGTTGGAGGTGGATTCATGTTTGCCATGTGCTCGGCTACCGACACATATGATATTGCACTGGCTGCCAATGGAGTCGACATCTGCGCGGAGATTTACGATGGTGATCCGGCAGATCCCCAAGCCCAGGAGAAATTGGACTTCTCAAAAACTTTTGCTTTTGAGAATTTTAGTCTGATCAAGAACCCATTGTATTACGAGCATTCGACCATCGATAACCGAAATCGAAAAGTGACGCCTCAAACTGACTACTTTACATTATTTGACTTTTCTGCCAAATGGGATCCGGTACCCACCATGTTAACCCAGTGCCATACCAGAACTGTAAAAGGCTTCATGGGGCAAAGCACATCATTTCGCAAAAACCACATCAAGTCGCATGTTCTCGTTTTGGGTGAAAACAAACCTGCAAATGAAGCAAAGTACCTGCACGGCACCCTTCATGAAGGCCAATGGTCTTTTTATGGAGGTCATGATCCTGAAGATTACCAACATTTCGTCGGTGATCCTGACACGGACCTCAACCTGCATCCTAACTCACCCGGCTACCGGCTAATACTCAACAATGTCCTGTTCCCTGCTGCCAGGAAGAAAAAACAAAAGACTTAGGGTTCTCTCCAAAGTCGATCTAGCTGGCGAATACACTTCAAAATTTCCTCAAACTGTATTCGTATCTTAAAGCTTAAATCACGTCGACTAAAATGCTGATAAAAACTTCTTTCACCCTTAATGGTGAGGTGGTACAGGTGGAAACTGCACCTGATGCCATGTTGCTTTGGACCCTCCGGGAAGAGCTAAAGCTTACTGGTACAAAGTATGGATGCGGAATTGCATTGTGCGGAGCTTGCACGGTTCATTTGGACAAGGTGCCGGTACGGGCATGCATCACTCCGGTTTCGGTGGTGAGCGGGAGGTCCGTTACGACCATTGAAGGTCTCTCTAAAGAAGGATTGCATCCACTGCAACAGGCTTGGATCGATGAACAGGTGCCTCAATGCGGGTATTGCCAGTCAGGTCAGATCATGCAAGCCGCTGCTTTACTTGAGAACAATAAGAAACCCACGCGGGAAGAAATTATCGGTCACATGAACGGAGTATTGTGTCGGTGTGGTACCTACAACCGGGTTTTTAAAGCCATTGAAAAAGCATCTCAAGAAGGTTAATTATGAGCAACGATTCGAATTCAAATCGCCTTTCAAGAAGGCATTTTCTTGCCGTAGCAGGAGGCCTTACCATTGTCATTGCTGGTGCTGCTGTAGTGCCTGGCTTATCCCGATCAAAGGAAGACAATACCAATGGAGAGCGAATTACGGCCTGGGTGAATATTCAACCCGATGGGAAAATCACTATTTATAATCCTGCCGCTGAGATGGGACAAGGTTCGATGACCGCATTGGCGATAATTATAGCAGAAGAACTTGATGCTGATTGGAATGATGTGGCCATAGAGCATTCGCCAATAGAACCAGACGTATATGGATTGAGCTGGCGAGGAGGACTGGGTGGTCCTATGATTACGGTCGGTAGTAGAACGGTGATGGGATATTATGAGCATCTGCGAATGGCCGGCGCTCAGGCCAGGTATGTCCTAATGGCAAATGCATCAAAAAAATGGGGCGTTCCTATCGAAGAACTTACCACCGGCCCCAGTAAAGTGTTGCATCAATCCTCTGGCAAAAGTATATCCTATGGAGAGATTTCCCGTTTTGCTACAGCTCCGGACAAATTGCCGGACATCGACCAGGATCAATTAAAATCAGCCGAAGAATTTCGACTGATCGGAAAAGTAACGGATCGACATGATATTCCATCCAAGGTAGATGGTACTGCGGAATATGCTATGGATATAAATGTTCCGGATATGCTGCACGCAGTGATTTCCCGGTCACCCGTACATGGAAGTAAGCCGGATTTACAGAATGAATCTGATCTGCGAACCATGGAGGGAATCGTCGACATCGTGATCCTAGACCATGGAGTGGGGATACTAGCACAAAAGATTGAGCAGGCGTTAAAAGCAAAACGCTTTATGCAGATCAAATGGAGTGAAGACGGGATGGCCTCCGGACATGACAGTCAGGCGGCTTATGAAATCTATGATGCAACGTCTAGGAGTGATGACACCAACTGGCATAGCATCGTATCAGAGGGTTCTGTTGAGGACAACCTTTCTGCAGATGATGTGATCGAGGCGAGATTCAAAAACGACTATGTTTATCATGCTCAGATGGAACCTTTGAATGCTTTGGTTTCCCCCCCTCGCGAAGGCGATCCAGCTGAGGTTTGGGTGGGAAGTCAGGCGCAGGCAGGAGCAAGACAGGCCGCGGCGGAGGCTCTAAATCTACCGGAAGATCAGGTGATTTTGCATCCTTGCTATCTGGGCGGTGGATTTGGCAGACGATCCATGGCTGACTATGTTACTGAAGCAGCACTCCTAGCCAAGCATGCAGATAAGCCGGTCAAACTCCTATGGACTCGTGAAGACGATTTGCAATATGGTGCATTTCGCCCTATCTGTTCGCAGACCTTGCAAGCAAAAGTGAAGGCAGATGGTACGATCTCAGCCTGGTCGCATCGGATCGTAGGCACTGGCGGGGGTCTGCTGGGAAGCGGGGCAAGAATTCCATATTACACAATGGACGCCAAACGAGTGGAAATGCATAGCATTGAACACGGGGTAAGAACCAAACATTGGCGCTCTGTGGCGCATGGTCCTAATAAATTCGCCATTGAAGCCTTTATAGATGAGATTGCCAGGAAACTGGGCTTTGACCCCTATTTGTACCGTAGACGGCTGATGATAAATGATCAAAGATCTCTGGCTGTCCTGGATGCAGCCGCAGCTATGTGCGATTGGAACAGTCCTGCTCCCGAGGGGCGAGCACGCGGTATTGCCTTTGCAGAGAGAAGCGGGGCGCTGGCTGCAGGTGTCGCAGAGATATCTGTCGATCGGAATACCGGAATGATCAAGGTGCATCACTTCTGGGCGGCAGTGGATGCAGGTGTAGTAGTGCAGCCACATAATGCCATCGCACAAATAGAAGGAGGAATAGTATTTGGCATCAGCAGCGTGCTCAGGGAAAGTATCACATTTAAAGACGGAAAGGTTCAACAGTCGAATTTCCATGACTACCCGATTGCCCGTATGGCAGACACTCCTGATCAGTTGGAGGTGAAGATCATCCCTTCAGATGAAAAGCCGGCAGGCATCGGAGAGGCTTCCACTCCCCTAGTGGGTGGTGCGATAGCAAATGCTTTTTTGGCCCTGACCGGCAACTCGCTCCGTCACATGCCATTTACTAGCGAAAGGGTGCTGGAAGTCCTTTCTTAGAGACTGTATCACAACCGTCAATTCTTTGAGGCACAGCCAATCGTGCCACCCTGCTTACTATGGCATTTTGAGTATATTGGTTCTCAACTTTATCGATAACGATGAGAACAAAGATTGCAGGCATAGGACATTACGTGCCAGAACAGGTGGTGACCAATCAAGACCTAGAGAAATTGATGGACACCACTGATGATTGGATTACTGAGCGGACCGGCATCAAAGAACGACGGTTTGGATCCAGACAAAAGGAGACAACTACAACCATGGGAGCCGAGGCCGCGTCCCGGGCAATTGAAGATGCTGGGATTTCCAAAGAAGAGGTTGACTTCATCATCTTTGCGACACTAAGTCCCGATTATTTTTTCCCCGGATGCGGAGTTTTAGTACAGCGTGAGTTGGGTATTTCGAATACCGAAGTGGGCGCCCTGGATATTCGGAATCAATGTTCCGGTTTCGTCTATGGCCTATCTGTAGCCGATCAGTTCGTACGATCCGGTACGTATAAGAACGTTCTGCTGATCGGGGCTGAAATGCATTCTATGGGATTGGATTTTTCTACAAGGGGAAGAGACGTCAGCGTGATATTTGGAGATGGTGCCGGCGCTGTTGTTCTCCAACCAACAGAGGATGAGAATAGTGGAATCCTGACTTCTCACCTGCATTCAGATGGCAGGCATGCAGAAGAACTTGCATTTATTAGTCCGGGGTGCCATGGTGGTTATCATGGCCAACCTGAACAATACGGTTTTTCCGATGATCCTTACGACACCATATTTATCACTCAAAAAATGCTGGATGAAGCAATGATCTTCCCCAACATGAATGGCAGGCACGTTTTCAAATTTGCCGTCCAGAAGTTCCCTGAGGTGATCATGGAAGCTCTAAAGACAGCCGGCTACCAACCCTCGGATATAGATCTGTTGATTCCCCATCAGGCCAACCTGAGAATCTCTCAGTTTGTGCAAAAGGTATTGAAGTTGAGAGATGACCAGGTATATAACAACATTCAGAAGTATGGCAATACTACGGCAGCATCGATCCCACTGGCACTGTCTGAGGCCCGTGACAAGGGACTGGTCAAATCTGGTGATCTGATCTGTCTGGCAGCCTTCGGTAGTGGCTTTACCTGGGGAGCGAGCTTGTTGAAGTGGTAGCTTATGAAGGTAGACATTCTTGCAATTGGCGTTCATCCGGACGATGTAGAACTCAGCTGCTCCGGCACGCTGCTCAAACATATTGATCTAGGTTACAAGGTAGGCATACTCGATCTCACTAGGGGGGAGTTAGGCACTCGCGGCACTCCAGAAAAAAGACAACGTGAAGCAGAATCTGCTGCTTCCCTGATGGGTGCAGAATTTAGGGTTAACGTCGGGATACCTGACGGACTTTTTACCAACACAGAAGAGTACAAAATGAGGATCGTAAAAGTAATCCGGAAATACCGACCTGAGATTGTGCTGGCTAACTCCATAAAAGACCGGCACCCTGATCACGGTCGCTCTGCGCAACTGGTCTATGATGCCTGTTTTCTTTCCGGATTGTTGCAAATCGGAACCACTGATACTGAAGGCCAACTTCAGGACCGATGGAGACCTAAAGCGATTTACAATTATATCCAGGATCAGTTGCTTGAACCGGATATAGTGATCGACATTACAAGCTATATAGATCGGAAAATGGAGACGATTCTTGCCTTTAAGTCTCAGTTTTATGATCCGGATTCCAAAGAAG
Source organism: Lewinellaceae bacterium (assembly GCA_024644235.1). Lineage (GTDB taxonomy): Bacteria > Bacteroidota > Bacteroidia > Chitinophagales > Saprospiraceae > JAHELJ01. The sequence continues at coordinate 18,642 of JAHELJ010000016.1, forward strand.
CGGATTCGCCTATTTCCGGTCTTGATTTCCTTGAGTACATCAAGGCAAGATCAAGGGCTTATGGACGTCAGATAGGGGTTGAATTTGCAGAGGCCTTCACCAGTGCACGACCGGTGGGTGCAAACGATCTTTTTCAACTGATCTAGCTTTTATGCTCAGCGCCTCAGATATCAAACGGGTGCGGGAAGAAACTCCTGGATGTAAAGATTATATCCACTTCAACAATGCGGGTGCGTCACTAATGCCTGTATCCGTAATCACAGCTATTAAGAATCATTTGGACCTGGAGTCAGGTATTGGAGGATACGAAGCTGCTGAGGAGGAACAAAGTCGCATAAAGGACTTTTACAACAGAGCAGCCATACTCCTAAATTGCGAATCGCAAAATATTGCATACACCTCGAATGCTACCGACGCATATGCAAGAGCACTTCTTTCAATCCCCTTCAAACCAGAAGATGTAATTCTGACATCTTCCAATGACTATGTTTCCAACCATCTGGCAATGTTGGCCTTGGAAAAACGATTGGGGATCAAAATCGAGATCTTACCTAATACGCCCAATGGCGAGGTGGATGTGTCCGCACTGGAAGAGAGGCTGCGTTTAAATCCTCCGAAACTGATCTCACTGACACATGTGCCGACCAACTCTGGTTTGATTCAGCCTGCAGAACAGGTGGGACAATTGGCAAGGGCTCACAACGTACTATACTTGCTCGATGCCTGTCAATCTATAGGCCAATTGGAATTAGACATCAATCGTCTTCAGTGTGACTATCTTAGTGCTACTTTTCGAAAATTCCTGAGGGGGCCAAGGGGAGCAGGTATGCTGTTTGTCAGTGACAGGATTCTAAGCTCCGATTTGCATCCATTGATGGTAGATATGCGGGGTGCTACTTGGACCTCAGAACGAACATATGAGCTTCAACAGAATGCCTCTCGATTCGAGGACTGGGAGAATTCATATGCTCTATTGCTAGGAGCGTCGGAAGCAATAGACTATACTAATCAGTTGAGTTTGGCTGCTATTGAAGAGCGTGTCAGTAGCTTGTCCTCAATGCTTCGGAGCCGGTTGAAGGAGATCAGAGGAATAAGACTGCTGGACAAGGGTAAAAGGTTAGCTGGGCTGGTCACTTTGACCATTGATGACTGCGACCCAGGCGAGTTGAAGCAATTCCTAAGTCAGGAACGAGTGAACAGTGGTATAAGTCACCGACATGTAGCACTCGTTGATTTCAAAGAAAAAGGAGCGAATTGGGCACTGCGATTATCTCCACATTATTACAATACTGAGGACGAGGTAAATGTGGTATCGAACATCTTGAAGAATTTTCAATCAAGTAGAACCTGATGAAGATTCTGTTCAAAAAAGGCAAGAACAAGGAAGATGTGCTTCACTGCTGTCGGCCCGATGGTACCGACACTTGGGCCAAAATAGCGGATGGCATGATGGTTCACGAACTTATTCACTGGACTGTGGAGAAGGAACTCGATTATCACAATGCCTTTTACGGTTTGCTGGCAAAGGGATACGACATCACAGACTTTGAACGATCATCCGCAAGCAAACCATTGGAGCTTAAGGGAAGGCATCTTCCTGCTGAGGCGATTTGGTCAGAACACATTGTTCATATGTTCACGCTGGAATTCTTTGAAGGTTCCGAGTTGGAAAACATCTCCACTCAAATCGATAGCAATATCAGGTCCTCCGGACATGATAGACCAGTGATATCTCAGTCGGACTTGGATAATATCAGAAAGACCATGCAGGCCATTTTGAGTGAATGGAATGTGCTGCCGGCCGGGCATGAGATCCACAGGAAATTCCCCTGGTAAAATTCGTTTATGGGAAAATTATGCTGTTAAATCAGACCATATAAAACTCCCAGGAGATCCGGTCTGGATCTTTAAATGCTACGTAATCTTTACCCAGAGTCTCATCTAACTTGATACCGGTATTCTCGATGCTATGATCATTCAATGCCTGAGCTACTCGCTCTAATTCGCTGCGGTCTTCACATCCCAGAGCTACATGATCCATTCCTGCCGAAAATGGATTGAAAGGGTCAGATCCAGTTTGAGATTCAGGTCCCCGGACAGCAATCGCTGTCGCTCCCGCAAAAAAGATAAACAGGTTTGGCTTTTCAATAACTATGTCGAAGCCAAGCTTGTTTGAATAAAAATCTTTTGCACGCTCATAGTTCGTGGAACGAAGTGTAAGATGGTGTACTCCGGGAGTTTTTATTTTAATGCTCATAACTAATTATTTTTTCGAATAAGATGGGTTGTTTAGAAATTCGTTGATATTCATCTTCATCCAGATGTGTGGCTAATTGCTCCAGGTGTTCGTTGATACTGGCTCTCCACAATGCTTGCTGATGATTTCCCATTTTCCGAAGGCACTCCCGGCTCGCCAGAAACAAAGTCACGGCCTCAATGAAATCATTGTCTTCGCTTTTCAAGACTCCTTTCAAATAAAGCCCTCTAAATAAGAGGTTGGAAGCCTCCATCTTATAGGCCATCTGAAGAGCCTGATCAAGAATCTCCCGTATCTGATCACCCTCTTTCAATTGGTACTTCAGATAAGCTTTGTCCAAAAGGCAACGACATACACCCCACCGATCTCCGATCGTGGATCTGATATTGGTGGCCAATCCAAGGTGTTTTCGAGCTAATTGCGCATCGCCTTGCTTCAGGTAGATTTCATACAACAGACTATGACAAAAACCCACTGCCCACCGGTCACTAATTTCCGCAAACAAGGGCAATGATTCCTCCACTATGATTTGCTCGGCCAAAGCATGCCCGTCTTCCCGCATTAGAAGATGTGCTTTTATCGTAAGAGCAAAAGCAATCATTTGCTGATCTTGCAATTCTCGAAGGCTATCGATGGCTTCTTCGATCATTACACCCGCTTCATTGTACTCACCACAATGGGCTAGAGCCCAAGCCAGGCAAGTCTGGCAAAAAGCAAGACTCCGCGGACTTTCAAGTGATCTGGCAATTGCTAGGATCTCTCGTTGCTGATCGCGGGCCTTCTCAAACTCACCCCGGTACATTGATGTCCAGGCGATATTATTAAGTGCACGGATCTTGCCGGCATTGTCCTGGACCTCATCATAGATTTGCAGGGCATCGATTGCATAGGAAATCGTACGGTTATAATTGCCAAGCCGGTATTCAGTCCAACCCAAGTGATTGAGAGTGCGGGCTATCTTGTCCCGAAGCTTCAGGGATTTATAGATCGCTAAAGAATCCTGAAAACAGAGTTGGGCACCATGAGGATCACCAATATTGTCTTTCAAAGTCCCTGCTGCCATAGACAATTTCGCTTGCAGTTCATCCCTGATCGGCTGTGCATCAAGTAAGTCCTCGATTTCCTTAAGTCCACTCGTAATAAAACCCCGGGACAAATAGTAGCGCCACAATGACGAGACCAATTCCCTTGCTTTGCCAATATCCGACAGCTTTAATAATTCCAAGGCTTTGCGCAGGTTCTCAAATTCCCGGTCAAATCTGTGCAACCATTGAATTTGCTCCTTACCGATCAGATTTCCTTCATTTGACTTTACAAAGCTCAGAAAGTATTCGGCAAATTGTCTCTCAGAATCTGGTCGGTGCGAAACGTGTTCAAGCATTGAAATTCCAAAATCGCGGATCACTTTCAGCATACCAAACCGGCCTTCGGGTCCATCAATTCTTCTAATCAGACTTTTATTCATCAGAGATTCAATGCTCTCGATCGGATCTAGGTCTTCGATCACCGCGTCAAGGGAATCAATCGTGAATCCGGCAGGAAAAAGAGCCATTTGACAAAAAACCTGCTTTTCGTCATCACTCAACAGATTGTAGCTCCATTGAATAGTATTGTGAATGGTCTGATGACGAGTGGAGGATCCCTTCTTAGCCCCCCGAAGAATCTTAAAAATATCCACCAGACGTTCATGAATTGCAGATATGGAAAACAGCTTTGTACGAGAAGCTGCAAGTTCAATGGCTAGAGGTAGTCCGTCGAGTTGTTTGCAAATGTCCTGTAGAAGTTGAAGATCGGCTTCCTGTACTTCGAATAAGGGATTCAGTGTCCTGGCTTTCTGCACAAACAGTGCGCAAGATTCATTTTGTAAGGCTAACTCGGGATCATTGACTAGCTCGTTCGGAGTCTTGAATGTTCCCAGGGTAAATTCCACTTCGTGAGTAGAATTGAGTACTTCGCGCGAGGTGGCAAGAATATGCACTTTGGGACAACTGGTCAGGATTTCAGTAATGTACTCCGATGCTTCCAAGATCTGTTCAAGATTATCCAAGATAAGCAGCATCTCCTTATCGGCCAGGAACTCAATGATCGTCTGCATCCATTCCCTACCCGGATTTTCCTTCAAACTCAACTTGGCAGCAATTGCTTGAGGTACCTGCCGGTAATCTTCAATCAAATCGAGTGCAATAAAACAAACACCATGTCGAAACTGGGTCAATAATCTATTACCAGCTTCAACTGCTATCCTGGTTTTGCCTAGACCGCCCGGCCCCAATACTGTCAAATGACGGCATTCACTTTCCTGAAACAATTGACAAATCTGTCTAAGGCTTTCTACTCTACCAATAAAAGGCGAAGGGTAAATCGGTAAGTTTTGGATGAAAAATGGGCGCTCCAATTTAGCCTCCATTCGGGGGGCATCGGGAGTGACCAACAGCGGATCGTCAATGGCGAACAGATCCAAAGGCTTCAGAACATTCTTGAAAAGCCAGGCCCCCAGGGATCTCACTTTAAACTCTGGATGATTTCGAATTTGCGCAAGTATTGATCCTGAAAGGAGTACACTTCCAGCCGTGGCGGCAGATTCGATCCTGGATGCAATGTTCACCGCATCTCCAATCACTTCACCATCCTGCAATTCAACTTCTCCGAGGTTAATGCCAATACGGACAGGTACAATTACCTCTCTTCTCCATGCCTTTTGCATTTCCACTGCACATGAAATTGAAGCTAAGGCGGAGGGAAATATCAGCAGCGATCCATCTCCAAAATATTGAACGATCTGGCCACCGTACTTCTCTGAGCTTATTTCGGTTTGATCTCTGAATTTCTTTCTGATTAACCGCGCCTGAGTTTCATTCTCCTGCATCAGAGATGTGTATCCCTCTACATCGGTGAACATTATGGCTACAATCCTTCTCAATAGGTTGCAGTATTAGGCAGTCCCATTCCATCCAGGATTGGTGATATTTCTAGGATCGAAAAAGTTCTCTTGCGATGTGATTTTACCATCATTATCTACTTCAAAGCGGTCGATTATCCTAAGGGTGCAGGAAGGCTGAGCGATGTGGCAATGGAATTCGACTGTGACTCCTGACTGATCCTCATTTACAAAACTGTCGATAACTTCAACACCCGCGACCAAATCGGGCAAAGGTTTCCACCAAGTCGATCTCAGAGTTTCGCGACCGTTTAGCGCCACCTCCGAACCTCCAGGATTAAGTGGTGCTCGAAGACTGACACTTTCGTGATAAGGTATTGCATCAAAATTGCCCGCACCCAATCCATCTACTACATAGGATCTGGCGATCTGATGAAGCTTTTTTGTTCGATCATTTTGCATAGTTGTTCATTGTTGATTGGTGATTGTATTGCAGACCGGTATCGTGTCTTCTATTAATATAAGGAGCTCTTTTCAATAGTCCTTGTGTCCGGACAAATTGTTACTATGACCTCCATGTTGACTCGAGCTGTTCTTCTGATTAAGAAAAACAGATTGACAATCCATATTTACAAAATCAAGTGGGGGTTTCATACCATCTTACATATCATTCAACCTTCCTGACAATCTCCTCGAGACTCTTTCTGGACCGTGGTGCAAGTTCTCTGATTTCCAATTGCTCCGGTAGATTTGAGGGATCATCGCGATATCCTATGGCTATAAATGTGACTGGTTGAAAGTCTTCCGAAATTTCAAAGATTTCCTTGGTCTTTTCTTTATCAAAACCTGCCATCTGATGGCAGTAAAGTCCGGCCGAGAGGGCTTGCAGCACCATGCTCAGATCTGCCGCTCCGACGTCATGCCAGCTATGTCTATTCTCTTTTCCATTGTGCGTAAAAGTATTTTTTGCCAGGCTCAAAACCAGCAGGGATGCATTGACTGCCCAGACTCTATTTGTCGGATTAAGGCATTCGTTCATTCTGTCAAATGCCTCAGTTCCATGAATGGCATAAAGATACCGCCATGGTTGTTCGTTAAAACTGGAGGGCGCCCATCTCGCAGCTTCAAACAAGGATGTTATTATGTCGTCAGCTAATCGTTTACCCTGGCAAAAAGATCTGGGACTCCACCTTTCAGACAGTAACGAATGTATTGGAACATCAGTGTCAGCTGGTTTCATATGTTCAAGGTTGTTTCAATAAGCAAGACAAAAGAATCATCTCTAATACGGATCTTGAGCTCATCTACTTCAGTAATTGCTGCGGCATCCCTTCTCTTCAAAATTGCGTTATCCACGGCGATCTCTCCTTCAAGCACAATAAGGTAAACACCATTTTCAGCACTTTGTAAACGATAAGACGTGCTTTCCCCCTGTTCAAATTCTCCCTGGAAGAACCACACATCTTGATTTACCCAGGCTCCTTGCCCATCATGCTTTGGGGAAACCACCAATTGCCATTGCCCTTTACGCTGATCAGGATCAAGTGAAATTTGATGATACCTCGGTATAATGTCCCTTTCATTTGGCAGTATCCAAATCTGCAAAAACTTGACTGGGTCGGAGGAACTGCCATTCTTTTCAGAATGAAAGATCCCGGTTCCTGCCGACATCACCTGGATGTCGTTGGCGCGTATCACGTGCTTGTTCCCCATACTATCTTCGTGAACAAGGGAACCTTCAAGGGGTATAGAGATAATTTCCATGTTGTCGTGATGGTGTCTGGCAAAACCTCTTCCACCGGCAACGACGTCATCATTGAATACCCTGATAGCACCAAAATGGATACGACTAGGATCATACCAGCCAGCAAAACTAAAAGAGTGATAGGTCTCGAGCCAGCCATGATTGGCATACCCCCTGGAGTCAGCGGAATAGATCTTGATGTCCATAGCAGTTAAATGTAGCGAGAGACTGCACAGAATCCAAACTAAATAGTTATCAGACAGTTGGAATAAGAATTCTCTGAATACGCACGAGGTGATGATCGTCGTGCTCAGCAATAAAGTTGCAGAGATCAACTACCCTCATAGGTTGTTTAAGGCGTGGATGCAAACTGGTTCTTGTCAGATCAGATTCATTCAATTCAAAAAGGCTTTTGATGAATTCAGACCTGGCGTGATCCAAATCAGAGCATAGCAGTATCACTTTTTGATCATTGAAATTTCCCTCAAATGTTGCCCGGTTGGTAAGATCTGCCTCCCGCAGATAAGCTCTGCCGCTAGCTAAATCTTCCAGCCTACCAAACCACAAAGGTTCCAGAGTCAGTAAGTGACCGATTTCTTCCTTTACCGACCATTTGCCATCCTGCCCAGAGGATAAGAGATCTTCTGATTGCTCCTTTAGTTTACTCCGAAGCCGCAGCACTAGTGATCCCAAACGATCAACAATTGCCGGCAACCTTCCATTGTCATCGATAGGTGGAAATGTTCTTTCAAACCAGGGAGTCTGCTTCGTGGCGAGATCCATAAAAGAAATTTGCATCAAAATACTTAGCCCTTTATCACAGCATGCGGTCGCAAACGTGCAACTTTCTTTGCGATGCCTGCCTTGTGGACGGTTTCTACCACAAGGTCTACATCTTTATATGCTACTGGTGCTTCTTCAGCAGCGCCGCGGTATGAGCCGGCCTGAATATGAATGTTTTTCTCTTTGAGTTCGTTGAGCAAAGACGGTGCATCTACCACCTTCTTGGCTGCCCTTCTCGACATTGCTCTTCCTGCTCCGTGGCAGGTTGATCCAAAGGAAGCTTCCATGCTACCTACCGTTCCGGCCAAGACAAAGGAAGCCGTTCCCATGCTACCAGGAATAAAGACCGGTTGACCGATTGCACGGTAGATTTCGGGAAGTTCTTCAAAACCGGGGCCAAACGCACGAGTAGCTCCTTTGCGATGGACAATTACTTTCTTCTTTTCTCCTTCAATGGTGTGCGTCTCCACCTTGGCGATGTTATGAGCTACGTCATATACAACATCCACCGGACCCATAGATCTTCCAAAAATCTGGCTCAAAGCCCGCCGCACCTCATGCGTAATAACCTGCCGGTTACACCATGCAAAATTTGCCGCAGCACACATCGCTCCAAAATAGTCTTTACCCTCGATCGAATTAAAAGGAACACATGCGAGTTCTCGATCAGGAAGACTGATCCCATATTGAGCCATTACATTGGTCATCAAACGTAGATAGTCAGTTGCCACCTGATGCCCAAGGCCTCTTGAACCGGTGTGAATAAGCACTACGATCTGATCTGGGAAAAGACCAAAGGCACGAGCCGCCTCTTCATCGTAGATTTCATCAATTCGATCGACCTCCACAAAATGATTTCCGGAGCCAATGGTGCCTAGCTGATCATGACCTCTTTTTTTTGCCTGATCTGAAACTTTGGTATGGTCAGCCGGTTTCAAGCGGCCCTGGCTTTCAGTAAACTCAAGATCATGAGGTAATCCAAAATGATTGGTGATAGCCCATTCGGCTCCATCACGAAGCACCTTATTTACCTCCTTCATATTCAACTTAACATTCCCCCCCTTCCCCATACCGGAAGGAATGTGATCATAAAGTGCCTTACTAAGTGCCTCCATCTGCTTAGAAACTTCACGGTATCGAAGATCAGTCCGTAGCAGGCGCACACCACAATTGATGTCATAGCCGATACCACCAGGAGAAATCACTCCATCCGGATAGCGGGTCGCTGCTACTCCACCAATGGGAAATCCGTAGCCTTCATGAGCATCGGGCATCACAATCGCTGCCATCTGAATACCCGGAAGCATAGCCACATTAGCCAACTGATCCAGACTACGGTCTTTAGTCAGTGCCGGCAGCAATTCTTCCATCGCATAAACATGACCGGCTACTTTCATTCCCTTCCGATAACTTTTAGGGATTTCCCAAAGACAATCTTTTATTTTCTTCAATTCCATGTCTCATATATTCAAGCTGACCCCTAGATATCAAAAATAATAGTGATAGTCCAGTCTCCGTCTTGATTCTTCCGTAGCTGCGCCTCGTGATAAGTCACGGCTTTTAGATCTTCATCAAATCCGTCATGGATCTTCCTGCCATACAGTCTGGCACTGAGCTGAATTTCCTGAAATATCTGGATTTCCATTTCGCAGAATAAGACTTTCCGGATTTGAGTTTCGGTTAGTATCTCGGATAAGGCATCAACAATTAGTGCAGACCGATCTACAGATTCAATCCGTAGATCCGTTGAGATCAATAGAGAGGAATCATCGCAGAATCCCGGTTTTATCAAATGATTCATACCTCTCAATGCCCCTTTGAGAACTTCCTCAGGGCTCGCGGCTGAAACTTGCATTCTCACATCTGCAGTATGTCCGATGAATTCAATTTTGGCCAAGTCATCATTCATTTGAATAAGCGTTCATTACATGGCTAATTTAGATTCTGCGATTTGGCAGATAAATGCATGCTTCCAAAACGACTTCAGATTTGTAAGCCAAGAGGTGCATGCATAGAATTAATGGAGGAAAATCACGATTTGAAGCCATCTGAAGTGGTTACCCAGCTCAGATATTGAAGTGGCAGGAAAGCCATAACTGGAATTTCCAGAGTGAATGCTGACCATTTCTGAAGCCACAACTGCTGAAGTATCAATCGAAATTTAACCAGTTTGCAATCCTATCTGATCATCGAGATATTTTAGAAGCATGATCACCTTTTCCTCACTGTTTGTTTTCTTGATCTTGTTGGCCTTCAAAAAATCTTCTGCTGTTTTTTCATGTCCTAAGACATTTAAAATCTCCTCTTTCTTCAGCTTAATGGATGTGATTTTACCCTTGTGATATAAGGCATATTTAACCCGAGGAGTAAAGCGCTTGAATTCGATCGCCTTACCTACATTCTGCACTTTCTTTTCTGACAAAACCGCGGAGAAATCCTTGATTAGGTAGACATGTTCTCCCTCGTAAGCCAACAGTGCAAACCGGTCTACATATTCGTGGTGAAATCCCTGGAGAAATACAACTTTGTCATCAACCTCCACTACTCCTTTATTTTTTGCTGGATCTACCTCGATTCGTTTATACCAAAGTTGCTCCAGTTCAATATACCTTCCATCCTGCAGTACTTCAAATTCATGAGTATCTCCATTATAATTGAGCATGACATCACGAAATTTGAAACTATCCCTTCGGATGATATCGGCTTTCACCCAATCACTGAAGAGATATGGACTCCCCTTGATGTCCTTATATCTCTTATTGTCAAATAACTTGAGATTGGTCGCGAAAAGAGTGTCTTGCTGCCCCTGGGCAGATATGACGATTGTCAGGGTGAGTAAGGTAAAAAGGAAATGTCTCAAGATGAAGTACATCTCCAAAACTACCGGAATGAAAACTGTCGGAGTTTTTTCACGGCATCTCTTCGGTCCTTCTGCATGTCGATCTTCACCGGATACATCCATTCTGCTAAGGCAAGACCGATCCCTATTCCGAAACCAGCTGCCACCATGGGTTCGAAGAAATTGGGCTCAGGCGCCTGTCCAATGATCTCGATATTGACTTGTCGATGCGCAGCAGGCTGGATGGCCCTAGCAATAAAATAGCCGGAAATCCCCCCCACAATGCCACCAAAAATCATTCGTTTGGCCTTCACTTTTTTATTGAATATTACGGCATATTCGATCTGATCAAGATCGAGATCCTTAGTAATAAACATCCGCTCATTAGTGGCTTTATTCATTGGATTCTTCATGAGAGTCAGGGTGTTCCTTCGCACGCTATAGAGGTAGGAGTTGGGTATTACGCCTTCTTTGGTTTGAATGTTGGCCTTGCTCATCTTTCG